>DATIFP010000100.1:0-86637 GCA_035455165.1 Blastocatellia bacterium
CGCGAAAATGATGAAGAGGATCGCCAAGACCGGCGCCCCTGTTGCCATTGCTCCATATGTTTCCGATCAGTTCGATTACCTCTCTGCCGATGCAGAAGATAAATATGTGATCGCCCAGGCAAATGCTCCGTTGACCGAAAATAAGGAGTTTGTGCGCGATCGTGTATCCTGTCGTTACCACTCCGGTTTTATCTTCTCTACACCGGAATCCCTTGATTACATGGATGTCGCCCCACATCAGGTCGTAGGTATCAGCGCCGCTTTGATTCCTTTCCTTGAGCATGATGATGCCAACCGCGCCTTGATGGGCGCGAACATGCAGACGCAGGCTGTTCCGCTTATCCGCCCCGAAATCCCGCTTGTTTCCACAGGCATGGAATATCACGCCGCGCTTGACTCCGGTCAGGTGGTAGTGGCAGAAGCTGACGGTGAGGTAACGTCCGTTACGGGTAACACAATTACCGTCAAGGAAAGAGGCGGCAGCCACACTTATCAGTTGCGCAAGTACCAGCGATCCAATCAAAGCACCTGTATCGATCAACGCCCTGCAGTTGTGAAGGGCCAAAAGATCAAGAAGGGTGATATTATCGCCGACTCTTCGTCCACTGAGAGCGGCCAACTGGCGCTCGGCCAGAATGCTGTTGTAGCATTCCTTTCATGGGAAGGCGGGAACTTCGAAGACGCCATCCTGATCTCCGAACGCCTCGTTCAGGAAGATCGTTTCACTTCTATTCATATCGAAAAATATGTAGTGGAAGCGCGGGATACCAAGCTCGGCCCCGAGGAGATCACACGCGACATTCCCAACGTCTCTGAATCAGCGCTTCGCGATCTGGACGATTCGGGAATCATCCGCATCGGTGCGCAAGTGAAACCCGGTTCGATACTGGTAGGTAAGGTAACGCCCAAGGGCGAAACCCAGCTGACCGCCGAAGAGAAACTGCTGCGCGCGATCTTCGGAGAGAAAGCGGGCGATGTTCGCGATGCAAGCCTCACCTGCCCGCCTGGAATCGACGGCACCGTCGTCGATGTGAAAGTGTTCACTCGAAAAGGCGCCGAAAAAGACGAGCGCTCGCTGTCGATCGAACACGCCGAGGAAGAGAAACTCGAAAAGAACGTCAGGGACGAAATCAGAATTCTCGAGGATGAGCGTAACAAGCGGATCTTCGAGTTGCTCGACGGGCAGCGTCTGGCCGACGACCTGGTCTACAAGAACAAGAAGCTGCTCCCGAAGGGAACGAAACTGACCCGCGAAGAACTCGCCCAACTCGAGATTGGCGCCCTGCGCAAGATCGAGATCACCAGCTCTCGAATCGACGTGCAGGCCGAGATCAGTGAGATTGAGCGACGCACCGAGCGTCAGGTGAAGGTCCAGCAGCAGCTTCATCACGAGAATATCGAGAAACTGAAGAAGGGCGATGAACTGCCGCCGGGCGTGATCAAGATGGTCAAGGTCTTCATCGCGATGAAACGCAAGCTGTCGGTCGGAGACAAGATGGCCGGACGGCACGGCAACAAGGGCGTAATCGCGCGGATCCTTCCGGAAGAGGACATGCCTTATCTGCCGGACGGAACGCCGGTAGAAATCGTGCTCAATCCGCTTGGCGTGCCGTCGCGCATGAACGTCGGTCAGATCCTCGAGACTCACCTCGGATGGGCGTCAAAGGCGATCGGGCAGACGATCGCCGACTTGCTATCCGACGGCAACCGCGCCGATGCCATTCGAAAGATCTACCGCGACGTGCTGACCAGCTCGGAGTGGCAGGAGCGAATCGCGTCCATGTCCGACGCCGACGTCGTCGATCACGCGCGATTGCTTGTCGACGGGATCCCATATGCGTCACCCGTGTTTGACGGCGCTCACGAAGCCGAGATCAAGAAGCTGCTCGAATACGCCGGCCTGCCAACATCGGGCAAGACCGTTCTCTACGACGGAATGAGCGGCGAGCCGTTCGAGCAGAAGGTGACCGTGGGCTACATCTACATGATGAAGCTCTCACACCTGGTCGATGACAAGATACATGCGCGATCGATTGGGCCGTACTCGCTGATCACGCAGCAGCCGCTGGGGGGCAAGGCCCAGTTCGGCGGCCAGCGCTTCGGAGAAATGGAGGTGTGGGCGCTGGAAGCATATGGCGCGGCGCACATCCTTCAGGAGCTTCTGACCGCAAAGTCGGACGACGTTGCCGGCCGGTCGAAGATCTACGAAGCGATAGTGAAAGGCGAAGCCGACTTCGATCCGGGCGTGCCCGAGTCGTTCAACGTCTTGATCCGAGAGCTTCAGTCGCTCTGTTTGGACGTCGAACTGATGCGCCGTAGCGAAGAAGTGGAAGAAGTCGTGGCGGAATGATTCGTGAAGAGTGATGCGTCAGCGTTGCTTGCTCACGCATCACGTTTAACGGATCGCTAATCAAGGAAGGTAAAAAGAATGTTTAGGACACACCAAGAGAAAACGAACCTCGCGCCTGATTTCGAAGCTATAAGAATAAGTTTGGCTTCACCGGAGAAAATCCTCGGTTGGTCTCATGGTGAAGTCACGAAGCCCGAGACGATCAATTACAGAACATTCAAGCCCGAGCGTGACGGACTCTTCTGCGCAAAGATATTCGGACCCGTCACGGACTGGGAGTGCCTGTGCGGTAAGTACAAGCGGATGAAGCACCGCGGCGTTGTGTGTGATAAGTGCGGGGTTGAGGTAACTCAATCCAAGGTCCGGCGTGAACGACTCGGCCATATAAAACTCGCGAGCCCATGCTCGCACGTATGGTTCTTCAAGGGGCTTCCCTCGCGAATTGGTCACCTGCTCGACATACCGCTTCGCGAGCTCGAAAAGGTGCTCTATTTCGAGTCTTACATAGTGATCGATCCTGGAGACGTGCCCGAGCTCAAAGAACGCGAGTTGCTGCCAGACGATCGTTACCGCCAGTTGGTGCAAGAGTTCCCGGGTCGATTCATCGCGAGGATGGGGGCCGAGGGAATCAAAGAGCTGCTGCAGAAGGTGGATGTCGACGAGCTTTCCGCCGAAATGCGCCAACGAATGAAGGAGGAGACTTCACAGCAGAAGAAGCTCAAGTTCTCGAAACGACTAAAGGTGGTCGACGCATTTCGACGTTCCGGCAATCATCCGGACTGGATGATCCTCGATGTGATCCCGGTGATTCCGCCGGAGCTTCGCCCCCTGGTTCCGTTGGATGGCGGACGCTTTGCAACCAGCGATCTGAACGATCTCTATCGACGTGTGATCAATCGCAACAACCGACTCTCGAAACTGATGGAGCTGAAGGCGCCCGAAGTAATCGTACGCAACGAGAAGCGCATGCTTCAGGAAGCCGTCGATGCGTTGTTTGACAACGGTCGACGCGGGCGCGTGCTCCGAGGTGCGAACAATCGTCCGCTCAAGTCCCTTTCCGACACGCTGAAGGGCAAACAAGGCCGCTTCCGCCAGAATCTTCTGGGCAAACGTGTCGATTACTCGGGCCGTTCGGTAATCGTGGTCGGTCCCGAGTTGAAGCTTCATCAATGCGGTCTGCCGAAGAAGATGGCGCTCGAGTTGTTCAAGCCGTTCATCTACAACCTGCTGGAGAAGAAGCAGTACGCTGCCACGATCAAGCAGGCGAAAGAAATGGTCGAGCGGCAGGAGCCTGTTGTTTGGGACATACTCGAAGAAGTCATCCGCGAGCACCCGGTGCTGTTAAACCGAGCGCCGACGCTCCACCGTCTGGGAATTCAGGCGTTCGAGCCGGTACTCGTAGAAGGCAAGGCCATCAAGATTCATCCGCTTGTTTGTACAGCCTTCAATGCCGACTTCGACGGGGATCAGATGGCCGTGCACATTCCGCTTTCTCCTGAGGCTCAGGTAGAAGCGAGCGTTTTGATGCTGGCCTCAAACAATATTCTCTCGCCGGCGAACGGGCAGCCCATCGCAGTCCCAACGCAGGACATCGTTCTGGGTTGCTACTACCTTACGAAGGACAAGAAGGACGACAAGTTCGCGGGACGTAAGTTCGCGTCGGCCGATGAAGTGCTGCTCGCGCTCGACGCAACAGAGGTCCATACTCAGACGCCGATCAAGCTTTTGTATTCGGGTGAGATCATCGACCTCGAGCACGAACGCGACGATCAGGACATAATTCGCGCGACTGTTCGATCGCTAAAGAACCGGGTGATCGACACGACGGTTGGCCGCGTGATCTTCAACGGGCACATGCCGGAGGAGATGCCTTACATCAACGGCACACTCAAGAAGAAAGGCCTGACGTCGCTCGTCAACTATTGTCACTTGAGGCTCGGCCACGCCGAGACGGTGAGGCTGCTCGATAAGGTGAAGGACCTCGGCTTCCTGTACGCGACCAAGGCGGGCATTTCAATCGGCGTCGATGACCTGGTCACGCCTCCGGTCAAAGTCGATCTGGTTCAGCAGGCCCAGAACGAAGTTGCCGAAGTCGAAAACCAGTATAAGGAAGGAATCATCACCAACGGCGAGCGTTACAATAAGGTGATCGCCATCTGGTCCGACGTGACCGAGAAGGTCGCCGAGGCGATGTTCAACGAGATGAACCGCCGGGAAGCCGAGTCCGGCGAGATGAATCCGATCCTCATCATGGCAGATTCCGGCGCGAGGGGATCAAAGCAGCAGATTCGACAGCTCGCAGGGATGCGTGGGTTGATGGCCAAGCCCTCTGGCGAAATCATCGAGACGCCTATTCGCGCGAACTTCCGGGAAGGACTGAACGTGCTTCAGTACTTCATCTCAACCCACGGCGCTCGTAAGGGATTGGCCGACACCGCTCTGAAGACCGCCGATTCAGGGTATCTAACACGCCGGCTTGTTGACGTGGCCCAGGACGTGATCGTCAGCGAACCCGACTGCGGCACGCTCAAGGGTATCTGGGCGACGGCAATCATCGAAGGCGGCGAAGAGATCGAGTCGTTGCGCGACAGAATCATCGGGCGGGTTGTGCTTGATGACGTGCGCGACCCGATTACCGGCGAGGTGATCGTCGAGTCTAACGAGGAGATCACCGAGGACCTTGCAGGGATGATCCAGGCGGCCGGCGGAATCGAACGCGTGCGCATCCGCTCGGTGCTGACGTGCGAGTCGCGTCGCGGCGTGTGTGTGAAGTGCTACGGCCGAAACCTGGCGACAGGCAGAATGGTCGAGCTGGGCGAGGCCGTAGGCGTAATCGCCGCTCAATCAATTGGTGAGCCTGGCACTCAGCTTACGATGCGAACGTTCCACATCGGCGGAGTCGCCGGCGGCGTCGGTGAAATCACCAAGCACGAAGCCATCGTTTCGGGCACGGTGAAGTTCGAAGACTTGAAGACAGTCCGCAATCGAGAGGGCGATCTGGTGGCGATGAACCGAAACGGCACCATCGTCCTTATCGATGAGCGCGGCCGAGAACTGAAGCGGTATCAGATCAACTACGGCGCAACGCTCAAGGTAACCGATGGGCAGCGGGTCGAGGAAGGACAGGAGCTTGCGGAGTGGGACCCGTTTACGTTTGCGATTCTGACCGAAGAAGCTGGCACAGTGACATTCAAAGACCTGATTGAAGGCGTGACGGTCCGCGAAGAAGTCGACGAGGTCACCGGCCTGTCACACCTGGTGGTCATGGACTCGCCGGATGAAAAACGCCAGCCGAGGATCGAGATTCGGGATGAAAGGAACAAGGTGCTTCGCACTTACCAGATGCCGGTTCGCGCGAACCTGCTCGTAGCCGATTACGATGACTGGAAGAAGAAGCGAGGTGCGACGGCTTCGAAGACTCAGGAAGAGAAAGAGCACGTGCGAGTCGCGCCCGGCGATGTCGTTGCAAAGATCCCGAAGGAGACGACGAAGACCAAGGACATAACCGGTGGTCTGCCGCGCGTAGTCGAGCTGTTCGAAGCCCGAAAGCCACGCGAGACCGCGGTTATGACCGAAATCGACGGCGTAGTAAAGTTCGGCCCGGTCCTCAAGGGTCTGCGCCGGGTGTTGGTCGAGGCGCCCGACGGGGAGAAGCGAGAATACTCGATTCCTCGTGGCGTACACATCAACGTGCAGGAAGGTGATTGGGTCCGAGCGGGCGAACCGCTTATGGACGGTCCGCTGAATCCCCACGACATCCTCTCGGTGCGCGGTATCGAAGAGTTGCAACGATACCTCGTCAACGAGATTCAAGAGGTCTACCGTCTGCAGGGCGTCAACATCAACGACAAACACATCGAGGTAATCGTTCGGCAGATGCTCCGATGGGTTCGGGTAAAGGATGTGGGTGACACCGAGTTCCTGCTCGAAGACATGGTCGACCGGTTCCGCTTCCAGGACGAGAACGAGCGAGTAATCTCGGAAGACGGAAAACCGGCTTCGATGGAACCGTTGCTGCTTGGGATCACGAAGGCTTCGCTTTCGACTGAATCATTCATTTCGGCGGCGTCCTTCCAGGAGACCACTCGGGTGCTGACCGAAGCTGCAATAAGCGGCAAAGTCGACTACCTCCGCGGTCTCAAGGAGAACGTGATCATGGGCCGGTTGATTCCCGCCGGCACCGGCATGGAGTACTACCGGCAGATCAAGTTGGAACCCGATAGAACCCAGCAGGCAGAAGAGTTGGAGTACGAAGGTGCAGAAGTCCCCTCTGGCGAAGATGTCAAAGCCGAGGCTAAAGAGGTGGGAGACTAAGGCTTCGATATAAGAACAACTCGAACGGAAAAGCTTGGGGACGGAGGCTTTAGGAAAAGCATCCGTCCCTTTCTCTTTAAAACGCTATTCGAGGCTCTCCGCCCCGGGCGAAAACGGCGGCGATTGACTCCTTATTACATCTGGGGCGGCGGAGCCACTGCTGGACAAGCACAAGTGTTGTTAGCCATGTTCCGATCGTAGATGATGCAGCTCGAGACGCCGGGGGGTTTTTGAAGCGACGCCGTGCCTCTTTTGACTGACGTGTCAGCCTTGATTAGCACGCGGTAGCTGCCCGGGTTGTGCTGGATCTCGACGACACAGCCCTTAACGGACGTGGTACCGGTTCCCGACGCGATTACAACCCCGTTGCAGCAGAACTGATACGCCCCGGTAAACGGATTGAACAAAACCACATTCCCTGGGTTTCCATCATCCTGTAAGCACAGTCCGAAGACCGAAACGGTGAAGCCGCATTGAACCGTCTCCCCGGGGTTTGAAGAGCCGTCTCCCCCGGTGGTGGTGCAGGTGACGGTCGTCGAACCAACAGGAAACGGAGATCCCGAGGGTGGAGTGCACACCACTACCGTGCAGTCACCAGTCGTGGTGGGCGCCGGGTAGGTCACTACTCCCGCCGCGGCAAACGGACACGCCGCGGATGCTGTAGCAGTAACACTTGACGGACAGGTAATCGTGCAGGGAGGCGTGCCCTGCATAGGCAGCAATGTCTCGGTTGCAGATCTACCGGCTCGGGCGGCCTTTTTTGCGGGGCCCGACGCCGAGCGAGCCTGGCTTTCCGGCGTCCCTAACGCGCTGACGAGTATCGTCACCAAGAAAACGCCGAGGGCGACCTCCAGAATAACTCCTCCTATTCGCTTAGCACGACCAGTGTTGAATGCCATCAATTCTCTCCCTTTCTTATTGGCGCTCTGCAACTTATTCTGTCGCGGGATTCTAGTCGCTCAGAAGCTCCAGGTCAACCAGAAACTCAACCCAGCCACAGGATCGCAGCCCTCCCCTTCAAGCGAAGAGGTTGCGCTTGCCAACCGAAGATGGTTTGCTACAACAGCGTCCGAGGCAAGATCGGCTCAAGTCATGGCGCTCAGAGTTCAAGAGAAAGTAATCATAAGAGATCCGACCGCAGGGGCCGGAGCAGAACTGGCGAGACCGGCTCAGAATGTGCGCCCCGAACTAAATGTCACTCGTAAGGGCAGAACGAGAGCCAGTACATCTTCGGCAGATCTGACGGAGACTCGATTATGAGCAAGAGGCGATCAAGTGGGGCGAGCGCCCCAGCCGATGGGCGGCTTCAGCAAGTTCTTTTTTGGATTTGCGGATTGCTGCTCGCACTTGTCCCTCTAGTGTTCACCACTGCGGTCTATCGAACGTTCATATTGCCTAAGTTTGTAGTCCTGATAGTCGGCTCTTCAGCGATTCTGTTTCTCCTCTCCGTGATTGCCGCGAACGATAGTTCGAGGCGATTGCTCGGCGTACTCAAATCCAGGTACGTCGCGCTGGTGTTCATATATTTTCTTGCGGTCGCAACGTCGACCCTTTTGGGAGTAGAGCCTCTCGCATCGCTGTTTGGGAGCTACCAGAACGAGATGGGATTGATAAGTCGTTTATGCTTTTTCATTTTGTTTGTCGGGTTGGTAGTGGCCGTAGGCAACAATTCGAAGCGACTGTTGACGCTTTTGTGGATTATGGCGAGTGTGGGTTTGATCGTTGCGGCGTATGCAGCCGCGCAGTTTGTTGGCCGCGACCCCTTCCTCCCGGCTGCCTCCTACACATTCAGCTCGCCAAGCGGTCCCGTCGTCCGAGTAAACGGAACGCTTGGACATTCAAACTATCTGGGCAACTTCCTCTTGTACACAACACCGATTGCCGCGGCGCTGGCGATTGCATCGCGCGGGCGCCCCAGGCGCTTTGCACTCGCTGCGGCCGCGCTGTCCATTGCGGCGATAATCTTCAGCGGTGCACGAGGCGCATGGGTTGGGCTGCTGGCGGGCGTGACAACATTCGCCGTCCTCGAGTTGAGCGCACATCGCGCAACGCGCGAGTCAGCAAGGCAGGGCAAGCGCATAAGAGCCGCTGTCGCTGCTGCAATGATCTTGATCGCGGCGATTGTTATCATTGCGAGTTCCGCTTCTAGCAATATAAGCGCGCGCGTTCGCTCGTTTGCATCAGACCGGCTCACTGGATCGGGTCGAATGATTTTATGGCGCGATTCCGCCCACATGCTACCCGCATTTGCGCTGATTGGCTGCGGGCCCGAAGGCTTCAGCAGAACTTTCCTCGCTTACAAGTCCCGGGAGCTCGCGATGTTCGCGTCAACGATCAACAACGAGAGCTCGCATAACTCTTATCTCGACGCGGCCATCTGCTTCGGCATTCCGGGAGCCCTTGCCTACCTTGCGATGATAGTGATCGCATTCAGGCTGTTGCTGAAGTCGCGGCGCGGCGCTTCAGATCCGCAGACCAGATTCGTCGTCACCGGTTTGATTTCTTCCCTCACGGCCGTCTGCGTGCATAATTTCTTCATCTACGACCAGATTCCGACTGGCCTGTACTTCTTCGCGCTGATGGCGCTCGCGTCGGTAGCGTCGAACGTAACGATCAACAAAGAGACCCCAGGCGCTGAGCCACGAGTTCCAAAACGAGGTTCGCATGCTGCGCTCAACTTTGCAGCACGAACCACGGCTGCCTTTTCCCTTGCTGTCGTCGTTGCGGCGGTGTGGTTCTCGACATCTCTTGCGATTGCAGACTCAGCTATGAAACGTTCCTCGGATTCAGTTTCATCGGATGATTTTGAGGGAATGCGGGCAAACGGCCAGCGAGCTACTCGCAGCATGGAAGCGACCGGGGCTTATGATTTTCTGTTCGCGCGGCTATTGGCAGCTTATGCGGAACGCACTCCGCGGGCCGAGGAATCAAATGGAGGTTCGGGCGATACCGGCAGGAGCACAGTGGCTCGTAGATCGTGGGCGCTAGGGAATGCAAGAGCGCATGCCTTGAAGTCACTCGCGCACACGCTCACGCCTGAATCCAACTACGTCCTCCTTGCTTATATCGAGCTGCTTGACGGGAACATTGAAAAGCTGCACGCATATGCGAGCCAGGCGATTCAATGGGATCCGAATTTCTACAATGCTCGCTGGTTGATGGCTGAGGCGCTTTTGGCGGAAGGAGACAATTCCGGGGCAGCCCGCGAGGCTCAAATCTCGCTTCAGCTCCGACCGGACAACCGCAAAGCTCTATCGGCCCTTGCTCGCGCGCGCGGCGATACGGAGTTTGCGGACCCAAAACTCCTCGGTCTGGTCGAGCACGCCCGATCGATGTGGAACAAGGGCAAAACCGCGAAGGCGCAGGAGCTCCTGCTAAAAGCGATCCAGTTCTCCAATGCCGCGTGCCCCGTATGTCATCGCGAACTGGCCCTTCTTTACGAAGAGACGAATCAACGCGAGAAGGCGATAACCGAATGGCAAGAATTCACTCGAGAAGCTCCGGAGCGCGCGGCTGCAGAAAAGGTAGCCGAGCGAATAGAAGCTTTGAAGGGCAGGTGACCGCCGAGTCCGCAAGTCCCCCCGCGGGGGTCTGCGCAGCAGGGAACAATCGGCGTGAGAGCGCTGGACAACGAGGCTTTCAAACACGGCGACACGTGAGGCACAAAATACCTGACCAAACCATCTAGTCCCGGCTACTGTGATATCGAGACCGCCAGTTCATTCTGAGGAGTGAACGTGTTGTGAGTAAGATCCGCGAGCCATTCGGCGCGCTGCTGCTGGTTGTCTCTCTCGTCGTAAGAAAAGACCAGAAGCACTTTGCTCTTGGTTCCCTTGATTGGCTTCACGGTCCACCCTTGATATTCGACGAGGTTACCAACGCGGCGCGATCTTTCAACGTCGCGAGACAGGCGTGCGTCGATCGTGAGACCTTCCTCGTTGGACGGCGCCCGGCGCAGCTTCTCAAGCGAAGCCAGGATCGCCTTGGGCTCGGCAACAGTAGAATAGACAAGAGGAACCACAAAAACGTAAACGACGATGCCAAGGAGCGCTACAAGCGCACTGACCGCGGGCACTTTGAAACTCCGCGAGCGCGTCGCCTTCTCGGTACGCTTCGTGTTCTTGGTACGCCTCGATGGTCGATTCTTCATTTCGCGACGCCGTGAAGATACAACTGGGGCGGGCGGCGTCCTCGGCTCTTCCGCGGAGGCGGTGAATCCCCGCTTAGGCTTTGGCAGGTTGCAATAGGGACAGTAAAGCGCCGTATCTGGCACGTCGGTCGAGCAACGTGGGCAAGTCAAAGGCATCGTTTTCCTCCGTGGTTATGGCTCAACTACAAGCACGCGTGAGGCCATTCACATGATGGGTAACTCAGAATGCGATTCTGCGCATTTTTCTTGCTTGAGGTGACTCAGAGTGTCACAAAAGCGCTCACGTTTTTTGACATCGTTAGGGCAACGTGTTCACCGACGCCTCAATTATCGGAAACCCGTCGTTTTCACTAGGCAGTTTCGCGCTATAACGATTAGAATTCGTGATCGGGTTTCACTGAGTACTTCGGCGCCGCACGCGCTTCTGCCCACGATGTGGCTCGACTTCTTGGTGCTGGCTCAATTGGCTCTTAAAGCGTTTCACTGGCATCAAGAGACTAACGATCGCACTTGTTCTTTGGTTAAACACAATGGTTCACGTTTTGACTTCTCTGACAGTAAGAAGACAGTCGCTTCGCTTGGCGGCGGTTACCGTCTTGAGCTTGCTAGCCTTTCCCAGCGGGAATTCAACACCGGCCGCGAAGAATTCCTGGCGGGGCATCATACCTCTTCACTCTTCGGGGACCGATGTGATGAGGCTGATAGGCGAAGAACGGGATGCGTCCGATGACATGCCCGTCGGCCCATTCAAAGTCGACGGGGGAGAAGTGACCTTTTCATATCTTACTCCCAGCCTCGCGAAAATATATCGCGCACCTAGGTCGATGATCGGCAAGGTGTTCACGATCTACTTCAAACCTAGCGCGCCGATGGGGCGGTCGGATTTGGTTCTGGGATCAGAGTTCAAGAGATGCTCGGAGGACCGCGAAAAGACTTTCTATTATTACGTAAGCACCGCGGGTATCGCCTACCAGTTTTTGCGCAGCGGCGACCGCCTGGAGACGATCATTTATCAGCCTACGCGGGCTGAGGTCAAGAGTCTCGCCGTCAATACCGAATGCGTCTTCTAGTGCTTCGGACAGCGGGTTAAATATGAAACTTGCGCTGCTCGGTTACGGAAAAATGGGAAAGATGGTCGAGCAAGCCGCCGAACGCGACCGGATCGAAATTGTGTGCGTGATCGATCCGATCGCCGGCTCGCGAGGCAACCTCAGCAATGCCGACGTATGCGTGGACTTCACCGAACCGGGTGTGGTGATGGAGAACATCAGGACCGCCGCAGCCGCGCGTGTCCCGATGGTGGTCGGCACCACGGGCTGGTACGACCGGTTAAACGAAGCTCGACAAGTCGTTGCGGAGAGCGGGATCGGTCTGGTCTACGGATCGAATTTCAGCGTTGGTGTGAATTTGATGTTTAAGATCACGCGATATGCCGCTGAGCTTTTCAGTCACTTCGCAACGCACGATCCTTTTCTGGAAGAAGCACACCACAAGTTTAAGAAGGACGCCCCCTCGGGAACCGCGCTGACTCTAAAGGGAATCGTGGAAGCGGAATACGGGCGCGATGTTCCTACTTCGAGCACCCGCGCCGGATACTTTCCAGGGAAACACACACTCGGATTCGACTCCGAGGCCGACACGCTCGAGATCAGTCACACCGCCCGCAGCCGCGCGGGCTTCGCAGAAGGCGCGCTGCTCGCAGCGAAGTGGATCGCGACTCGGCAAGGGTTCGTGGAGTTCTCCGAGATCATTGAAGAGTTGTTAAAGGGGCGGGCTTGACCTCATTCGAAACGATGCCTCATCGCTGGGCGGACGGGCAACGATCTGCCGGTGATTAAAAGGAGAATATGTCTGATATTTCGAATCTTAAAGGCTGCGGGACGGCGCTGGTTACTCCATTCAAAGAAGACCGCTCCGTTGACGAAGATGCCTTGCGGCGTTTTGTCGATTTTCAGATCACTGCGGGTATCGATTTTCTCGTGCCCTGCGGAACAACCGGTGAGAGCCCAACCCTTAACGACGATGAACACCGCCGGGTTGTGCAGATCGTGATCGAGGAAGCTCGCGGGCGCGTGCCGGTGATTGGAGGCGCGGGTGGGAACAACACCGCGCAGGTGATCAAGCTCGCGCGCGAGTGCGAGCGAGTTGGCGCGGCTGGGTTGCTTTCGGTGTCCCCCTACTACAACAAGCCAACTCAGGAAGGCCTCTTTCAGCACTTCAATGCTGTCGCGGAGGCTACCGGGCTGCCGATCATCCTCTACAATGTCCCGCCGCGAACGAATGTGAACATCTTGCCCGACACCGTCGCGCGCCTTGCCGAGATACCGAATATCGTCGGCGTGAAAGAAGCCTCGGGTGACATCTCTCAAATCGCCGAGATCATCACTCGAGTGCCCTCTGGCTTCAAAGTGCTCTCGGGCGACGACTCGATGACTCTTCCGCTGATTGCGGTCGGCGGAGTGGGACTGATCTCGGTTGCGTCGAATGAAGCGCCCGGCGAGATGACCGCGCTGACGCGCGCCTGCCTAGATGACAACTGGGACGAGGCTCGCCGACTGAACCGCGAATTGTGGGCTTTGATGAAAGCAAACTTTATCGAGACCAGTCCCGGACCGGTGAAGGCCGCGCTCGCGATGATGGGCAAGATCAAAGAAGTCTATCGCCTGCCAATGATTCCTGTTAAGCCGGAGACGAAAGAGAAGCTTCGCGAAGTGCTGATCAAATTGAGGCTCGTGTGAGGCGCGTAGCGCCAATTCTCAACCAAAGCCTGTGTGAGGACCACGCCTGAATGGACCTTGAAACCAGAATTCAACAACTCTTCGACGACCCGCCCGCGGAGTTCACCGATGAACATCGCGCTGTATTCAGCGAGTTCAAACAGAAACTTAATGCCGGCGAAGTTCGAGCCGCCGAGAAGGTCGATGGCCGCTGGAAGGTGAACGCCTGGGTTAAGCGCGGGATCCTGCTCGGCTTTCGAATAGGGCGGATCGAGAACTACTCAATCAACAACCAGTTTCGTTTCTACGACAAGGATACTTACCCGCTGAGACGTTTCGTTGCAACGGACGGCGTACGAATCGTTCCCGGCGGCTCGTCTATTCGCGACGGCTGCTACATAGGCAAGGGCGTGACGTGCATGCCGCCGATGTTCGTCAACGTCGGCGCCTACGTCGACGACGGCACGATGATTGACTCGCACGCGCTTGTGGGTTCGTGCGCGCAGATAGGCAAACGAGTGCACCTGTCGGCGGCCGCGCAAATCGGAGGTGTGCTCGAGCCAATTGGCGAACTCCCGGTAATCATCGAGGACGACGTGCTTGTAGGAGGCAATTGCGGCGTGTATGAAGGGGCCATCGTGCGTGAGCGCGTGGTGCTCGCATCAGGGACCATTCTGACCGGCGGGACGCCGGTCTATGACCTCGTGCGCGACGAGTTCCATCGCAAGACCGCGGACGCCCCGCTCGAGATTCCCGCCGGCGCAGTCGTGGTTCCCGGTTCGCGCGCTATCACAAAGGGACGTGGGCCCGAACTCGGGCTTTCGATCCATATGCCCGTAATCGTGAAGTACAGAGACGAGAAAACAGACGCGTCCGTCAAGCTTGAGGATTTTCTACGTTAGCGGGGCTGTGTGTTCTGCGCATCTCGCAGTACTCAAAAGCTTGACACAAACTGCGCAAGGGCATCCCTCCAATGACGCAACGGCTCCAGTCCAAGCCTCTCGGAACGGAGGCATCTCATCGCCGAGTTTTGAGGCCGGGGCGCCCGCTGATTCAGAGCTGCACGGGTGACCGGTTCGATCTCGGTGTCACCGAGCCCGGCAAGATCGAGCGCTCGCCGCGCGAATTCATACCAGGAAGTTGGCCCGCTCGAGGTCACGTGATACAGACCGTGCTGGGCGAGACCGACGATCTCCTCGATGCGCGCAGCGACGTCCGGGGCATAAGACGGAATAGAGATCTGATCTGTCACCCCCTTGAGGCGCGCGCCGCGGCGCGCATACTCAATCACCCGGCTCCCGAAGTTCTTCCCGCCGCAACCGAACAACCAGGAAGTGCGCAACACGTACGACGGCGGGGCCTCTTCACGCACCGCAAGCTCGCCAGCCAGTTTTGACCGGCCATAAACGCTGAGAGGTGCCGGCTCGTCCTCTTGCGTGTAAAAGCCTTGTTTTGATCCGTCGAACACATAGTCAGTGCTGACATGAACCATCTCGGCGCCAACCTGCGCGCAAGCGCGAGCGAGGAGCCGCGGGCCGGTTGCGTTTATCGCGTAAGCCCAATCGGGCTCGATCTCGCAACGGTCAACGTCGGCGGTGGCCGCGCAGTTGATCAATACGTCGGGACAAACCGCCTCGACGGCGCGCATGACAGCATCTTCGGAGGTTATGTCGAGCTCTGCGTGAGGCATCGCAATGACCTTCCAGCCGGACAGGTCAAGCCGGGCTTGCATCGTGCGCCCCAGGAGCCCGCCCGCACCGGTGATCAAAACTTTTCTGGGCTCGGACAGCCGGAGAGCGGGATCGGCCGCGTGCATTGCGTAGGTGTCCGCCGCGATCTCCGGATCGGTCAACGCAGACTCGCAGGAGGCCGGATGCGACGGGTTATCGCCGGTCATACATTCGCTCGTAATATGCAAGGTATTGGCCCGACCGCGTCCGGGCGACCCAATCGCGATTGCTCTCGTACCAGCGCACGGTTTTCTCCATCCCGGTTTCGAATGTTTCGCTGGGCCGCCATTCCAACTCACGTTCGATCTTGGTGGGATCGGTCGCGTAGCGCCGGTCGTGTCCCGGCCGGTCTGCGACGAAGTTGACAAGCGAATGGGGCTTGCCGAGCAAATCAAGCAGCGTGCGCACCACCTCGAGATTGTTCTTTTCGGCGCGCGAACCGATATTGTAGACCTCGCCGGTTCGCCCGCGATGAAGCACGGCATCGATCGCCCTACAGCAGTCTTCAACGTATAGCCAGTCGCGGACGTTGAGCCCGTCGCCATACACCGGAAGCGGCTTATCTTCAACCGCGTTTGCAATCATCAGAGGAATCAGCTTCTCGGGAAACTGATATGGACCGTAATTGTTCGAGGCTCGCGTCGTCACCACGTCCAACCCGAAGGTGATATGTGCCGCGCGCGCGAGGTGTTCCGCCGCCGCCTTCGAGGCGGCGTACGGGCTGTTGGGCCGCAAGGGCGAAGACTCGGTGAAATACTCTCCATCCCGGCACGACCCCATCACTTCGTCCGTCGATATCTGGACGAACCTCGATACTTTCGCCGCTCTTGAGGCATCAAGCAGGTTTTGAGTCCCCTGGATATTTGTCTCAATGAAGTCGGCCGCCCGTTCGATGGAACGATCGACGTGCGATTCCGCGGCGAAGTTTATCACGGCATCTGCGCCGGCGATTGCTTCGTCCACAGCGCGCCGGTCACAGATGTCCCCACGAATGAACTTGTAGAAGGGGTAGTCAGCAACGTCTCTAAGATTGTCGAGGTTGCCGGCATAAGTGAGCTTGTCGAAGTTTACGATTCGATAGTCCGGACGATTGGTCAGCACGTGGCGGACAAAGTTTGAACCGATGAAACCGGCGCCGCCGGTGACGAAGAGCCGCATCAATTACCTCTCACGGATACTCGCAGATTTTAGTCGGGACCCTGCACATTAATCAACGTCGCTCGCCCCAGCATCCGGCGCTGGCTTTAGTTTTGTTTGAAAGGGGTTGCAGAATTGTGCTATAGTCGCGCGCTCGTAGGTCGATTTCATTACCATCCATCCGCTTTATAGGTGTTGCTTCTTAGTTGGCTTTAAACGTCAGTTTTCCTGGTGGACTATTTGGCGATGCGGAGTCCGCGTGGGGCTCGCATGAGGCGGGCGACGAGTAACCTTCGCCGTTAGTTCTTCCGTTCATTCCGATATTCAAACTGCCGATCACAGGCGGGATCACGAATGAGGAGGCAGAAAATGAAGAAGTCCATAGCTTCGGTTGCGCTGATGACCCTTACGGTAATCGCGGTGGCATCGATGATGATGCGGTCTGCGAGGTCCGAGAGTATTGTGTTCACCGCTCAGATGTTCGCTTCACTCGAAGTTGCACCGGTTGTAGTGGCGGGCCCCGATGTGAACGCGTTCGGAAACGTACAGGTTGTCCTGGACACAACCGCCAACACCGCCAGCTTCGTCTGGAGCGTCAACAACGTGGGGGCGCCCTCGATAATCCTGTCGCATATTCACGAAGGAGCCTCAGGCGTTAACGGGCCAGTCAGGATTGATTCAGGAATCTCGCCTGCCAGCCCGATACCTGTCGTGAACGGCGCTGCTTCTTTTAGCAAAGCAGGAATTGTCGCCAGTGCGGCGCAGATCCAGGCAATCATCGCAAACCCGGGGGGGTTCTATTTCAACGTGCATTCATCCCTCAGCCCGGGTGGCGTTTGCCGCGGGCAACTGGTTCGCCAGTCTGCAACCATAGGCGGCGGGGCTCCCACGCTGTCTGAATGGGGAGCGATATTGATGGGTCTTCTGATCGTCGCTGCGTGCGTGTTCTTCATGGTCGGCCGCACCAAGGCCTCTGAGGCACTTGCGGGCGCCTTGCCGGCACAGACACTGGCGAGACCGGCTAAGGAGATCGACTGGCGGCTTCTGGCGAAGGTTACGTTGTACCTCGAAGCCGCGATTGCATTGGCGCTGGTCGCCTTAAAGGCTGGCCCGACGGACGTGCTCGGCGCGCTGACGTCGGGAGTGTTGGTCGCCTTTATCGCGCACGTACTCATTGGCGCCGCGCGACGACATTGACGCCGAAAAGAAAGCAAGAAATCAGACGAGTGACGGACGGCGACGTAATCTATAGCCGGCCGTCACTCGTGTCTGTCTACAGCTAAGCTCCGTGCAGTCGACGCAGCACATACTCACATTCCTGGACGCAAACAGAAAGGCGCTGCGTTTCCTTGCGCTATTCGCACTCATTTTCGGCGGCCTCTATCTGGTGTTTGGAGTCGCTCCGGGGATCAGGATTGGAGTCATCAAGCCTTACACCGAGCTGTTGGCCAGGGCCGTGGCTGCGATCATCAACCTGTTTGGCGCCGGGGCGACGGTGCAGCATACGCAGGTCATATCGCCGCGATTCTCTCTGGACATCTCCATGGGCTGTGACGGCGTAGAAGCTTCCTGCCTCTTTCTCGCGGGGGTTCTCGCGTTTCCGACGTCCTGGCGAGCCAGGCTGATCGGCTTCGCGACAGGCGTTCCAATAATTCACGGGATCAATCTCGCGCGCCTGGTTGGGCTGTACTATGCAGGCGTATATTTCCCGGAGGTCGTGGAAGAACTGCATGTCTACGTCGCACAAACCCTCGTCATCCTCCTCTCAACCGCTCTACTCATCATCTGGCTCGAGCGATTTGCAGTTCAGCATCGGCAGTCATAGGTGGACGCGACTCCTCTTCTTCGCCGTCCTCCTGTACCTGGCGTTTCTTCCGTTGTGGTGGTTCGTCCTGCCTGTTCTTGCAAGCGTCGCCGGATTAGCCGGGAATCTTATATACAGCCTCATGGACGGCCGCGTCTCGATCGTTCCTAACGGGCGCGTTATCACGGTATTGGTCTCATTGCCCGACGGAAAAACGAATTCTTCAGGCCTTCGATTGGACACCGTGACATACGGGCTGCCCTTGCTTGCCGCGTTGGTGGCGGTGACACGCGCCGACTCGATACTCGCAAAGCTGCGAAGCCTTTTGCTGGGCGCAGCGGTGATGATGGTGCTGACTGTCTTTGCGGTGATGGCCTGGGCCAAGCTCGCGACTCTTCGAATTGATCAGGAACTAACGCTCAGCGGAGACCGCTCGAGCTTCGTGTATTATGCCTTTCACGGATATGCGTTTTCGCAGCCCGCGGTCGCGGTCGCGGTCTGGTTCGGCATGATGATGCTGGGGGTATTCCATCAGAAGGAGAAACCTGTCGCTGTCGTCGCGGGTACGCCTCGAAACGCGCCTTGTCCCTGTGGCAGCGGCCGAAAGTACAAGAAATGCTGCGGCCTCGCCGCAAGCTGATAGCGGTATCATGCCGATCGCGCCTGTTGATCGTCGCAGCGGCGCCGGTGTGCTAGATTATCGTTATAATGCCCGGGAACGAGACAGGTAACCTCGATGCGTTCATCAACACTTTACCGGATCCGCAAGCCGCGCACGCTTTCCTGAAGCGACTCGAAGGCAGCTCCAGTTTCCTCCTCGAAAAGAATACTCAGTTGCTGTATCACGTGCTCACTCTCGCGGGCTACAGTCCGTTTCTTGCAGAGACTCTTCTGCGCCATCCTGAACATATCGGGTGGTTAAAAGGCGAGACCGAACATAACTTTGACCGTGTCAAATCAACCGAGCAGTTATCGGAGGAGCTCGCACGATTTGTCACCCGAATGATCGAGGCCGACGACCCGACGCGGCTGGTTCGCTTCAAACGAAGAGAACTTCTGAGAATCTATCTGCGCGACTGCTTGAGCGTCGCCACTCTTTCTGAAGTGACCGAGGAGCTTTCAAACCTGGCGGACGTGATACTGAGGCACGCTCTTGCGCGCGCGAATCAGGAAATGGTCAACCTCCACGGCAGGCCCTTGACCCACTCTGCCCGCGGACGGATGCAAAACGCCGAGTTCGCCATCGTCGCGCTGGGGAAGCTCGGCTGCCGCGAATTGAATTACTCATCCGATATCGATCTGCTCTTTCTTTACTCGGGGGACGGCGATACCTCGGGCGACGGGCGCGCTCGCGAATCCGTCATCAGTAACAAAGAATTTTTCACCGGGGTCGCCGAACGCGTGGTGCGGATGATCGGCAAGAGCACGGACGAAGGCGCGGTGTATCGAATCGATTTGAGGCTGCGTCCGCACGGTCGGGACGGCGATCTGGTGTGGGAGGTCAACCGGGCCTCCGATTATTACAGGAGCATCGCTCACAACTGGGAACGTCAAGCGCTCATTCGCGCGCGACTCTCGGCCGGCAGCGAATCCGTGGTGACGAGGTTCATACTAACAGTTCGCGATGTGATTTTCACCCCCGAAGCCGTGCCCGGCACGATGGACGCTGTGCGCCGAGCCAAAGAGAAAATCGATATGAAACAGGCCGCCCGCGCGCGCGGATTCAATGTCAAACTGGGACCGGGCGGCATTCGCGAGATTGAGTTCATAGCGCAAGCCCTCCAATTGAAGCACGGCGGGCGCGAGCCCTGGGTGCGTTCCGCGCAAACCCTGATCGTTCTCGCCCGGCTTGCTGAGAAGCACTACCTTACCGAAGCCGAGCGCGCGCGCTTGTCTGCCGCCTACACATTCCTGCGAACTGTCGAACATCGCCTGCAGATGGAGCACGGCGCGCAGACGCACACGCTGCCGGCTGCCAGGCCCCGGCTCCAGTTGCTCGCTCGGCGCTGTGGCTATACTCAAACAGATGATCCGGTGGCTCAGTTCACTAGCGAACTTGAAAAGCACACTGCCGCGGTGCGAGCTGTTTACGACCGCGTGTTTGACGAAACCGGTGACTCGCAACCTCCGGGCGAAATTGGCCGTGGCCCTGCGATCGAAGCGGAAGGAGTTGATGATGAGACCGAGCGACTTGTGAAGCAAACTGCATCCCGGCTGGAAAAGGCGATCAGGGTCCTTTCGCCGAAGGCGTCTGACTCTTCCCTCATATCCGTGTTGGCCTCGGCGCTTCCTTCTGCGATCAATCCCCTGCGCTCGCTGCGAAACCTCTCGGCCTGGGCCGAGTCTTTGGCGACTCACACCGGCGAACAGTTTCAAGCAACCGGCCAGGTGGTGGACGCGCGTGATTTGCCGCTGCTCATCCAACGGATGATCCTGGTTCTCAGCAGCCAGTACCTGGCGCATCTGCTCGTGTCACGTCCCGGCCTCGCAACCGCACTAATAGAAGGTGACTCGCCTATCGATGAGACTGAGTTCTTACCCTTTCTGAGTGCAGAGGTGGATCGCGAACCGGATCTCGCTTCCAAAGCGGACGCCTTGCGGCGCGCGTGGTATCGTTTGGTAATAGCCATAGGTCACAAGGACTTGTCCGCAGTCCGCGGGCCGTTGTCAGTTGACGAGGGCAAACTCATTCCGCGCAACGCCCAACAGCGGACCGCGCTCTACAAACGACAAGCCAGTGAACATCTACGCGGGATTAACCTTGCTCAAACCGCGCTGGCTGAAGCGGTGTTGCGTATCGCCCTGAGGATCGCTCTCGAGTCGATCGGAATCGCGATCGATCAGCAAGGCCGGCTTTCACTCGCGATTCTCGGGCTTGGCCGGTTGGGCCACGCAGGGATGGACTACGGATCGGACCTCGATCTATTGATCGTATTTGATGACGAACAGCCCTGGCCTCCGCCGGTTCTGGCCCAGGTGCGTGGTGGCGCCCAGTGGAACAATCCACAGGAGTTTTACGCGAAAGTCACCGCACATCTCGTGCATGTGCTGTCGTCGATTACTCGTGAGGGCCTGCTCTATCGCAGCGACCTTCGCTTGAGACCTGAAGGCAAAAGCGGTCCCGTAGCCGTGGGGCTCGGCGGCCTGATCGCATACCTCGTCAGTCGAGCGTCGTCCTGGGAGCATTCGGCCTATCTCAAAGCCAGAGAGGTGGCGGGCGATCTCGATTTCGGAAGGCGTGCCCGCGATCGGATATGCGAGGCCAGCTTCGAGGCAGCCTCGCGGAACAGCTCACTGCGCGAAGAGCTGCGGGTAATGCGCGCACGCATAGCAAAGGAGAAAACCAGGGGGAATCGTCCGAACATCAAATGGGGAACCGGCGGAATGGCTGATGTCTACTTCGTCACGAGGTATCTGCAGCTTCGAGATCGGATTTACTTTCCACCTGAACTCGGCACGACCGCCCTCATAAAGCATCTCGGCGAGCTAGGCGCACTCGACGAGGAGGCTGCGCGCTCGTTGTTCGAGGGATACACGTTTCTGAGAACCCTTGACCACTGGATGCGCTTGCTGCTCGATCGGCCAAGCCCGGTGTTACCCACTTCCACGATCGCGCTTCAAGACATCAGCCAGGCGCTGGGCCTTCCGTCGGCAGAGATATTAGAGGAAACCTTCGCGCAGCACACCGCAGCGATTCGCGCGGTCTACGATCAGGTCTTCGGATCTTGAGATCGCAGCCTTGGCTCGCCGTCAGCCTGTCGGGCTGACCATCAAGCTCCGAGACGCCCGATAAACATCGTCAACTTCGACACGAGTCATGCATCGATGATCGATGGGACAGTCGCGCAACATACAAGGCGAGCATTCGACATCGTGCCGCACCACCCTTGCGACTTCTGAGAGCGGGCGTGTCGAGACGTGCTCGGTAGGTCCAAAAACGACCACCGTCGGAACGCCCAACGCCGCCGAGACGTGCGCGGTCCCGGTATCGTTTGAAACGACCAGAGATGCGCAGGAGAGCAGTCCCTTCAATTCTGCGATGCTGGTTTGCCCGGCTAAGATGACAGCTCGGGCTCGCATCAACGACGCCACTTCCCTTGCTACTTCCAGGTCGCCTTCGGCGCCGATGATGATCGTTTGAAACCCGTCGCGTTCAGCCAAACGGTCCGCAGTGGCTGCGAATCGCTGTGCGGGCCATCGCTTCGCGCGGCTGTTGGTGGCGCCCGGGTTGATCGCGACTATGCGCGCAGTAGAATGCTGGCCGGCTCCGATGCCCGACTCTTCGAGGAGCAAGATGGCGCGTTTGCGCTGCTCGTCGGTGCAGTGAAGCCGCGGTTGAGCCGTCTCAATATTGACTTCAGTTGCGCCTGCCAGATGTCGTTCGAGCTGGGCGACTATGTTGAGATAGTAACGAACCTGATGCGCGCGCAGATGGTTCGGCTCAAAAGGTACTACAAAATCCAGGAGCAGTCGGCGTCCATCGGTTGCGTAGCCCGCCGTCTTCTTCACTCCCGCCGCGCGGGCAAGTAACGCCGCGCTGAATGCGTTTTGAAGAAGGACCGCGAGATCGAATCTTCTTCTTCTCAATCTGCGCGCGTCGGCAACAAAGTTTGCTACACCGGCAAAACCACGGAGATCGCCAACCGGAATCAAGTCGTCGGAGAGCTCTTCGCCTTCAAACAGTCCTGCAACCCACTTACGAGAGACGATTGTGATTCTCGATCCGGAAAAGATTCGGCGCAGTTCTTTCAGGGCGGGCAAGGCCATTACGGCGTCACCGACCCAGTTCGGCACGCGAACCATTATTGTGCTGAGCTGGTGTCGGACGGTTTCTGGCTGGAGGGCCATATGGATGAAGCTCTAGCGATCGATCTGGCTGAAGTCGGTAACGACAGATTTGTCGCCGAGCACGCTTCCACTTCCCACATCGACCGAGCGCCCGATGTGGCAGCCCTTTCCGATCACTGCGCCTTGAACGTTTGACCCGGCGCCTATGCGAGCGCCGCTGCGCACAACTGAGTTTTCAATCAGAGCACGTTCCTCGATATAGCAATTTCGGCTTACGACAGAATTGACTATTCGGACGCCCGCCTTCAACGTGCAGCTCGAGTCGACGACGGATGGAGCCTCGATCTCGGCGGTCGGATCGAACCTCTCACCACGTTCGGCGGCGGGCGGCTCGAGCAGCTTTACTCGTCCTCCAATCACATCCAGGTTGGCTTCCAGATAGCTCGAAGCGGTGCCGATGTCACGCCAGTAGCCTCGCCAGACGTAGGCATAGAACGGCTCTTCGCGTTCGAGCAGTTGAGGAAAAACGCCGTATTCAAACATGAACGGTTCGCCGTCGGGAACGTAGTCGAGCACCCGCGGCTCCAGCACGTATATGCCTGCGTTGATCGTGTCGCAAGTAACCTCTTCAGGTTTTGGCTTTTCGAGAAAGCGCCGTACTCGCCCGTCTTTCTTGTCCGTTTCAACCAGCCCGTACGCGGTCGGATTCGCAACCGGTGTGAGTACAATTGTCGCCACCGCCTGACGCTCTCGATGAAATCGAATCACTTCGTTCATGTCAATGTCGGTCAGCACATCTCCGTTGAATACTACGGTTGTCTCGCTGATCAAGCTTTCTGCGTTCCTATAAGCGCCCGCGGTCCCGAGCGGCGACTGCTCAACCGCGTAACTGATCCGAACGTTGTAGTCGGTACCATCGCCGAGCTTGTCTTCGATCTTGTGAGGCTGATATGAAAGCGACAGAATCACATCGCGCACATCAGCGCGCTTGAGCAGCTCGAGTTGATAAAGCAAGAATGGCCGGTTGGCAATGGGTACTATGGGCTTGGGGGTGTGCATCGTCAGCGGGCGGAGCCGAGTGCCTTTTCCGCCCGCCAGTATTAGTGCCTGCATCTGAAGACCACTGCTCCTATATGAATAATACCGCGTCCCGGAGGTGTTCGGAGTTTATCACCGGCAGTTGCCTGCTTACAAATCATGCCCTTCGCGCGATCTTGCCCGGGATTGATTCTATGTGGGACTTGGAAGCATTTGAGAACGATTCTGGAGGAACGCGTCTCACTCCACGAATCTCACCGGATGCAACTCCGTTTATCGAGCGGTGAGCTGGTGTGATAAGATTGACGCTCAGGCGCTGGGAATGACTATCCTGGTCAGAGGTAAAAGCTATGGCAGAAGCACTTATACTATCGGGCGCAAGGACGCCGGTTGGAAGACTGCTCGGGGCATTTAAAGACTTGAGCGCGGTTGATCTTGGAACGATAGCGGCTCGCGCCGCGATTGAGCGCGCGGGGATCGATTCGAATCTTGTCGACGAAGTAATAATGGGAAACGTCGTTCAAGCCGGGAACGGGCAGAACCCCGCGCGGCAGGTCGCTCTACGCGCCGGCATACCCGAGAGCGTTGCTGCGCTCACAATCAATAAAGTGTGCGGGTCGGGGCTCAAGGCGGTGATGCTTGCCGCCAACGGAATAAAGGTGGGCGAGATCGACCTCGCCGTAGCCGGGGGCATGGAGTCGATGTCGGGTGCGCCCTACTTGCTCAAAGGGGCGCGTCAGGGCTACCGGCTTGGAAACGGTGAGTTGATCGATTCAATGATTAATGACGGTCTGTGGTGCGCTTTTGACGACTGGCATATGGGATGCACCGGCGAGGTCGTCGCTGAGCGATTCAGCATCACGCGCGGAGAACAGGACCAGTTCGCTTTGGACTCGCATCGCAAGGCAATACAGGCGATGAAGGAAGGCCGTTTCGATCGAGAGATAGTCGCGGTTGAGATCCCGCAGAAGAAAGGATCTCCAATTGTAATCAAGGCAGACGAAGGCCCGAGGGAGGATACTTCGCTGGAAGCACTCGCAAGGCTGAAGCCCGCATTCAAAGAGGGCGGAACCGTGACCGCCGGGAACGCGCCCGGTGTGAATGATGGCGCCGCGGCTCTGGTCGTGGCTTCTGAGGAGACGGCTCGGAAGCTCGATCGCAAGCCCATCGCTCGTATCGTTGCGCAATCTACAAGCGGAGTCGAACCGAAGCTCGTGATGATGGCGCCGGTGACGGCCATTCAGAAGACCTTGGAGCGGGCGGGTTGGGACCTCGCCGACGTTGATCTAATTGAGCTGAATGAAGCGTTCTCGGTGCAAGCAGTGGCCATAACCCGCGAGCTCGGAATCGACCCGGCCAGGCTTAATGTCAACGGCGGCGCAGTCGCGCTGGGTCATCCGATCGGCGCGAGCGGCGCGCGGATACTTGTAACCCTGCTTCACGAGATGCAGCGTCGCAATGTGCGCCGGGGACTTGCCGCGTTGTGCCTTGGCGGTGGCAACGCGGTGGCGATGGCTGTGGAGCGATAAGCGAGAACAGACAGGTTCCTGCAACCAACAACGCGAAAAAGGATGGCCAGGCTTTGACCCTTTGGGGAACGCTGCGAGCAGTGGGGCGGAGGCGTCTCCTGGTCGCGCCGCTTATCGTCGCGCTTTGCGTCCTTGCGAGCGCTGCTGTAGTTGCGCCCTTCTACTATTCAAATCCGCCGAATTCACAGCCTGGCGAAATCAGATACGCCCACGACCTGACGATCCACCTTGCCGTAATTGAGCAATTCGACAAGATGCTCCGTTCGGGAACGATCTATCCTAGATGGCTTCCGGACGTTAACTACGGTTATGGGAATGCGTGGCCCAATTTCTATCCGCCTGGCTTCTACTATTTGACCTCGCTGGTCAACGCGATTGCCAACAACTGGATCAACACGCTGTTTGTGATTACCAGCTTGGGGCTTGCCGCATCGGGTCTTGCTTTCTACATTCTTGCCCGCGCTTTCTTTGGAAAGGCGCCAAGCGCGATCGCCGCACTGCTGTACGCGCTGTTGCCCTATCATCTGATCGATTTCTTTTGGCGCGGCGCAATGCCTGAATTCTTGAGCTTCGTGTTGCTTCCGCTCATCTTGTTCTTTGTTCACAAGGTTGGGTCCAGGGGAGGCGCGCGTTTCTACGCGGGGCTCGGCCTCTGCTACGGCCTATCCTTGATGCTTCATACGCCAATAGCCTACCTGTTTTCTTATGTCCTCGTTTTGTATGGGCTGGCGTGGGCCGTTGCGGAACGAGATTGGAGAGTCGCGCGACGAATCTTTCTGGGAATGGCCATCGGGGTAGTTCTGAGCGCGATCTACTGGCTACCCGCCATGATTGAAATCAAGTATGCCGCCGAGACCGTGACCCAACTCTTCCAATACCACGAATACTATATAACTCAACTGCCGGGCGACGGAGCATATGAGAACCTCTTACGCGCAACGCTTGCTATCCAGTCGGCGGCCCTTGTGTTAGTCATTGCTGCATGGGGCGTGCTGACCAGGCGAGGATTCGGTCACTCCAGAACGTCGACCTTAGGAGAGTCAGTATCGAAATCGCCGCACGCGGGAATATGGGCTGCCTTGGGAATGCTTGCGGTGTTCATGAACCTTCCGACGTCTTATTCAATTGCGCGCATGATCCCCAGGATAGAGATCGTCGCCTTTCCATCGAGATGGCTTGCGTTTGTTTGCCTGTTCACGGCGCTTCTCACGGGAGCAGTCGCCGAATTGTTGATCAACGTTCACGGTCGTGAGCGAACCAAGCGGCTTACTTATTCGTTGGCCGCGAGCGCGGCGGTTATCGCTGTCGTATCGAGTATCTGGTTCGCCGCGCAATCAGTCATCATCGGGTCCCGCTCGAATCCGATGGTCACTACCTACACCGATTTCCTTTGCGATACTTACTGCCCGAAGGGAACCGGGCGTGCCGCGGACCTGCCTCTCACCGAGCGCATAGAGATAGAGCCCGAGACCGCACATGTTGAATTGATTCGATGGGAGCCCCTTTATCGAGAGGCGGTCATCACGACCGACGAGATCGCAATTGCCAGGTTCAAGACGTTCAACTTTCCCGGCTGGACTGCTCAGGTCGACGGCAAGCATGTAACGATATCGAGCGACTCCGCGCAAGCTCAAGTAGTCAGCGTGCCCTCCGGCAGCCACACGGTCCAGATCGTGTTCGGCGGAACTCTTCCGCGTACTGCCGGCGCGATCCTCTCGTTGGTCGGAGCCTTGGTCACCTGCGGGCTAGCGGTCGCCGGCCCGCTGCGTCTCGGGTCACAACGACCTGCCTCCATTGCCGATACTCAAAGGTTTCCATCCACGGAAACATGGCAGTCTGATGACTTGAGAGATCAGGCGTGAACCTTCCAGTCGGGATTCGGACGACGTCGTGGTTGCCGTTCATGATAAATCTTTGATAGAGATATTGACCGCAATCGCAACACGTTCGTTCAAGAGGTGGCGGCGTCGCTGCTTCAATCTGGCAGGCAGATCGGCGCCCTCTGCACTGCAACAGTAAGGTCGAAGCTCAGCGTATTGAACAAAGCCGGGAGAAAGAGCCATGCACAGTCAGAAGATTACGAACGTCGCGAAGGCGTTGTTTACCATCCTATTGATTTTTTCGCTCAGCTCTTCAAGCGGGGCGGCAAAGACGCCGCCGCCGAATCCGCTGTTCGGTGGGCCCTATCCGGTGGGCGTGACTACCACGGTGTTTGTCGACGAGACCCGCACCGACAACTTCACAAAACAGCCTCGCACGCTGGTCACCGAGATCTGGTATCCCGCAGCCGAGCAAGCCCGGCGTATGCCAAAGAACAAGTATTCCGATTTCACCCCGAGTGGCGTTACGCCTCAGGTCGACGAGCTGATCCGGAAGGCTTACAAGATGAGCGCGGCCGAGATTGACAAGGTCTACTGGAATGAGGCTCATCGAAACGCGCCGGTTCGCAAGGGAAGGTTTCCGCTGGTGATCTTCTCGCACGGCAACGGAGGTTCGCGCAATCAGAACACGTTCTGGTGCGATTACCTTGCGAGCCACGGCTACATTGTCGTGTCGGCCGATCACACAGGCAACGCTCGGTGGACGATCATCGACGGCAAGCCGGTCGTGTTTCAGGCGTCGGAACGACAGAACTCCGCCAAGGATCGGCCGCGTGACGTGAGTTTTCTGCTTGATCAAATGATTCGATGGGACAAGCGATCCGACAAGGGCACGGACAAACGATTCGCGGGTCACATAGATACCGAACACGCAGCAGTGAGCGGTATGTCGTTCGGATCATTCACCGCTCACTGGGCTGCCGACGTGGACCCGCGATTCAAGGCGGTGATCGCAATGTCGGGTGCTCCGCCTTCGCACACGAATCTAACGGTGCCCTCACTCCGAATGCTCGGAATGGAGGACAGGACACTGGGCGCAGCCGGCAATGCCACGATTCGAGACAATCACGCTAAGCACACCGGCCCGTCTCTACTGCTCGAGCTGAAGAACGGCGGCCACTATTCATTCACCGATATGTTTAAGATCAACAAGACTTTCGGCGACGGCGTCGGGCCCGGTAAGCGACGCGATACGAACGAGCCGTTCGAGTTTACTCCTATGGAGATGACCTATCAGATCATCAACTCGTACAGCGTGGCCTTTCTTGGTTATTACCTTAAGGGTGAACGAGAGTATTTGAGTTTTTTGAGCCAGAACCACTGGCCGGATGTCGTGCTATGGGATGTAAAGGGCGTCGGCCCAAGCGAAGTTAACGAAAGATGAGGGCGCGTGAATGTCCGGCAAACTTCAGGTTGTCGCTGGAGTTTGGACATTGGCGGCGCGCGAATATGTAGGGGCGGCCCTCGGTGGCCGCCCCAGCGTGGTATACGCTTGCCTCTTTGCGCGACAACGTCTTTCGCGATCCTGGAGCGTCCAGGTAGGGCCGCCCCTACAAGCATTCGGTCGTCACGTAACGCATCACGGCTCGTCGACGTTGAAGATGATGCTCTTGCAGGTGACGCCGCCTTCCGCCTTTTGAAATTCCGATACGTTTATTGCTTTTACGATGAAGCCGAGCATCTCGAGCAGCTCGATGGTTCGCGGGAACGCACTCGGAACAATCACCACATCATCGATAACCAAGACATTCGCCGCGCTGGGCTCCGATTCGGGAACATCGATCCACTCAAAGCCCGCGAGCCGGGTCACGTCCACCAAATCGCGGTTGACGAGGATCGAATTCCTGCCTAGGTAAGAACAGCCGCTCTTGAGGTGCAGACATTGCCGGACGTCGACGGCGGTCACCTTATAATCAAACTCAGCGAGCGCAGCAGCCAGTTGATTAATGCCTTCGGCATTGGTGCGACTCGACGCGCCGACAAAGACGCGGTGTCCGATGCGCATAACGTCTCCGCCATCGAGCGTCGCCGGCGCGTGCATAAGCCTTAGCGGCCGATAGACGGACAGTGCCCGCGCGAGGCTTTCCGTTTCTGGCCGTCTGCTTGCTGCCCCCATCACTGGAATCAGCGCTACTTCATCAACCACGACAGCGGCGTCTTCGACAAACACTGAGTCGGGCAAGTCCAGCTCCGCCGCGAGCGAGACAACCCTCACGCCGAGTTGACGCAGCAATCTTTCATAGGCCTCGTGCTGCGCGATCGCTCTTGCTAAGTCGATTGGTTCTTTGGCGTGAAAGGTAAGCTCGCATTGATTGATGTTCGGGCTGACCTGACGCGTTATGGCGGTTAGCATCGGCGAGTCCAATCTACTTCTTACAAGCCGCCGAATCGGGCATCTTCCCTTCCAGCAACGCCGCGGCGACGCAAGCCCATCGGGCCGCTAGCTGTGAGCTTGCCGAGTTGGTCTCGTGATAATGATCAGGCACGCCGGACGACTTGCACGGGTCCGGCGCCTGGCGGAGTCCGCGCGCCGGATCGGGCGAGGGCCCCAAAAAATCGTAGCCCGGAACGATGTAACCGAACTCATCCGGGCACAGCCCAAACACGAACTTGTACTTCTTGTTCATTCGATCCCGCACGTTCGGTTCGGCGGGGCGCTTCGTATCGGCTTCAGGGCACTCGCGGCGTCTATTCTTTTCCACGCCGTAGAACACTTCGGGAAATAACTCGCCCGGCGTCGTGATGATCTGCGCGTCGCCGAGCGTGATCGCATAAACGGTCGTTTCAACCTCGGGGCGTTCACCTTCGCGCGGCGGCGGCATTGTGTCCAGTACGCCTTTGGACGCCAAAAACAAGTAGCCGGCGTTGTCCATTGGCGCCCGCAACGTTGCCTTCTTCACCTCGAGACCCGATGACGCGCTCCATTCACTTCGATCCAGCGCTTCGAAGACCGCCTTAGCCACGTCGCGTCCGATAGCTTCCGTTCGGTCAAAAGTGTAAGCCGGGCGGTTATTCTCAGGCTTCAGTGGATAGTCTTTCCCGTCAAATCGAACTCGATCGCGGGCTTTGTTGTTGGAATCGCCGATGATTTCGACCGCTCCGATGTCGCCGCTTATGTAGAGGGCCACGCCGCCGAGCTCGCTCTCGACTGCTTTGCGCACAGCGTGCGGGAAGTCTGAAGTTATCAGGGTGTTCTTGTCTTCCATCGACTCGGGGTGTGTGTTCCAGTTGACGAGTGTGGCGATGACCTTGCCGGGTGTTGTGCGTGAGCCGCTGAAGAACTGCATGACTCGCAGTTCTTCGTCAAAGAAGCTGGGAGGCCGTCCGTGCGTCCGAGTCTGCATTCCGGCGATTGACGGAGAGCTGCTCGGGTCGGTGCGTCCGAGTTTAATCACGGCAGGCGCCATTGAGGCCGCGGCGGTGTTAATGGCTTTGGCGATCTGGCGATCGACGAAGCGGAGATACCTGGGATACTTACCGTCGCCGAGCACTCCGGCTCCCCACGGACCGATCGTGTCCGGAGCTTCGTGATTGTGAGTACTTGCGATGAGAACCTCGCCGACTGCGAGTTTAGGATCTATCAGCTTCTTGATTTCACCCAATCCGTAGTAGTTCGCATTCGAGTAGTAGCCTATGACGTCGATTGAGACTATGGCGATTCTGATCGTCGCGTAATCCAACACTATTGCGCGGGCCCACAGGTCGTCGTGTTTCCCGGTTGCGATTCGGTTGCTGCCGAATCCCGCCAGGTAGATGCCGTCGTATTTGCCTTTCGAACCAGGGTCGAGCGCTTCGTTGCCCGGGTCGTCTTCGAAGGGCTCGCCTGACTCCCACCGACCATTGTGATTGGTATCGGTGAATCTCTCACCCCACACGCCTGATTGAGTGACAGTTCCGTCCCAATCAGGGTTTGGACCGAACGGGGTGATTGGGAGCGCGGCGACTCCGACTCTCAGCGCGCGGTTGACCGATCGCGGAGTCAACGCGGCGACGACGAATTGCGCTCCGAGGAGCGCGCATGCAAACGCGGAAATGAGGAATTTCGACATTTTGTCCCTGCGCCCCCGTGATCAGCAGCGCGGCGGGCTTATGATAGCCGGTGTCAATCGGAGGCTCAAGGAACGCCCGTAGGACGGCAAGATATTGGCCTCGACCGGGGCCGAAGCCCGGAGTCATTGAGACCCGTCCGGACCAAACAAAATGCCGCGAAATCCGCTTGACAATTCCGGGCGAAAACTTAATCATATGCGCGTCTACAGGCTTCCTAGCATTAAATTAATCTTGGTCATGAGGATGGCGGGCGTATCGTGGGACGCCCTCCGAGGCGGTCGTTAAACCCGGTCTTATATGCGCACGAGTAGCATTGAGCGAGTGGCATTCGCTTCTCCCGTGCAACCATTCGTCGCTCACGGTCTGATGTTCAGTCCCCTCGAGTACGTAGACGGACGCGTATTGAGACGAACTTTACCCGCGCTCAGGAATTGAAAGGAGACAAGCATGCATATCAAGTACAAACTCCTGCTGCTGACGGTCGCGATGTTGACGGTAGCGGCAAGGATGACCCTCCCAGTTGCGGCGCAAGAGGCGGTCGGTGCAATCCGAGGCACGGTCACCGACCAATCCGGAGCCGTAATACAGAAGGCCACCGTCACCGTCACTAACAAGGCGACCCAGGCAACGAGAAGGGTCAACGCAGGTGATGATGGCATTTTCTTGGTCCCAAACCTGTTGCCTGGTGAGTATGAAGTGAAAATCGAAGCTCAAGGCTTCGCCACCCAGGTTACGACTCTGACCGTGCTGACGGGTAGCACGACACCTGGTGACGCAGCCCTGCGGGCGGGTAATGTGGGCGAGGTAGTCGACGTTGTGGCAGAGGCGCCGATCATCGACAAGCAGAACTACAAGATCGACGGCGTGATCACGCGCCAGAAGATCGATGCCCTGCCGTTAAACGGGCGGAATTTCCTGCAGCTCGCGGCGCTTGAACCGGGCGTCGCCGTCAACACCGGCAATGTCGGCAACGCAAACGTGCTGTTCAGTGTTTCGATCGGGGGCGGTTCGTCCGCGCTCACGAGGCTGACAGTGGACGGCGGCAGCATACTCGATCCGGTGACCGGAAACGCGGGACAGAACTTCTCAACCGAGACCATTCAAGAGTTCCAGATATCAACCTTCAACTTCGACCTCTCAACAGGTGTCACGTCGGTAGGAGCCATCAATATCGTCTCGCGTACCGGGACGAATGATCTCCACGGGAACGCGTTTCTCTACTTCCGCGACCACAGCTTCTCAGCGCTTCCAACGTTCAACCGGCCCAACGCGAACTTCGACCCCTTCTTCCGGCGATATCAGTATGGAGGCGCGATTGGCGGGCCGATAAAGAAAGACAAGGCGTTCTTCTTTGGAAACGTCGAACGACTTGATCAGAACGCGATCATTGGCTCGTCCGTCAGCGGGAGCGGGTTAGGCGCAATATTCGGCCCGGCTTTCGCACAGTCATTCAACACCACCTTCAACAGCCCGTACGAAGGATGGTTGGTGAATGCGCGAACCGACATAAAGATCAACGAAAAGAACAATCTGTTCGCGCGCTTTAGCTACGACAACAACAGCGCATTCGCGCCCACCGGTACCAACGATCTGCCGTCGGCGTGGCGGAATAACCGGAACCGCGATCCCAACGCGCAGGTCGGAAACACAACCATACTGACGCAGAACCTGGTCAACGACCTGCGTTTCAACTATCAGCGGATCACCAACGAAAGCGATCCCCCGACGGCGGCTGATTGTCCTGACTCTAATCCTGGCTGTATCGGCCGTGGGGGTCCGGCAATCAGCATAGTCAGCACAAATTTCCTCATTGGAAACAACAGCGCCGCGCCGCAGAGCCGGTTCCTTGATCGGTATCAGACCACCGACAACATCAACTGGGTCAAGGGTTCTCATCGATTCCGCTTCGGCGGTGAGTGGGAGCACAACTACGGCCATGGGACCTTTGGGTTTGCTCAGCCGGGTGCTCTATTCCTTCACAATCCCGCGACGGTGGCTTTGGTTAACGGAATCGTCAACGCCAACCTTCCCGCGCCAGTGAGACCGCTGTACACCATCCCGCTGCCGGCGTCGTTCACAACCGGAAACATTACCTACAACGACTTGCTACAGCTTCCGATCGCAGTGGGTTTTGTCGGGTTCGGAAACATCAACCAGCCGCAGCCCTTCAATGAAGGCATTGCGCGCCAAAGCAATCGCTATCGAGGCTACGGCCAGGACTCGTGGCAGATCCGTCCAGGATTAACTGTCAGCTACGGGGTGTCATATACCTACGAGACCAACCTCCAGAATCACGACATACCGAAGCCGAAGCTGATCCAGCCGCTCATCGGCGACATTGGCAATCCCAAGAAGGATACTAACAACTGGGCGCCCTCTGTCGGCTTTGCATGGGACGTCGGCAACAAGGGTAAGACTGTCGTTCGAGGCGGAGCAGGTATCTACTACGATACGGTTCTGTTCTTCAACCGCCTTGGAGAGCGCGCACTGGTCGGACCGGCCGGAAACGGGCGTGTCCTGATACCGAGCGCGTTCTTTCAGAACAACATTGCCTTCCCGCGCATCCCAGGCATTCCTGAACCGCTCGCGTCGATCAATCCGGCAGTCGGGGCCAGCATAAATTTCACGTCGATCCCAACCAAATTCACGACGGCGAACTTTCTGAGTCTGGCGGAGTGTGTTCCAACCAACAGCATCGGCGATTGCCGAATCAGCTTCCTTTCAGGACTGCTGGCGGCCGCCGGAGCTCAAGGGTTGACCGGAATCGATGTTTTCAAATCGACTCCACCCTCTGCCGCGCTCTCTCTGCTCGATCCGCACTTGCAGATCCCATACACGCAGCAATTCACCATGGGAATCCAGCGTCAGCTACCCGGCAACATGTCGCTGAGCGCGGACTTCGTTATTCGTCAACGGCGGCACGCTCTCAGTGAGGGCGGCGGATCGTTGTTCCTGCAAGACTACAACCTGTTTAACCGCAGCGCCGCGAGGGGTGGTCCGAAGATCCCGAGGTGCGTGGGCGCGGACGCGATCAGCCTTACGGCACAGTGTTCGAATGGCCCCATCGCCGTCCTTACGAGCAGCGGTCGCGAGCAATACAATGCGCTGTTGCTGAAGTTGGATAAGCGCTTTTCGAATCGCATCCAGTTCACCGCATCATATGCGTTTTCGCATTTGAATGGCTTCTACGTGACCGAGGACCAGACCAACTGGTTTGGGAATCCTGGCCCGTTGGATACCGACGTCCATCATCGATTCAGCTTCAGCGGCGTCTACCAACTGCCCTGGAACTTCCAGGTTTCGATGATTGCCATCTACGCGAGCCGGGCGCCGTTTAACGCTCGGGTCGGCAGCACAACGGACCTCAATGGCGACGGCACGTTCGGTGATACTCTGACAGGCCTCAGAATCGGCTCACTGGGACGCGATTTTGGAAGGACAGATCTGTTCCGTCTCGTAAACAACTTCAACGCAACCTTCGCGGGCAAACCCGACGGACAGGGCGTCACGATTCCCGTGCTGACTCTGCCGGCGAAGTTTGATTTTGGCGATGACTTCTGGTCGCAAGACGTTCGACTGACCAAGAGCGTCAAGCTTTCAGAGCGGCTTCAACTCCAGGGGTTCTTCGAGATGTTCAACATTCTCAATATCTCGAACCTCACGGGCTATAGCACCACGATCGGCGCAAGCTTTGGGCAGCCGACCGCCAGAGTCGGACAAGCGTTCGGCACGGGCGGCCCGAGGGCTATCCAATTCGGAGGCCGATTCTCGTTCTAGCAAGTCGCTTCAATTCGCGGCTCCGCTGATTGCCACGGGGAGCGCCGAGGGTTCCTCGCGCTCCCCGTGGTTTTTTCATCTCCGCGCAATGATCGACATCCACCAACCGCGGAACCTGCTTGTTCTCGTTGCGAGCCTCAGCGAAACAAATCGCTTTTGGGTCGCAGGCCGCGCTTCGAACGCGATAGCGGAAACCCAGATGATTAGAGGAATGGATCAATGAAACCAAACCAGAGAGATGCGTCATCCGAGATTGCCAGCCGCGGCGCAAGCGTGTCGCTTCGTGAAAGATTCATGCCCGTGCTTCTGGCGATCGCGCTACTTGTCCTGCTTTCCTCGAGCCTAGTGAGCGTGCTGGCTCAGCCCGGATCCACCGCAAAATCCCAACAATCTGCTCCCGCCGTCTCGAAGGCGTCCGAGCAGATGGTCGCAATGCGCGATGGGGTGAAGCTGGCCACAAGTGTGTACTTGCCACAGGGCGCCGGTCCCTGGCCGGTCGTACTCGTGCGCACGCCCTACGGCAAAGACTTGCAGGCGACCGGGTATGCGCTGTGGACCAACCGCGACTACGCGCTGGTGGTTCAGGACTCTCGCGGGAGATTCAAGAGCGAGGGTAACTACCGGCCTTTCATGACCGACCATCTCGACGGCTATGACACGATTGAATGGATCGCAAAGCAGCCCTGGTCGAGCGGTAAGGTCGGGATGTACGGCGCGTCGGCGATGGGAATCGCGGCGAATCTGGCGTCGATGATGAACCCGCCTCACCTTGTCGCGACATTCGTAATGGTTGCCCGAGCAAGCCTCTATAATCAGTCGGCATTCATGGGAGGCGTGTATCGCAAAGAGTTGAACGATCTGTGGCTCAAGCGGCAAAACGCAGACTGGGTGATCGCGGAGACAATCAAACACAACGTCTACGACGGGTATTTCGATCTCGCCGAAATGTCAAAGCACTGGCAAGAGATTCACGTCCCCGTCTACAACTACGGCGGCTGGTACGACATCTTCGGGCAGGGCAACATCGATAACTTCGTCGGGCTTCAGTCGACGGGCGCAGGCGCCGCTGCCGGAAACCAGAAGCTGATCATGGGGCCGTGGGGACACGGCAAGATCGAAGAAGTCAAGTATCCCACCGACTCGGTAGTCAACGCGAACGACGAAGCGGTTCGCTGGTTTGACTACTGGCTCAAGGGGAAGGACAACGGGATTATGGAAGAGCCGCCCGTTCGATACTACGTGATGGGCGACGTGTCCAGCGCGCAGGCGCCCGGCAACGAATGGCGCACGGCGCTCACATGGCCGGTTCCTGCGAGACCGACCTTTTATTATCTGAAAGCCGGTGGGGCGCTCGCCGAGAAGGTGCCGGCCGAGCAGGAGAGCGTTGACGCTTACACCTACGATCCCAAGAATCCGGTCCCGACCATCGGCGGCGCGAACCTGAACATCAAGAAGGGCCCCATGGACCAGCGAGCCGCGGGCGATAGAAAAGACATCTTGAAATTTCAGACGGCGTTGCTGGCCTCACCGATCGAAGTGACCGGACGCGTGAGGGTCGACCTATGGGCCGAGAGCGACGCGCCTGACACCGACTGGATGGCAAAACTGATCGACGTTTATCCGGATGGCACCGAACGATTAGTGCTCGACTCCGCAGTGCGAGCGCGTTTTCGAGACGGCTTCGATCACGAGGTCTTTATGAAGAAGGGGCAGGTGTATAAGTTCGAGATAGACCTCTGGTCGACGAGCATCATCTTCAACAAGGGCCATCGCATCGCTATACACGTGACCAGTTCAAACGATCCGCGCTACGATCCGAATCCCAACACGGGAAAGGCTCTGCGTGCCGACGACGAGACGCGAGTAGCTCGCAACACGATTCATCACGACCGGGCACATCCATCACGGATCTTGTTGCCAATTGTGGCGTCTGCCAACGGCAAGCGTCCATGAGTCCACTCAGGCGCCACCAGCAGCGATCCGGCAACGGGAGAGGCCGCTAAGCCAGGAAAATGGTGCTTCATGCCGAGGATTCACAGGATGTGACGCTCCATCCGGAGGGTTCATAGGTTGGGAAGTGGGACTTGTCCTCGCTGATTAGTTTGCCTACGTGAAGTAGACGGAAAAAAAGTTCATGCAACGGAGCGCGTGAAGCGAATTTCTTAACGTCGGCTCATCGCGCTCGCGCGCGGTGCTGCCGAGCGTTTAGACATACTCAAGTGAAGCCGTTCATCCGCATCACTCGCCATCCATATGAAGAACCGTACCACGTCAACTTGGTCGTGGCAGCATCCAACGGCCGACAGCTAGGGGAGCTTGAGATCTACGCTAACGCCGACGATCTCGCCATGATTGCCCGTGAGCTGCGGGGGTATCCAAAGCGGACGGGCGACATAGTTCTCTGGGAACTCGGCTCCGAGCGGCCCGAGGATCGCTTTGCCTTCTATTACCGACTGCGCGTCTTTCAGGTAGCGGCCACCGGGCAGTGCGCCGTCGAACTTCGCTTCAACAACAACCAAGCGCCACCGGATCGAGAGGTTGTGGAGTTCTCAATTCCTGCGTTGCCTTCCGATCTGGATCGGTTCGCCATTCTGCTGGAAGGATTCAGTCGACTGGAGCACAGGCTGCTCGAATGGAGCATCGACGATGGCGCACTACGCGAGGATGTCTAACGATGGGCGGTTCGCAGAGCGATCCAAGATGACGGCGGCGTTCCCACGCGCAAGATAACCGGCCACAACAAACCCGCCGGACGCGGGAAACCTCCCCTCGTCCGGCGTGAAGAGTCCATACTTCCAACCTTGTCGAACGGACTTCACTGACAATTACACGTGTTGTTCCTTGTGTCTCTATCAGTGATTGTGCATTTATTGACTCCCGGAGGGGACTGCAAGCTTGCGGTCCCCTTGAATTGTGATTGATCGATCGTCGCATTCACTCGCCAGGTCCCACCGTTGTGCTGAAGCGAGAGCGTGCATCCCCGGACGCTGACCGTACCCGTTCCCGCGTACGTCGTTCCACCACAGCAGAACTTGTAAGCGCCCGTGGCGGTGTTGATCAACAACACATTGTTCGGATTGCTATCGTCCTGCAAGCACACATTGAAGATCGAAACCGCAAAGGTGCAGGTTGCGGTGTTCCCCGAGTTGTCGGTGGCGGTACAGGTGACCATCGTTGTTCCAACCGGGAATGAGGATCCGGAAGGTGGCGTACAAACGACAGAGCTGACCCCGCAGTTGTCAGTCACGGGCGGCGTGGCATAGGTGACCACTCCGCTTGTCGATATCGGACAAGTTGCGGCGGTCGCTCCGGTGATGTTCGCCGAACAGGGACCAATACTGGGAGGCGTGGTATCCACAACCGTCACCGTCGCGGTGCATTGCGACGTCGCGCCTCTCTGGTCCGTCACCGTCAGCAGCACGCTCGTCATCCCCAGCGGGTACGGACTTGGAGGAGTCTGCGTGATAGTGGGCGTGGGTCCGTCCGGATCGAATGAGCCGTTATTGATCGACGCATTGGCTGTGCAGTTGGCACCGGCCGAGACGGTGACGCTCTGACACATCGCCACAGGCACCTGGTTCGGCGTCGCGCACGGGCCGATGCATGAGCCAGCGACATTGAGCGTGTAGGTCGAGCCGCTGGGAGCGGCAAGTCCCGGTGGCACATCATACACGATGATGGTGAATGTCTGCGCCCCGGCTGGGACGTTGAAGGAATAAACCCTTGTGGCCGCGCTCGTCCCGGGGTCTGCCAGAAAGTTCTGAGAGAGGTCAGCCGGGTTAAAGTTGCCCGTGTAAGCTGCGGTGTAGAGGTTGATGGCGTTTGCGCCGCTGAACGTCACCGTCACGCAAGAAGCTCCACTGTTCCCGCAGGTGGTGAAGGTGTACGCATCGTACTGACGCGTGCCCGGCTGGGTCGTGCCTGGGAATGCCACTTTCGGCGCGGCGCACGTGCTTGCGATACCATCACGGAAATGTCGCACCCCTATCGTGCCGGTTGTCGTTGTAAACCCGGTACCTGCCGTTGGCGCCGTGGTGTCGAGAGTCGACGTTATGTTCACGGCCGGCGGGCCTACCGGTACCGTGAAGTTCAGCACCTGCGGGCTGCCCCCGCCTGTGAAAGTCGCGGTCAGCGTGAAATTTATCGTCGTCGGGCAGGTTACGTTGCTGGCGATAGTGAAGCGGTAAAGCGTCGCATTGGACCCCGTGCCGCCGAGCGCCGCCAGGTCAGGATAAGCCGACACGTTCGGCGAGTGGACCGTGATGCCCGGCGTCGAGGTAGCCAACGTCGCGGAGATCATTGTGGCATTTACCACGCCCGAATTCTTCAATTGAATGCTGAGGTTCGCCCCGTCTCCCGCGTCGAGCTGCCCGTTGCCATCGCCCGGGTCTTCGTTTGCGGTGATCGAAACGAATTCGAGGAACGCAGTGCCCGCCACCCCAAGCGCTTGCATCGCCCCGAACGCGGTGATGATGCCTGCGCCGGTGTCACGGTCAACGCCCGCCGCTTCGATGTCAATGGCGCTGCTCGTGAGAGCCGTGCGTATTTGCGCAGGCGTGAATGCCGGGTTGGCCGACTTCAACAATCCAGCGATCGCCGCGGCGTGCGGCGCCGACGCTGAAGTTCCGAAGAACGGACTTGGAAAGCCGCCAACTCCCGTGACCATAACTCCGTCCGCCGCCGTGATGTCGGGCTTCTGGCGCACTATGCCGCCAGTCGAAGAAAAGTTCATAGGCGTGTAAGGCGTGCCGTCAGCCTGATAGAAAATGCGGCGCGGGCCGTCGGATGTAAACGTCTCGCTTAGGTTCGCGCCGGAATGCGGATTCGGGAACGGGCCGACCGCAGGCGTGGCCGCGCAACTGAATGCGTTGGCCGCATGGCTGTGGCCGTGCGTCTGGCCGGATGTCACTATCGAGAACCTTCCACGATTGGCGTTCAGGTGTAGGAAGCGGTTTGCCGCCCCTGTCTTCTTGACGATGACGACACGCGGGTTGGCCGTGCTTTGACTGATCTGTTCGTATGGATCTTGCGTCCCGTTTTGAATGTTAGTGGAACTGGCCGCGATAGCCGTCCCTGCGGCGTTCAATCGGAAGAGGTCGTAGTCATTTGACGAGCCTCCGAGCGGATCTGACCAGTAGAGGCTAATCGGCGCGCTTGTGTTCGCTACTGTTAGCGTGTTGAAGTTCTGGCCGCCGAAGTTGTGAAAATTCCCAGCGCTTCCAGCGGGTATGGGAGACCCTGTAGCGCCGCCGTCGACGAAATCGCCTTCCCACACGCCAGCCGTGCCATCGGTGAGGTTGCCCGAATTGCCGGCCGAAGAAAAGAACATCGCACCGGCGGCCGTCACGTCGTTGACCGCCTGGATGACTGCGCCGCCATTGGTGTTTGAAACAATCCCTGGCGCCTGACCGTCTTGAAACGGAGTTTCGACATAATAGAAAACATCGTCAACAATGATGTCGCACCCCGCGGTGCGGAGATCGCGGATGTTTTGCGCAAAGCTGGTTATGCCGTTGAAGGCTGTGGCGAAGAAAAGCTGTGCGCCGGGCGCGAGGTCGTGGATGATCTCGAGCATCGCCGTGCCTTCATCGCCCGAGCCGGCCTGGCCCGGCAAGACAGTCACGGGTCCCAGGTCGCCCAGCGCCTGACTTGCCGCAAGGTTCGTCACGCCATCCGACAAAACGCCTATCTTTACGCCCGTCCCATTTACGTGGAACGTGCCTCGCGCGGTGTTTGCCCTGTGCGTGATGTCGCCTTCAGAGCTGCGACTGCCCACACCTGTGAATGTCGAAAAGCTGCCCTGAACATTGGGCTGCGCGCCGCTGATTGCCGCCGAGATGTAGTCCTGAACCCTGGCTGCGCGTGCGTCAAAGCCTGGGGATGTCATCCTCCTGGAAGATCCGTGGCCGACGTCATCAACAACCGCGCCCTCGTCGCCCGGTCTTTGATATCGCGGCGTTTCGCCCTTGCGCTGTGGCCTCTCAGTCCCGGCAGTCATCGCTTCTTGCTTTGGCTGAATGAATTCAACGCTTGGCAATGCCGCTATAGATTCGACCTGATCGATATTGACCAGGATGCGAAGTTGTTTTTCGGAAGCGACGGAACTAACTACTCGAGCGCCGCTCCCCCTGAGCTGGGCAAGCAGTGTGTCGGAGACGACTGCTTTGATGTCCAGCTCCACCTTGCCCTGATTGTCGTATTCGATATCAGTCTCAACTCTTTGGATCCCATCAGCCACCGCCTGGCCGCGCCTCATCTTGAGCTCGTAGATAAGCTGGGAGTCCATTTTCAATTCCACGCCCCGGCGCCCGTCTTTTTCGCGAATCAACGCCTCGATTTGGGTCATCGCTTCCGGGCTAATGCCGTTGATCATCTGAGCAGCGGCAGTTGCCTTTGGCGTCCGTGTCGATAACAGCCCTGCTGCGACGAGCGCAACTATACAGGTGGTTATGGTGATCGCTGACCAAAGAGACCATGATCGACGCTCGCCCCTTGCCTTCTGCGATTCTCGCCGCGTATCCGTGAGGTTTCGGTTGTTCTTTTTATTCATATGATGCAACCTCTCAGGTTCCCTTTCTCTGAAATGGATGGTAGGTAACCAGGAGACTCCCCTGGCTTTGCAACATGCGTCATAGGTCTACGACTCTTTTGCCGCGTGTAGAAGTACGGCGATGGGTAACTGAATCAACCTTCAAGCCGGCAAGATCGAACTCTATCGATGACGCGGAGACGTGCGGGCCGGGGAAAACGCATGTCAAAAAAGCGCAAGACCTAAAAGGCGGGCTCTGCGAATCCGCTTCTCACCATTCAATACCTTGTTCACTTGAATCCGCACACGTTCTATCTAAGCCAGCATAGGAGCGATTCCTCCGGAGCCACCCCGGGAATCGCATAGGTGTGACCAGCGGATCATAGTCGAGCGCTGGTTAGCGCGCAAGGGCGAGGGGTTCTTTCCCGGAGCAAGGGGGTATTAAAGCGGGACTCTGACGGCGTGAGCCAGTCCGTGGCGATCGCAATCGGTCGTAGCCCGCGAAGTGGGCGGCGGCATAAAGCCCAGGCTGACGCGTAGCGCAACCAGGGATAGTGACTCGTACAATCACAGGCCCTCGAAGAGGGCGACGGAGATTGGAATGCCAAGGCGATGGAGCGATCCGCCGCCGGCTTCGCGGGCTCGCGCAAAAGGGGCAACCCCCGACCCCGGGCTGCGCTGCGCTTCACCCGGGGCTTTATGCCGCGGCCTGCTTCGCAGGCTCGATTAACCGAAGACGCGAATGACTCTCCTTCGTCCCCAGCACAATGCTGAGAGCGCGTCAGGCTCGCGAGGTCAACCGGTTTTCGCTGATCCGCTCAATCGAGTCTCCATGTTCTCACGTGCATTTACAGGTGTTGTTTCTGATGTCCCTATCGGTGATCGTACACTTTGTCACGCCAGGCGGAGACTGGAGACTCGCGATCCCCTTGAACTGGGTCTTATCTATCGAGGCACTCAACCGACGGTCTCCTGCGCTGTGTGAAAGCGTTATTAAGCATCCCTTGACAGAAACGGTCCCGGTTCCGGTGTAGGTCGTCCCGCCGCAGCAGAACTTGTAGGCACCAGTCTGCGAGTTGAACAACAACACAGTGTTGGGGTTGGTGTCATCCTGCAGGCACACGTCGAACACCGTCACCGAGAAGCTGCAACTCGCCGTGTTCCCCGCAGTGTCCGTAGCCGTGCACGTCACTGTAGTCGATCCGGTTGGCATGCAAGCCCCGCTCGGCGGCGAGCAGACCACTTGCACCCCGGGACAGTTGTCCATAGCGGTTGGCGTCGTGTAGTTCACCGTCGCGCAGCCGCCCTGCTGGCAAACGTTCTGGTTAGTTACTCCCGTTACGTTTGAAGGACACACTATCGTCGGCGCTGTTGGGTCCACCGTAGTCATTGTGGTCGCTGAGTTATTCCCCGGCGTCGGATCGGGGAGAGAGCTTGCCGCCGTTACCGTATTGCTTATCACGGTGCCGTGAAGCGTGCCGGCGTTCACACTGACAACAATCTGGAACGTCGCCATTTCACCAATCGCCGTTGAAGCCTTTGAGAACACGACGTTCCCAGTGCCTCCCACTGGCGGTGACATAATCGTCCATCCCATCCCGCTCGTTACCATCGCCGAGATGAAGGTCGTGTTGGCCGGCACCGCGTCTGTCACCGTCGTATTGACTCCCGGCCCCGGTCCGTTATTCACGAAGCCGATCGTGTAGGTGAGGTTGGCGCCTACACAAGCTGGGTCCGGAGCCGCACTCTTTGTCACCGCAAGGTCAGCCTCCGAGATAACCGTGGTGGTTGTCGTCCCCGTGTTGTTGCCGGGGGTTGGGTCGGTCGTAGAACTGGCTGCGATCGCCGAGTTTGTAATGGTGGTATTATTCGGGGTGTTGAGGTTGACGTTTACGACAATCGTAAACACCGCTGTCTCTCCGCCTGTTACCGTCGCCTTGGAGAACACCACATTCCCTGTGCCTCCCACCGCGGGCGCGCTTACGCTCCAGCCGCTGCCGGTAGTCACCGTCGCCGATACAAACGTCGTATTAGCGGGCACTGCATCTGTGACCGACACCGATTGCGCATCGCTTGGCCCGTTGTTGGTAAAGTTGATCGCGTAGGTTAGGTTGTTGCCGGCCACCACCGGATCAGGCGAATCAGTCTTGGTCACAGCCAGATCGGCCTGCGTTTGCACCGTTGTTGTGGCCGTGCCGGTGTTGTTGCCCGGCGTCGGATCGCTGGTCGCGCTTGCCGCGGTCGCAGAGTTGGTTATCGTGGCGCCATTGGCCGTGTTGGTGTTGACGTGCACTACCATCGTGAACACCGCAGCCTCACCCGAGGCAACCGTTGCCTTCGAGAACACCACGTTGCCGGTCCCGCCGACGGCCGGCGCGCTCGTGCTCCAGCCGGTGCCGGTCGTCACCGTCGCTGACACAAACGTCGTATTTGCGGGCACTGCATCGGTGAGCGTCACCGTTTGCGCGTCACTTGGCCCGTTGTTGGTGAAGTTGATTGTGTAGGTTATGTTGTTGCCGGCAATCACCGGATCGGGGGAATCACTCTTAGTCACGGCCAGATCGGCCGAGAGGACGCTAATAGACGCGCTGGCAGTCCCCCCGGTCCCGCCGTTGGTAGAGGTTACGGCCCCGGTCGTGTTGTTCTTCACCCCTCCAGTCGTCCCGGTCACGTTCACGCTGAACGTACAGGTTCCGCTAGCCGCGATCGTCGCTCCACTCAGCGCGATCAGCCCCGTCGCGTTGGTTGTCGTCAGCGTTCCTCCGCACACTGTCGTGCTTGAATCCGGCACAGTCAATCCAGCGGGAAGCGTGTCGCTGAACGCGACTCCGGTCAATGCAACCGTCGCGTTCGGGTTGGTTATCGTAAACGTCAGCGTGGAAGTCCCGTTGAGAGCGATGGTTGTTGGGTCGAACGACTTGGAGATAGTCGGCGGCGCAACCACCGTGATGCTCGCTGAGGCGGTTCCACCGGTTCCTCCTTCGTTCGAACTCACGTTTCCGGTCGTGTTGTTCTTAACGCCGGCGGTTGTGCCGGTAATATCGACTGAAATCGTGCACGTTCCGCTCGCCGCGATGGTCCCCCCGCTGAAGCTCAGTGTCGTATCGCCAGCCGCCGGGGCAAACGTCCCACCGCAGCTCGAGCTCGCGTTTGGCGTGCTCGCCACCTGCAATCCTGCCGGCAGCGAGTCGGTAAAGGAAACGCCGGTCAGCGTCGTAGTTGTATTCGAGTTGGTTACGGTGAACGTCAGCGTTGTCGTTCCGTTCAAGGGAATCGTCGGGGCGCCGAACGCCTTTGTGATACCTGCCGACCCAACGACTGTCAGGGTCGCAGTGTTGCTGGTAGCGCCAGCTCCGCTTTCATTCGAGCTGATCGCGCCCGTTGTGTTGTTCTTTACTCCGGCGGATTCGCCGGTCACGGTTACGGTGAAGTTACAACTGCCGCTCGCCGCAAGCGTGCCACCGGTAAAAGCGATCGTACTCGGCGCGGTGGTAGTAAGGGTGCCTCCGCAGGTCGTCGTGCTGCCGCTTGCCACCGTCAAACCCGCTGGCAACGTGTCGGTGAAGGCTATGCCAGTCAGATCTAAGCCGGTGTTGGGATTTGTAATCGTGAACTGGAGGGAGGCTGTTTGTCCGACCTGAATGCTGGACACGCCAAACGCCTTGGTAATCGTGGGCGGAGACGCGACCGTAAGGCTCGCAGTGTTGCTGGTGGCCCCGGTCCCGCCATTGGTCGACGTCACCGCGCCGGTCGTGTTGTTCTTCACACCCCCCGTCGCGCCGGTCACCGTCACGCTGAAGCTGCAACTGCCGCTGGCCGCTATCGTCGCCCCGGAAAGAGTGATTACGTTACTCGCAATGGTGAGCGTCCCGCCGCACTGGCTCGTGCTGGAGTCGGGCACCGTGAGGCCCGCCGGCAGCGTGTCCGTGAAACCTACTCCGGTCAACGCAACCGTGGTGTTCGGATTCGTTATCGTGAAGGTAAGACTCGTAGTCCCGCCAAGCGCTATGCTGGAGGTTCCGAATGCCTTCGATATCGTCGGCGGCGCAACCACGGTGATGCTTGCTGAGGCGGTTCCGCCGGTTCCTCCTTCGGTTGAACTCACATTGCCGGTTGTGTTGTTCTTCACTCCCGCAGTCGCGCCGGTCACCGTGACCATGAAGCTGCAATTGCCGCTCGCGGCAATCGATGCCCCGGTCAGGGTGATAGTGTTGGGCGCAGTGGTCGTCAATGTCCCGCCGCACGTGGCCGTCGGGCCGGATGAAGGAACGGTCAGTCCCGCGGGCAGCGTGTCGGTAAATCCAACCCCCGTAAGCGCGGTGGTGGTGTTTGGATTCGTCAACGTAAAGGTCAGGTTCGACGTTCCGTTGAGCGGAATCGTCGCCGCGTCAAACGCCTTGCTGATAGTCGGCGGCGCAACTACGGTGAGCGTGGCGGTGTTGCTGACCACGCCCGTCCCGGCTTCGGTCGACGACGGAGCGTCGGTGGTGTTGTTTTTCACCCCCGCGGTGGTGCCCTTTACATCGACCGATATTATGCAGTTGCTGCTGGCTGCGATGCTTCCGCCAGACAAGCTGATCGTGCCCGATCCGGCATTCGCCGTCACTGTCCCGCTGCAAACTCCTACCACATTCGGGATGTCTGCCACCACGAGCCCCGCAGGCAGGTTGTCGGTAAAGCTCACGCCGGTCAGGCCGGTTGTCGCGTTCGGATTGGTGATGGTAAACGACAATGTAGTCGTGCCGTTGAGCTGAATGGTGGAAGCAGTAAATGCCTTGCTGATTGTAGGCGGGTCAACCGCGGCGAGCGTCCAGTCAGAGAACGAAGTGACTCCAGTCAAAGTCACCGCCTTGTTCACCGTATCTACAACTCCGGTTCGCCCTTGTGGGGTCCACGTCGATGCGATCTTCTTCCAAAGCACCAGCTTGGCTTCCGCATTGCCGTTCAACTCCGAGTTGAGATAGTGGAGTTTGACCGTAGCAGAGATTCCGCTTCCACCTGTCGGCGTCAACGTGTAGGTTCGCGTGACTGAGGTTGTGAAATCAGGGGGCGCCATCTTCGCCAGGGTCACATCCATCGGGTTGGGCGCCGTACCCGCATCAACGGAAATAGTCACGTTGGGATTGCCAAATGCCTTGGCCGCGGCGCCCAGATCGGTGCGCCGGACTGTGCCTAGCGCATCGGCTGCTCCCGCTGATGTACCGCTCTGTTGGAGGATCGCTCCCAACGCGATAGTCAAATCCGTTGTGAGCGTCAATGCTCCGCTCACCGACGCATCTACAGCCCCCGCTCCGTTGTTGAGCGTGACTCCGCTGGCGTTGTTTATAGTCAGGCCCCCGAAGTTCTTCGCGCCGTCGCCGGTTATTTGTTGGGCGACGCTCCCGTTGAATGTCGCCGTACTTGTGCTGCCCGTGAAATTGCCAGTCGCGGTGAAGGTCGCGCCGACCACGCTGAAGTTGTGAGATCCAGCGTCAACGGTATTCGAGCCGTTGATTGTAAAGATGCCGAAGGTCGTTGTTCCGCCGCCGGAAAAACTGTGATTCCCGTCGGCGCCGGTGACGAACGTCGTAGTCAGACCGGCGGCCTGCGTAAAGGAGCCGTTGTTGGTGTAGTCATTCGCGATATTGGTGTCGCCGCCCGTCGTATTCGTGATCACCGCGCCGGCATTGACCACGAGGTTGTTGAAGTTCTTCGCGCTGGCTCCACTGATCGACCCCGGATTGCCGGTAAAGGTGATGGTTGAAGTGCCGCCATTCATTGTTCCGGCGGTGGTGACGAAGTTACCGCCGATTGTTGTTGAGGTAGCGCCGAACGCGGTGGTGGCCCCGGAGTTGTTTAACGTGAGATTGAAGAATGTCGTATTGCCGGCAAGCGTCTGAGTCCCGCTGGTGCCGTCGAATGTGACGGTCCCGCTGCGCGGTGTGAATGTGCCGTTGTTGGTCCAGTTGCCGGCGTCGTTTATGGCAAAATTGCTCGCGCTGACATCGAGCGTCGTACCCGCCCCGATGGTCAGGCTCGTAGCTATACCTATTGCGCCCAAGAGCGTTTTGGTTCCCGAGCCAGAGGTGAGCAAATTACCGTACTTCTGCGCGCTGTTCAGCGTAGAGACATTCTGGTTGGTTCCTGAATAGTCGATATTGCTGGTCGCGCCGATCGAATGCGTGGTGTAGTTGGAAGGCAGAGTGTTCGTGCCGCCGATCTTGAGCGTCGCGCCGTTGCTCACGGTCAAGGTGCCGCCCGCCGCCGTCCGGTTAGCGGTGAAGGTAGCCAGATCAAATGTCCCGGCGGTGACGGTCAGGTTGCCGGCCACACCGATATTGACGCCCAATGTCAGCGTCCCCGAGGCCTTGTTTACTATCAGGTTATTAAAGGTGGGTGACGATGGCCCGCTGATGGACTGCGCGCCGGTTCCGTTGAAGGTAAAAGTGCTCGTGCCCGACGTGAAGGTGCCGCCCGAGAAGGCAAAGTTCCCGCCGATAAACACACTACTGCTGCCTGCGCTAAGAGTACCGCCCGACGTGGTAATACTATTATCGATGTTGACCGTGTTGGCAGTGTTGGTAGTGCCCCCTGTCGTTTTCACGGTCGGCGAGGTATTCCCGGTGAACGTAATGCCGTCGATGGTGGTCGAGCCCAGACGGGTCAGGATTCCGCCCGTGTCTGTAGATGCGGTGTTGTTGGTGATCGAGGTGCTGGTTATCGTCGTGGCGGCAGTGGAGGTGGAATCTGTGGCCAGCGCGCCACCGTTTGCCGCCGAATTACCGGTAATCGATCCGCCGGTGATGTTCAGCTTGGCATTGTTCGGAGAAACCCCGGTGCCGTCGACAAAGAACCCGCCGCCATCACCCGCTGCCTGGTTGCCACTCACCGTCACTCCAGTGAGGTTGAACGTACCTCCGTTTATCACCACTCCGCCGCCCCTGCCAGCGGTGCCATTCGACGTGTTATTGGTGATGCTGCTGGTGCCGCTCAGAGAAACCGTGCCGCCGGAAACAAAAATACCGCCGCCCGATGAGTTTCCAGAGCCAGACAAGTCGGCGTGATTGGTTGAAACAGTGACATTCGTCAGCGTCGCGCTGTTCGATAAGAACATGCCGCCGCCCGCCGCCGCAGTGGGCAAGCCTGGACCTCCGCTGTTTTGAGAGGTATTGCCGCTGAAGGTGGTGCTCGAGACGCTAAAGGTTGTTTGAGTATTACCGGCGACGATGTTGAGGCCGCCGCCCTGACCTCTGGCGGTGTTGTTGGAGATCGTCGTCGTGGAGTTGATAGTGACAGTGCCGCCATTTGTATGCCGGATGTCTATTCCGCCTCCCTGGGCTCCAACTCCGATGGCGTTTGATGTGGTGGTATTGCCGGTGATCGTGCAGCCGCTGATGGTGAGATTGTGGACATCTGCCCTTGCGCCTATGCCGCCGCCCACGGAATCTGACTGGTTGCTTGAGATGGTAGTACCGGTAAGCGTCACCGAGCCGTGATTGGTGCCGGCATTGGGGGCGCCGCTGTCAATATTGATGCCGCCGCCATAGCTCTGAGCACTATTTGTGGCATTTGTCACGACATTGCTATTGACCACGCAGTTGGTCAGCGAGTACGAGACTCCGGTGCCGGTCAGAAAAAAGTCGATACCGCCACCCGTCTCCTGGAAGGTTCCGGCAGGTGTGAAATCATTGAAGCCGTTCTGAATCGTGACGCCCGTGAAACTCACCGTCATGCCGGTATGAGTGCCGTCCTGATTGACGCCGAAAACTTTACAGTCGCCGCAGCCGGTCGTATAGGTGGTGTCAATAACGGTGTTTGCCGCGCCATTGCCGGTGATCGTCACGCTGTCGTTGATATCCAGATCGCCAAGCGAGGCAGTGTTGTCACTTCCGGTTCGGGTCAGAACGGGATTGATGCCGGCATTAAACACTATCGTGTCGGCGCCGACGTTGGCGTTGGCAGCTACGATCGCTGCTCGCAAGCTGCAGTTCCCGACAGAGCATGCGACGGGGTTTGGATCATCTGATCTGGTTACTGTAAAGGTCGTCGCCGCGAGCGGCAGAAAAACCGTGGGCGCGCTTTTCCCTTTGCTCATGACTACCAGACCGGGCCGCCCGTCCACATTCACCCGCATCGGCAACACGGCAACGGGCTCATCGTCAGTAGTAAATCCGACAGATGCTGGCTCGGCCGCCTTTGACGCCAGTTGCGAATCACCCTGCGGCTTGGGCTTGTATGTCACCTGGAACTGACGGGCTCCGGGGTTCATCACCAAGAGGTCATCGGAGGGCTGGGCCGACATGCGAGTTCCCAACAACATGGGTCGCGATGCGCCTCCCTCGGAGGCGATCGCCGCGGTCGAAACGGAATCGATCGCAGTCCCGGGAAGATCTTCCGCTAATTCCCAGTTCAAGGGCTGGCTTGAGACGCTCGGCGCGGGCGTCGCCAAGCGCTCGCCCCTGATTCTCGCCTTCTCCAGCTTCTCTCGAACCTTGGCCAACTGTCGGCGTGACTCAAGAATTTCGTCGGACGTCCAGGGCCGAGTATCCAGCTCGCCGCGAGTTGCTATATGGACCGTCCCGTCTTCGCCGAGCGCCGCAATCTCGGTTCGAGCGTCGCGATCCCAAATGAATTCACCCAGCGCCATCGCCGTCACCGCGAACGGCAATTGAACAGTCTCGAACGTTCCTGCTCTCTGATCCACGGGAGATTCGTTCACGCCGGAATTGTCACGGCCGTGAAGTATGAGAACCTGTCCGCCCGCCAGGACCGCCAGGTCTTCGAAGCGATCTTCATCGAGCCGGCCAAGCGCGAGGGAGCTTGCCTTCGCCGGTAATGGATGCGATTCGGGTTCGGTTTCCAGAATGCTCTTCGCCCCCTCGTAAATCAGTATCGAGGAGCCGGAAGGCGAATCGATTCCGACAATAACATCTGCAAGCCCATCCTGATCATTGACGCTGCCTGTTATCAATGCAGTCACAGAACCAGGTAATAGTATCTGTTGAGGGTAAGAGAACCCGCCGTCTTCATCGCCCTCGAGCAAATAAAGGATGCTTCCGCCCCGCGCCGCAACAACGATGTCAGCTCTTCCGTCGCGATTAAAATCGCCCGCGCCCATGAAATCAGGCGCTTCGGGCAATTCGTAGGTCCGGACATCCGGCAGAAAGGGATCCGGGAACACGCCCTGTGCGATTCCCTTCAGAATTTCCGGATCTTCGGGCGCGAACGCGCGCCTGTCCGCCCGATGAACGGTAAGAATGCCGTGGCCCGCGGTCCCGTATCCGCAAACAAGATCAGGGTAGCCATCCCGGTCAACATCGCTTGACGCCATGGCAAGCGGCCTCATGGAGCCCGCACTCACGGCGCTGGAGAGCGCCATCGTTCCGGCGGCTTCATAATTCATCTGAAGCTCGCGGGCCTGGAGCTTGATATAAGGATTGTCCCCGACAACTACAGGCTGGTTGGCGCCCTTCTTGGTCAATCGAGTTGAGCTGGAAACCATCGGCAGCACCGAGCCCAATAAAGCAAAGACAGCAAAGAGTGCCAGGGTGAGGGAGGCGGAAATGCGAAATGTCACTCTTGATATCGTTACACTCATTTTGATTCCTCCGACTGCAATTCCTTCGACCGGGGCGATCAGCTTCGGTATAGAGCAAAGTCAACAAATCTTCAGGCTGCACTGACGAGGGCCTCAGGAAGTCGTGAGCCTGGCCTGTCTCAATTCAAGTCCGCGCGAGTATGCCACATTCGGCAAAAAGATGAAAGTACAAACCGGCCCGCGTAGTGGCTTTAGTGTGTTCCTGAGGGCCAGGCATGGGATTAGAGATCAAGCGTCTCGGTGTTGACGTCCTGTCTTGGGCATCCGGTGTTTGCTCATCAGTTCGCAGAAGGACTTGAGCAAGTATGGGTCATAAAGTTGCGAACGTTGCTGCAGCTGGTGCAGCGCTTGTGCTGGCGAGACAGCTCGCTGATACGGCCTGGTGATGGTTAGCGCGTCAAAGGAATCCCAGATTCTAACGATTCGCGCCATCACTGGGATCGCCTCTCCCACTAAGCCCACCGGATAGCCGCTTCCATCGTAATTCTCGTGATGATAAAGCACAATTTCGTTAATACGGGGATCGAGTCCTAAGGGCTCCACAAATTGGCTACCGATTAGCGCATGCCGTTGTACCAAGTTAACCTCAGCAGCAGTTAGACGCGCTGGTTTATTTAAGATGTGTTCGCTTATGGACAACTTGCCGATGTCGTGTAAGCGCGCGCCAACCGATAGCAGTTGTGCTTCTTCAGGTGAGTAGCCGACGTACTGCGCAAACAGCATCGTACCTTCTCTGAGTCTTTGGTGATGCGCTCCCAGATCTGGATCACGCCCTTCGACGAGGCCAGCTACAAACGTGGAAACTCTTTCCAAGAGCGATTCCGCTGTCGTTCCAGTCACCGATGATTTTCCTCCGATCTTTCTTGATTCAGAAAGTTTGGGCGGAGATCCGCGTGTCAGCCGGTGCTATACCCTGAACGATTTCCGTGCACGTGGGAACGACCGTGAACCTTGGAAACGCTGCACCGTGCCGAGACGCTCACAGCGAGCCGATTGCCATGTGTTGGTGCTGGGCGTTGTGCTGGCGGCTACCCGACACCTAGCCGCTTCTGACCGCCGGCTGAATGTAACCCAAACGACTCTCCCCTGTCAACCTTTAGCATTGACTGCTACTGTCCTAAGACGTGTTCCTCGCCCCAATATGCAACAAGCCGCACTTACACGGTTGGGCGTCTAGCACAAAATCCAGCCGAGTATGTCAACTTTATTAGCCATGAACATGGCTAATCATCGCGAACTGGAGAATGAGCGTAGGTTTTCCGTCGAGCAGAATGATGAACTCATTCTGAAACCGGTCGAGATTGAACGGCTGAACATCGAAGTGAGTGACCTTGGAAATCCGTTGAACGCGATTGCCGGTAATTTTCGCTGCCGCGCAAGCGCCCTAGTCTAGGAACAGGCATTGAACACGGACAACAACAGAAGTTTAGCCGTCTCATCAGCAGACATCACCTTTCTCTGATGGACTATATAAACTTCGTTATTGGGATCTACTACGAAGGATAATGGCTCTTGCGGTAGCTGTTGCACATCGCCTCCAACAGACTCTTGAACTTGATAACTGTATCTTATCGCTTCCCCTGGGAGATCGAGCTCGACATTCAACCGCATCTGAGGGAAAAACGACTTCCGGACGGCTATTCTGATGTCTGATTCACGGTGAAACTCTACCGCGCGTTCTCTTTTTCCTTCTGCTTTCTCCATCCATCTTGCTACGCTCTTCTCAATCGCTGCATCAAGTTCGCTCCACCGGGCTGGAGCTTTGATCCTTATGACTTCCGCATTTTGCCGTCGAAGACGCTGGAACTCGCGCCGAGTTTCATCTAAACCGTCAAGCCGATCTGCAATATCATCTACCCAGTCATTCATAAGGTAGTTTGTACCACTCTCCGTCTGAACGCGCAAGAGCACCACCTCTCACATGCGGCAATATACGTAATCCCAATTATCAAGCCCGTCTTTGTGTTGATTGCCACCGACGTTGATGCCCCGCCCGCCTCGCGTAGCTGCCAAACTGTGCCGATAGTGTGCGGCCCGCTGTGAGGCGAGGCCGCACACTCGTTGTTGCCGATTATCCAGCCGCTCAGAACGTTATGCTCCATGTCCCGAACGCGACAAAGGGGTTTCCTCCTGATTTGCTCACGAGCTTGTCCACAAACGTTCTCGATGAGCCGGCGGCAGTGCTCAAAGCGAAGGCCGTTCGAAGGAAGTAGTTCGACGACGACCCTGCGATAGTCGCCCCGAACCTGCTGCCGGCGTCGCGGCCATTGCCGCTATCGACCGCCGCGCCGTTGTACCACAGCCTGGCGGTGCCGCTGTTGTGGCCGCTTGTGGCTGCGATGCGAACCGACAACCTGAAGCTCAAGGTGTCGCCCGCGCCAATGCCGACCGAGGAGGTGACGGCGAGGGTGATCGTCCTCAACACCGCGTTGTTGAATCCGCTGCTGCCGCCGGGAACGTCGTCGAGCTGGCCTGAACCCACGACCGACCCATTCTTGAGCACCTCGGCCAGCAGATCGAACCTGGTTCCGACGTCATCGCTGTTCTTAAGCCCGATCCACACCATCGCCGGACTCAGAGCTGACAGCCCCTGTGAATTCACCGTCACGGTGAACTGACACGACGCGGTGTTGCTCGACGCATCCATAGCGGTGCACGTCACTGTTGTGGCGCCGACCGGGAAGCTCGATCCGGATGGAGGATTACAGGTTACCGTCTGCCCCGGACAGTTATCGCTGCTGCCTGGCGCGGAATACGTGACCGTCGCCGAGCCGGATCCGGCCGGGTTGTCGTCGGTAGTGATATTTGCCGGACAAGGTCCGATGGTCGGGGGCTGAGTGTCATTGACGGTGACGGAGAAGCTGCAGAATGCATTCGGGGTCACGCCGTTGGAAGCCGTACAGGTCACGGTTGAAACGCCCACCGGGAACACGTGCGGCGAGGTAATGGGTGTCGCGCCGATTTTGCAGGTCACAACTGGCGCGGGACAGCCCGCTGTAGCTGTCGGCGCGGTAAACGAAACCGACGCGGAGCATTGCCCGAGGTCCGCGCTGACGATCTGATCGGCCGGACAGGATGAGATGGCGGGCGCCTCCTGCACCGCGACCGAGGATGTCTGAGTGCCGTTGTCCAGGGTCGCCGACACCGTTCCGGTATTTGGACTCGGGCACGTCGAGTTGGCGGTAAAGGTCGTGCTCGCCGTCAAGCCGCTCAACAACGCCGACCCCGGCGACACATTCCCCAGTCCTGCCGTGTTGCTGAACAGTATTGTTAGTCCGTTCAGCACAAACGGATTTATTGTGGCGCCATTCGTGTTCTGACTAACGTCCGCAGTGAATCCCTGCGTCCCTCCCAGGCCGAGGATCGAGCTGGTTGGCAGCAACCGAAGATCTATTCGAGGATTGGCGTCAAACGTGCCCGAACCGGTCTGGCAGCCGGCTGCGCCCGGGAATCCATCGCAGCCCCACCAGTTGTTTTCTACCATCGCGATCCCACCCGTTTGCGCGATGCCCGAGCCGGTGGCCGCGGTATTGCCGGCTATCCGGCTGAGGCTGACGTTCAGTGTGGCGCCGGCGACAAACAAGCCGCCGCCGCTCGAGGCCGCGCTGTTGTTGCTGATGGTCAGATTGGACAGGTTGTTGATGCCGCCGCTTGCATTGACACCCCCGCCGTCACCGCCGGCTGAGTTGCCACTGATCGTCCCGATGTTCATGTTCACCGTCTGGTTGAAACCCGTTTGAATGCCGCCGGAGTGCGACCCGGCGGTGTTGTTGGTGACATCGGTGCCGTTGATCGTGATCGTGCCGCCATTGGTGTGACGGATATTGATGCCGGCGGCGACATTGCTGTTCTGCGCCTGGTTGCCGGTGATCGTGCAGTTCGTGAACACTACGTCGTGCACGTCAGCGAAGAGATTAGCGCCAGCGCCGCTTTGGACCGTTGTGGTTGCTTGCAGCTGGTTGTTTGAGATCGTGCACCCGATGAAGCTCACTGTGCCGCCGCTGATCCCGAACGTGAAGCTGTCGATGTTGACGCCGCCGCCATAGCTGAACGCGTTGGCATTGTTGTCGATCGTGCAGGCGGTGAACGTTATCGAGTTACCGCTCCCGGTAAGAAAGGCGTCAACTCCGCCGCCGGTGTAGGCAAATGACGGATCACCAAATGGGACGGTATTCCTGCCATATCTGATCGTCACTCCCGAGAAGCTCACCGTGAGACTGTCGAAGATTCCGTCCTGGTTGATTCCGAATATCTTGTCGCCAATCGAGTTGGTGAAGCTCGCATCGTCGGCGCCTTGGATTATTGTGTTCGCCGCTCCATTCCCGGTGATGGTCATGTTGCTGTTGATATCCAGGTCCCCGGCACCGGCATTGGAATCGTTTCCAGTTTGGGTCAGCTTGATGGGCACGCCGTTGAGCGAGGCCGAAAAGGTTATGGTGTCGTTGGTCAAATCGAAGTTAGCCTCCTGGATCGCCGCCCGCAGCGAACAGTCACCGTTCGAGTCGGCACACACTCCGTCCCCGACAGACGCATCATCCGTATCGTTCGCGGTGTTAACGATAAAGGTATTGTTAGCCAGCGGAGTGAAGATCAGCGGGGCCTTCCTGCTTTTTGCTAATACCACAAGGCCGGGCCGCCCATCCACGTTCACCCTCATAGGCAAGGCTGCAGCGATCTCGTCATCGAACTCGATGTCGAGAGACGAGCGTCCGACAGATTGCACCGAGAGCTGCCCGCTCTGGTCCGGCCCTTTCCTCGAGACTATCTGAAGCCGATGAGCCTGCATATTCAGGATCACGAGGTCGTCCGAGGGCAATCCTGACATCCGTGCTCCCAGCAGCGCAGGATCCGACAAGCCTTGATTGGAGACAGACGGGGCTGCAGGAAGTTCCGATGCTGAAACATCTTCCACCACCTCCCAGTTCAGCGATTCGCCCGACCGTCGCGCCGTGACCGCCATCCGCTCGCGCTTCTCGATCGCCTTCTCCGCCTCTTTTCGCTGCTTGGCCATTTTGCGCCTCGCGAGTCGCATTTCGTCGACCGTCATCGGACGAGAATCAAGCTTCCCTCGGGCGGCAATATGAACGCTGCCGTCTTCAAACATCACCGCGATTTCAGTGCGGTTGTCGCGATCCCAGATAAAGTCGCCAACCGCGATGGCCCTTGCCGCAAAGGACAAGTTCACCCGCTCTAACTGCCCTGCCTGTTCATTGAGACGCCGCCCGTCCAGACTCGGTAGTTGCTTGCGTCCGTGCAGGATGAAGAGCTGACTGCCTGCAACTACTCCGACGTCGCGCGCGCGATCATCATCCAGGTCGCCCGCGGCCAGCGATCTCGCTTCGGCGGGCAGCGGATAGATGGCCGGCGTCGATGCGAGGATGCTCGACGCAGCATCAAAAACCAGGATTGCTGGTCCGGAGTCGGAGCTGACACCCACCACCAGGTCTGCCATGCCGTCGCGTTCATTGAGGTCGTCGCCGAGCATTGCAGTAACTGCGCCCGGCAAGCTTATGCGGTCAATAGATGCAAAGCCCCCGTGTCTGTCCCCAGACAACAAATACAAGCCGTTGCTTCCTCGGGCCGCAACAATCACGTCGGGGCTGCCATCCCTGTTGAAGTCGCCGGTTGCGATGAAGTCGGGTGCCTCCGGCAGATTAAGGATCGCCGCTTTCTCGAGAAAAGGTTCCGGAAACTGGCCCTTTGCGATACCCTCCAGGGAACCCGGATCCGCTGGAGCGAGAGCCTCACGGTTACCGCGATGAAATGTCAGGAAGCCCCCCGACGGGCCCGCATACCCGCAAATCAGGTCCGTGAATCCGTCGATATCGATATCACCGGAGGCCAACGCCAGGGGCCTCGCCTCACCGGAGAAGTGCCCTTGCGCGCTTGCAGCCGATTCCCCGTACACGGTTTCCAGCTCGCGGCCCTCTTGCAGATTAAGATAAGGCGCGCCGGATCTCACGAACTTGAATTCGCTTTTCTTAGCGGGTCGAGCCCAGCTTGAAGCCAATGGAACTGCGGAGCCCAGCAGAGCTGCGACTGCCACCAGAGATAACGCGAAGAATAGGGAATTACGCAATGTGATTCTGGAAAATGATCTTTGCATGATGGTCCTCCAACCGACTACAACTCGGTGAGATACTAAGCGAGTTTTCACAGAATGCCACTAGGGCGGGAGAGTTACCGTCCCTATCGTGACGAGTTCCGTTCGCGCTAGGCGCGCGAAAGGGTGGAATCGCAGAAACGCGCAGTGCGGTGAAGGTCACCAGGCGGCGACCTTCACCGTGCGCTATGTTAGCTACGTCCAGATCATTCAAGCCCACCGCAGCGTTCTGCGCGTCCCGCTCAATTACGAGCCGGGAAGACGCCTTGCATGGCAATGCAGAAATTGACTACGAGGTAAGGCGACATATTATTGTGCGGCTGGCTTCCGCCGGAAACCCCTATCGCCTGAGGACTCATGGTCGTATTAGCCGGAGTAGTGAAATAGAGATTTGCAGGCGTCCGGCCCGGCAGCGGCGACCACAGATTGTTTTGCGGGTTTGGCAGACTGCCTGCCACGGAATTGCAGTTGACAGTGTGAGAATGAAGGGGCAATTCCGTTCCGATCAATGTTACGTTGGAAGAACCTCCCGTCTCGCCAAGAAACCGATCGCTCAATCCTGCGCCCTGCCCTTGATGTAGGGGGACGTTGCCCTGAAGGTTGGGCAGGCCGAACGTTGATTTCCCATCGCCTCCGTAGGTGGTTCCCAACAGCGAAAACAGAGCGGTGTTCTGGCTGATCGGCAGCAGTTGTCCGTTGCACAGAGCCCACCCTTTCGGCGCGAAGTTGAATCCGAACATCCTGATTTCAGCAACAAATGGATCGCTCATTGACGTCCTCCTTAGGTTTGCGACGGGAATATTCCCTGAAGTGCAACGATGAAGTTGAGACACAGGTAGGGCTGCAAGTTATTATGCGGCTGGCTCCCCCCGACATTGCCCACCGCTTGGGGAGCCATCGCGGTATTGGGTGTCGCAGCAAACAACGAGTTCGCCGGAGGACTTTCGCACAACATATTGCCGACGGGAGTTCCCGCGTTGGGGGCGTTTGTAGCCGCCGACACTTGATGGGTGTGACCAGTCATTTCGCTGATGATCAGCGTGTGATTTTCCTCGCCGCCTCTCTCGCCCTGGGTAAAACCGTCGCCGAAATGAAGCGGGGCACGTCCGCGAAAGTCGGGAAGGGCGAAATTGACTCGTCCGTCACCCCCGTACGTCGTGCCAAAGAGTGAGAACAGGGCTTGATTCTGGTTGATAGGCAACAACTGGCCATTGCATAGCGCCCAGCCCTTCGGTGCGAAGTTGAAAGAGACTATTTTGATCTCGCCTAAGAATGGTGTTCCCATTTTGTCGGTTCCTCCTTAAAAGAACGACGTTCAGCGGTCAGCGACGGTCTGTCGAAGATGCGTGAGCTCGTCTGTAAGTCGTTCGCGGTCTGATGATTGATTCTTGGCCGCAGCGATCAGGGTCTGAAAGCCGATTTTACAGCCCTGAAGCCGTCCCCCGCCCGTCAGTTCTGGGATGGGAAGATTCCGAACAGCGAGATGATGAAGTCGATCACCAGGAAAGACATCATGTTCTCGTGGGGCTGGCTCCCCCCGGAGGGGCCCATAACGGGATTCATGGGTTGGACTGCATTCGCCGCCGAGAACTGATTCTGCGTATTGGTGGCCGACACGCCGTTGGCCGGGCTTGATTGCGTTCCCGACGCGCTATTCGCCGTGAACGGGTGGTTGTGGACTGGTATTTGGTTGACCGTTAGGGTCACGGTCTCGGTTCCGCCCATCTGACCGATAACATAGTTGCTGAGCCCGGGGCCCGTACCCTGATGTACCGGCATCCGTCCCTGGAGGTTGGGCAGATTGAACGTTTCTTGCCCGTCACCCCCGTAGGTCGTTCCAATGAGAGTGAACAGCGTATCGTTTTGAGAGATGGGTATGGTTTGTCCGCTACAGAACGCCCAACCTTGGGGCGCGAAGTTACCGCCGAACATTCTGATTTCACCGATGTACGGGCTACTCATAGTTTTCTCCTTCAGGCTTGTGCCGCATGGGTCAATCTATCAACGAAGTGACAACCTAACCTGGCGGGGCATCGAGTGAATCGCGGCGCTGACGTCGTCTTCATTGATGATCGGGGCCTCTTCAAATCTGCTTGCGGCTTCGTTTAGTGCTGATTCTTACGCGCCAAGCGGAGCCGATTCTAGTATGCCGTCAATTCCAAGTCAAGCAATCATCACATTCAGGGGTAAAAAAAAAGTTCCCCAACTTCATGACCCGGAGCATTTGCCGGGCCCTGTAAACGAGATTCGCTGCGGACTGCCGATCAGATCGACCCCCGTCCTGCCTTGAGCGACTAGAAGCGAGGCCGCATACGCCGGGGAATAAGCTTGCGTCTCGATGTCTCCTTCGGTCGACAATGTCGCAGTCCAATAGTTGCTCGTGGACGTCAGTGTGAGTTTGAGTTCGAGCAAACCCCGTTTGCGGGTGAAGGGACTTACCCGGTAGATGAGCGGAGTCCACGAAGTGGTTTTCAGGGTATTGAGCTTCACTTCGTCAGTCAAACCGGCCTCGGCCCAAACCGCGAAGCCGTTTACCTCGGACGCGGTTTCGATCTCCCATCGCGCTGTCATCTCCGCAAACTCTGGCAACTCCTCAATGGTCGTTAGATCGACGCCCTCGAGCTCCTGCGGGTCGGACAAGAGCTTCAGCCGTGAGTTGTCATCCAAGCCGACAGGTATGTTCCGGGCCAACCACTCAAATCCTTCATATTCCAGCGAGATCCCTGCGGGGATTTGCGCCTCGCGGGGTTTCAGATGTGCGGCGCTTGCGACCAGAGATACACTCTGAGGAATCAGTATGCCGCCGGGATTCAGCAGGCGCCGGCGAGCATCAATCATGATCGGAATAATCTGTTCTTCAAAAGCGAGATTCCCGATCGTCTCGCTGATCACGATGTCGAACTTTTGCCCGAAGCCCATTTGCCTCGAATCCCCCGCAACCGCCTCGACTCGGTCAGATACACCGTTGGCGTTTGCAAGCGACCTTATCAGTCCGATCAAAAGCGGGTCCTGTTCGACCGCCACAACCCGTTTCGCCCCCAGGCGCGCGGCAACTATGGCCCAGATCCCCGTGCCCGACCCGATGTCGAGCACGCTCGCGCCGGGAGTCACCCGACTCTTCAGTGCCTCATAGAACGCCAGATTCCGAACCTCGTCACCGAGCAGCTTCTCGTGTCCCTTGAAGAGCTCAGTCGCGTGGTTGAACAGACTCGCCTCGGTTCCGTCGCTGTTTTTCACTTACGCGTCCCTCTCAAAAGCCGGTGCCCGCGGGTTCAATACTCTGATGGGACAGCCTCAATTCGCTGGCGCGAGACAGAGCGACAAAGCGCAAGGGTAGTATCAGTTCCACCATACGCAAGTCAAGCATCGTCGCAGTGAGGACACATTACTATTGAAAGTTGTTGCTCTGAACCTAGACTAGGATGCCTAGGCAGGTGACTTTGTGTGAGAGAGGATCTAATGAAGATTTCGAGACGAAAGTTCCTTGGGCGAGGCTCGCTTGTGAGCGTCGCTGCTTTGTTCACCATAAACGTTCGCGCGCGTGCGAATAGCGGTTCATCAACCGCGGTGGCCAGCGGCCTCGATCGGTTGCGCCACCTAACAAACGAGTCTTTCGCTGCGAATTTGAACACGACGTTTGAAGTTCACGTTTCCGCTCTGAACACCCAGCAGCTGGAGCTCATAAGTGTTTCAGCGCGGACGCGCTCAGGCCAGTACGAGACCTTCGACCTTTTCTTCGCCGGAAAAGACACACCGTTCAGCCAGGGAACCTATCTTATCCAGAATCGGATGTTGGGCAGCTTCCCCCTCTTTGTCGTGCCGATGGGGGGTGGGGAGAATGGGACCCTGTACCAGGCGGTTTTCGCGCGCCTGCGTTGATCAAGGTGCGCTTTTGCCGCAAGGCGTCACGCGGGCGAGCGCCACTCGAGCAGCAGGTTGAACCCATCATCCTGAATTCCAGAGAATCCGAGTCGCTCGAATAGCCGAAGCGATGGGTTGTAATTCTCAACGTATATCTGGACTGGCTTCGCCGCCGCTTGCGCTCGGGCGAGCACTTCTTTAATTATCGGTGTGCCTATCCCGCCGTTGCGCCGGGCGGGTAACAACGTGATGTCCATGATTCGTATCACATCATCCGCTTCGGCAGTGTAGATGCGGCCTACAGGTTGTCCGTCGAGCAGAATGATGTTGTGTTCACCCTGAGGAAACGCGGAACCATAATACTGCTGCTGAGCAGCAAACTGCATCTTGATGAAGGCGTCTTGCTGCGCCTGGTCCCACCCGGTCAAGGCAAGCTCGAGCGCACGGGTGCTCCCGTATACCTCCAGAAGAAACCCCTCATCATCGGCGGTTACCGGACGCAGCGAAATGTTCTTATTTGGCATAGTTCGTTTCAGACTGTCTTCGGCTGCGGTTTATTTAGCCGGTTGAAGACGGCTTCGTAGCGCATACCATCTTCTTCTTTGCCGATGGCGACAATGAATAAATCAAGCGTTCCAAAGTGATCGTGGTCCAGCCGGTACATACCTTGCCAGACGGCAGGATCGAGGGGTCCTTTGAACAGGATCGAGAAGCGTTCCTGTCTCCCGGATGACCCAAAGTCCTCGACGTCAGTGAGCTCAAGCTCCACTATCTCCGAAGACGGCAAGTGTAGTCTGAATTTTGTGTTGAGTTGTTCGGACAGCGACGCCGCCGTAAGCTTTTCAAGCATTCTCGAATCTCCGTCTCTATAAGGTTTCGGGCCGCCACTCCATTTTGAAGTAAACCCCGGTGTCCCCAACTGTCTCAAATCCCAGCCGCTCATAGAGACGCCGGGCACGATTGTGTTTCTCGACGTGCAGAACCACCGGCTTGCCCGAGTGTCCGGCTTCGTCCAGCAAAGTCTGTATCAATTGGGTCCCGATGCCATTGCCTCTCAGCTGCGGAAGCAGCGCAATGTCGACGAGCACACATTCGCGCTCGCAGTCGAATACGAGTATCCGGCCCACGGGCTGATCATCCAGGAGAATGATTTTGTGATCGGCGCCTTCATAACTCAAATCGTAGTGTTGTCGCTGAGCGTTAAACTGCAATCTCAGAAACGCCTCTTGCTGGGAGGCATCCCATCCCCACGCGGCAATCTCTTCATTGCGGGTGCTGCAATACAAATCATAGAGGAATGACTCGTCACCCGGATTTGTTGTTCTGAGTGTAACTGACATTGATGGCTTCCGCCGACCGAGACATCCTACCACACAGGGCCTGACAGCCTAATCGGCGTTGCACAACTTGACTCCAACCGTTAGACTCGCGCGCAATGTCCTCACCAAACCAACGTGGAGGCAACGAATGAACGGCTCACGGCGATCTTTTCTAGGGAACGGGAGTAAGGTGGGATTAGCAGCGCTGCTTTCGGGGGGTCTTCGTTTGGGAGTCTTTGCGGAAAAACTTTCGTCGCAGCGCGTCGAAGCCGATCCGAGCGCCCCTATTCCGAGTTCGGCCCTCGGTGATCCCCTATTTCTGATAACCAGCGCTATGTTCTCGAACAACCTGAACAGCGCGTTCACATTCAAGCTTAGTGGCGTAGAGCTTACCAACTTGACGCTTGTCGCGGTCGACGACCAGACCCCGGCCGACATCAAAAGGACGAGCGCGAGCACACGAGAGTCTTTTTCCCTCGTCTTTCAGGGGCGGAGGGCTGTGCTCCTTCGACAAGAGACTTACACGGTCGTTCACAACAAGCTCGGAACTTTTCGTTTGTTCATAGTCCCGGGCGATCTGAGCAGCCGATCAGCCCCTCGTTACCGGGCGCTCATCAACCGGCTACACCCCGGAGTGTGAGGCGCCTGATCAACACTCTGCTTCGATTCAGCGCTCCGCGGCCCATCCGAGACCGCGGAGCAATCATAATTGTGCGCAAACACCTCATCCTGGCCGCAGGCAAAGTACCTCCCCCCTGTTAACGTTCTCCGGTGAGACAACTCATATCAAAACCTTCGACTCGCGACGAGGACCGTGGACGTTGACAAGAGCCGGACTAACCTGATAATCACCAGCGACGCGGCTTGGGATGGAATTGAGCTTCGGTTGCAGGGACTTTCCTTGCAGCTCCCTGTAGGCTAAAGATACGAGTACACGATGCCGGAAGACGAACGAGAAGCGCCAGACGATGAGATTCGGCTCGATGCCTTCCTCACCTGGATCTGGCGCGGCAAGTGGTTGATCATCCTGCTCGTTGCAGCCGCGAGCGGAGTGACCGCGCTAACGGGGGCGCAGCAACGCGAGACGCACACCGCGAACGCGCTGATCGAAGTCGGCCGCGTTTGGGGCAAACCACTCAAAGATATTTATGTTACGGTAGAGACCGCTAACAACCCGGCATTCGTTCAAGAGGCCGCGGAAAAAGCGAACCTCAGACCCGGCCAGCTCGCCCGTCATGTGCAGGTCGCTCCCGTTGAATCGGGACGGCCGCGGTCTTTCGCTCCAATTCTGGTGCGCGTGACCGCAAACACCGAGAACGCTGAAGAATCGGTCCGGCTTGCTCAAGTCATGGCTGAGGAAATAATCGCGCGCCACGACAAGCTGTACGACGAGGCGCTCGCACCGCATCTCGATCAGCAACGTTGGCTCGAGGAGCGTTTGAAACAAATCGGCACCTCGCCCGTGGAACAGGATATCGCACTCAAGATACGAACCCAGTTGGACGAAGTAGTGGCCAACAACTCGTCGCCGATCATGACCGAGAAGACTCATCTGATCGAGCGCATCGTCCCGGGGTCGGTTTCGCGCCCGGGCAATCTGCGCAGCGTTGTCACCGCCGGTCTGATAGCCGGTATAGTCGGCGTCGCGATCGCGTGCGTGATCGGTTATTTCAAGGCGGCGCGTCCAGATCGCCAAGCAGCATAGCCTCTGGTTAATGCAAAGCTACTCAACACCGGGTACTCGCGTGCAGAGTTGTTAGGTGAACGATGACAACCGTTGTCGTCGAGCGTTGAGAACCCGACCGATGCCCGATGAAGAGCCTGCTCAAAGAGCTGCTATTCCCGCTGATCGCCGTTGTTGCGGCCTTTCTTGTCGGCGGCGTCATCGTCTGGATGGTCGGCGATAGCCCGATGCTGGTGTACGAGTTGTTCCTGACCAGCGCTTTCGGCTCGCTCGATGGAATCGGCTACACGCTTTTCTATGCAACGCCTCTGATCTTTACCGGGCTGGCTGTCGCGGTCGCATTCAAGTGCGGGTTGCTCAATATCGGCGCTGAAGGCCAGTTGATCGCGGCGGCTTTTGCGACCGCGTGGGTTGGGCTGGTGCTGCCCGGCTGGCCGGCTCTGGTAGTGGTGATGCTTGCGATGCTCGCGGCGGTGCTTGTTGGCGGAGCGTGGGCGGGGATCCCCGGCGTGCTCAAGGCGAAGTTCGGCGCTCACGAGGTCATCACCACCATAATGATGAACTTCATCGCGGTCGGCCTCGTCAGCTACCTGACCCAGTATCACTATCGCAAACAGGGCGACCCAATCCTGGAGACGTTTCCGATTGCAGAAAGGGTAGGCGATAAGATCGTCGGTCCTCACATCCCAAGAATGAGCGCGATGCTTGGTGCGCTAGGTATAAGTTTCCCCGATCGATTGCCGCTGAACATGGCCTTCCTGTTCGCGCTCGCCGCCTGCGTAATTGTCTACGTTTTCCTGTGGAAGACCAAATGGGGATACGAGCTTCGCGTAGTGGGCGTAAACCCGTCCGCCGCGGAATACGGCGGCATCTCGATCGCGAGAAACATCGTCATTGCGATGTTCATCTCTGGGATGCTCGCGGGGATGGTAGGCGTGAACGAGGTGCTTGGTTATCGGTATCGCTACTATCATGATTTTTCCAAGAACTATGGCTTCACGGGAATTGCCGTGGCGTTGCTTGGCCGCAATCATCCGGCCGGCGTGTTGATTGCGGCGCTTTTATTCGGCGCCCTCAACCACGCTAGCTTATACATCGACATCTTCACTAACGTGTCGAAGGATTGGGTAGTGGTCCTGCAGGCGATCGTCATCTTGTTCGTCGCCTGCGAGTCCGTGTTTCGGGGCGGCGCAAAGCGATTAATCAGGGGAAATGTATGAGATGGGTCAGCACCATCCTCAGCCTTTCACTCCTCGCATCGATGGTGAGGTATGCGACACCGCTTACGTTAGCCTCGCTGGGCGGGATGTACTCGGAGCGCGGCGGAGTCATCAACATCGCCCTCGAGGGTATTATGCTCGCCGGCGCGTTCACCGCTGCGGCGGTGACGGTGAAGATTGGCAACCCGTGGGTCGGTTTGATGTGCGCGGCGCTCGCCGGTCTGCTGGTGGCGCTCATCCACGCGGTCGCTTCGATCCAATTCAAAGCCGACCAGGTTGTCGTGGGAACAGCGATCAACATCCTGTTCCTCGGAGTCCCGCCGCTTGTTTCAGGCGCGCTCTTTGAATCGACTGGCTCGACACCTCAACTTCCTCGCGAGCAAACCCTGCCCGAGTGGCACATTCCGTTGATCGATCAAATCCCGGTGCTCAGACAGCTCCTGTCGGGCCACACGCCGATCTCATATATTGCGCTCGCGATGGTGCCGATCAGCTACTACATTCTGTTTCGAACCCGGTTCGGTTTGCGATTGCGCGCGGTCGGCGAGAATCCTGAAGCCGCGGACACGGCGGGCGTCAGCGTTTATAAAATGCGATACTCCGGTGTGCTGCTCAGTGGATTGCTTGCAGGGATCGGCGGCGCTTATCTTTCAATAGCACAGAATTCCCTGTTCACCCGAAATATGACCGGGGGCCGAGGGTTCATCGCGCTGGCGGCGTTGATATTCGGCAAGTGGCACCCGGTTGGCGCGTTTTTCGCTTGCTTGTTGTTCGGACTTGCCGAGGCAATTTCGGATCAGATGCAAGGGGTCGTGCGGATACCGGTCCAGATGATTCAGATAATACCCTATGTACTGACCATGGTTGTTCTGGCAGGATTCATCGGGCGCGCGACTCCGCCGCGCGCCATCGGCACGCCGTACGTCAAAGAGAAATAAGTACGATACCTTCTTATGGCAATTTCGCCCTACGACAAAGCAGCCGAGGCAGCCCGCTTCATTCTCTCCAAAGCGCAAGGGCGCGCGCCGCGGGTGGCGGTTGTGCTGGGGTCGGGCCTGGGGGGAGTAGCCGAGGCCCTCGAGGGCGGAGTCGACATACCATACAGCGACATTCCTCACTTTGTTACGTCTACCGTCCAGGGCCACGACGGCATGCTCATTGTCGGATCGGTCGGCGGCGTCGACGTGGCGCTGATGAAGGGCCGCGTCCACTTCTATGAAGGCTACTCGATGGACGAGGTGACTTTACCAATCCGGGTGTTCAACGTGTTGGGAATCGGCTCGCTCATTCTCACCAACGCAGCCGGCGGTACGGCGCCTCATCTCGAACCGGGCGCGCTCATGGCGATCACCGATCACATAAACTTGATGGGTGAAAGTCCCTTGCGAGGTCCGAACGACGAACGCTTCGGCCCGCGCTTCCCCGATATGACTGCCGCTTACACGACGGCTTATCTCGAACTCGCGCACGAAGTCGCACGCGAGATCGGCGTCGTGCTGTTTGAGGGAGTCTATATGGCGTTGCGCGGACCGTCTTACGAAACCCCGGCCGAGATCCGCATGATGCGAAAGCTGGGCGCCGACGCGGTCGGAATGTCGACGGTACCCGAGGTAATCGTTGCCAGACACTGCGGGATGAGCGTGCTGGCGATATCGTGCATCACGAACGTCGCAGCGGGTCTTTCGAGCACACAGATAGATCACAGCGAAGTGATGATCGTCGGCGAGCGCACGGGAAAACAGCTTGCAGAGCTGATCGTGCGACTCATCCCTCGAATTGTCAGCATCTGAGTCTGGAGCCCTGATGTTCCGCGTTTTGGTTCTTAACGCAGTTCTCCTGGTTCTTTCAGTCGTCTCACTTTCGGAAGCTTCAAGCCAGCGCAGCCAGCCGGCGGCAACACGAGTGGCGCTCATCGATTTTATCCAGGGCAAAGCTGATTCGGGCGCAAGCTTGCTGGATTCAGGATTGAGAGAAGCGCTCAGCCGCGACGATCGGCTGGTCGTGATCGACCGCTCAATGATGCAGGCAGCTTTGACCGGCGTCGGATACGCCGGCTCCTTGAACATGACCCGTGACGAAGCGCGTCGGGTGGGAAGCGCGATCGGCTGCGACTTCTTCATCGTCGGCAAGACCGAGGCGCTCACTCGAAGCGAACGCGAGCGCGAATCGCACGAAGACGCCTATGCCGCGGTGCTGATTGTCGACGGAAGGACCGGGGCGCTCGCGGCATTCGACTTCATCTCTGAGAAAGCGGTCACCCGGGAATCCGCCATCAACGCTGTGAGCAAGATCCTGGCTTCGCGGGCCGCAAGCTACGTTGATCGCATGCTGGCACATCGGGACAGTTCGCAAGCACCACCGCGTACGCTCAACGAACCGATAGAAGACATTCCCGAGGAAGGGTCACCGCGCGCCGATGGTTTCACTCCGCCTGAGATCCTCAATCGTGTCAGGCCTGAGTATTCTCCGCAGGCGGAGCGAGCGGATATTACTGCAACCGTCGAAGCGCTGGCGGTGCTTCGCGCAAGCGGAGAGGTGGGCGATGTTGAAATAACTCGATGGGGTGGATTTGGATTGGACGAATCCGCCGAGCACGCCATCCGTCAACTGAAGTTCAAACCCGCTACGCGCGATGGAAAAGCCATCAACGTGCGCGCTCTGATCCGATACAACTTTCGCCGCTTGACCGAGCCCGGCAGTCCGCGCGAAGGGTCGCTCAGAGTACCCGCTTTGGCCGGTAGTGGGGAGTTCTAAGAACACCCGATGCGAAGGGCACTACCCGGCTAAAGCCGGTACTCTAAACGCTCGGTTAGTTTTCAGGCTCGGGCTGCTGCGGCTTCTTGGCCGCCCCCAGGCCCTCTCTGGTAACTTCGCGAAGGGCGGTCGCGAAAATCTTCATCTCGTCCATGGTTCCCATACTGACCCGACAGTATTCGTTGTAGGGCGGGAATGTTCGTCCCACCAGGATCCCGTACTTCTTCTCCATCGCCTCGCGAAACGCTTGCGCCTGGACGTCCTTGCCCAGCTTGAAGAAGACAAAGTTGGCGTGCGAGGGGACGTATTTGTAGCCCAGTTCATCGAGCACCTTGTAGAGGTACGACCGTGCTTCGGCATTCTTTCTACGACTGAAGTTCTGGAACTCCGGATCCTGATAGCTGGCCATCGCAGCCTGCAGACCAAGGATATTGATCATGTTTCGGAACTGGCGGAGGCGGGCCACGATGTCCGGGCGCGCAAATCCGTACCCTACGCGCAGCCCAGCCATCGCATGAATCTTGGAGAAGGTGCGCGAGATGATCACGTTATGACCTTCGCGGGCGAGATCGATCATCGAGGAGTACTCGGGCGCCTCGACGTAATCGTGATAAGCCTCATCCACCAGCACTACCGAACGCCGCGACACTTCCTTGCAGAAAGAGCGCAGCCGATCTCCGGGGACGATGGTTCCGGTGGGATTGTTTGGGTTGCAGACAAACACGAGACGCACCGCTTGTGTGGTTCGCCGATCCATCATATCCAGGTCGTGCTCGAAGTTCTTGTTGAGCGGCACGCGATGGACGAACGCGCCTATGGTTCGTGCGGCGCTCTCGAGGCCCTCATAGGTCGGGTGGGCCGTCAGCAGCTCGCCGCCTTGCGGCCCATAAGCCATCGCAGCCATGCGAAGTATCTCACCCGAGCCGGCGCCAAGGATCACTTGATCAGGAGACAACCCCTCTTTCTTGGCGATCAACTCCTCGAGTTTTTTGTTCTGGCCGCCGGGATAGCGGCAGCCTTCATTGAACGCGTCGGTCATAGCACGACGCGCGCGCTCGGAGGGACCGTGAGGGTTCTCGTTGCTATTGAGCCTCGCCCGCACTTTCACCTTTTCCTCTTCGAGGGGAAGCGCTGACGAAGGTATCCACTCGGCACGGGCGGTGCCGCGTCCGATTGTCAGACCGGCCGCTACGGCACCGGTGTTGATCAATAGTTGTCGTCGGGTCATTGATATCGGCATACGGACCTCCTGATGTGAGTGATGAATGGCGGCGGATGCCCAATTCTTCGCCTTTCCCGCTAGAAGCCTCGGCGCTTCAGACGTTGAGCCCTCCACGTTATTAAGCCGGTGAATAAATACGCGGAATGGCAGGCTATCAAAACCACCGGAAGAAAACAATGGCAATTGGGGCCCCGGACACGACAAGGGCGACCCGGCGAGATTATCGGGAACCCCGGTCGTCACCGATGCGGTCACACCGCGCGTTTGCAACTTACAATCCGTTCGGTCCGTTTGATAGGATGTCGCGTCGTAACCAAATATCAGGGCTAAGAGCAGCGGTGAACAGGCCCCAAGGAAAACGGAGGCAAACCAGTGAAAACCATAACCATCGCCAAAACGCTCTACGGTTTTTTCGGTGTGGTCTTCCTGCTCTTGGGTGCGACCGTCCTGCTGGTGCGGACTGGAGTGCTTCCCGATTTCGCGCACAATTTAGTCATCGACATCGCCCACGGAGATCCGAACACGTTGCACCTGATTCAAGAGTTCGGCTCGCTAATGGTGTTCGCCGGGCTAATAACGCTGTGGTTCATCAGGCACTATGAACAAAGCACGTCTTATCACTGGGCGATGACAACCTTCTGGGCGTTGTTCTCCATAGTCCACTGGCTCGACGTTAGGTCGCTTCGATCGGTCGCCGGACCTTTGATCAACACGGCGCCATTCGCCCTTTTTGCGATCGTTGGCTTCCTCCGGACCAGGCGCGAGGCTCGTCAGTAAAGGCTCACTCGTTCCGTCTGTCACTATTCGATGCCCTGTCTGATTTGGAGTAACGCCAAATGAAAAACGTCTCGAGACTGATCGGCAGTAATTTGAAGTGGGTTCAGCCGTCCGCTTTTAACATGCATTACGAACTGCGGACCAACAATGAGCTTGCAGGCACGCTCAGCTTCCGCAGCGCATTCGGCTCATTTGCAACTGGCGAGAGCGCGGATGGTTGCTGGACATTCAAACGGGTTGGCTTCTTTCAAACCAGAGTCACGATCCGGTTGTGCGGCTCGGACCACGACCTGGCGACCTTCAGAAACAACACATGGAGCGGCGGAGGGACGCTCGAGTTTCCGGACGGCCGGAAGCTCCTGGCCGACACAAATTTTTGGCAAACGAGCCTGCAATTCAGCACCGAATCCGGAGAACCGCTGGTTCGCTTCAACACCGGTGGGATGATTCACCTCAGCGCGACAATTGATATCTGGCCGGTAGCCGCGGCGTTGGCGGAGCTGCCATTGATCGTCATGCTGGGCTGGTATCTGGTTGTGATGATGCATTCGGATATGGCGGCCTCAGCCGCGATAATCGGTTGAGTCGAGAAGGAGTTAACGCGAGTTGAGCTGATTCGCTCAGGCTGTGCGGCGTCGCTAACATCAGCGCCCGAAACGATTTCATCCGCCGGACACAAAGTCAGCCCCGCTCACCGAATCGGCGTAAGCGTAACGGGCGAATCCGGAAATTGCCGGCAAGGATCCGTAGTTTGAGCGCCGCTCCGCTTTTGAGCCTCCTTAGCGGCAGCCGAAAGCGTCCGCTCATCCAAATGCGCGACGCCGCAACGCACTTCTCTCAGATGGCTCTTCAAGATTTCCAACTCTGAACGCAGCAACTCGTTCTCGGGATTTCGAGCCGGTTGCGTCGGCGCGATTGCCGGAGCCATCGCTTGCTGTTGAAGCCTGCTGACGTTCGATTCGAGAATATTCAATCGTTGTTCGAGCAAGCTGATCCTCCGGTCCAGGTACATGGGGTCTTGCGCCGCGGGCGATGTGATTCCCAAAGGTCCGCTTCTATTGCCTTGGACAGCGATTGAAGCCGCTCCGGACATAACCAGTATCGAGAATACGATTGCTATCTTTCGCATCTTGGATCTCCCTTCCTTACGGCCATTGGCCGCTCGAGATTATTATAGCCCAGCCCGCTGTCGTCCTCTCATTGCCGGGCGGCAACCTGGTTCCATCAAGTATGGAGGTGTTTGTGGCGAGGCGGTCGCTTTCGCCGGGGTGGTGACATCAATGCCAGGACAACTCCACGGCTAGCTCGCTCCTGGGCGTCACCTCTCCGCTTTCGAAATCCGCTTCCCAGGCGGCAATGTGTGTCCCAGCGGAGTCATTATACTCGAACTCAACCAGCAGCCGGCCTGAATCAGATTTTGAAGTCCGCCATCCTTCTATCGTCAATGGTTCCCCGCGACTCATCCGATAGTAGACGGTTGTGTATAGGTACTGCTGCACAGTGAAGTTCTCTTTGCGAGAGTTGCTTTCCTTCACCAACCTGATGGCCTTTTGCGTCTCCGGTTGAACGCGTTCGCCTACGAGCACCACAGCGTCGACCGAGACGATCAGCAACGGAAGCCCGATGAATACGAGCCTGGGCCAGTTGTTGAGGATTCGCATCAGCGTTCAGTTCTGCCCCCAACTGCGGGAATCATTGCGCCGCACGTTGGGCAGTCTTCATCGGGTCCGTCTTTGGAGACGCGATACCCGCACTCAGGACACGGACGTTGATTGATTCTGCTCTCAACCTTGACATAAGCGATAAGCAGCCCGGCGACGATCAGTGCGGTGAGAACAATCCACATCGCGCTTAGCCTTTCAACCGCCGCCTTTCATGAATTTTTGTCCCGCCGAGTAGTTGAAGAACGCCGCCATTGAGAAAATCACTGCGGATCCCACGGTCACCACCACAAGCGGCGAACGATTCGATTGGTAAGCGTCAACGCTCAAATACACGAATACGAGCGCAAGCAGAGCGCAGACGACCGCATTTCTATGATACGCGTAGCCTGTTCTTTGAGCGGCCGTCCTGTTTCGCCGAATGAGCTCGTTGAGAGCCGTCACTTCCTGCTCGCATGAATTGGCGCAAGCAACTCCGTTCCCGACATCGACTGCACAGCTGTGGCAGACGGCCTTGTTGCAGTTCTTGCAGATGGCGACCGCGTCGACTCCGTCGTGGTTGAAACATTTCATAGGAGTAACGTGCAGCAGCACGGGCTTCAGTCTGTGCTTCGTTCGCCCCGTTCAAATCGCACGGAGACTAAGTCTACGCCACTTCGGCGCCAGCCATTCGCAGGTTCTCATTGAGTTGAGCGTCGCGGCGAACGCGCCATATCTTGCTGTCGAGGTAGTAGTGAGTGAACGCGCCGCCCCAGATGAACGCCATCCAGAAGCTGTCCGGCTTCACCATCGTATAGTGAGGGATGTGATACAACATTCCGAAGAGGAACGCGAACCCGATGTAGCTCCAGACGTTCTTGCTGATCAGCGAGGCCGCGCCGTACTTCGCGGCCCCCGGCCGCCCGTACTTGTTGTAATTGTGGAACCAAATGATCCGGTGATACTGAATATTGTGATAGATCGTCAGTGTCGCAACCGCAGCGAGCGCGGCGGCGGACGGAGGCTGGACCGGTTCGAGCATCCTGAGCACGATCCAATGCATTGGCACCGCGGCGCCGAGCAACAGCAGCTTTGGAACATTGATCGGTTGTTTCAAGTAGAGCCGATGTGCCTGCCGTCCCAGGAACAGGATCAGCGAGACAATAAACGCCGAAAAGACCAGCGTTTCAAACCACCAGACCGATTCGGATTGCGGCGAGAGACCCAGTCCCTCGAGCCGCTCCTTGGCCGCATAGCTGTGCGCCAGAAAGCGCACAAACGGATAAGTCATCCCCAGCAATATGAAAGCGCGGTCTATCAAGTTGTCGATTTCCGCAAGATCCCCGTTCTTCTTCTTGTATAGGATCATGAATCCGTAGTGCTGTTTGACGAGGTGGTAGTAAGCCCAAAGCGAAGCGAAGAAGAAAAAGGCCGGTCCCCAGAGATCCGTGCCGAGTAAATGCGCCTGCCCCGCCAGCACCAAAGCCGGCCCCAGCAGAAACAACGAGAGAGTTCCGTAATAGAGCCTGGCGCGCTTGCGGCGCTCTTCGCTGTCGGCGTAGGTCCTGGATACCGTCCCGAAGACGTGGGGTCCGTCGAATCCGAGCGCCCATATCCAGGTCATGATCATTACTGACAGACCCAGCTTGACCAGGATCAGATTGGCGGCAAGAAACGCATAGCTCGTAACGACGCTACCGATGAACCAGACGAGATCATCCCGCTTGTTGATGATCCACCCGATGGCAAGCAGGTTCCGCCTGCCTTCGTCTACAGCTACAGCCGTCGATGCCATACCGTCATCTCCTTCGCGCTTCACATCGCGCAGGATACGTCGAACCGCACGTTAAAGAACAGACCCTCACGATACAGCCAGGAACCGATCACGCTCCTTCATTAGCAGCGTATGCTAATCAGAAACGCGGTCTCCTTCAAGCTCGAGGCGGGCCAGTTTATCACAAGCCCAGATTGCCTCGCCAAGCGCACACTCGTGGAATTGTCTGACGGGAGTCACGTTGCTATTCTACACCGGCGGGCTTAACGCGCTTAGCGTAGTCAATCAAGCCTTACTTTCACAGTGAGACGATTGCAAACGGAGGAAACGTGGCCAAGTCGATAGACGAGTTCAATCAGTATCGCGAGGAGATGAACAAGCGAATCCTCGGCAGCGATCATCTGGGAATCAAACGATTCTTCGCGCTCGATCATCAGGCCTACGAAGGCGGCGCCCTCGACGCGAGGACAAAGGAATTGCTCGGGCTGGTCGCGTCGTTAGTACTCCGATGCGACGACTGCATCACCTATCACGTGCTTCAATCCGTCGAGCAGGGAGTGACGAGAGAGCAGTTCCTGGACACGTTTAACGTCGCGCTGGTAGTCGGCGGCTCAATCACGATCCCGCACCTGCGCCGCGCGTTCGAGCGGATGGATGAGGCGTTAGGGGAGAAACCGGTTGTCGACTAATCGAACCTCATCGAAGAGGTGAACCCATAGCGTCGACCCATAGACGCGGTCACGCAATTCCCCCGCTTGCCACCTCAACCAAGGCGCCTAGAATGCCCCTTCGTCCGCACTCGGTCCGTAGATTGAGGGCACCGCGATATCGTTCATCCTCAGGTAGACGCCAAGCTGAGCACGATGATGGATGTTGTGATTCATGACAAAACTTCGCAACGCCCCTATCCGAGGGACCGTGAATATCGTCTTGCCGCCTGAGATGAGCGTCCACGGCGCGAGCAACTTCTCATCGCTGGCGCCGGCGATGGCGGCTCGAGCCGCGGCGATGTTTTGGTCGAACCTCGCCAGAAGCTCCTCTCGCGAGTTGCAGGGCTCAGCTTTTCGGGGCGGCTCGCCCTGCGGAGCGATGTCGATCGAGTCTTGCTGGACCGTTATTGCGGCCCAACTCGGCAGAGTCGCGAGATGTGTCGCCAGGGCGCCCATCGAAAAGGATTTCTGATGGGGCTTCCAATCAAACCTGTCGTCGGGGACTCGCTCGAGAGTCTTTCGAGTATTCGACATCTCGTGGTCGAACTCGGGTAAAAGAGCTTCGCTTAGTGCCATAGATCCTCCAAATAACGATGGTGATTCTCAGACCCGGGGATTATAGCACCTGAGCGAAACGGTCGTCACAGCGAAGCAATCCGGCGCGGGCGTGCAATCAACAATGGGACTCCTGAGAAGGCGTGTTCTTGATATCAACCCCAAATTCTGGTAGGCCAGTCTGTTTCTGAGTAACACCCCACCTTGGGTGGGGTGCCGGGCGCGGGCAGGTGATCTGAACCGTTTCAACGGTTTACACGGCCAACCAAAAACTGTTGAAACAGTTAGGACCAATCGAAGTCGCTCCGACACCTCAATGAATTGAGGTGTTAATAACGGAGGCGCACGTCCACCAGAATCAATTCTCACTTTTGCTCACACCCCGAGAGCCGCTGAAGGGCATTCGTTGAAGGGCATTCCTTTGACAATGCGCCCGCCGACTGTTAGGGTAAATACGAACTGAGTTCAGCTCACTCACTTCTCAGCCTTTCTGGAATCACCCAGATTATCTGAACTTAACAGCTAACGGAAAGGACTACTATGTCAGCCAAGCTTTTTGTCGGAAATCTCTCTCCTGACACGAGCAGTGATGAGCTCCGCACCCTGTTCAGTGAAGTAGGTGAGGTGGATTCTTGTAATCTCATCACCGACCGCGACTCAGGACGCTCGAAGGGATTCGCTTTCATCGAGATGAAGTCCATAGAGCACGCGGACTCAGCCAAGGAAAAGTTCAACGGCCACGAGCTGCACGGGAAGCCGCTCAAAGTGAATGACGCCAAGCCCAGGAACGAAGCCCGCTCCTCGCGAGCCTAAGAAGACCTGGTCCTTGAAGTCACGATCAATCGGATTCGAACTGCGAGCATCTGAAATTTGATCGATTGTGCCCCTCTTTCTACCTCACTCGCAACTGGAGTCACAAAATGTCTATCGAAGATGTAGCGCATAAACTCAAGATGATCGCCTCCACCCGCACGGCGGCGATCGCCGGGATCACTGTAGCCATACTCGTGCCGTTCGCGATGATAGCCTTCGGCGGGAGCGAGGCGAGCAACCTGCCGTGGTACATCTGGGTGCTCGTGCCGCTGACCCTCCTGCTCGTCGTCGGCAGCGGATATTATCTGTTCACCCGCACTCATGACTCCGAGAATATCTCGATCCGCCCCAAGCCGCGCTAAGCCAACCACGGTGAATCCAGGGACCGCTTGATCGCGCGCGAACCACAACGACGGAGGGAAACAGTGATGCTTGCTGTTGGGAAAAAGGTCATTTATCCGTGTCAGGGGCCGTGCCTCGTCAGCTCTATCGTCAATACAACGGTTGATGAGAAGCCTATGACGTTCTATCAACTTGTTGTCCTCAGCGAGGGCGGCGGGAAGTTGCTGGTTCCGGTGGACAAGGTCAAGCAGGTGGGCATCCGGCCGCTCATGAAGCAGCCCGAGATACCAAAACTGCTTGATCAGCTCAAGAGACCTTCGAAGGCATCCAGCGATCGCAAGCAGCGAGTCCGCGACAACTTGAAATTGCTTTTGTCAGGTTCAGCATTTGATCTTGCCGAAATCGTCGAGTCGCTGACCGAGTTGATCGAAAAGAAGGCATTGTCATTTGGCGAACGAGGGACACTCGACCGAGCGAAACGGCTTCTCGTCTGCGAGATATCGGAAGTGACCGGAGCGACAAAGCAGGAAGCCGAGGAGCAGGTGGATCAAGCCCTCATCGCGCGAAGAAAGAGACTCGCATCCCGGAATTCATCGCCGGTATCAGAGGCTTGATTCTCGGTCGAGGACGATACTCGCAGTGACTTCTCGGCGGCCAGATCGCGCGGCCTGAGTTTTATCAACAAAACTGGAGAGCGTACTCGCGCCTCCACCTTCAATACTGGGCCAGATTCATGATCGCCGAAGCTACATCATCAACCTGCGGGAGGATCTCATCTTCAATCTCCGGCGCGTAAGCCACAAACGTATCAAGCGCAGCCACCCTCTTCACCGGAGCGTCAAGATATTCGAACAACTCGTCCGCAATCCGAGCCGCGATCTCCGCGCCGTAACCCCACGACACCACGTCTTCGTAAACCACCAGGGCCTTGCTGGTCTTCTGTATCGAGCGCGATATCGTCTCCCAGTCGTAAGGATTCAAGCTCCGCAGGTCGATCACCTCGGTTTGGATGCCATGCTCTTCTTCGACTTTGTTCGCCGCAGTCACCGAGCGAAAAACCGTCGCGCCATAGGTGATGATCGAAACGTCTGAGCCTTCGCGAACGACCCTGGCTTTGCCGAATGGAATCATATAATCGGGGCCGGGATACTCACCCTTGTTGTGAGTCTGCCGATAGAGATGCTTGTGCTCGAGAAACATCACCGGGTCGTCGCAGCGGATCGCGGTTCTCAGCAGGCCGTTCGCGTCCAGCGCGTTTGAAGGCATCACCACTCGCATGCCGGGCGTATGCGTGAACAACACCTCGCTGCATTGGCTGTGATAGACCGCGCCGCCTTTGAGATAACCGCCGATGGCCACGCGAATCACCATCGGACACTTGAAGGTGTTGTTCGAGCGCCATCGCAGTAAAGGGACCTCATTCCTGAGCTGATGATAGGCCGGCCAGATGTAATCGAAGAACTGAATCTCGGGAATCGGCTTCAAGCCTCGCGTCGCAAGCCCAACCGCGCGCCCGATGATGTTGGCTTCCGCAAGAGGGGTGTTGAACACTCGCGCGCTTCCGAATCGCCGCTGCAGGTTGAAGGTAAGTTTGAAGACGCCTCCCTTCCCTTTCACCTCTTCGATGTGCTGCTCGCGGCTGCAGTCGGCTACGTCTTCGCCAAATACGACTATTCGCTCGTCGCGCGCCATCTCGTCGTGGAGGCACGCGTTGATGAGATCGAACATGGTTTTTGGGGCTCGGATGTCTTTTTCGGAGGCGGGCGAGACGCCCGCGCTCCCGGGCCCTTCGGTGTCGAACTCATTCGACGTCGGATCGACGTCAGGCGAGTAGACATACAACGTTGCCGTTTCCTTGGCCGGTTGCGGCGCGGCGATGGCTTCATCGGCGGCTCGGTTCACTTCGTCGTCAACCTCGGCGCCGATTCGTTTGATGTCGTCTTCGCTTGCGAGTCCCTCCTTGATCAGAAACTGAGGGAAGGAACGAATCGGATCGAGTCTTATCTCCTCCTCGAGCTCTTCCGCCGGCCGGTATTGCTTCTCGTCATCGGATTGCGAATGCGAATACGGGCGAATGACGTGAGCGTGGATAAGAGCCGGTCCGCGTCGCTCGCGGCAATACGCGACCGCGCGTTGAACTGTTTCGTAGCTTGCGAGCGGATCACAGCCGTCGACCTCTTCGATCAGCAGATTCGGGAACCCGGTCACCAGCTTCGATATGCTGCCGCCGGCGGTTTGCACCTCGACCGGCACCGAGATCGCGTATCCGTTGTCTTCGATCATGTACAGGACCGGCAACTTCAAATTGCAGGCGGTGTTCAGGGACTCGAAGAACTCGCCCTCGCTCGTCGTGCCGTCGCCGCCAGACACGTAGACAATCGCGTCGCGCTGGTAGCCCTCTATAAGCTCCGCTGGATCGCCAATCAACTCGGCTCGATAAGCCGCCTCGGCGCACCCGACCGCCTGGAGAAACTGCGTCCCGGTGGGTGAGGATTGCGAGACGATGTTGAGTTTTGTGTTGGCCCAGTGGCTGGGCATCTGACGGCCGCCCGAGCTCGGATCAGCCGCCGCACCGGTCGCCTGCAGAAACATGTCTTTAGCGGTGACGCCCAGCGAGAGGCACAACGCCCGATCGCGATAGTAGGGATAGAACCAGTCGCGGCCCGGCTTCATCGCGAGGGACGCGGCAACAAGCACCGCTTCATGGCCGGCGCCGGATATCTGAAAGAAGATTCTGTTCTGCGCCTTGAGTTGAAGCTCCTTGTCGTCGATACGCCGAGACATGTACATCAGGCGATAGATTTCGAGCATCGTCTCGCGATCGAGCCCGCTGTACTTTTCAACCTGAGTCTGTACGGCCATCCATCCTCCATTTGGAGTGCGGCGACTTCGTCGCCGCTTTCCATCGCAGCAGATGCGTAATCAAAGCGGCGACGATGTCGCCGCACTCCAAATCATCCTGCGGTTGCAGCGGACGCCGGTTGATACTCAACAATGTGGCCCGCGATCGCTGAAGCGGCAACCGTGTAGGGCGACGCAAGGTACATCTGGCCCGGCCCGCTGCGCCCCGGAAAGTTCCGATTCTGCGCGCTGATCACAACCTGCTGCTTCGAGGTGCTCACACCCGGACCCGCGTTTATGCAGGCGCCGCAACTTGGCTCGATGACGGTTGCTCCCACGTCGCGCAAGATCTCGGTGTAGCCGCGCTGCTCGCAGTACTCCCGAACTTCAACCGAGCCAAATTGAATAAAGCATTTAACGTCGGGATGTACGCGTTGTCCGCGGGCCAGCGCTTCGCGAAACACGCGGACGTACATGTCGAGGTCTTCCTTCTTTCCGGCGGTGCACGAGCCACCATATGCGATATCAATCTTCACCGGCTCCTTCAACTCATCGACAAACATTCCATTCCCCGGATCGCCGGGCGTCGCAATCATCGGCCTGAGCTCATTGGCGTCGATCTCGATCGTCAACGCGTACTCGGCCTCCGAGTCGCTGGTCATTCCCGCGCACAATCGCTCGGCTTCTGCGCGAGGAATACCCCGTCCTGCAAGAAACTCGATCGTCTTCGCATCCGCAGCGACGATGCCGGTGAACGCGCCGACTTCAGCCGCCATGTTAGTCATCGTTGCGCGCTCGTCAATGCTGAGGTCTGCCACCGCTTCCCCAGTGTATTCGACAAGCCGGCCGATGGCGTCGCCGTTGCGCACAAACGGCGTACGGAGTATCGCAAGCATGAAGTCTTTTGCGGTCACGTTTTCGGGCTTGCGGCCGTTCACCCGAACACGCACTTGTTCAGGCACACGCACGCGCACGTCTTTTGTGATCCACGAATTGAATATGTCGGTCGTTCCGACTCCGAAAGCGACCGCTCCGACGGCCCCCGCGTGAGGGGTGTGCGAATCCGAGCCTATGATTACCTGGCCCGGCAACGCATAGTCTTGCAGGACGAGGCTGTGACAGATCGCTTCCGAGCCTTTGCGGTCGCGCTGAGCGCCGTGCAAGCGTATGCCCTGTTTTCGAGCGAAGTCTTCCTGCTTGTGCACCAGTTGATGAGCCAGATCCAGGAGGCCCATTGCTTTTCGCTCGGGCGGCATCACGTCGTCCAGGAATGTCAGATGGTCCTGGAAGAAATAGACCGACGCCGGATCGTTGATCGGCTCGTCGCCCACGAGTTGCTCGTAGAAGATCGCGGCCATCGGCGTGACGTATTCGTGACTGAATCGAATGTCTGTTCGGACGAACCCCGCGTCCCCCGGCTTCACCGACTGAACTCCTACTTGATCCCTGGAAAGATCGGCAACGAAGTGGCGAGCGAATATCTTCTCGGCCAGGGTCATCGGACGGCGGGCGGTGGTGACCGGCGGGATTACAACCTTGCCTTGAAGCCTCGCGACATTGAATGGGAACAGTCCCCCGTACTCTATGATCTGCCGGGTTATCTCATCTTCGCCGCGCGTAAACTCCTCGAGCGGAATCTCCTCGCCTCTGGCCACACGCTGGATCAAATCGAAGTTTGTAGAAGTCAGCAGACCCAGGTTCTGACAATTCTGTTTGTAGATGCGCTCGATGTTTTCGGCAATGGCGAGCCGGATCCCGGCGGCGAGTTCGGCATAAGGTGATTGTTCGCGGCTCGAGCCTTTGCCGCGCCGTTTGCCCGATACCGACACAACGAAGTTGCCCCTTTTGACGTCGCCGCGCTTGATTGGGAATTCATCGCCGCACTTCAATCCGAGATAGACAAACTCACCCAGCGTTTCGTCGAAGTGGTAGCAGATGTAGGCGGGGGTGATCTCGTCCGTCGAGATGTCATTCCGGAGGGCCGGAATGTCGATAAGGTCCAGGTTGTCGCCCTCGAGCTGCGCTTTCACAAGCGCAGGATCCTCGGTCAGGAACAGTATTCGGCCCTCGAGTTGAACGCGCGAGGGGCGCTTTTCAACCTTGCGAGCCAACAGGCTTTCGATCATTCGAGCACCTCAATAGAGTTGGACCACTTCCGCGCACTGGGGGGAAGCCTTCGGTCAAACGTCATTGTAACCTTTGCTGAGCCGGTTTGACAAAAAGTAAGCTACGAGGCGATGGGTTACGACGCGAGTGCGGCGCGGCGCGCGACGTTGGCAATCATTGTCGCCAGTTCGGAGGGTTCAACCGGTTTAGCAACGTGGCGTTGGAAGCCTGCAGCAAGGACGCTGGCGCAATCCTCGGCGCGAGCGTACGCGGTCAGGGCGATCGCCGGCGTCGAGCCTCCTCGCTCCGGTTCCATCGCCCGAAGCTTCCTGATCAACTCGAACCCGTCCTCGCCCGGCATTCCTATATCGCTGATCAAAACATCGGGCATTGAGCTTATTGGGGCGTTCTCCAGAATCGACAACGCTTCGGCAACTGAACCCGCCGCAATCACTTCGGCCCCAAGGTGCCTGAGCATCGCAACAAGCACCTCCCGGGCCTCCGGTTCATCGTCGACGATCATCACCTGGAGGCCGGCGAGTTGATAATCCCCGGTGTTCTGGTCAGCCTTTTCTGTCGCCAGTTTGGAATCGAGGCTCAGTTCCGGACTCGTCGCGAGAGGAAACGACACCTTGAAAGTAGCGCCCAGGCCCGGACCCGGACTTTCGGCCGACACCGAGCCGCCGTGCATCTCGACAAGGTGGCGAACAATTGCGAGGCCCAACCCCAGCCCGGTGTGCATCCTGGCGAATGTGCTGTCAGCCTGCCTGAATCGATCAAACACGTACGGGAGAAACGCCGGGCTGATCCCTTCGCCCGTATCGCTTACGGTTATATCGGCACTTGAATCACGACGATCGAGCCTGATTTCGACGCTGCCCCCGCCAGGCGTGAATTTTATGGCGTTCGACAGGAGGTTCCAAACGATTTGCTGGAGCCTGCTCGCGTCGCCGGCGATGGGACCCGCAAAAGGATCAATCGACACTCTGGCATTGATCTTCTTTGCTTCGATGGCCGGCCGCACGGCGTCAAGCGCGGCCTGAACGACCGGGCCCATATCCAGCAGCTTTACATCGAGTCGAAGCTTGCCGGTAATGATCCGAGAGACGTCAAGCAAATCCTCGATAATCTGCGCAAGCAGCTTTGTGTTGCGTTCGATCGTATGAAGTGCGCGGGAATTCGAGTCCGAATCAAGAGCGCCCGAGCGCAAAAGATGCGCCCATCCGAGTATCGAGTTGAGAGGCGTGCGAAGCTCGTGTGAGACGGTTGCGAGGAATTCGTCCTTGATGCGATTGGCTTCGCGAAGCTCGTGTGTTCGTTCTTCGACCGTGCGCTCCAGCTCGACGGCGTAACGCGAAAGAGCGGTTTGCTGCTCGTCGATCTGGCGGCTGAGCTGGCGCACTTGAACTGCCCGGGTCAGGGCGGCGACGAAGTATTCGCGCTCAATAGGCTTCTGAATAAAATCATACGCCCCGCCGCGGAGCGCTTTAACTGCCAGGTCGTGTTCGCCGTGGCCAGTGATCAACAAAGTGGGCGTCGTCGGCCTGAGCCTGCGAATCTCCACCAGCAGCGCCAGGCCGTCCATTCCCGGCATCTTGATGTCGGTAACTATCGCATCATAGTCAACAGCGGCTATCCGATCGAGCGCGCACTGGGCCGATTCACAGGTATCGACAGTTATCTCTGCCAGCCGAAGCTGTAGCGCCTCCGGAAGCGCACGCAACAGCGCAGGGTCGTCGTCAACTATCAGTACGTGAGGAGTGTTCATATCAGGAGCTCGTGGTGATCCGTTTCTGCCCGCGGAATCTGGACAATGAACGTGACGCCGTCGCCCGGTGGTCTCTTGACCACTGCTATTGTGCCGTTGTGCTCTTTGAGGATCCCGTAGGTGATGGAAAGACCAAGGCCGGTGCCCTTGCCAACCTCCTTGGTCGTAAAGAAGGGATCGAAGATCCGTCGCTCGAGGCCGTCCGGTATGCCCGGGCCCGAGTCGCTGAACGCCAATTCCACGACTTCATCAGTTGTTTTGCAGTCAATCGAAACGACGCGCCGGGGCGATGCGGCAACCGCGTCCCGAGCGTTGGTCAGCAGGTTGATAAATACTTGTTCGAGTTGAATCGCGTTGCCTATTACCACCGGGCATGGAGAACAAAGAGTGACCCGGACCTCGATTTGACGCAGGCGAAACTGTTCCTGCATGAGGGACAACGCCCGTTCGATCACGTCGTTGATTGGGACCAGTTCGCGGCCGACGGGCGCAGCGCGCCCAAAAGTGCGCAGGTGGGAGATGATCTCGGAGGCCTTTCGGACTTGCTGCATCGCATTGCCGAGTTCGTCCAACATCCTCTCGCGGTCGAGGCTTCCAAGCTCGATGAGGTCAATGGCATTTCCGATGAACAGTCCGATGTTGTTAAGAGGGTTGTTAAGCTCGTGAGCGACGCCGGTCGTCAACTCGCCGAGCGTCGCGAGCTTGCCGGCCTGTACCAGCTGCTCCTGTTTGTCGCGAAGTTCCTGCTCGCGGCGCTGCATCCCGTCGGTCGTCTTGCGCAGGTCGTCCATGATGTGAATCATCGCCTTGCGGCTTCGCTCGAGTCTCAGGTTGGATTGATGCGAATCCTGCAAGATGTGCAGCAGCGCCCGTCGCGAGGTGTGCAAGCGCTCCGTCTGCCGAGCCAGCCGGCTGCGATCGCCCTCGTAATCAACCAGGATATGGAGCATTGCCTTTCGCTGATCGCTGAGCCGTTTGTTGAGCTCGCTCAGATCGCTCATTATGTGAATGAGGGCGCGCCGCCGTGCTTCGGCCTTCACCATCCGGTGCTCCAGCAAACTGATCTGCTGGCGCAGCTCTGCCTCGCTGCGTTGGACCTCTTCCAGGCGCCTGTCGTCAATGTGATCTTTCAATAAGGCCGTCATCGTTTTACCAACTGGCGTCGCCGTCAGCCCTGACTTTTCCGCGTTCGTTTCTGAGCGCATCGAGCTCCTTTTCCAGGGCGATCATCTTCAGCTCGCGCCCGACCACCACTTCTTCAAACTTCTCCAGATCGAGTATCTTCTCCTGCAATTCCGCCTTGGACTCTTGCAGGTCGCGCACCGCCTTCTCGTACGCGCGCATGTCGCGAAGAATGCCGATCGCCCCGATGACCTTCCCGTCGTGATCGCGGAGCGCCGAAGCGTTTAGCGTCGTCGGGATGATTTCGCCGGACGCGCTGCGCGGGTTCAACCGCGCGTTGCGAGTTACGCCGCGTTCGACAACCTCGCGAAGCGCCGCAGTGAACTCGCGAGTCTCTTCGACGCTGATGAATCTGGACAGCGACTGCTCGAGCAACTCGTCCTGCCGGAAGCCGAGCAGCGCGAAGACCGCATCGTTGGCCTGCAGGATCTTGCCTTCGAGGTCCGAAACGAACACAGGGTCCGGCGCGTTCTTGATCAAGCTTTCCGCATAAGCGCGGGCTTTATCCTGCTCGCGCATATCGCGAAGAATTCCGATGGCCCCGATCACCCTACCCTCGGGATCGCGAAGCGCGGACGCGTTGAGCGTAGTCGAGATGATCTCGCCCGACGCGCTGCGCGGGTTCAGCCTCGCGTTTCGAGAGACTCCCCGCTCGACCACTTCTCGCAGAGCCGCGGTAAACTCCCGGGTTTCTTCCGGACTTATGAATCGCGACAACGATTGCTCGAGAAGCTCGTCCTGACGGAAGCCGAGAAGCTCAAACACGGCGTCGTTGGCCTGAAGAATCTTGCCCTCGAGGTCCGAGACGAACACGGGGTCAGGCGCGTTCTTGATCAAGCTTTCGGCATAAGCTCGGGCCTTGTCCAGTTCGCGCATGTCGCGAAGAATTCCTATTGCGCCGATCACTTTTCCGTCGGGATCGGCCAGGGCCGATGCGTTCAAGCTGGTGGGAATGATCTCGCCCGAGGCGGTGCGGGGATTCAGCACCACGTTGCGGGTCACGCCCCGCTCGCCTTCAATGTCGCCGGTCCTCTCTTCCCGTTCGACAACCTCGCGCAGGGCGTCGAGGAATTCGCGGGTCTCCTCAGGAGACAATATCCGCGAGAGCGACTGCTCGATCAGCTCGTCGGGTCTGAACCCCAACAGCGCGAAAACTGCATCGTTGGCTTGGAGAATTTTGCCTTCAAGGTCTGAGACAAACACCGGGTCGGGGGCGTTCTTGATGAGGCTCTCAGCATATGCGCGCGCCTTGTCGATCTCACGCATATCGCGCAGGATGCCGATCGCTCCGATCACTTTTCCATCCGGATCGCGCAGCGCCGATGCGTTCAGGGTCATCGGGATAATCTCGCCCGAGGCGCTGCGCGGGTTCAGCCTGGCGTTACGAGTGACCCCGCGTTCGACCACTTCATCGAGCGCGGCCATGAACTCGCGAGTCTCGTCCGGGCTGATGAACCGGGAGATGGATTGCTCGAGAACTTCGTCCTGACGAAAGCCCAGCAGTTGCGAGACGGCGTCATTGGATTGGAGGATTTTGCCTTCGAGGTCCGAAACAAACATCGGGTCGGGCGCGTTCTTGATCAGGCTTTCGGCATAGGCCCGCGCCTTGTCCTGCTCGCGCGTGTCGCGCAGAATGCCGATCGCGCCAATCACTCTGCCGTCAGGGTCACGAAGGGCGGATGCATTCAGGCTCGTGGGAATGATCTCGCCCGACGCGCTGCGCGGATTAAGCCGCGCATTCCGCGAAACCCCGCGCTCCACCACCTCGCGCAGGGCGGCGGTGAACTCCCGGGTCTCTTCGGGACTGATGAATCGCGACAGCGACTGCTCGATGAGTTCGTCGGGTTGGAAGCCGAGCAGTTGCGACACCGCATCGTTTGCTTGAAGGATTTTGCCTTCCAGATCGGAGACGAACACGGGATCGGGCGCGTTCTTGATCAAGCTCTCCGCGTATGCACGGGCCTTGTCCAGCTCGCGCATGTCGCGAAGAATGCCGATGGCTCCGATCACCTTACCCTCCGGATCGCGAAGGGCCGAAGCGTTGAGACTGGTTGGTATCACCTCCCCGCTGGCGCTTCGCGGGTTGAGTACCACGTTGCGAGTGACGCCGCGTTCGACGACCTCGCGGAGGGCGGCGGTGAACTCACGAGTCTCTTCATTGCTGATGAATTGTGATAGAGACTGCTCGAGCACTTCATCCTGTCGGAAGCCTAGGAGGTGAGATACGGCGTCGTTGGCCTGCAGGATTTTGCCTTCTAGGTCGGCAACGAAGACCGGGTCAGGGGCGTTGGCGATGATTATATCGGCGGCAAGCAAGCCAGCCGTTCTGCTGGCCGCCGGCTGTAATACAGTGTCAGCCATTGGGGTCCTCCTATTGTGATTCCTCGTGCTGAACAGTCGTCCGCGGACTAAAAGGCAAGTATGAATCTGGCTTTGAGCTGGTGGATTTTCGATGCTCGTAGCGAGCCTCGAGTCGCACTGAAATGCTTCACGTTGAATCTGCTCTTTGAAGCTCCAGAGTGCGGTACAAGCGTTCGGTTGAAATACTAAGTAAGAAAAGGCGCGGTTGTCAACAGTTACCCTGACAAGCGGTTGC
>DATIFP010000101.1:0-64287 GCA_035455165.1 Blastocatellia bacterium
CAACGCTTGCCGTGGCGCCAATACGCATCAGGCGCCGGAGCTTGTTCCGACTGTAGTCCGTCGATATGTTTTTTTTGTTGTGAGGGGTTCTCGATATTCTCATTCCAATCCTCCAAACAGGCATCTTGCGGCCACTCTGCTAGTTGCGTCCCAAGATCATTCTGATTGAGCCTTAGACTCTCATAGAAGACGAGTTGAAGACAAAGCCCTTCCGATTCAACAGGCTTCCTATTGAAAACTAGGAGAAGCGAAGTCGCGCGCCGCGCATCATAATTTCTCCCTGAAAGGGCAGTCAAACGGAATTAGCCTGTCAATCCTTTATGACGGCTCCGATGGAGACGTTTCACCGTGATTCATTGTCAGGGCTCGACTGCGATAACTCATCTAGCAGTACTTTCGCTTCGCGCAAATCCACCGTATCAAATCCCTCGGTGAAGCTGCGGTAAATCTCCGTGAGTAGGCTACGTGCTTCTTCCCGTTTCCCCTGGTTTTGGTAGAGACGGGCGACGCTCATCACCGCGCGCAGCTCCAGGGACTTCGCCTTCTGCTGTTGGGCAATCTTAATGGATTGCTCAAAACAGCCTTCGGCCTGCGTAACAGCGGGCGGCCCGGCCTCAAACACTGCCTCTCCGCCGGTGGCTGCGCGTGAAAGGCCTCGACCTGCAGCTTGCATGAGTAACAGCTCACCCTTGATGCGATACAGCTCGGCTCGGTAGTATGCCTCCCCGTTGCGATCGGCCATCACGAGGGCCTCGTCCGATATGCGAAGCCCTTCCTCTGCCTGGCCGTTCTGTCCCAACGCCTCGGCCAACAATGCCAAGAAGTGCGGACATATCACTTGCGTGCCTGTTGCCCGATGGGCGGCAAGCCCCTGGCTCATCTGTTCGATCGCCTCTTCCTGCCTCCCCTGCTCGATCAACGCCCAGCCGCGGATAATCGTCGCCATCGCCTGATATAGAACCAGCCCATGTTCCCTGGAAACGGCGAGGGCGGCCTCGGCGCATTCTTGCGCCAACCGCGCTTCCCGGCGGAGCTGATGAAGAATCGCCGCAAAGAAGAAGGCGGGCGCCAGACCGTTGGGTTCGGACAGCTCGCGCGCCAGGGTCTGGGCTTCCTGTATTCGTTCCAGAGCCTGATCCGGTTGGCCGAGAAACCAAAGCGTCCAGGCGGCAAAGCACCGCATCGCAACTCCTGGGGTCTGCGCATAAAGCAAAGCATCATCACGATGCCGCTCATGATCGTAGAGTGAGAGGGCCTTCTTAAAGTGTTCCATGGCAAGCGCAAACTCCCCGAGATGCATGAAGGTGATCTCCATCGCCCAGTGACCCCGCATCGCAAGCCCGGGGTAAGGGAGCCGCTCAGCGAGGCCCAGGAACTCCTCGGCGATCTCGCGGGCGGTCCCTAGCTCGGCCCTCACGGTATAGAATGTCCTGAGTCCCCAGAGAACTTGAGATATTTCCGGCGTCTCGCCTAATTGCTGGCACAGCTCTCGGGCTCTGGTGTAGACCCTTCCTACTTCGGGAGCCGCGTAGCCCTCGGTTGCAATCAATGGCACGCCCAGGGTGATATATAGCGAGAGTTCTTGCTGGGCGCGCTCTGGGCTGTCGGGCAGTCTCTCGAGCAACTCCAGCCCCCGGCGCGCAAGCCCAACCGCCTCCTGATACGCGAACCGGCGGATGTCGTTTTCCGCAGCCTGCTGAAGGTACTTTACGGCCCGCCGATAGTTCGACGACTGCTCAAAGTGCATCGCAAGCTCCGCCGCAATCTCACTGACGCACTCGCCGTATACCTCTACCCCTTGCTCCGCTATTCGCCGGTGGAGTTGGATCCGCCTCGACGCTGACACCCGCTCATACAGCACGTTCCGATAAAGAGCGTGTATGAACCCGTACCGGGTCATCGCTTCGCCATTCGGTAGTTCTTGAACACCGCAATCCTTAATAAACTGATGCTGCCGGGCGAGTTCATCGCACCGAGCTTCTACCGTCGCTCGATCCTCTCCCATTTCCGCGACCACTGCGAGTGTTGAAAACTCCGCTCCGGCCACGCTCGCCGCCTCGAGCGTCCGCTGCTGTTCTGAATCGAGATGGTCGAGCTGCTTCTCGATCATCTGCTTGATGCTGTCGGGCACTCCCACCTCAAGCTTCTCGATCTCCTCAACCAACACCCAGTTCTCCTCACGCTCGCCGATCAACTCCTCAGCCAAAAGGTAGTCGACTGCGTTGACCATAAACAGAGGATTTCCCTCTGTTCGTTCGTGGATCAACCCCGCAAGCTCCGCCGGGAATCGATTGTTGGGGAATCTGACAGACAGATACCTGGCTATTGCTTCCTCGCTGAGGTATTCAAGCGGCAACTCCTCGCATTGCTGCTTGGCCATCAACTCCTGCTTTACTGCTCTGAGCGGATGCCCGCTCACAATCAACTCCGCCGTCCGATAGGTCCCAATCAACATAAGCTGCGCGCGCTGACGCTGCCTCGCCAGGTATGAGATCAGGTCCAGCGTCGAGTAATCGCTCCAGTGAAGGTCTTCCAGAATAAGCACCAGCGGAAGGTCCGCGGTCAGCGCCTCCAATGCCTCACCCATCTCTCGCAGCATTCGCTCGCGTGTGGCTCCCAGTACTTCTCGACTCAACAGCTCGCGATCTGAAGCGCTCAACAGAGAAGGCATTTGCAGCAGCCACATCGGCGCGTGAGCGCGCAGCACCTCGGCTACCCTCTCCTGCTCTCGGCACAACCTACCGATAGCCTCGAGCACGGGCAGGTAAGCCTCCCTCGTGCCATACTGCTCCAGACATTGCCCTCGACCTATCCGAATGCTTCGATCAGAAGCTATGCTCCGCGCGAACGTGTCGACCAGAGCGGTCTTGCCGATGCCCGCCTCCCCGGTAACAAATACTATCTGACGTTCTCCAGCCAGCATCTTCTTGAGCCAGCTTCGCATCCGCGACAACGCTTCGTCGCGTCCGACAACTCCCGGAGGAAAATATCGGGCACGCAGCATCGAACCGGAAACCTCCTTTCTCCTGTTCTCCCGATTCTTTGGGGGCGCCTGCTCGGTCTCTGCAATCTGACCGATGAACCGATAGCCTCGGCGATGGGCGGTTTCGATGAAGCGCGGAGACTTTGGATCATCGCCGAGGGCTTCGCGGAGCTGACGAACGGCGACTTTGAGGACGGCTTCGCCGATAAAGGTCCCCGGCCAGACGGCGTTCAGAAGCTCCTCTTTGGTGACGAGTTGACCAGGACGCCCCAGGAGATAGGCGAGTACTGCGAAGGCTTTGGGTCTGAGCTTGATCGCCTGTGAGCCTCGCCACAGGCACTCGTTGGCCAGGTCGAGCCAAAAGGGATCGAAGATTATCCTTTTTTCACGCTCCACTTCAATTACCAAAAGTTACCAAAGCATTACGCCAAATTTATGACTTACAACGCGCGCTCGGACTATTCTCCACTCTGGATGGAAGGATGGCAATACAGAGCGGCTTTCGTAATACAGTTTCGACCGCAAACCGATGTTGACGCTGGGCGATTCGAGGGCAGGGTTGAACATGTTGCATCGTACAAGGCGATGCGATTTCGCTCGCTCGAGGAGTTGCTTGGTTTCATCGCGAGCGTGCTGACGGAGGTCAGGGACCCGGGGCAATAGCACACTCCGCGGTTATGCCTGGTCCCGATCCATTATTGTTGATCGGCCCGGTTGATTTACCGAAACGTTACCGCACATTTACTGCAAGTTTATGACTTGTCGGACTGGTTAGGACTATCCTTGTCGCGTGATGAGAAAAGGTCTCAGGAGGTCAATAACATTTAGGAGTTTTCAATGGAAAGGTTTAGAACAGAATTAACCCAACGGCAGCGATCTTTTACCGGGCTGCCGGTAGATGAATCGGCTGCAATTAATCCGGGCCGAACACAAGAGAGTAGAGCTACGAGGAAACGATCGCTCATACTCGCGACAATCGCAGCGGGTCTTGCGCTTCTTCCGCTCTCATATTATGGACTCGTCGGTGCGCAAGCTGGCTCCACGAATTCCGGCTCGGTTCAGCAAACTCTCGACCATGTGATGTTTTGGTTTGCGGATCCCGCGGACGCCGATGCCTGCTTCGCGCCCGCAACTGCCGGCATTGGTTCGTTCGATGCCGATGCAGTGTCGAGACCCGCAGCGATGTCGTCGAAAAGCGCACTGCCCGGCTCCCCGCTTCCATAGTTGCGTGAAGAACGGGGGAACGCTCAGGTTCCGCGGTTCCAGCGCATTAATCTCGAAAGGAACGTATTGCGAAAGGAAATACTTATGCAAAGAACGAACGATTTTTCTTACATAACGTTTTCGCCCGTACTGCTGACGGGCGTCCTGCTGGCGGGCGCAATGATGTTGAGCGCGGCCACACTACAAGTGGCGAACGAAGGAGGTGGACATGAGCCAACGCACTAACGCACTTGCCGATCGCCTCGAACAGGGGGCGCGCGCACTTGACACCTTCGCGAGCAAACTCACGGATGCGCAGTGGCAGACTCGTGTCCCCAGGGATGGGCGCAAGGTCGGCGTCATCGTGCATCACGTCGCCAGCGTATACCCGCTGGAGATCCAGTTGGCACAGACAGTCGCCGGAGGTAAGCCGGTGGCGGGCGTGATCTGGGATGAAGTCCACAGGATGAATGCCGGACACGCCAAGGAGTACGACGCCGTCACAAAAGAGGCGGCGCTGGATCTGCTCAGGCGCAACAGCGCGGCAGCCGCAGCCGCAATCCGGGCTCTAAGCGACGAGGAGCTCGATCATGCGGCTCCAGTGTCGCTCAACTCCGATGCCCCACTCACCTGCCAGTTCGTGCTCGAGGATCATGCCGTGCGACATAGCTATCACCACCTCGCACGTATACGAGATGCTGTGAAGCGAGCCTGAGGCGCGCGACGTGGGATCCCCGCCCGTCGGCCGCCCCGTGCGGGGACTCCCACGGTAGGGGTAAGCAACAATGTAGCCCTGGTACTGATAGCCTGGTTATGAGCACTCCGGTCTTCTCAATGCTGGCGAAGTAATGCAGTCCGCAGGTTTGCGGAAGCGACCCTGCGGATGCGGTCGTTCTCGCGCCAGGCGCCGCGCAGCATTATGCGCAGGCTCGGCGCCGGTATGTGCGTGGCGAGGTTGACGACGGCATTGTGGCCGGCCACTGCGTGACTCAGCGCGCTCCGGTCAAAAGATCCACAAATATCGCGTTTGCACCTTCGTTCAGCAGAGCTTCAGCGCCCTCCGCCGATCGAGCGATGGCCGTAACATCGTGTCCGCGCATAACCAACAGCGGCACTGCTCTGCGGCCGATCACACCGGTTGCGCCGGTGACAAATATTTTCATGAGCTCCCCCTTTCCCGCAGCGCATTCGCAAGCGCCCCTTTATTCCGAACGCACCTGTTCGCGCCTCACTGCCAATTCCACCAGCGGAACTTACCGGATAAAATGAACGCTTCACCTGCGCCAGGCAATGGCCTCTCAACGTTGTGCCGGTTGGTAGCTGCCGGGAACCGAGCGAAAGCTGATCGACAGCCGATTCCAGCCGTTGATCGCCACTACGGCCATAGTCAAATTGACCAGTTCCTCCTCGGTGAACTGCTGGCGCGCGAGTTCATAGACTTCATCGGGCACGTGATTGTCGGCAACCAGCGTCACCGCCTCCGTCCACGCCAGGGCGCCCCGCTCGCGCTCGGTGTAGAACGGAGCTTCGCGCCAGGCATCGAGCAGGTACAGACGCTGTTCGCTTTCTCCCGCGGCCCGAGCGTCCTTAGTGTGCATGTCGATGCAGTACGCGCAACCGTTGATCTGCGACGCGCGCAGCTTTACCAGGTCGATCAGCGACATCTCGAGCCCGCTATGTTTTACGTACGCTTCCAGTGCGTACATCGCCCTGGCCGCGCCGGCATTGGCTTTTGTGTAATCGATACGTGGTTCCATTTTCTTGCTCCTTGTTTCGAGTGACACATATCCCAGCAGGATTTGAATGCGTGATCTCAGTCTCCGGTTGCCGGAAGCGGAGTCTCTGTAGCTGCCACCGGCGAGCGCTTCTTCTCCGCGCCCGAGAGTTTCTCGACCACGTAAAAACCTACCGGGATAAGAAAGCTGGCAACCAGCGTGTCTGCCAGCATGCCTACTATCACCACGGTGCCGAGTATCCGCCGCCCTGCCGCGCCTGAGCCGGTTGCGACCCACAGCGGTACGCAGCCCAAAATGAATGCAAGCGAAGTCATCAGTAGCGGCCGACGCCGCAAACGCGTTCCTTCAAGAGCGGCCTCCACCAGATTGCGCCCCTTCTCCAGTTCGATCTTGGCGAACTCGACGATCAGGATCGCGTTCTTGGCGGCGAGCCCGATCAAAACGATAAGACCGATCTGAGCATAAACGTCCAGGTTGTAGCCCCGCAGCAACAGCCCGAAGAAGGCGCCGAAGACGGCAATAGGTACGGTCAGCAGAACTGAGAACGGCAGCGACCAGCTCTCGTAAAGCGCCGCGAGGATCAGGAACACGAAGACCAATGACAGCGCGAATGCCGTGATCGCGGCCCCCGACACTTGCTTTTCCTGGTAAGAGAGATCGGCCCAGTCGTAGCCCATCTCCGCCGGCAGAACTTCTTTGGCCACTTCTTCAAGCGCAGCCATCGCTTCGCCGGAGCTGTAACCGGGGGCAGCCCCGCCGATGACCTGGGCCGCGCGGTAGAGATTGAACCGGTTCGTATAGTCCGGGCCGCTGATGCCGCGCGTTGTAACTAACGTCGAGAGCGGCACCATATTCCCGTCATTGTTACGCACGTAATAATTTCGGATGTCCTGCTCGCTACGGCGTTCTTCTCCTTCGGCCTGCAGAAAAACGCGCCATTGCCTGCCGAAGCGGTTGAACTGATTCAGAAAGAGTCCTCCGAGATAGGCTTGCAGTGTCTGATAGACGTCTCCCACGGCGACCCCCTGTTTCAGCGCCTTGTCGCGATCGACATCGGCATAGATCTGCGGCGAAGAAGCTGAAAACTGTGAAGCGACGCCGGCCAGTTCCGGCCGCTTGCGTGCAGCGGCGAGAAACTTCTGCAAACTCTGGTCGAGGAACTCGACCGGACCGCCGCTGCGATCCTGCAGCCAGAACGAGAAGCCCCCAGTGCTGCCCAGACCGGGAATCGAAGGCGGCATGAAAGCGAAGGCCACCGCCTCCGGAACCTCGGCGGTCAACGACCGGTTCAGTGTGTCAACTATCCCTCGCGCCCCGAGCTCGTCTGACCTGCGCTCATCCCAGGGCTTGAGTCCGACAAAGAAAAACCCCTGGTAACTGGCTGAAATGCGATTCAGCAAGCTGAAGCCGCCAATCGTTGCGTAATACTGCACCCCGTCGGTCCGGCCAAGAATTCCCTCCACCTTTCTCAATACCTGATCCGTCCTTGCCAGCGATGCCGCCGGCGGAAGCTGGACGTTTATCAGCGCGTAGCCGTAGTCCTCTTCGGGAAGGAAGCTCGTCGGGAGCTTTTTGCCGATGAGCCCGTCCGCAAGTGCGAACGCACCGAGAATCAACATCCCAACGAGGGCTTTGCGGATGAGAGTGTGGCTCCAGGTGACGTACCAGTCCATCGCCTTCCCGAATCCCCAATTGAAGCGACGAAAGAATCGGCCGAGGACCCCTCTGGATTCCTTTCGCGGTTTCAGCAACAGCGCGGCAAGCGCCGGCGATAGGGTCAGCGCGTTGAAGGCCGAAATGAGCACCGAGATTGCAATCGTCACCGCAAACTGGTTGTTCAACCGCCCCTGGATGCCTCCCATGAAGGCCACCGGCAGAAAGACGGAAGAAAGGATCAGCGCGATGGCGATCACCGGACCCGAGACCTCCTTCATCGCCCTAAATGTGGCGTCGCGCGGCGACATTCCCTGCTCGATATGATGTTCGACTGCTTCAACGACTACGATCGCGTCATCCACCACCAGACCAATCGCGAGCACGAATGCGAAGAGCGATAACGTGTTGATCGAAAAACCCAACAACGGAAAAACCGCAAATGTGCCTATGAGCGAAACCGGCACGGCAATCAAGGGAATCATCGTCGCGCGCCAGTTCTGCAAAAACAGAAACACGACGATGATGACCAGGATCATCGCCTCGATGAGCGTCGTGACAATCTCTTTGATACCCTGCGTCACCGGCAACGTCGTGTCGAGCGTGTATGCGTAGTCGAGGTTGGGTGGAAACCGCCCCTTGAGGTCAGCCAGAGTCTTCTTGATCCCGTCGGCGACGGCCAACGCATTTGAGCCGGGAGCTTGAAACACCGCGATGATGGCGCTGGGCTCGCCGTTGGTGCGCGTCCTCATTTGATAGTTGAGCGCGCCGAGCTCGATCCGAGCCACATCCTTCAGCCGCACCACTGAGCCGTCGGGATCGGAGCGCACGACGATTTGTCCGAACTCGTCAGGCGTCTCAAGCCGGCCTTGCGCGCGCACGCTGTAAGTCTTCTCTATTCCTGCCGGCGCCGGTTCGGCGCCAAACTGGCCGGAAGGATTCACGTTGCTCTGCTGGCGAACTGCGGTCGCCAGATCGGGAACCGACAGACCGAGTTTGGCCAGCAAGTCCGGCTTGACCCAGATGCGCATCGCGTAATCGCTCGCCCCGAACACCCTCACTTCGCCAACGCCGGGAACGCGATAGAGAACATCGTTGATGTTGATGTTGGCGTAATTGGCGAGGAATAGCGAATCGTAACTCTGGTTGGGCGAGTATAACGATATGACGAGCATGGGCAGCCCGGTGGACTTGCGAGTAGTAATACCGTACTGCGTAACATCGGTCGGAAGATTGGGCTGCGCCTGCGCTATCCGGTTCTGAACATTGATCTGGTCGGTGTTCACGTCGGTCTCGACCCCGAAGGTGACCGTCAACTGCTCGGTGCCGTCGTTGGCGTTGGTGGATTGCATATAGAGCATGTTGTCCACGCCGTTCATCTGCTGTTCCAGCGGCGTGGAGACCGACTGCTCGATGGTGACCGCGTCGGCTCCGGTGTACGTCGTCGATACGACGATCTGCGGCGGTAAAATCTCGGGGAACTGCGCAAGCGGCAACCCAAGCATCGCTATCACACCCCCGAGGACGGTGATGATGGCTATGACCATCGCAACGATGGGTCGGTTGATGAAGAGTCTGGATATCATATTCGTCCCTCGTCCTTTGTCATTCGTCGAGCCGCGGTTGACAGTCGGACTCGATCCGCCCGTGCCATCTCAAGAACTCACCTCACTTCAAAGCCAGGTGTTAATGGATGTCCGACGACAAATCTCCAGTTGCGAAGGGTCTCGGCGTTACTTCCGTGCCCGGTCTTACTCTCTGTGTGCCTTCCGCTACCACGTTCTCACCCGGTTTCAACCCCGCTTCGATAATCCACATGGTATCGACGCGTTCGCCGATCTTTACCGAACGAATGTTGACTTTGTTATCAGGGTCGACTACAGCGACCTGGTAGGTGCCTTGCAGCTCGGTGACCGCCCGCTGCGGAACAAGCAACGCGCCGGGAATTATTCGGGTCACAGCCTGGACTTTGCCGTACTGTCCCGGACGAAGAGTATTCCCAGGGTTCGGAAAGACCGCGGCCAGCCGAATCGAGCCGGTCTTTTGATCCACCTCCCGGTCCGCAACGAAGAATTTTCCTTTGTGCGGATAAGTGGTTCCATCGGCCAGAACCAGATCCAACTGCAGATTCTGATTCGCTTCATCCCTTTCGGTTTGAGTCGGGTTGCGTTTGACGAACCTTAAATACTCCTGCTCGCTGAGCGTGAAGTAGGCCTTGATGGGATCGAGCGTTGATACGGTTGTCAGCGCTCCGCTGTTGGGGTTGTTAGGTTGGATCAAATTGCCGACCTGCGCCTGGGCTATTCCAGCGATGCCGTCGATCGGCGAGGTGATCTTTGTGAAGCCGAGATTCAGTGCGGCGGTTTGGACAGCCGCCTTCGCCGCCTCGACCGCAGCCTTGGCGGCTGATATCGCGGCGGTCGAAGTTTCGACGCCAGCCCTGGCCGCCTTCACCTGGGCCTTCGCGGCAAGATTCGCCTGGACCGCGTTGTCGAACTGCTCTTTGCTGATCACCGCTTGTGTCACGAGCGCGGTGAAGCGGTCCTCGTCGAGCTGAGTCTTTCGCTGGTTCGCCTCTGCCTGCGCAAGCTGAGCCTGGGATTGGGAGAGCTGTCCGTTGGCCTGCGAAAGCTGTCCCTCAGCTCTTGCGAGATCTCCCTTTGCCTGATCCAGCGCTGCCTGAAAAGGTCGAGGGTCGATCTCAAAAAGCAACTGCCCCTTCTTCACAAGAGACCCTTCCGCGTAGTTCTGTGTGAGAAGGTAGCCCGCTACTTGCGCCTTGATCTCTGCGTTGACCATCCCGTCCAGCGTGCCGATCCACTCGCCGTAGATTGGGACATCCCTCTGTTCGACTTGAACCACCTCGACTTCCGGCCGGCTCGGAGGCGGTGAAGTTCCCTTGGACTTCGAGCCGCCAAACAAAACAGCGAGAACTACTACCGCCACCGAGAGCGTCACACTCGCCAGTACTTTGCGCTTCAATAAAATTTTCATTAGTCCATCTCCGATCATATCTGTCGGTCATTTCAGTTACGCGGTCGATTGCTGTTAGCACAAGTTAAGGTGCGTCGCCGGCCGAGCTTTCCCCGCTCAACTTCATTTCGATTCCCTCGACAAGCGACTTCATCAGACATCCCCTTGCCACAAGCGTTGCGTGTTCTCGGCGCATGCGCATCAAAAGTTCTCTACCTTCGACGTCGACGAATAAAACTGCGGCCAGGTGTACCTCGATTGGCTTTAGCGAATCAGCAGAGAGTTCGGCCCGCCAGCATTTCTCGAGCTCTCTTACCCATGGCCCGGTCAGCTTCCCTTCTATCGTGAGACTCGTCGACTCACTCCCGCGGTTAATATGAATTCTGAACATCTTCGTTCATTCCTAGTGCTCAAGCCCGCGCGCGTCATTGAGTGCAGGGCAAGAGCCTGGCCACGGAGAGGCCCGCGGAGCGATGCTGAGTCAGGTCGATGAATCTTAAGCAGATATACCTGAGAGCGAATTTCGGGTGCGTGGGAACCCTCGAAGCCGGCGTGACGTTATACGGTCAATTGCTTATCAGCGGTCACTGCCGGACTGCGGGCCCGCCGGGGATGGCTGGCGAGGAGGAGGTTAGGTGATTAGACTTAACTCTGTGCCAAGGAACACGGAACAATCTCCTTCTCGGCGCCTCGCACTACATAAATGTAGTGCAGCCGGTTCTTTAAGAGCAGGACGCAGTCCTCTGTGGGCGTGGGCTGAATTGTCGACAATCGCCACTAACAACCCTTGCTGCTAAGACGATCACACCTTTGAACCTGGGGGACCGACTTGAGCGAGAACACTACTAAGCGAGCTCTCTCCGATTTGCCATCGCGGCAGTATCTGGCGCTACTAGACCTGTCGAAAGCAATCGCGCAGCACCGCGACATCTCGGATTTGTTTCACGATCTTGCCTGCCGCTTAAAGGGGCTTTTCGACTTCAACTACCTCGGCGTGTACTTGCATGACGGGGCGCGAAATGTAATGCGCCTGCACATTCTGGAAACCTGTGAACCCAAAATGTGGCAAAGCCCTTCTGAACTCCCGATCGAAGGCACGGTGGCGGGATGGGTCTGGCAAAACCAGCAGCCTCTCGTGATTCGTGATCTTCGAGAGGAGAGCCGCTTCCCAGTAACCCAGGCCCTGCGCGATCGAGCGGTGAGGTCGCTGTGCGTCTTGCCGTTGACAACGGCTCAGCAGCAGCTCGGTGTCTTGAGCGTTTTGAGCGACAAGCCCGGAACATACGATTCTCAGGATCTGGAGTTCGCGCAACTGGTTGCCGGCCAGATCGCGGTTGCCGTCGGGGCCCAGTGTTACCAGCACAAACTCGCTCGCGAGCGTGAACGCTCCGAGCTTCTGCTTGAAGTCAACAACATGCTGGTCTCAAATCTGGATCTTCGCGAGCTCTTATCATCGATCTCGGTCTTCCTGCGACGCGTGATCCCTCACGACTTGGCCGGCATCGCCCTTCGTGATCCTGTTGCCGATCAGCTTCGGCTTGCCGCAATGGACTTTCCTGCTAATGAGAATTTCTTCGTTGAGGGCGAGGTGATTCCATTCGACGGCAACCCGGCGGGGCTCGCGTTCACGACCCGCCAGACGATTATCTGCAATGAGCCCCTGGTGGACGGCCCGTTAGGCAAGCGGTTCAGCGCCGCGGGCGTAAAGTCTTGTTGCATCGTTCCGCTTATCTCGCACGATCGGTCTCTGGGTGTGTTGGCCATTTCGAGCCTGCGCGATAACGCGTTTACTGAGCAGGATGCCGATCTCCTCGGTCAGATCGCCAAGCAGGTTGCGATTGCGGTAGAGAACGCTCTTGCGTTTCGCGAGATCGACGCGCTCAAGAACAAGCTGGAGGAGGAAAAACTCTACCTCGAAGAAGAGATCCGTACTGAATACAATTTTGACGAGATCATCGGCAGTAGCTCGGTGCTCAAGCGCGTGTTGAAGGAAGTGGAAACCGTGGCGGCCACTGATTCGACCGTTCTGATCTATGGTGAAACCGGCACGGGCAAAGAACTGATCGCGCGGGCAATCCACAACCTGAGCCCGCGCAGGGAGCGGACCCTTGTAAAAGTGAATTGCGGAGCGATTCCTACGGGGCTGCTCGAGAGCGAGATGTTCGGCCACGAGAAGGGCGCGTTTACCGGTGCGATCGAGCGCCGGGTCGGGAGATTCGAACTAGCCAACCGGGGTACTATTTTTCTCGATGAGGTAGAGGACATACCGCTCGAGCTGCAACCGAAGCTGCTGCGCGTACTACAGGAGCAGGAGTTCGAGCGACTGGGCAGCTCGCGCACCACTCGGGTAGATGTCCGCGTCGTCGCGGCTACTAACAGCGACCTCAATCAGATGGTTGCGGATAAGAAGTTCCGTAGCGATCTTTTCTATCGCTTCAACGTCTTTCCAATCAGTTTGCCGCCGCTGCGCGAACGCCCAGATGATATCCCTCTTTTGGTTAACTTTTTCGCCAGCAGGTTTGCGCAGAAGATGAAGAGACAAATCGAGAAGATTCCGGCTGAAGCAATGGCGAGACTGACCGCTTACAACTGGCCGGGCAACATCCGAGAGCTGCAGAACCTTATCGAGCGCGCGGTGATTCTGACGCGCGGGTCAGTGCTGGAGATCCCGCTGGGCGAGCTGAAGCAGTCGGCGAAGCCGTCAAATGATCAAAGCAACTCGTCGACGCTCGAAGCCGTAGAGCGCGAACACATCTTGCGAATACTCGATGAAGCGAACTGGGTGATTGCGGGTCCCACCGGTGCAGCCGCGCGTCTCGGCTTGAACCGGACCACTCTCAACAATCGAATGCGAAAACTTGGAATTACTCGCCCGCGACCTTCACAACAGTGACCATAACCCGCCAAATGACGGCATATGGTCACGCTGTTCGATTCACCAGGTATGCTGTTAGCCTCGCCGGCTGGCATCCCCACTAGTTGAAGCGCCTAATTCACGCCGATCGATCGCAAGCGCCCTGGCATCAGCGTTGCACGATGGAGCCTGAGCGATTTTCTGTTGTAAGGGACAAGAAGGAGATCCAGACATGTCAGCGACACAGGAACAAGACACCAAGACACTACCAACCAGCGGGTATGCGACCCTGGGTCCTTCCGCGAGACTGCAACCTTTCGATTTCGTCCGGCGTGTGCCCGGACCACACGATGTGCTGATCGATATTCTCTATTGCGGCGTCTGCCATTCCGATATCCATCAGGCCCGCGACGAATGGGGCGGTTCGATCTTCCCGATGGTGCCCGGTCACGAGATCGTCGGGAAGGTCGAGGGGGTCGGCGATCAGGTCGGGAGATGGAAGGAGGGCGACATCGTAGGCGTCGGCTGTTTCGTCGATTCGTGCAGGGAGTGCGATGCCTGTAAGGCCGGCGAAGAGCAGTATTGCGAGCGAGGCATGACTCTCACCTATAACGGCTATGAGCGTGACGGCAAGACTCCAACCTACGGCGGCTACTCGGCTCGCATTACCGTCGATGAAAACTATGTCTTGAGAATCCCAGAGAGCATTCCGCTTGATCGCGCCGCTCCTTTATTGTGCGCCGGAATCACGACCTACTCGCCGCTGCGACACTTCGGCGTCTCGCCGGGCGACGAGATCGCCGTCGTCGGTCTGGGCGGCCTCGGTCACATGGGGATAAAACTCGCCAAGGCGATGGGCGCGAACGTTACCGTGCTCAGCCATTCGCCTTCCAAGCGCGAGGATGCCCTGCGTCTTGGCGCCGACGATTTCATAGCCACTCGCGACGCGGCGGTATTCGAGAAGAACGCCGGGCGTTTCAGCTTCATTCTCGACACGGTGTCCGCGAAACATGACTACAACGCCTATCTCAATCTGCTGGGCCGCGACGGCACGATGGTACTGGTCGGAGCGCCGGATCCCACGCCGCTCTCCGCGTTCTCGCTCATACCGGGCCGGCGGCGGCTCGCAGGCTCGTCGATCGGCGGTATTCGTGAGACGCAGGAGATGCTTGAGTTCTGCGCCGAACACGGCCTGGCCGCCGATGTCGAGGTGATCCCGATCCAACAGATCAATGAATCGTACGAGCGCGCCCTGAAGAGCGACGTCCGCTACCGGTTCGTCATCGATATCGCAAGCTTGAATCAATCGGCGAATACATAGAATTGCTCTCGCGGAAAGGAAGGTGATGAAATGCCGGACGCTACGTGTTCCCATCTCGAGGCTATCAAGACCGTCAAACATCCGAAGACCAGGGAGTGCGAGGAGTGCGTGAAGATCGGCGCGGCATGGGTCCATCTGCGGACGTGTCAGGAGTGCGGCGCGACTCTGTGTTGCGACAGCTCGCCTAACCGGCACGCCACCAAACACGCGCGAGCGAGCGGGCACCCGGTGATTGCCTCGGCGGAGCCGGGAGAGAATTGGCTGTATTGCTATCCCGATGAAACATTCGCGGGCTGATGCTTCCGACAATTCTCGGTTCGAGTTTGGCATACGCGGAGCACCAATCCCGCGATTTAATCCTTCGCCCCTACGACGGTGAGCGAATGAGCGGTGAGGATTGGTTGGGGAGGCTCAGGTGAATCACCCTCCTGGTTTCACGATCCTCGTCGAGTGTAGTAGCGCCATCCGCCAGCCCTTGCCCGACCGACGCAGGATCGCGCTCTCAAGCCACTCCCGATTGCGAGTCCCGTTCTTCTTGTCCTTTATCTCTGACTTCAGGAAGTAAACCACATATGCGATGTTTCCCTGAACCTTAACTGAACGGAAGTCGAATGTGTCGGCGCGCTTGTACCCGCTATCTGGACTCGGCATCAGCGCGATGTCGCCCTCGATGTCGAGAATTTCACCGTTCTCGAGGAGCAGGTAGTCCTCGGTCAAGAGTGACCGATATTTCTGCTTGTCCAAACTCACGTAGAATACGGAGTAGATATCCTTGATTGCTTGCTTTACCGCCGCCGCGTCGTCCGCCGATACGCTCGGTGTGCGCGCGGCACCAATAAGTATCCCCGTCCCCGCGATAAATTCTCTTCGTTTCATGCTCCAACCTTTTCCTTACGCCCGACCTATTAGGCAGCGCGTGGTTGATTGAACCAGTCTACCGGCGCTTTGACTGCCATCTCGCGACATGTGTCCGGCCAGCACCTCGAAGGATGGGCCTAGCGCATCCCGCGATGCTGGCCGACGTCCACCGAGACGTCGCACACTTGTGCGAAGGCACGCACTCCCTTGTCCAGGAGCGCCGCCTGGGTCTCCCGCAGTGGTGGCTCCGCTCGTGTGCAGATCGCATGGCATTAAATCTACCGTAGCTCCAACAACTCGCCGAAGGCCTGTCGTGCGGCCCGGGCGGGGAACTTCGCTTTTATCTCTTGCTCTCTGCTGGTCCAAAACATGACCTAAGCGTTGAAATCGTCAAGCGCCTTCTGATTAGCAGGATCACCAGGAGCGATGACGCGCTGTTCGCGCGAACCGTATGACGCATAAACAATATCTTCGTTAGCTGCAACCCGATTACCAAAACTCCGAGCAACCTCGGTTATGCCAGCGAGTGACTTCTAGCTCGTGGCTTTCTTACTGCTACTGTCAACGCCGTGACAACTGCTAGTGATCAGAGAGCAGGGAATCAATACCAAGGCGATGAGTAGCTTCATGATTCCTTTCTGTAGCCGGAAGTATTGTCGAGTTCACCCGGCCGCGCGGCGGAAACGAACAAACAGGCCGACAGCGGAGATGTCAACTTGCGCGGCTCGGAAGCAACCTGCGTTAGGTTGCATAGGACAATCTATGTTCTCTTATTCAATCGCTAGTAATTACGGCATAAAACCGCCCTCGCCAATACAAATAGCTATATCCTGCCTTCTCAGAAAAGAGGCCTACTGTGTCGTATCTGTATCGAAAGTGTTCTCCCGTATCGTATCGATAATCTTCCTCCCCCTTTTCGAATTTGTAGAGGCACATAACTGTGTTGGGCATTTCTCTTGAAAGTGTATGTCTTGAGTATTGATCTTTTTTCTTGAGGTAGATGATCAATCGTTGATGTTTATCAGCCGGCCCCTTGCTAGCTACAATGTACACGGCATAATCGGTTTGCCCATTGCCATCAAGATCCCCTGTTACAACGTCAGGGCATTTCCTTCCATCTGGTGCAACATTGGACACGAAGTGCCACTTCCCATCTATACGACTCAGGTTTTCCTGTATTCCTTTCGGTAACCCAGCCCCTTTCTCCTGTGCAAAAACTGTATGGTGTGTGGGTGGTAATGTAATAATTAATAGCCAACAACACAACAATCTGTCGTTGATACCCATTTTCGCGAACGCCCAACGACGCTGGCATCATCGGCGCCCCTGAGACACTGAAGGACTCGCTTCGCGGCCGTCCGCTGGGATGCGGCCGTGTAGGCAGCCGTCCACAAACGAGCCAAGTTGTTGGACAGCGTGCCTCGAGCTGCTGCGCCCAGTGTCTTAATCCGCCCAAATCAAGGCAGTGCCTCTCTTGTTTACTGCGGAGGCGTAAAGCCCGTCAGCGGATTGCCGTAGAACGCCTCGGTCTTCCACGCCAGGCGGTCCCACTGCCCGTCCTGATCACCGATAATCGTGACGGGCACGATGACTCGGTCGTTGCCCAGCTTGTTGGCCGGGGCGATGCCGTTTTCCAGCTTCCCGTCGGGGCCGACCGTGAACTTGATCGTCCTCGCCAGCTTGTTATTCCACAGCAGCTTGAACTCATACTCGCCGGGGTTCGAGGCCATCATGAACATCTCTTTAGAGTTGGGCTGCCCGCCCTCGGTCTTGTCCCATTGCTTCACTACCGGGAAGTTGCACTCGACCAGCGACCACTTCGCCTTCTGCGGCATGGCGTCGTTCACGAAGTGCGTCGTCCCGATGTCAACCACAGACCCGCAACCGGCCTTGCCTACCTGCATGCCGTCGCTGAAAAGCCGGCCGATCTCTTTGCCCTGGTAGAACAGGTGGGGATCAAAGCGCACCGCCTCGCCGCGCACCCAGAATGCGACGTTGAACGCCGGGTACTTCCAGCCGTAGACTTCGTTTTGAGTGTAGAAGATGTAGCCGATAGGCAGGGTCCAGTCCTGGTCAACGTAATAGACGAACTTTTTTGCCGCCTTCGGGCCTTGCTCGTTCGAGAGTGTTTTCGCGACCTTAATCCTGCCGGTGAATAAGGTGGAGTTGGTTCCGCCTAGCTCGTTCCGCATCTTGATGGCGAAGTTTACCGGGCCGATAGCAGTGATGCTCTTGTCTTCGACTGGCCGTCCGCCGCACTCGGTCTTCCACCAGTAGCCCTTCTGAATCTCACCCGTTTCGCAGTCGAACGTCAGCCACGGGGCGGCGCCGCCGGGCTGTGCGAACTCGACATAGAGCTGGCTGCCGCTGGGGATTGGACCGTTGACGCGGAAATTGATCATCGGCACCCAGCTCCACACGTCGTAGTTTCCTTTGTAGGAGCTGTTCGTCCAGGCGGATACGTGGACGGAGTCTTTAATGATGGTCGGCTGATCCTGACCGGCGACTGCACCCGGGTTAATCAGGATGACCATTAACAGCGTGAAGAGGTTTAAAGCCGAAGCGAAACCGAGTTTGTTTCTCAAGATGTACCTCCTGATCCTATTAGAGTTTCGAGCGACAGGGCCCGCCAGACGATCCCTGGCATGATTAAACTTGGCGGAGCCATTCCAGCAGTCGCGCACTCTATGTCAAAAAGGGAAGAGTGGCAAGCGGCAGGGTTCGATCCCAGACTTCTCAAGTTGTCTGAAGAGGGCGTTCAGCCGCCGCGGCACGACGAACGCGCAACTCCCAGGTGCCGTTGAATGAACCGCCGTCGGCTGCAACGCGGGGTGGATTCATGACTTGCTCTCGTGTGCAAACAGCTTCTTCAAAAGGCGCTCAGCTTCCATCAGGCCCTTCTCAGTAAACACAACGGATTTTGCCTTTCCTCGCGGATCGGAAATGAAGCCCTTTTCATGCAGTCTGTTCATGGCTTCCCAATCGAACCCCTTCCAGGCTCGGTCACCATCGTGCCTTCCGAGAAGCAGCAAAGCCAAAACAGCCTCGTCAATCTTATCGTCGTCCAGTTCCATATATCCTCTTAACGGCTTAATAGCCGAACCGTTCGAGTAGCGCTCCACGTCATCAACCCTGCTTCTTCTGCACGCAATAGTGCAGTTGAACCAGACCATCTTCAAAACGTTCGACGGATCGCAACTCCAAGGGCACGTGACGATGGCGCCGCGCTATCAAAGGGATGCCCTCCCCAATGAAAACGGGGACCACACTGATGACGAACTCGTCGATCGCCTGCGCGTCAAGAAACGAGGCGATGATCTCGCCACCGCCCATCAACCAGATATCCTTGCCGGGCTGCTCTCGAAGACGGCTCACGAATGGGCTGATTGCATCGTTCACGAACTCCACGCCTGACGAGGCGTCCGCTGGCGGCGGATGACGGGAGAAAACGATGTTCCGATTCTTTGAGTCGAACTTCGCCCCCATTCGCAGGCTCACCTCGTAGGTCTTCCGGCCAAGCATCTTCGTGTCAACCGATCTCATGAAGGCGTTCATGCCATAGAACCCTTTTGGTGCCGGGCGGGACGTCAGCCATTCGAGATCGCCGTCGGAACGCGCGATATAGCCGTCCGCGCTGGTGGCGATGTGGACGATGACTTTGCGACGCTTAATCACGAGTCCGATCTCCGTTGCCAGAGCCCAGGAGCGAGTCGATACGCGCAGCCGTCCAACCAAGGGTTAGCCGGCACCGGAGACGAGGGGTGCGGGGCTGAATGTTCGATCCGCATGCTCAATTCGCTGGCTTCGTGTCAACGTTGTGATATGCCTCGACCCACCAACGCCCGCCACGGCGGACGAAGACTTCCATCAGTTGAGTTTTGACGATTCCGTCCGGCGGCACTGGAATTCCAGCAGGCATCGTCTTCACGCCGCGAACTTCGTTGTCGATGTCTACGATCGCCACATCTGGCGTTACGAAACGGATACGACGAATCGCGTGATGCTTTGTTGTGCCCTTGTAGAACGTGGCAAGGATTTGACGATGACGCTCGGCGAAGGCAGATGCGCCATACATCACCATGCCGAAGAGATTGGTGAAAGACGCATCAGGTGCGAGATCCTTTGCGTAGGCGGTGCCGTCACCTGCATCCCAGGCAGCGACTTGCGCCGCAACGATGGCGCGAATGGGTGCTTCGGCCCGCTGATCCTGCGCGAACGCGCCATGCGACGAGGACAGGGCCAGCATAGTGAAGGGTATTAGAAGCTTACGTACCACAGCGACCTCCTTTGTGACGGCTAACGAACAGGTTCACCGGGCCGGCGCGGCGGCGCTGATCAACGAGGACCCCTCGGCTGCGCCGGCTCCGGTGCAACCGTTAGACCTACCTTCTGGCGGTGCGGCGCATCGAGACCCTACTTGTACTCGTAAAAATAACTTATCACTTCGTGTCCCTCTTCGTTGTCGCTGATGAGGTCGACATATCCCAACTCATTCACCCACAGACCGACCGTTCGCCTCCTCAACCTCCAACTCTCTATTATCCTCGCACCTTCTCTAACCTGCTCTAGATGCTTTTCCCTTGCTACTGGATTTGCTATGCAGTCCCAGTGGCCAGCAAGAGCGATGGCTACCGGATTGTGTGCTTTCAGTGAGAGGCATACCTTCTCGAAGATTCTTGCTCTCAGGTCTGTTGATGACGTTAAGGCACCGTCAGCGCCGGGTTCAGTAATCAAATCTACGTAATCCACATTAAGGTGTAGTTTGATCCAATCCATTACAGGAGTCTGAACCCTCCCGTCTATACAATTAATAGCTGTGGCAAACCTACTTCTCATCACCATAACTAGTATCTGTGTCCGACTGCGAGTCGCATGATGGATTCTTCGCTGCACTGATCGCGTTCGAGGACTCCGGCAACGGCGCCTTCATGCATGACCGCTACTCGATCACTTTCACCGAGCACCTCTTCCATATCGCTGCTGATCATCACGATGGCGACTCCGTTCTTCGCCAGCTCACGCATCAGCTTATATATCTCTGCTTTGGCTCCAACGTCGATCCCGCGCGTGGGCTCATCAAAGATCAGCACCTTCGGATTCATAAACAGCCACTTTGCGAGCACCAGCTTCTGCTGATTGCCGCCGCTCAGGTTCGACGCCCGCTCTTCGATCGAAGGCGCCTTGACGTTCAGTTTGCCGCACATCTCTTGCGCCCCGCTTCGCTCGATACGACGATCAATGAGTCCGGCCGAAGCGCACGCCGCAAGAGACGGCAGCGTAATGTTCTCGCGAACCGTCATCTCCAGCACCAGACCGGTCTTGCGCCGGTCCTCCGATATCAGATGGATCCCGCTGGCGATCGCATCCCGCGGCGATCGGATCCTGAGTCGCGCTCCATTCAACACGACGCTTCCCTCAATTGGTGGCTCTACCCCGAAGATCGCCCTCGCGAGCTCGGACCGGCCGGCGCCAACCAACCCGGCAAGACCCAGAACCTCGCCGCGACGAACATCGAGCGTAACTGAATGCTGAGGATATCTCCGTGTTCGCAGACCGTTGACTCTAAAGTAGCCGGCTTCGCCCGGCGTCGCCGCATAGTGATAAGACCGATCGAGATCGCGGCCGACCATTAGCCTTACGATGCGGTCGTGACTGATCTCCGCGCCAGCGAGTGTCCCGGCATTTCGACCGTCGCGCAAAACAACGACGCGATCCGCCAAGTCTGAGATCTCACCCAACCGATGAGTGATATAAATGATGCTGACGCCCTGTGTGCTCAGTTCTTTTGTCGTTTCAAGCAGCCGCGCGGTTTCGCTCAACGTCAGACAAGACGCCGGTTCGTCCATGATTAGAATGCGCGCATTTTGCGAAAGCGCCTTCGCAATCTCGACCATTTGTTGCTGCGCGATTGAAAGCCCTTTCACCGGCGTTCTGGCAGGGACCTTCCAACCCAGCCGGTCAAGATAGGCGGCGGACTCCGCATGGATCCTTTGCCGGTCGACAAGCTTCAACGGTCCGGCCCACACCGGCTCTCGGCCGAGGAAGACGTTCTCCGCAATATCCAGGTTATCGAGCACGTTCAATTCCTGGTGTATGAACCCGATGCCACGGGTGATCGCGTCGGACACCGATCGAATCACAACTTCCTCCCCGTCGATGCGGAGGCTTCCGGAATCGGGCTGGTAGATGCCGCCGAGGATTTTCATCAGCGTGGATTTGCCGGCGCCATTCTCGCCGGCCAACGCGACTATTTCGCGGGGACGGACTTCGAGATCGACCCCGTGGAGCGCGAGGACTCCAGGAAACCGCTTGGTTATTCCGGTCATTTGAAGGAGGGGATTTGTCATTTGTCACTTGTCATTTGTCATTCTGCCTCGCAGTTGATTGACCTTCCTGGTGAAGTCCTCTACGTTGTCGCGATTGATGATCAGAGTCGGAATGATTTTCTGTTTGTCCGCTGGAATCAACGATCGATCGCCTCCCAGCGCCATCGCCATCAACCGAACCGATTGATATCCGAACTCATAGGGCTGTTGGACGACGGTTGCAAATATCGACCCGTCCTTGACGCCAGCAAGCGTCGCATCGTCTTCGTCGAAGCAGACGATCCTGACCTGGCCAACCTTGCCGGCGTCTTTCACCGCATTCAGGATCGCCGGGCCGTTGTAGTTCCACAGCCCTACCAGCGCCGCGATATCGGGATACTTGACCAGCGTGTCCGCGGCGTTGGCCTTGGCGCGAACCGTATCCGTGTCGTCGGTTCGCACGTCGATGATCCCCACCGTAGATCCCTGAATAGCGTCCCTGATCCCCTGCAGGCGTTGCTGCGCGTTGTTAGCATCCATCTTGCCGACGAAGATCATGATCTTGCCGCCTTGTGGAAGGGCCTCTTTGATCAAGTCGCCCGCCTGTTGGCCGGCAGCTCGATTGTCGGTGCCCAGATAGCACGCGCGATCACTTTGTGGCGCGTCGCTGTCTTGTGTGATGACAAGAATCCTCTTCGCGAGATCGTTGATCATCTGTGTTTGATTGCTCGGGTCAACGGGGCTGATCGCGATGGCTGAGACGCCCTTGGCCATCAGGTCGTCAACGATGCGCCGCTGCTCGGCGGCAGTTCCGTCGGAGGGAATTTTGAACTCCACTTCCACATTGGCGAGCTCGTTGTCGGCTTGCTCGCATCCCCGGCGCGCGATGGTCCAGAAGTCCGCGGCATTGTTGGTCACGAACGCCACTTTGAACTTGCCGCCGGGGTCCCTTCCCGGCGAACACGCGAATGAGAAGAGGCAGATCGATGAAACAAAACAGCCGATAGCGACCCGAAAGAACCTCATTATTTCCTCCTGGGAGTGCCCGACAACCGTTAGTCTGCGTCCAACCCCAAGGGGGTTGGAGCTCGCAGCCCAGGGTTGCCGTACTCGGCTACGCTGGGTGATGTGCTCCGCACCAAAACGCACGGCGTCCGGGCAACCCCAAAGGGGTTGCGGCCTATTGTGCCAACACTTCAACGTCGCCACGTTTTGCTCTTCATGATTCGAATCGCCGGAGCCACAACCCCTTTGGGGTTGCAACGAGCGCGGCACCATCCCCAGGGTAGCCGAGTACGGCAACCCTGGGCTGAGATACGCAACCCCTTCGGGGTTGCAACGAAACGAACATTGATTGCACGTTGGCGCGCGCCATCCCCAGGGTAGCCGAGTACGGCAACGCCTGGGCTGAGAGATGCAACCCCTTCGGAGTTTCACCCGACAAACGAAGTTTGTCGGACTCCAGTAGCAATCAATCACGGGTCCTTAATCTTACAAACCCAAACGCGGCGCTGCCGGCAGAAGAACCCGAGAAGATATGGGGCCGATAGCCCGTCGCCTCGGCGTATCCCTCAGCGAGGTTCTCGACTGCGCCGCCCGCGTCTGCGCGACCAATCACCGCGACCGTGCCCCCGCTCCCGCCGCCGGTGATTCTAGCACCGTAGAGCCCGCGCTCCGGACCCGCCTCGCGCACCAGCCGAACCAGCAAGTCGGTGCCTTCGGAGCCGAGCCCACAGGCTGAATAGCTCGCATGCGACCGGTACATAAGGTCGCCCAATTCCTCCAACCGGTCTTCGCCGACCTCCTCTCTGAGCAAGTCAGCAAACCGTTTCACTCGATCGTTTTCGTAAACAGGATGGGCCGTCGGGCGTCGCACCGCGTAGGTGTGATTGGGGTTGATTGGCGCAACTCGATCGGTGGCGCCCTGAAAGCGCGACAAAAAAGCGGCCCCTTCGATTTGCTCGGGCAAGCGGCCTTCGTATGCCTTGAATTCCTCCGGCGTCAGATTCGCCAGATACCCGCCCCATCTCGGATCATCAATCTGCACGACGGCCTCTTCGCCGCATTGACTCGCCGAGAGGCCGGCCAGGTCCGCGATCATTCGATACCCCATGAATGCGCCCGCGCGGACGCTGGCATAATCCGCGCCGCCGATCGAGTGCTTGACTCCCGAATCCAACCCCCAGAACGAGACCCCATCAGGTATTGGTATCGTTGCTTTCACCTCGGCCGGCTGGCACAACAACGCGAGCAGGCAATCTTCTTCGCCGCACGCCGCCGTCATTTGATCCATCACTCCGCACGGAGCGCCGACGACCAGGTTCTCGACCCTCTGACAAAGCAGCGCCAATTCGCGCGGAGTCAATGCCAGATCGTACGCAGCAGCCACCGCCTGCATCGCCGCGACTTCCAGCGCCGCCGATGAACCCACTCCCTTGCCTTCGGGGACTCGCGAGTCAATCAGAACCCGCGCGCCCTCTCGAAAACGAATCTCGCGCTCACGCATCAGCACAAGGAAAACGCCGGCTACATAGGCCGCCCATTGGCTGGCAGTCTCGCGTCTGAAGCGCGCCCGCGCTGTCTCGTACTCGATCGGTGCGTCTTCGTTCTCGAACTCGTCGAGCGACATTTCAAAGAACCCTTTGCGCGTCGGTTCTTCGACGAGGCTGACTATTGTGAGCTTCCTTGACCGAGAGCGTTGCAGCGCGGCGAAGGTCGCTTCTCGAATCGGCATCTGCAGCACAAGCGATCCGGAGTAATCGGCGATGCCGCCCATCACATCCAGGCGGCCGGGCGCGCGGGTGACGAACACGTCGGATTGGTTATCGAAGATCTGACGCGCTTCAGCGACCGAGTTCCGCTCGAGCCCGTTGATGGTCTCGATGAACTCCGCCGCGTCGAGCACACCCCGCGATGAGCCGTGTGCGATCTGATACATTTCCGTCATGCAGACTGCGAGTGCTCGCGGTTGGCCGAAGCCTCCGCCGTCAGGGCTATCAGTCCCGCATTCAACGCGCGCCGTTTGAGAATCTGATCGGCGATGACGCCGATCAGGATCACCGCTCCCATCACCGCGAAATTGAGTGAGGACGGGACTCCGAGCAGGTTGACCAGGTTCTGCAAAACCTGGAGCAACGCGGCGCCTATCAAAATCCCTATCACTGATCCTTCGCCTCCCCGCAGACTGCAACCCCCGAGCACCGCCGCGGCGATGCCGTAGAGCTCGAAGAAACTCCCGTGCGACGACGGCGATATCGAATTCGTGTAGAAAGCGAAGATGATAGCCGCCAGTCCCGCGAGCGCTCCCGATATCACGTAGGCCGCCGTTATGATCCGCCGCGAGTTGATGCCCGAGTAGCGCGCCGCCTCCTCGTTGCGACCAACGGCGAACAGATAGCGCCCGTATACCGAACGATGAAGCACAATCCACATCACCGCGCTGATGACCAGCAACAACACGAAGGGGGTGGGAATTCCAATCAAGCTTCCCGTCGCCAAATCGCGCAGCCCTGCGAAGCCCTCGCCGCTTCCAAAGCCCTTCGTTTCGTCTTTGGCGATGAAACGCGCAATCCCGCGATAAAACAGCAACCCGCACAGCGTAACTATGAACGGTTGCAGATCCAACCGGGTGACCAGCAGCCCGTGAAAGGACCCGAGGACCATGGCAACCGCGATAATCGTCAGCACCGCCGGCGCGGCCGCCCATCCCCATTCGGTCAGCATCATCGAGAGCAACACTCCCAGGAGAGCAAACAGCGAGCCGACCGACAGGTCTATTCCGCCGGTGATGATCACAATCCCCAGCCCTATGCTGAAGATCCCATAGGCCCCTATCAATCGCGACATATTCTGCAAGTTGGCGCCCGCAAGAAAGCGGGGATTGAGAATCGATACCACGACGCACAGCAGAACAAGCAGAAGGAATGTGCCGAGCTCTTTCTTCATTACATCACTTCAAGTCATCGCCCAACAAGCCTCGTCGCGCAAGCGCTCGCCGCAAAAGCGGCTCGATCTCGTCTCGAATGCGGTCGTTCGCGTAGCCGGCCCAGGCTACATTCGTAGTGACGTCGAGCGGCGAACTTAGCGGGTTACCGCGTTCGTCGGTCACTATCACTCCCAGCTCCCGGGCGATCAGCTCGGTGCAAAGGTCGTATGGATGACTGCATATTCCAAGCGGCCGGCCCCGGCGCTTGAGCACGGGCCCCATCAGCGGTCGCAAGTCGGCGATGAATCGGTCGTGTCCGGACATAAGCTCATAAAGCTGACCGGCACTCGACAGGTACTGATCTTCGAAGCAGTGCGCCTTACCGGGCTCGAAGTCTCCAAGCGCCCCGCGTACGATCTCTTCATCGATCGCCGCAAGCTCTTCGCGCGCGCCCGGAAAGAATCGCGACACGTACGCAAAACCGTGTCTAATGCTGTTCGCGGTCGATGGCCGCACTTTCAAGGGTCGCCGTTCACCGCTCAATCGATCGAAGCGTTCCGCGTGCGCGCCCGTGCCGCGACCCGCCCAGAGCGAATCGCACAAATGTTGTTTCAGCGTCGGGATCTCGGTCTGCACCGCCAGAGAAATGTCTTGTAGATTTGTCTCGGAACCTTTGTTTGGCGCAACGCCCGTCAATACCCATGCGCTTCGCTTCTGGTACATCAACTCGCGCGTGCCGTCGATGGGATCAACGATCACTCTCCAAACCGCGTCCGACTCGATCGCTCCGCGCGGCAGAACAACCTGACCCTCCGGCAGTCCTTCGCCAATCAACACCAGAGGAGCAAGCGTCGCGATATCTCGCTCGAACAAGTCAACCAGAGCCTTCTCACTGACGCGATCAATCGCGTAAATCGTATCGCCCTCGATCGCGTCGTCATCAACTCGCGCGAGGTCTTCGAGCTGTGCCTGTTCGCACGCGGCGATCACATCATCGCGCACGCGCTCGTGGAGCCGGCGCAATGGATCGAGTAGTTCTCCAATTTCGGCTGTTGGTCTTTGGTTCACTCAGTCGCCCGTCGTCTCTTCTCTGCGCGAACTCTGCGTACTTCTCGCCTCTGCGGTGAGCCAAGGTCGAGAACCAATCACCGCCAAGGCGCAGAGTGCGCAGAGTTTCCCGCAGGGATTTGGCATGCTATCGGCCGTTACGCACTTGTTTGTAGTGAATATCCGGCAGCGCTCGCAGCTCCGCGGCCTTTTCCTCCGGTGACGTGTCGCTCAGAAAATTGCCGCCTCCGATCTCGGGCCCCGCGAGATACTTCAGAAGCTTCGGTCTCCGCAACGGCGGGTGAATCTCTATGTGAAAGTGAAACCCGTCGTAGCGTCCGCCGTCGGTCGGGGCCTGGTGGAGAGCCATGACGTAGGGAAACGACATCCTCCACAGATTATCGAGCTTGACCAGGAGACCCTTCAAAACCCGTGCAAAGTCGCCCAATTCTTCGCGCTTCAGGGCGGCAATGCTGGCGTACGTCCGCTTAGGCGCGACGTAGGTCTCATAGGCGTACCGCGCGAAGTACGGCACGAAGGCGATCGCCGTCTTATTCTCGAAGAGTATCCTGCGGCCGTCATCACGTTCTGCGCTGAGAACATCCTGAAATAGCACGCGCCCTTTTTCGTTCAGATACCTCTCGGAGGCACGCGCCTCGGTCTCAATCGTTTTGAACACGAAGTTAGTCGCGTAGATCTGGCAATGCGGATGGGGATTGGATACGCCAACGACGTCTCCTTTATTCTCGAACATCAGAACGTTGTTGATGCCTTCGTGATTGCTCAGCTCAACGTACTGCTCCTGCCAAACGCCGAGGAGAGTCTCAATCTCGGAAAGTTCAAGTTCGGCAAGCGTCATGTTGTGGAGCGGGCTGTAACACAGCACGCGGGCAATCCCGGTTGCCGGCGAGTTCTTGAATACTCCTCGGGGCATCTCGAGTTGCCGCGGAGCGTCAAGTCCGACGCACGGATGATCGTTATCAAACACGAAAGTGCTTTTATAGTTTTCATTGCGCTTGCCGCTGACGCGCCTATTGCCGGGGCAGAAGTAGCAGTCCGGTACGTACTCGGGCACATGCGATTGCGCGCCCTCGAGTGTTTCGCCGCTCCACGGCCGATCCTGGCGATGGGCCGCAACGATGATCCATTCTTCGCGCAGAGGATGCCATCGCTGTTCCCAGGTCATAACGAGTAAACTACTTCACCGAGAATTTGTAGATAGTCGTGGTCTTGTAAGTCTGGCCCGGCTTCAAGACTGTTGATGGAAAACCCGGCTTATTGGGTGAATCGGGGAAATGCTGCGTCTCGAGACAGAAGCCGTAGCGCTGTTTGTAGACTTGCCCGCCCTTGCCTGTGATGGTCCCGTCGAGGAAGTTGCCGCTGTAGAATTGCAGGCCAGGCTCAGTCGTGTAGACCTCCATCACTCGGCCACTGCCCGGTTCGTGGACGCTGGCCGCAAGCCCGAGCTTGCCGCCGCGCGCGTCGAGCACCCAGTTGTGATCGTAACCCTTGCCGAGGGTTAGCTGTTCATCCGACTGAGTAATCCGCTCTCCGATCGCGGTAGATTGAGTGAAGTCCATTGGCGTGCCTTTTACGGCTCGCAACTCGCCCGTTGGGATCAGCCCTGCATCTACCGGAGTGAACCTGCTCGCATTGATCATCAATTCGTGATTGAGAATGCTGCCTGCTCCCGCAAGATTGAAATACGAATGATGCGTGAGATTGACGACCGTGGTTTTGTCGGTGGATGCGGAGTAGTCGATCTTCAACTCATTGTTGTTGGTAAGCGTGTAGACAACCGTCACAGACAGATTCCCGGGGAATCCCTCCTCCCCGTCCCTGCTGAGATAGCTTAGCGAAAGGCCAACGGCATTCTTGCTCTTGATTTCTTTCGCCTTCCAAACAACCTTGTCGAACCCCTTGTTCCCGCCGTGCAGCGTATTCTCGCCGTTGTTTTTTGGCAGTGAGTAGGTCTTGCCCTCGATCGAGAAGGCGCCCTTTGCGATTCGGTTGCCGTAGCGGCCGATGATCGATCCGAAGTAAGGGCTGTTCGTCAGGTAATCGTCCAAAGTCTCATAGCCGAGCACGACGTCGCCGAGCCTGCCGCTGTGATCGGGGACCTTCAATGAAACGACCGTACCTCCGTAATTCATGATTCGGACTTCCATTCCGGAGGCGTTCAACAGCGTGTATAAATCCACCGGCTCCCGGCTGGCTGTTTTGCCAAAGGCTTGCTTCTTGATCTGAGGCCTAACCATTCCGATTGCGTGTAGCTCCAGGAGCCCGACGCCGAGTAGCGCTAATGTGATAGCAGGAAAGACTTTTGATGGCGTCACTCAATGTTCCTTTGTCGAGTTTCAGGCAGAGAGATTGTGAGTCCTCATCAGGTTCGCCCTTAGCAATAATCACAACTGCCAGCGATGCTAGGTACTACCTTAGAGGTCGGAGACAAGTCAAGCACGGCCTGCATCGGGTCGTCGGAACAGCGTGTTGGGAGAGAACGAGCCACTAAGGGACCAGGACCCAGAGGCCCACGAGCCTCTCTTTGTGGAACTTCGTGACTTTGTGCCTTTGTGGCGAAAACAGTCGCGCCGCCTCAACACGCTATTCCACTGACATCGGGAGGCACCGAAGGTTTCCTGTCTCTGGCACGATTCTGTAGAATAGGTGACCCGAACGAAGAATCGAGCCGAATCCCGGCTTCAAGGTTCGTCGCTCGAGTGCATCGTTTTCAAACTCGGAGAGATGACATGGCCAGTCACATCTACACACCTCGCGCGGAGCACAAGTTCACGTTTGGCCTTTGGACCGTTGGCAATCGCGGACGCGATCCTTTCGGAGAGGCAGTGCGCCCCTCGATGTCGCCGGCCGACCTGGTCCGCCTGCTGGCCGATGTCGGCGCGATGGGCGTCAATCTGCACGACAACGATCTCGTTCCAATTGACGCCACAACCGCCGAACGCGATCGGATGGTTCGCCAGTTCAAACGCGACTGCGAAGAAGCAGGACTCAAAGTCCCGATGGCGACGGTCAATCTATTCTATGATCCGGTCTTCCGCGATGGCGCCTTCACTTCTAACAATCCAAGCGTGCGCGCCTATGCTTTACAAAAGACCATTCGGGCCATGGAAACCGGGGCCGAGCTTGGAGCGACCGTCTTCGTGCTCTGGGGCGGACGCGAAGGAGTCGAAACCGATGCCTGCCGGCGCCCCGACGACGCGATCAAGCGCTTTCGTGAAGCGCTCAACTATCTATGTGAGTACTCGATCGACAACGGATTGGGCTACCGGTTCGCGCTCGAGGCAAAGCCAAACGAGCCGCGAGCGGACATATACTTTCCGACAACCGGGGCCTACCTGGGCTTCATCGCAACGCTCGACCATCCCGATATCGTCGGCGTCAATCCCGAAGTGGCGCACGAACAGATGGCCGGCCTCAATATGATGCACTCGGTTGCGCAAGCCTGGGAGGCGGGTAAGCTGTTTCACATCGATCTCAACGATCAGGTTCCGGGTCGCTACGATCAGGACCTGAGATTCGGCTCGGCCAACCCGCGCGCCGCGTTTTGGCTGGTCAAGTTTCTGGAAGACGTCGGCTACGACGGCCCCCGTCACTTCGACGCTCATGCATATCGCACCGAGGACTACGAGGGCGTCAAGGACTTTGCCCGCGGCTGCATGCGAACGTATCTGATCTTGAAGGAGAAGGCGGCCAGATGGAACGCCGATCCCGAGATCAAATCCCTGCTTGCTGAAATCGACGAGATGAATTCCGGCGACTCGCGACGGGGTGCCTACAGCAAAGCGAATGCCGCAGAGCTTCAGTCGCGCAGTTTCGACCGGACGAGCCTGGCATCAAAAGGGCTCAAGTATGAACGCCTCGATCAACTGACCATGGACCTGCTGCTCGGCGTGCGGTGATTTTTGCAGTCGCTCGAATCTTTCTCTGCGTAACCTCGGCGCCTCTGCGGTGAAAACCGGCGCCGAAATCACTCACCGCTGAGACGCCGAGCACGCAGACGCGGCGCAGAGACTTCTCCCGATCGTGGATCGAAAGACTCCTGATGAGCTTATTCCTCGGCATCGACGTTTCCACAACCGGATCGAAGGCGCTTCTCATCGATGAAGCCGGCAAGGTCTTGAGCAGCGCTGCAACTCCACACGCGCTATCGACGCCTCGTCCGCTCTGGTCCGAGCAAGAACCGGATGATTGGTGGCAGGCCGTCAAATCCAGCATTCGCCAAGCACTCATTCAGACAAACGTCTCGGGCGACGCAATCTCCGCGATCGGGCTGACCGGACAGATGCACGGCCTCGTTCTTCTGGACGAGCACCACCGGACGCTCAGGCCGGCGATACTGTGGAACGATCAACGCTGCGGCCACGAATGCGATCAAATACGAACGCGCGTCGGAAAGCAGCGACTTATCCAAATCACCGGCAACGACGCCCTGACGGGTTTCACCGCGCCAAAGATTCTTTGGGTGAAGACGCACGAGACTGATATTTTCAATCGAACCCGCCACGTTCTGCTGCCGAAAGATTTCATAAGGCTGAAACTGACCGGCTCGCTCGCAATGGACAAAGCGGACGGTTCGGGAACAATGCTCTTCGATCTAGGAAGCCGAGACTGGTCGGCTGAGATTATCGAAGCTCTTGGGATTCCACGCGACTGGCTGCCGCCGACTTTTGAGGGCCCCCAGATCACAGGAGAGGTCAGCTCTCGAGCGGCAGAGGCAACGGGCCTGCGCGCGGGTACTCCGGTGGTGGCGGGAGGAGGCGATCAGTCGGCGCAAGCAGTCGGCGTGGGTGCTGTGCGACCCGGGATCGTCGCCGTGACCCTCGGTACATCGGGCGTCGTGTTTGCGACGACCGAGACCTGCCTCATCGAACGCGAAGCCCGGCTGCACGCGTTTTGTCACGCAATTCCCGATCGCTGGCATCTCATGGGAGTTATGCTGAGCGCAGCCGGAAGCCTGCAATGGTTCCGGGACAACTTCGCTTCTAACGCAAGCTTTGATGCGCTGATGACAGAAGCCGCGGAGGCTGCGCCAGGGAGCGAAGGCCTGGTTTTTCTACCGTACCTGTGCGGCGAACGTACCCCCCATCCCGATCCTCTCGCGCGAGGCGCGTGGATCGGGCTGACACTCAGACACAGAAGAGGTCACCTGACCAGAGCCGTTCTGGAGGGTGTGGCTTTTGGTCTGAAGGACAACTTCGCATTGATACAGGGCGCCGGCCTTGAAGCGATCGAACAGGTTCGCGTTTCGGGCGGCGGTTCAAAGAGTTCCTTGTGGCGGCAGATAATCGCGGACGTGCTCGGGGTCGAGCTTGTAACGGTTAACACAACCGAAGGGGCTGCCTACGGGGCGGCAATTCTGGCAGGCGCAGGCAGCGGCGTCTGGCCCGATGTGGAAAAGGCCTGCTCGGATTTGGTGAAGATCGTCGAGCGCGTTTCGCCTGACCGGAAGCGAGTCGCATTGTATGACCGTCTGCACGATCAATACAGGAAGCTTTATCCGACGCTCAAACCATTTTTCAACGCGGTTGCGTCCCTACAAAACTGAGCTTGCATCAATTGCCGGCGAGTAACGCGTTGAGCTCTCCGATCGCCGCGGTTGCAGCGCTTTCGTCAGCCCGCTTGCCATATAACGCATCGACGATCGTGCTGAACGCAGCTTGCATAGCGCGTTCCGCGTCATTCACCGGGGCCAGGCGCACGTTCAATTGCACCTTGCTCAAGTTTGCCGGCACCGCCAGGGCCCGGGCATCGAGCGGGGTCAGCTTGAAGTAAAGGACTCCCGCGAACGAAAGCGCGCCCGTGCTTTCTACGACTGGCAAATCCGGGCGCGGAGTCATGACATCGGCTGGCAGCTTCTTGCGCGGCGGCGCCGTCCCAATCCCTCCCTGAGCTGCAATAAGCGTGGCTCGCACGTTTGGAAGGTCGTGCCGGAAAGCGCGAATGCCGGGGCGCGCGTCAACTACGCTGAAGCCACCGATGAGCTCGAGCTTGCCGCCAGTCACTGCAGCTCTCGCCGGAGTATAGAAGAAACTGTAGGCCACACTCGAGATATCGAATCGGCCTGCAAAGCTTCTTCCTCTCATCACCGCTGCGATCGAATGCAACGTCGCCGCTCTCACGCCCGACTTTGTAGTCCCCCGCTTTTGTCCACTTCCGAACATCGGTGCTCCTTAAAATTAGAGTTCAGAATTCAAATCTCGCGATCTCAGAGCTGAGATCTGAGATTGATATCTGAGATCTGAGATCTGAGAGAGAAAAAGATCTGAGATCCTCTACAGGTTTCCCCGTTTGTACTCGTCGGCCAGATACTCACAAGCTCGCATTGTCAGCGCGAGTATCGTAAGCGTCGGGTTCTGGTTTGCGCTCGTCACGAAGCAGGCGCCGTCGATCACGAACAGGTTCTTCACGTCCCAGCTCTGGTTGAATTTGTTGAGCACCGAAGTCTTTCGATCACTGCCCATCCGCGCAGTGCCCAGCTCGTGAATGATACGGCCCGGCGCCGTCATGCGCCCGCCGGTCGAGATCACCTCAGCCCCCGCCGCTCGCAGGATCTCTTCGCTGGTCTGGGCGGCGTCGCGCGCCATCTCACGCTCGTTGTCGGAATACTGAATGTGGATCTTCAAGACCGGTATGCCCCACGCGTCGACGACTCCGTTGGGATCGATCTCGGCGTAGTTCTCAAAACGAGCAAGCATCTCGGCGCGGGTCGTCATGCTAACAGGCGTGCTGTAGTAGTGCCGGATTCGCTTCTTGAAATCCGATCCAAAGCCAGGCGTGAGCGACGGGTTCTTCGCAAAAGCGGGATACATCCTCGAGCCCGAGCCACATTCGAATCCGTAGCCGCGAACAAACCGCTGCTGTTTGGTCTCCTTGCTGATGTTGCGAAATCGAGGGACAAGCAAGCCGGATGTTTTGCCGTCTTCGTTCACCGGATCGCGCCCGGCGAGAACGTTGAAGTAGCCGCTCGCGCCTATCCCGCCGAAGTGGTCCATCAAGTAGTGGCCCATCGTGCCTGAGGAATTCCCAAGCCCGTTCGGATGCTGCCTCGACTTGGAGTTGAATAGTATCCGCGTCGATTCCAGGGTCGAGGCCCCGAGGACGATGACCTTTCCCTCCGCCTCAAACTCCTCGTGTGTGACCCGGTCTACGAAGGCAACCCCTTTCGCATTGCCTGACTTTGTGTCGACGATAATATGACGCACTATCGAGTTTGGGCGGAGGGTCATACGGCCCGTGGCTTCAGCGACGGGGAGCGTGGAACTCAGGGAGTTGAACATCGCGCCGACGTCGCAGCCGTCGCCGCAGTTTCCGCAATAGTGGCAACGCGCACGTTTCTTCATCCACGGCTTGGGCGGCGCGGTCAGCATCGCAAGCCGCATCGGAATTCCGTGACGTCCCAGCTTCTCGGCGCCCTTGCGCAAGAGGTGTTCGCCGCAGTTGAGCTTCATCGGCGGCATGAAGTTTCCGTCCGGCAAATTCGGCAAGCCGTCACGGTTGCCGCTCACGCCGATGAACTCTTCGGCCTTGTCGTAGTACGGCGCGAGCTCCTGGTAGCTGATTGGCCAGTCGTCGCCGAAGCCGTCGTGTGTCTTCGCCTTGAAATCGAGGTCCGAAAGCCGATACGACATTCGACCCCAGTGAAGGGTCTTGCCGCCGACGATTCGGGCCCGCACCCACAGGAAGGGTTTGCCCGGATCGGTTGTGTAAGGGTTCTCGCTGTCCTTGACGTAGAAGTGGCGGCTGAACTCCCCGGCGGTGGCCTGCATCCACTGGTCCTGATCCTTCCAGCCGGGGGGACCGAAGCCTCGATACATGGACTCGTAGGGCCAGCGATGGGTGCTGAGGTCGCGCTCTTGATTGACCGGCGGGCCGGCTTCGAGCACCAGCACTTCCATGCCGCGCTCGGTCAATTCCTTCGCCGCCATCCCGCCCGATGCGCCTGAGCCGATGATGATTGCGTCGTAGATTTTCTCTTTCGCCACCGATGCCTCCGATTATCTGGAGCCCAGGCAGGCCTGGCACGGGCCGGAAAATATCATGCGGAAAGGGCAAACAGCAAAGGGCGACATACGGCTCGCTGGCCATTGCTCTTTGCAATTCCTTGGACTATGATGCGACACGTCTCTGGCAGAGACACTCGGGAGGATCAATCGTGGAACGAATCACGCGCAGGCAATTCGGCGCAGGTCTGGCGGGGGCTTTCGCGGGCCTGACAGTGCATTCATCGGAGGACAAGATGAAGCCTTCGACCTTCGGCGGAATTCAGGTCGGCGTGCAGAGCTACACGTTCCGAACATTCTCGGTGGACAAGATGATCGAGGCTATGGTCTCAATCGGCCTGTCTAACGTCGAGCTGTGGGACGGACACCTCAACCCGGGAAAGGCTTCTGAAGCCGATTTCAAGGCGATCAAGAAGAAGTTCGACGACGCCGGTATCAGGGTCGGCGCCTACTGCGTGAACTTTCCCGTCGACTCAAAGGACGATTATCTGGATCGAGGATTCAACGGAGCATTGATGCTCGGAACCAAAGTGATGACAGCGTCAGTCAAGAAGCCCATCGTTCCGAGGCTCAGCGAGTGGTGCCAGAAATATAAGATAAAACTCGGCCTGCACAATCACTGGTTCGGCTATAAAACATTCAAGGGGGATAGGAGCCAGGAATTCGAAACGCCGGATGATTTTATGAACGCGCTGAAGGGCTCATCGGACTACCTCAGCATCAATCTGGATATCGGCCACTTTTACGCGGCGGGATTCGATCCGGTCTCCTTCATACGCGACCATCACCCGCGAATCGTGAGCCTGCACATAAAGGATCGAGATAAGGATGAGGATCACACGCAGCGGAGATTCGGCTTAGGTGCGACTCCGATCGCCGAGACGATGAAACTCCTGAAGAAGATCCGGTTCAAATACGTGGCCAACATCGAGTACGAACCCGAGAGTGCCACCCCGATCGAAGGAACTCGAACGGCATTTGAGTACATGAGGCGCGCTCTGACTTAACGCAAAGGTGCAAGGACGCAAGGGCGCAACGAAAACAAAAGCGTTGCGTCATCGCGTCCCGGCGACTTTGCGTTGAAATGATCCCTATGCTAAGTCGTAGAGTTTTCTTGAAGCGGGCGGCGAGCGCATCTGCGCTGCTTGCCGCCGCGCCCGCGCAGCTCCGCTCACTACAGCAATCGCAACCCAAGCCGGTTCGACTCTCGGTCTGCATCGACATGATCATGACCGAGGTTCCGTTCCTCGAACGAATGGAGCGCGTGAAGCGGCTCGGCTATCCCGCGTTCGAGTTCTGGGACTGGAAGACCAAAGACGTCGAAGCGATCATTCGCAAGAAAAACGATCTCGGGCTGGAGATCGCGACGATCATGGGTTCGGGGTGGAAGCCGCTGTTCACCGAAGAGGCACGCAAGGCATTCGTGGCCGAGATTCAAGCCTCGCTCGGCGCCGCAAAGCGATTGGGCTCGAAGACCTTGATCGTCACAACCGGCTTCGAAGACAAGCGCATCCCTCGCGCCGAGCAGCACGCGCACTACGTTTCCGCATTGAAGGACGCCGCGCCGTTCGCTGAACAAGCACAACTGACGCTGGTGCTCGAACCGCTGAACACGAAGGTCGATCATCCCGGATATTACCTTCAGACCGCGAAAGAGGGCTTCGAGATGCTGGACGAAGTCGGAAGCCCGGCGGTGAAGATGCTCTTCGACATCTATCATCACCAGATCATGGAAGGAAACGTCATTCAGGACATCACGAAGAACATCTCGAAGATCGCTCACTTTCACGTCGCCGACGTGCCGGGACGTCACGAACCGGGCACCGGTGAGATCAACTACGCGAATGTGTTTCGAGCGATAGCGGCGTCGGGGTACCAGGGGTTCGTCGGGTTGGAATTCAAACCCAGCGGTCCTGCTGAAGACGCTCTGAGAAACGTATTGAAACTGGGCAATTGACCGCTCAGATGATGGCCCCCAATCAGCATCACTAAGGCCCAAATCAGCGGTAAATTCGACATTTCCATTTCGAGGGACAGATGGCAAAGGAAGAGACTTACGACGCGATCGTTGTCGGCTCGGGAGCGACCGGCGGCTGGGCTGCAAAAGAACTCTGCGAAAAGGGCATGCGCGTGATAGTCCTCGAAGCCGGAAGAAAGCTCGATCCCGAGAAAGACTTCACCGAGCACATGTGGCCCTACGAGGTGAGGTATCGCAACACCGTCGGCAATCGAACGCTCTTCCGCGAGCGCCAGTCGATCCAGTCAAAGTGCTACGCGTGTAACGAGTACGGGCGGCAGTTCTTCGTGGACGACGTCGATAATCCCTACACCACCGAGGACCGAAAGCCTTTCGACTGGATTCGCGGACGGCAGGTCGGCGGACGCACGATCACCTGGGGACGGCAAACTTATCGACTCTCAGACTATGAGCTCAAGGCCGCGAGCCGAGACGGCTACGGCGATGACTGGCCGATCTCGTACGCCGAACTTTCGCCGTACTACGACAAGGTCGAACAGTTCATCGGCGTCAGCGGCGCTTACGAAAAAGTGCCCAACCTGCCCGATGGAAAGTTTCTTCCCGCAATGAAGATGACCTGCGCCGAGCGGCTGCTGAAGAGAGCAGTCGAGCGCCGTTGGAAAGATCGCAAGGTCACCATCGGGCGCGCCGCGATCCTTACGCAAAAACACAACGGCCGCGCGGCCTGTCACTACTGCGGGCACTGCGATCGAGGGTGCTCGACGTATTCCTATTTCAGCAGTCCCGGCTCGACGCTCCCGGCGGCGGCGAAGACCGGCCGGTTTACGCTCAGGCCCAATGCGGTCGCGAGTCACGTGATCGTCGACACGAAGACCGGAAAAGCGAAAGGCATCGCCTGCATTGATCAAGTGACCAAGAAGGCGTTTGAAGTCTTCGGCAAAGTAGTGGTGCTGTGCGCGTCGACCATCGAATCGACTCGCTTGCTATTGAACAGCGCGACGCGCCAGCATCCAGCCGGGCTCGGCAACTCGTCGGGGGTGCTCGGCCACTACTTGATGGATCACATTTTTCAAGTCAGCGTAGGCGGACTGGTTCCCGCGGTTTCGGACTATCCTTACAACTACGACGACGGGCGCGCGAACGGCATCTACATTCCGAAATTCAGAAATGTAACCGAGCGGCATCCGAACTTCATCCGGGGTTACGGGATGCAGGGCAGCGCTCAGCGCGGGATGCTGCCGACAACGCTGAGACAGATCCCGGGATTCGGCTCCGAGTTCAAAAAGATGGTCCGGGAAGCAAAGGACCCCGCGCCGTTCTGGATCGGCATGTGGGGTGAGATGCTCGCGCGAAAAGAGAACCGCGTGACGATCAACAAGGATGTCAAAGACGCGTGGGGAGTTCCGGCGGCGCACATCGACTGCTCGCACGGCGACAATGAGAAGGCGATGGCCGCCGACGCACTCGAAAGTTTGAAGGAGATGGTTCACGAAGCGGGTTTCGAGCTGACTTATGCAAACGGATTCCTTGCCGCGCCCGGGTTGTGTATTCATGAAGTGGGAACCGCGAGGATGGGCAACGACCCGAAGGCGTCCGTGCTGAACCGGTTCAATCAGAGCTGGGATGTGAAGAATCTGTTCGTGACGGACGGAGCGTGCTTTGTGTCGATCGGCTGTCAGAACCCGACGCTTACGATGATGGCGCTCACCGTGCGGGCGTGTGAGTACATTGCAGATCAGTTCAAGAAAGGGAATCTTTGAACAGCTCGTAGTACCGCCTTCAGGCGGAAAGTTCGTATTCGTAAAAGCGGAGAATCGAAGAAGGACACACATACTTCCGCCTGAAGGCGGTACTACGAACACGGATCGGAAGACCGGAATGAATTCAAGAATCTACATGCGGCTGAGCCTGATGATGTTCCTGCAGTTTTTCGTCTGGGGCGCGTGGTTTGTGACGCTTGGCACTCACCTGGGGAACATAGGGTTCACGGGCAGTCAAATCGGATACACCTATCTGATGAACAACATCGCGGCGATCGTCTCGCCTTTCTTTGTTGGAATGATCGCCGATCGCTACTTTGCTTCGCAAAGGGTAATGGGCGTGCTGCACCTGCTTGGCGGGATCGTGCTGTATCTTTTCTCGGGAATCACGGCCGCGGGCCCCCTGATTCTCGGGTTGCTGCTCTACAATCTTGCGTACATGCCGACTCTGGCTCTGGTCAACGCGGTATCGTTTCACCAGATGGAAAAGCCGGACGCTCAGTTTCCCCGGGTGCGAGTGTGGGGGACCATTGGCTGGATCGTTGCGGGGCTGGTTATCACATTCATTCAGTTCAACTATTATGCCGACGTTGAGAAGAGCGGGCTTCCGATGAAGATGGCGGCGATTGCTTCCATCGTGATGGCGCTATACTCGTTCACGCTTCCCAACACTCCACCGCAAAACGTCGGCAAAGGAGTCAGCGTCGGGGAGGTCCTTGGCGTTAAGGCCCTAAGGCTCATGAAGGAGCGGTCGTTTTTGATCTTCGTGTTGTGCTCGCTGCTGATCTCCATCCCGCTCGCGTTCTACTACAACTTCACAAATCTGTTCTTGAACGATCTGGGGATGCAGGGCGTGGCAGGCAAGCAGACGATGGGTCAGATGTCAGAAGTGATATTCATGATACTCATGCCGTTTTTCTTCGTCAGGCTCGGCGTGAAGAAGATGTTGCTGGTTGGCATGCTGGCCTGGGTTGTTCGCTATGCCTTCTTCGCGAACGGCAACCTGGGCCCGTCCGCATGGATGCTGTACGCAGGGATTCTTCTTCACGGCGTATGCTACGACTTTTTCTTTGTGACCGGTCAGATATACACCGACCGAAAGGCGCCGAAGGAGATTAGAGCCAGCGCGCAGGGATTCATCGCGTTGATAACCTACGGTGTAGGCCTGGGGATCGGGTCGGCGTTTGGAGGCAACATCGTCGACGCGTTCACGGCGAACGGCGTTAAGGATTGGAAAATGATCTGGTACATCCCCGCTGCGTTCGCCGCGCTGGTCGCCTTGTTCTTTGCATCGACGTTTCGGGAGCGCGCCGCAGACTCGCAAACGCAATCACTCGCCGAAGCGGCGGAGACTTCGTCGTAGATCGACCCTCCGACCTACCCGGCTGGCTGGATGATCATCGCGAGTATGGCCAGACGCGTGCGACCCGAGTCGTCTCGCCCGGTGAAGGTGAGAATCTGGGGCCCCAACACTCCGCCCCCCTTCAGCTTGAAGCTCAACACCCCGCCGGTGGCCGTCGGTGTGAACTTGATCTTCTTGGCCTTCTTTCCGTCGAGGCTGGGCGGGGTCAGAGTCACATTCCCAGCGAAGCCGCCGAAGCGGTTAACCTTCACCTCCAGCTCGACTCTCGTGCTGCGCCGCACATTTAGCGCCGCCGAATTGACGCCAAGAGTAAAGTCTGGCGGACCCGTCGCGGACTGACCCAACGATGAAACAAACAATTCGGTGTTGGCGCCTGAATCGTCGGTCCACCCGACGATGAGATTCCCGGCGGAGTCGGCTCCTCCAAACGCGCCAAAAGACCGCGCGCCATTCGCCGACAGGTTGATCGGCGGGCCAAATGTGGTCCCGGCGTCCGTCGATCGCGCAACGAACACGTCCCGTTGTGGATCCTCAGCCGTGTCTTCCCAAACCACGCTCACCAATCCCTGGTCGCCAACTAACAAAGATGGGAACTGCCCCTGGTCGGCATTATTCGAGACGTTTATCTGAGGGCCAAAGGTCGTACCTCTGTCCGTCGACCTGATCACGATTGATTCGCGATTGAACGTCGAAGCCGAGAGAGCGTAGCGGTTGTAGAACGTGGCGAAGACTCTATCGTTGGTGTCGATTGCGATCTGAGGAGCGAAGGCGCTCACCTGCAAATCGGAGATGACCCTTGGCGCGCTAAAATCGCTTCCGTTCTGCGCCACCGCAAGCTTGATCGTTATCGGCGGGCCGTTGTCCTGATAGACCACATAGGCCGCGCCGGTGGAATCGAGAGCGACGAAGGGTGGATTGCCGATCGTTTCCCCTGGCAACGAGACTCGGGAAGGCGCTGAAAACGTCGCTCCCCCATCAGTCGATCTAACGGCGAACACCGGCGAGCCCGCAGTCGCCAGGTCTACGTAGACCACTTGGACATTGCCGTTCTTGTCCACTGCGATCTTGGGACTCTGGGCATTGCGCGAAGTCCCCGAAGCAACCACCGGAGCCGAGAATGTGTTGCCGTGGTCGGTCGATTTAGACAAGAGCGTGGCGAACGTGCCCTGAGCGGGCACAGGATTAAACCCAGTCCAGACGACGAACGGGTTCCCGGCTGAATCAAGAGCAAGGGTTGACTGAACCGCTATCGGCGACACTCCGGCAACCGGAATCGGGGCCGAGAAGCTCAGGCCTCCGTCAGTGGATCGACTATAGAAAGCGTCGCTCCCTCTCACGCGCGCAGAATCGTCGTCAAAGACGACATGCACCGTTCCGCCATCGTCGACCTTCACCCCTCCCTGCATCGTAGTGAACCCCTTTGTGCGAGAGGCATTGGAGGGGACACCTGCAAAACGCGTCGAGCTCAGCACGTTCACGCGGAAGTTCGTCTTCCGAGTCAAGCCCCCGCCCGTTGCGGTCACCGTAATCAGGTGAGGACCCGGTTGGGCGGTCAAATCGGACGACACGGACAAGCTCGCCGTTTCGCCCGCGTTGATCGACGCGTTGGTGAACGTGTAGGTGAGCCCGTTGATCGCGGGCGACGCACTCAGGTTGAAGCTCCCTGTGAATCCATTCGCTGCGCTGGTGCTGAAGTTGAACGCAGCGGAGTTCCCCGCGATAACATTGTCGAAGGGCTTTTTGGCAGAGATGTTGAAGTCCGGCGTGTTTGGATCGCGATCTTTCGACACCTGCGAGAAGAAGGCATCCGCTTCGCCGGCGCGCTCGTCGCTCCAGGACAGGTAGAAACTGCCGGCGTCAGCCGCGATACCGTCATAGTCACCGTGGTACCCGCCGGCGAATCCAATTTCGATCGGACCGAACAGCCAATTGTGGTCGGTAACGCGGAAGTTCTTGCCAAAGCTTGTGCCGCCATCGTGCGAGATTGCCATGTAAACATCGTTGAGGCTGTCGCTCGCCGGATCGTTGCGGCGATCCCACCACTTCACTCCGAGAGTTCCATCAGATGCTGCCGCGATCGACGGGAAGACCTGAGTAGTCGGAGTAGCGTCATCGTTGAGCTTCGTCGGCAGGCTGAAGGTGTTGCCGAAGTCAGTCGAGCGAACGTAGAAAACATCAGCCCTATCCGAAGGCCCGACCGTCCACGCGCCATAAACGAAGTGAATTGCGCCGTTACCGTCGATCGTTACGCTCGGAAAGCTGTTGGTCCTGACTCCTCCTCCGCCGGTCATGGTGCTGGTGCTTATGACGGCCGCAACTTTTTTCTCGGCTGAGAACGTCCTACCGCCATCGGTAGACTTCACGATTCCGATGCCGGCGATTGTGGGGTGATTGTCCGAGAAGGCAACATAAAGGTCTCCGTTCGGAGCAACCACGGGCACCGATCCCTGCACCGATTGAGTTCTGTCTTGCGGAGATACCGCGATGGGAGCCTCAAAGCTCGCGCCGCCGTTGGTAGATCTCGAGAAGTTGATGAAGCTTCCGGTCGATTGCGTGAAGTCAGTCCAGCTCACATAGACGTTTCCTTTGAATGGCGAGGCCGCATTTCTGTCTACTGCCACCCATTCTTTGTCCTGAAAGTCAGAAGAATTGCTGGCGGTGGTGCTGGCGTCAACCGGAGGCGAAAATGTCGTCCCGTTGTTGGTCGATTTTGCCACTCCAATGATGCTCTTGCTCCCCCCGCCACTTGGCACGAAGGCGAGGCCTGCGTAGTAGCACTCTCCATTGGGTCCAAAAGCAACCACTCCATCTCCCAGGTTCGATCCGCCGGGCGGGTCGGGCGTGCGCTTGTGAGACCACGTCATGCCGCTGTCAGTCGACACGCCGTAGCCATTGAACCCAAACTCATTGAAGCTGATTATGATCGCGCTCCCGTTGATTGCGATGCTGGTTTCGCTGTGCGTATGAAAATCAGTATCGAGCGCAGGATCGTTGACACGGACGTTGTCCCCGAAGTTCGCCTCGGGAACCAGCTCATCAGCGCGCGACTGACCGCGGATGCCGAAAACTCGCAAGCGCCTGTTAGCCCACAACGCGGCACGCTGACCCGCGGACGATAGAAGGTTGAACGTGTTGGCCTCCAGAAGCCACGCCTTCCCGCTGTCGCCGCCGCCAAAGAGCTGCGCCGCCTTCGCCGATTGCCCGTCAAACTCCTCTTCTCTATCTCCAAACTCATCCTCGAAGCTCAGCAGGCGCTCGCCGGTTTCGAGCGATAGCCCGAGAGGCATGACAAAACGGCCTTTGTCAGGAGCCGCGCCGCTTGTTGGAGGCGCGTCCGCGCGGGTCAATGTAGAGCTAAGGCAGAACACCGCAATCAGACTCTCAGCGAGCAGCTTCTTCGTTGGCGATTTCATTTGCGCCTCCATGGCCTCTGAGGCCGTGTCAGTGACGAGCGTCCACAGCCGAGGCCGCGTATCTGGGTCTGCTTGTAGGGACGGAGATACAGCCCCGGACAATTCAGAATTCTTCACGTGCCAGCGCGGGCATTGGCTGCACTTTACTCGATAACTACAAAATGTCAAGCAATCCATTGAAGCATGCGTGCGTCTCATGACAACCGGCAGTTTCTCGGCTATTGTGTCTGCGATTTCTTGAATGCCGCCAGTCACGGAGGGATTATGCGACTCGGATTGAATTTCGGTTACTGGGGTTCCGGCCCTTCGGACAACATCGCGATAGCTCGCGAGGCTGAACGCCTGGGTTATCACTCGTTGTGGACGGCCGAGGCTTACGGCTCGGACTCTGTGACTCCGCTTGTGTGGCTTGCAGCTCACACCGAGAGGATTAACGTAGGGACGGCGATCATGCAGATGCCCGCCCGCACTCCGGCAATGACCGCGATGACTGCGGCGACGATTGATCTGTTAACCGGCGGCAGATTCCTGCTGGGCATTGGGGCTTCGGGACCACAGGTCGTCGAAGGGTGGCACGGAGTCGTCTACGGCAAGCTGCTCACGAGAACGCGCGAGTACGTTGAGATTGTTCGCACGATCCTCAAGCGCGAACAGCCGCTCGAGCATCACGGCGAGTACTACGACATACCGGTACAGGGCGGAACCGGGCTGGGCAAGCCGCTCAAGCTGATCGTGCACCCGCTGCGATCGAACATACCTATCTACGTCGCGGCGATCGGGCCAAAGAACGTCGCGCTGGCGGCGGAAATCGGCGACGGCTGGTTGCCGGTGTTCTTCTCTCCGCGCCGCGTGAACGTGTTTCGGAAGTCATTGGATGAAGGCTTCGCGCGAAGGAGCGACGGCAAGACACTCGCCGAGTTCGACATCGCTCCGACAGTCAGCGTAGTTGTTGGTGATGACGTCGACGCTTGCCGCATGCATATCAAACCGAATCTCGCGTTGTACATCGGAGGAATGGGCGCGCGCGGGAAGAATTTCTACAACGATCTCGCCTGCCGATACGGGTACGAAGCAGCCGCGAAGACGATTCAAGATCGGTATCTCGCCGGGATGAAATACGAAGCGATCGCCGCGGTGCCCGACGAGCTGGTTGACGAAGTTGCCCTCTGTGGTCCCCGCGAGCGAATCCGCGACAGGCTCGACGAATGGCGCGAAGCGGGGGTAACTACTTTGATTTGCGCGGCAACCAGCCCCGATGCGATGCGGACGATGGCTGAGCTTGCGCTGTAATAGACCATGCTTCTGAGAGAGCCCGGTTGCGATGGCTTCATTGTGGGCGGGATCCCATAATGTCCATGCTGCATACAGGAAGTCCCTTCTTCGATCGCTTCTCACTTCGCGAGTTCATCGAAAAGAACTATCCTTGGGCGGCAACACGGCTGAGTGGTGTAGGCGGAAGCATAGGGGGCGGCAGCGGGTACATTGGCTCCTCCAAATCGAGCTATCACAAATCCGAGACATTCTCGTGTCAGATTCACACAACCGGCGATGATCGGTTTGACGAGCCGAAGTTTATCGAATCATTCAGGTCGCTGATCCAGACGGAAATCATAGAGAGCAAGGCTACGATTTCAGCTCAAGGAACTCCCGAGCCGGGCGCGTTCTACTTCGAGTACAGCTTCGAGGACATTCGCGGGCGTGTCGATGTTGTCGGCAAGTTAGTCATCGCCAATTATGTTCTGACTGCTGAGATCAGCGAGAGAGGCGAGGGCATAGCGCACCCGACCGAGGGCAGATGGCCCATCCAACCGCAAGGCGAGTACTACGTTGTTGGGATCACTGAGAAACCCTCCGCGCGACAGATCGCTGGTTTCCTCGAGATCGGACGCCGGTTGATTAGCGAGTCGCTCGAGAGCATAAGGCACCCCCTCTCCACCCTGAGGCCCGAGAACCTGCAGTATGCAGAAGTATTCTCGTTATTTCGCCTGCCACCTGAAATAAGGCGCGCCGTAGAGGAACAACAAATCAAACTTCATCTCGAGTTGAATCCCGACCCGTGGGAGGAGTACGAGAAATACGAGGGAGTTTACTTTTTGAATGAAACTGCTGTTCGAATGTATCGTGACGCAGGGATTGAACTCGACGTGCTAAAGACGATTTCAGCCGCTGAAATGCCTAAGCAGTGTCACCGACCTTTGAGAGGGCCCTACGTTTCAAAAGAATAGGCTCCAGTTTGCGCGCAAGATCAGACTTCATTCACGAAAGCCTGAGACGATCCCAACAAACTGATCGAGACTCAGGTTCCTTCCGCTAACTATCGCGGCAACGCGCGCTCCCTTGATCCGCTCATCGCCGAGCGCAGCTATGCTCACAGCGGCCGCGCCTTCGATGATTATGTGGTCCTCTCGCGCAACTCGCGCGATGGCCTCTCGAATCGACTGCTCGCTGACAAGAACCATGCCGTCGACCAGACGTTGGACGATCGGAAAAGTGATCGAGCCCGGTTCGATGTTGCCCGCAACCCCGTCTGCGATGGTCACTTCTTCCTCTTCGATTTCCACTATCCGCCCGGCGTCAAGCGCCGCGGTCATTGAAGGCGACGCCGTCGGCTCCGCTCCATACACTTTCACGTGCGGGTTAATGTCCTTAACAGCAATCGCGATGCCCGCAATGAGCCCGCCCCCTCCGACTGGAACAACGACTGCCTCGATCTCCGCTGAATCCTCCAGGATCTCGAGCCCAATTGTGCCCTGGCCCGCAATCACCTCGGGATCGTTATAGGGCGATACGAACGTCGCTCCGGTGTCTCGCTCCATTCCGCGCGCCGCGCGCTCAGCCTCGTCGTAGTTCGCGCCTCGTTCTATCAGCGTTACCGGGTAGCGGCGAATCGCTTCGACCTTGGCGCGCGACGCCGATTCTGGAACCACAATCGTCGCCCTCAAACCGAGCGCTTCAGCGCAATGCGCGACTGCGAGTCCGTGATTGCCGGCGGAGACGGTGAGTACGCCCCGCGCGCGTTCCGCCTCGCTCAGCATCGAAAGCTTCGCCATCGCGCCCCGGATCTTGAAGGACCCGGTCAACTGGAAGCACTCGAGCTTGAGGTGCACATCGGCGCCGTGCTGCGCGGAGAGCCACCGCGAGCGCTCCAGCGGTGTCCGGTGCGCGACCGCCGCTATCCGCTCGCGCGCAAGTCTGATGTCATCGATCGTCACTTGCTTGGATTCCATAAGATTGTTCAGTACACGTCGAGATCGTGCCCCGACACCACCTTTCCGCGATAGCTGTCACGGACTTCTTTCAGAAGGTCCTCCTCGCTTGTTCCCCAGAACAACTGATGATAAAGCACGAGCAGACCAGGTCTGGCCTTGCTCGCAAGCTCGGCGAGCTCGCGCGAGGAAGTGTGATAACGCGAGTGATATTTCTGCCATTCAGGCGAGCGAGTCGCAAAACCGGTTGTCGAGTAAACTTCGTGAATCAGAACGTCGCAGCCGTTGCAGTTCTCGATTATCGCTGGACTCGGCCGGCAATCACCCGAGATCACGATCGTTCGATCAGGAGTCTCGAATCGAAACCCGTAAGCCTGCGGCCACGATCCGTGATCGACGAGGAACGCCCTAACCGTCACGTTGGCATCTCTGTAGATAACGCCGGGCGTGATCTCGTGGGCAACAACCTTGTGGCCGGTCTTGTTAGAAGGCTCGCCGCCGCGCAACCGGATTTCGATGTCTTCCCGATAGGCTTCCAGTATGTGATCGGTCATCGACTTGATGCCTTTCGGGCCGTAGACCTCGATTGGCGCACTTCTGTCGAGCACCCACGGTGTGAGGATCAAGTCCGGCAGCCCTGCGGTGTGATCGGAGTGCAGATGAGTGACGAATGCGCGACTGAGGTTCTTGACTGCGAGACCCTTGACGCCCTGCCGAAAGGCCGCGGCTGCTCGTCTGACGACGCCCGGCCCTGAGTCAACGAGGTACGGTGTGTCGTTGACTACTATAGCCACCGAGGGACCGAACCGTTCGGGGTCTGCGTTCGGCGTTCCAGTGCCCAGCAGCACTATTTTCGTTTTTCCCGTTGCGGGTGCCTGGTGAAGAGAATGCGTTGCGGAGGACGTCGCCACAACGGCAACCGACAAAAAAATGAACAACGCCGGTTTCATCGTTAGTTCTCTAACAGCTATCGTGCGATCTTCTCAAGTACGGCTGAGAAGAAACCGTCCGAGGCGTGGCGGTGCGGAAACGTTCTGACGAAACCGTCGACGGTTATCAGATCGGCGCGGGCATTCGGATGAATTACGCGAAACGACTCGCACTCGGCGAGGAAGTTAAGCACAACGTCTTCATTCTCTTCTCGTTCAAGAGAACAGGTCGAGTACAGCACTCGCCCTCCGGTAGCGACTGCCGATGCTGCGTTCTGCAGAATGTTCAACTGAAGCTCCGCAAGATTGGTGATGTCCGCAGGCGATAGCCTCCACTTTATCTCGGGATTTCCTCGCAACGTCCCGGTGCCGGAGCACGGCGAATCTACCAAAACCCGGTCAAATCTCAGAGCGGCGTCGAGGGGCAGTGTTTTCGTCGCGTCCACCGCAACCGGATCGATTGATGTGATGCCGAGTCGCTCACAGGTCGCGCGAAGCGTGGCGAGCCTGTGGGGGTGAACATCACAGGCGACGATCCACGCTTGATCATCGGTGAGCGTGGCGATGTGCGACGACTTGGAGCCGGGCGCAGCGCATAGATCGAGCACGCGATGTCCACTTTGGGGCTCGAGAAGAACTGAAATGAGTTGAGACGCTTCGTCTTGAACGTAGATCAAGCCGCGCTCGGCCGCTTGTGCGATCGCCGACGCGGGGCCGCCGGTCACGACGAAGGCGCCGGGAGACAGCTCGGACTCTCGAACGGTCACCCCTGCGACGGCCAGATGGTCGAGCACTCGGGCAACGGTAGATCGAAGCGTGTTCACGCGAAAGGCAATGACAGCCGCTGTGTTGTTGGCGAGCGCCAACGCGCGGGTTTCGTCTTCGCCGAGCCACGCCCCCCAGCGTTCCAACATCCAGCGCGGGTGTGACAGCTCGATCGAGGCTCGCTCCAGAGCGTCGGTTACTTCTTCTCCCGGCAGCTCTTCGCTGAGCCGCGCTGCGTTTCTAAGCACCGCGTTGACCAGACCGGATGCGCTACGAGTGCGCGCCCTCTTTACGAGATTCACCGATTCGTTGACTGCCGCCGATTGGGGAACGCGAGACAAATGACGAAGCTGATAGATTCCCATCCGCAGCGAGATCAACACCGGCAAATCCAGGCGGTCAATCGAGCGCTTCGAGTATCGCTCAACAAGGTAGTCGAGCGATCGCCTCCAACGGAGCACTCCAAGGACTATCTCCTGCGCAAGGGCGCGGTCTTCGCGCGATAGACCGGCCTCGTCGAGCCGGGCAATGAGTACGGAGGCAAACGCGTGTTCACTCTCCACGCGGCGGAGAATATCGAAGGCCGCGCTGCGGGCCGGGCTTACCAGCTCTTTATCCCGTTCGGAATTCATCGCCGCTCGCAGCGATCGCCGCAACGCGCAATGATGCGGCACAGACTTCGGTCACGCGGTTGGTATGAAGTCATCATCGCACTGCCGCCGTCGTTCGGACGCGAGAAAGTCATAGTATCCGCAGCGGCGGCCGTCCGGGTAGCCTCGGCACACCGCCGGACGGGCGTCATAAATCGTGCACTGGCGAGTCTTCGAGTCAAGAAACTCGCAGACGTGTTTGAAGATGTGATCCTTCTTGTGACGAAGTATCCGGCCGAGCGGAGAATCTTTGGTGTGGCGTTGTTCGGCTTGCTTGAACGAAATGCCGAAGTGGCGCGCGATCTTCAGAAGATCTCGCTGCGTCACCTCGACTCTATCGTAGCTGCAACAATACGCTGGGCATATTGAGCAGTTATAAAATACCGGAAGCGAACGAGAACTATTGCGCCGTCTTCCGTTACCATTGACACTCATTCAGAGTCCTTGTGAAACAAGTTGAGATAATCAATTCGATTCTAACACGCAGTCCTTCTCCACAAACTCACGAAGTTGGCGGAGCTACGACTAATCTGAACTGCGTTTGGAAATCTGCTGATAAGATCCTGAGCTTGTGCTGGCGAGTGCGTAACGCTGGGTGGCTAGGCTCCCAAAGCGGTCCGCCTGGATTTGCGCTGAGACTGGCAACAAGCGCTACTCGGTCCAATCTTCCTCTTCCTCTTCCATCGCGACGTCGAGTTCAATTGGGTCGAGGCCGACTACCTCCAGTTGAGTGCCACAGTCGGAGCATTCCACAACGTCGCCCTTATCGGTGTCTTCGTCAACCTGAACTTCAGCATCGCATTCGGGGCAGGTCCCTCTAGGCATCTTTGTCGTCCCTCCAGATTCTTGCGTCCGTCCGGTTAAGCGTTGAAAGCTTCGCGTAACTCAACAAAACTATCTACCGAAACCCGGAGGATTTGCAAGAAGCAGTGACGCAAAGTTGCATTGCCGGCAGCGCGAGGTTGGTTGCCACCCGTTCGGTGACGATCAAACCCACATCTATGCTGAAAGCGTGGCTCCGCTCAAGAGCCCGCCTGCTGAGGAGTCCCCTCTTGTGTTGCACCACACCCTCAGTGAGGACCCGGCGTTTTTTCTCTTGCGTCGTTCAAATGCCGGCGAGCAACCACGGCTTCCTGGCCGTTGGGATAGCGCTTGAGTATCTCGCGATACGCTTTGCCGTCGTAAACGTATTCCGATCTGGCTTCGTCGAAGTCGAAGACTATGTGTAGCCTGCTGTAGCGGTCCAAACCGGGGTCGTTCAAGTAGTAATCGCGCCAGGGCACGTTCGGACTGACGGCGGTGGACTCCGGGTTGCGCCTCCGAGCACGCTGGCTCAGCGATTCCGCCGCGCGATCCGCTTCCTCGCCCATCACTAGAAACGCTCGCGGAACGAGCGGCGACCGGCCAAAGCGTTCGATCAAAATTCGGCACAACGTGATTCGGTCCACTCCGTCATGCGTCGCTTCGATCAGCCTCATCAAACGCTTGTCTTCGCCTGCGCGACGTTCCACAGCCAGCGCCGACCGGTGTATCCAACCTCGCGTGCGTCTTGATACGGCTATCCTGCAAAACCTCGAATCGGCGCTCGCGTTGTTTCCTTGAATGACAAAGACAACGTGCCCGAGTCTGAGCCTGCGCAGGGCCTCTGATTGCGAGGTCGGTTCACGCCGGAGCACAGAGATCCGATCATCAATCACGAACGCCTTCAAGTAAGCCGGGCGCCTGGCGGGTTCAGAAGCGGCAACCACATTTTTGCCGCTGACTGCCTGGTGACGCGTGATCAGTCGACCGCCTACCGAAGTTGGAACCAATATCAGCAATGCGACAAAAGGGGAGATGGCAGTCCCTACCATATATTCCACTCCTCAGCGAAGTGTCCCTGACGCTCGTGTCAGAACGAGGCGGCGGAACCGAGTCGCTAACAAGTTTGTTTTCTTGGGGCCAGCAGTGGATCTGGTCCAGGAAGGGACAAGCTGGGTCAGCGTACCACCATCGCCGTGGCCTTGCAAAGGCTCTCCGGTGCTAGAATAATTCAAACTCTCGCACGGGTCCGAGGGTCTAAGGCTATGGCAGGGAGCGCTCGAATGGTGCGGATATGAAGAAGGTAGTTACAGTTCTTCTCTTCTTAGCGGCGGCGGCGTGGATGGCGATCGATGCCTCGGCGCAACTTCGGACCAATCGAATCCTGCTGGGAGGCGTTCAAGTCCGTCGCAACAACCGTGTGGCCCCGAGTCAACGGGGAATCAACCGGCCCCTTGGCGGGCCGCAATTGGGTCCCAATCGGGGTCTCAATCCCAATCAACTGAGAAGGCGGCAGTTACAGCAGCGAGTGATGCAGTCGCTTGGTCTTACTCAGGATCAGAGGTTGAGGATTCAGGAGATTCGCCGGAACCACGACGATGACCTGATTGCCGCGGGCCGGCGCCTGAGGCAGGCGAGGCAGGCGCTTGACGGCGCAATAATGAGTGAGCCGTATGACGAAGCGGTCGTGCGACGGGCCACCGAAGCACTCGCAAACGCGCAGGCGGACAAGGTCAGGTTGGACGCCGGCGTTCGCGCCCAGGTTAGAGGGGTTCTCACCTCGGATCAGGTTCGCCTCTTCAATCAACTCCAGCGCCAGATGCTGCGTGAAAGAAGAGAGCAACGACTGGATCAGGAGAGGGAGATGGGACCGCGCGGCACGACGACCCCTCCGGAATCTGATGACGTCGACCTTCTCGCCTTGCTGTTTCTCGTGCCCTAGAGACCAAAGCTCCCTGGCGGCCTCCCTCCATCAGGTTCCTTCAACTCAACAAGGTCATTCGCGCTAATATGTGAGTGCCCTCACCGCTCGACGATCCGGTGGTCTTGACCCCACTTCGAGCCGGAGATATACTCCGCGCCCGTAGCTCGGCGCGCTGCTAATCTGATCGCCGACCTTGTTTTCTTTCTAGTTCTCATTTGCGTAGTTCTGCGGGCGTTCCCACGTCGTGTTCGTCCTGGTGTTCTGATCGGCTCCATCGTCGGGAGACTCGCACGCCTCGGGAACCACGTCCGTCCAACCCGACACGCCGCCATCCCGAGTAGGATAGGAGGATGAGATGGTCCCACCCTTCAACTTTCGCGGCTATACTGGGGCTGACCCGCTCGATCGCGCACCACGGGGTATGCAGCTTTTGCTCACTATGATCGTCAGCGCAGGTATGGCGCTCAGTTACCTGTACCTCCAGAGTTACACACTTAACGTCCTCAGATACAAGAGTGTTTGGGTCTACTGGATCGGGTTCGCGGTGTTCACGATTGTGGTCGGGCCTTTGTTGGCTCTTCTGCGCAAATCGAGTTCATTGTTGTTCTTCCTAATGATCGCAAGTTCCTGCCTTGCCGACATCTGGCTGCAGGCGCACTTCAGAGACAAAGGGCTGGAAGCATGGTGGACTTACCAGCCCGGGAATTTCCTATATGCCATCCCGGTGCCTCTCAAGTTCCTGGTCGCCTGGTCTTTTCCCGGAATCATTCAGGGTCCGCTGGTCCTGTGGGTCACGCGTCTTGTGGCCAGCATGGTCTATCCCGCCGGCAAGGCGACGCCGGAGCCGACGTTCGAACAGCAAGGCGCGCTCTTTCCCGACGAGTGGACAAACGAAGTTGTAGAGAAGCCGCGTCGCGATCTCGCGTTTTGGGCGCTTCGGCTGCTCGGGTTGGGATATCTGTCGTATCTCCTGTTTTGCCTGGTTGGGATCCTCGGCGCGTCACCCTGGCCGCATCAAGCGCGTACGTTGATCGAGATGACTTATGCCAACCCGGCGCTAGCGATCAATACCTTCAGCAAGATCAGCCTCATGGTGCTTCTGGCATTCACCGCCGCCTATAACGCCCGGGTGCGATGGCACGCGACGCTGGGTTTGTTTGTGGGACATCTTGCTTCGACTATCGCTTCCCTCGGCTTCTATTTCTACAACGATCCGCCCGGTTCGATTTACCACGATTTCCTTCGCACATCGGCGATGGTGGATGGCGGAATGCTCATCATCTTCGGCTGGATACTTATTCGCTATCGCGGGAACGCGAGGGCATTTGCGGCGGAGAAACAGTTCCCGGATTTCTTTTCGCTTCCTGATTTCCTGAATAGAGTTTTCTTCTACTTACTAGGCGCTCAACTGGCTCTGATGATTCCGGTGGTGATTCTGCTCAGGGTAAGAGCGAATGGGTCCAGTGGTCTTGGTGCCGTGTTCGGCTATCCCGATCCTCAGCTCGGCAACACTGTGACTATGGCTGCGACAATGAGCCTTTTGTCGTTTTTGATGGCTCGAAGAGTAAAGCTTCGAGATTACCTGCTGGGTGTTTTGCTGTTCGGCCTGGTTCTCAAGGTCGCCGGCGAAGGACTCTGGTCAATAGCAGGACCGCTCACCGGAATCGGGATCCAAACAAGAATCCCATCGGTTGTCGCGCAGGTTGACTGGTACTTCGTATTGGCCGCGGCGCTCGACGCTCTGGTTGTCGCGCTGATAATCGCGCTGCGAAAGATGTACTACGACATTGATTACACGATCAATTCCCTGAATCCCTCCAGCGCGCGCAACGTGATCGGGTTTCACGAGTCGATCTTCGACGGCAATGCGGAAGACGGCGCGGCGGTGCTGCAGAAAATAGACCGTCATGTGGCCGGCATTCGCGGGAGAAAGCGAGGGCTTCTCAACTTTCCGTTCTGGATCGTCGAGCATATTCTATGCCCGCTCTACTGGCTTCACCCGACCTTCTCGACCATGAGCGCCGACGAGCAGCGATACTTTCTCCATCGAAGCGTCCTCCGGCCTCCGCGAGAGCGCGCAAGGGCGTTTATTCCGGCCGCCGCCGACGTGGCGTACAAGATTGGAATGGCCGTTCACGCCTTCATTACGTTCGCGCATTTCACACGAATCAGAGGATGGGAAGAGGCCGGTTATGTTTCGCCGGATGCGCGCAACAGGTTGCAGGGCAACTACCCAACTGAAAAGCCTCCATTCACCGATGTGGCCGCGCTTCCGCCTGGCCCGTCCTCGCCCGAGAACGACAAGCCGCGCGATCCGCCCGCTGCTCGGCCGCTCATTGCTCCGAGAGTCTCAACGCCCGTACTTCAAGCGCCCATTCCCGATGACGTTGATTATCTGATCATCGGTTCGGGAGCGGGTGGGGCCTGCATGGCATACCGGCTCGCGTGCGCGGTGGATGATCCCTCTCGCGTTCTTGTAGTGGAGCGCGGCCCGCGCTACTCGCCGCTTCAGGATTTCAATGACGACGAAATGGAGATGATCCGCAAGCTTTATAAAGAAGGCGGATTGCAGCAGTCGAAGCGATTCGACCTGATGGTGCTGCAGGGTGAATGCGTCGGCGGCACCACCGTGGTCAACAATGCGGTTTGCTTTGCGATGCCGGATCGAGTTCGAAACGTTTGGCAGAACGAATACGACATCGATTTGTCCGCTCTCAAGTCCGAGTACGATCGTGTTGCGGAAGAAATCGAAATCACTCAAATCCCCGACGTGGCCATCAATCAGCGCGTTCGCGAGAGATTCTTCGCCGGAGTCGATAAGTACAACGCGCAACCCGGGCAGGGTCCGGGCTTAAAGGAAGAGGTGCTGAGCGCCAATCAGCGAAACATGATGGGAGACGGGCTCGACAACCTCGGGAACAAACGCCTGCGAAAGCGCTCGATGCTCGAGACCTATCTGCCCTGGGCCGAAGCCCGAGGCGTCAAAGTGATCGGGGAAACCAGCGCCGTTCGTTTCCTGATGGACTCAGGAGGAAAACGTGCGGAAGCGGTGATGCTTCGAAGCACAACCGGAGACTTGAAGAACGTAAAGGTTCGCAAGGCGGTCATCCTTGCGGGCGGCGTGATTGCCAGCAGTCACGTCCTCATGAGAAGCGAAATCAAGAACAACGTGGGTCGCGGAATGAGCTGCAACTTCGCGTTTCCCGTCGCTTTCGAATTCGGCGAGGTGATCGACGCGTTCGACGGCACGCAAATAACGCTCGGCGCTGTCGATCAACAGAACCGCGCCGTCTTTGAAACCTATTTCAATCCTCCCGGCGCGTTCGCGTTGTCGCTTCCTTTCTACTTCAATCGGCTTCGCGATTTGATGGGAACCTATCGCTATCTCGTAAACTTCGGGGCGCTGGTTGGAGCCGAACCAAACGGGGTCATCAAGCGGCGAGGCGATCCGATCACCGGCCGCCCGTTCACTTGGAGCCTCGGCGATCAGGATCGTATGAACATCAAATATGCCCTCGAGACCTTGCTCGAGATCGGCATGCTCGCGGGCGCCACGCGAGGAATCCTTCCGACTGAGCCGGGCCTCGAAATACCGCTGACGCGAGACAACCTCTCGCGGTTCACTCGCGAGCTCGAAGCTTACCCTCTTCAGATGAGCGACCTTCGTCTGACTACCGCTCATCCGCAAGGCGGCAACAGGATGGCCGGAGACAACTCCGCTCACAGGTCCGAGCGTGTCGTCGACGCGCGTTTTCGCGTAGATGGGTTGGAGAACGTCTTCGTCGCCGACGCTTCGGTCTTTCCTACGGGCATAACGGTCAATCCGCAATGGACGATTATGGCAATGAGCTCGATGGCGGCAAAGTGCGTGCTCGAGCTTGCGGCGAGATCATAGGAGCTTCGCGATGACCAACCACGCAACGGAGATCGCTCGGATCCTTCTGGAATGTGAAAAGAGCGGGACGGCTCCGCCTTACGTCCACGTCGAAAACGGCGGAGAATCCAAGGACATCTACAAGTCGGAAGGCGCAATCGTTCCGGTGTCTTCGCGCGGCGGAGACATCTTTGTCGTGAGCGATCTTCATCTTGCGGGCGGCAAAGGACGCGATGGCAGGTACGACGGCTGCGAAAACTTCTTTAGCGATGCTTCGTTTCGGCGGTTTCTGAATTACGCTCAACAAACTTCCAGCCCGAACAAGGCCACTCTCATTATCAACGGCGATTTTATAGATTTTCTTCGCATCACCTATGTGCCGGGCAGGCTCGGCGCGATGACCAGATGGGCGAGAATTCTCACGCAGCTGAAGTTGCGCCGCAGAAGCAAGAGGGTGCTGTCCCTGAGCCCCGCCGAAAAAGCTGACTTCGATCGCGACTTCGTCGAGTGGCAGAGGCTGCTCGAAACGATCGGGTTAAGATTCAGCATCGACGAGCTAGTCGAATCGATTACCGACAAGGAGGACCTGTATGGATTGAAGACTCACAGTTTCAAGTCCGTGCTGAAGCTCGACGTCGCGGTTAAGGGTCATCAGGAATTCTTCGATGGGCTTGCGGAGTGGCTGGGATCCGGGAACCGCATGATCATCGTCAAAGGCAATCACGATCTGGAATGGCTTTGGCTCGATGTCAGGAACTATCTTCGTCTCGACCTTGCGCAACGGGTCGCCCGAAAATCCGGCGGAGACCTCAAAGACGTTCTGCTCAAGACGGTTCTTCCCAACCTGATCTTCATCGACCACGCAATGATCATTGACGAGGATTTCTATATCGAGCACGGGCACCCATACGACGCGCTCACTCGAGTCATCGGCAAAGCGAGAGTCGGCGGGGGCGAGGAGCTGAATATTCCGTTCGGATCTTTCTTCAATCGGTACCTGCTGAATTATATCGAGCTCGACCATCCGTTCCTCGATAACATTCGCCCGACGCCGAACATCCTCCCGTTGATGCTCCGGCAGCAGTTCTTTACGGGCTTGAGGCTGCTCTACGATCACATCTCGGTCATCGCCAAGACAGTTCCGCGAATGTACGTCGGGTGGATTTTCGGCCAGCATATTATCGGCCGCGTGCTGCTCATACTCCTGGCCGTGATTCTCCCGCCGATATTGCTGCTGACGCATCAACTCACCAATCCGCCCTCGTGGCCTCTCATCGTGCTGGAATGGGTCGGCGCCTTAGCCGGTATTTACGCTCTCGTCCAGGCACTGACCTACGCTCAACTGAAAGAGCCGGACTCTCTGGCGAAGTTCGCGAAGCGGCGATTGGACGAGAACAGCGCCTATCGATTGGTCACCTTCGGACACACGCACAACCCGGATCAGTTTGAAGAGCGAGGCCGCTGGTTCTACAACACCGGAACCTGGATTCCGATCGTGGAAGCGACTTCGGCAGAACTTCGCGAAGACAAGACCTTCACCTTTCTTCATCTCTCATCCGATTCGGCCGGGAGACTCCAACCGGGCGTGCTCGAGCGCTGGGACGACGACGGCAATCGCGCGGAGCCGGTTGTGCTCATCAGACGAGCAACCACGTGAACGTGCGACTCTTCTGGGGTGTTCTTCTCTGCGGAGTCTCTGCGACCTCTGCGCCTGAATCCAACGCGGAAGACAGCTCACCGCGGAGACGCCGAGCGCGCAGAGAAAGCGCAGAGGATTGGGCAGTTTCGTCTGCTGGACAGATCAAAGCCTGCCTTTTACAATCCAATGCTGTTCAGTTGAGCCAAATTCCCGGGAGGACTAGATGTCGGAGAACGAAACAACCTATCACGCCGTCGAAAAGGATGGTGTGGTGACTGCCATTTGGGAGATGCAGGGACGAAAGCACATTCGCACCATCGACCCTCGCAGCGAAGAAGGAAAGCGGATACTGGGGGCGTACACGGTTGATGAAGCTACCGAACAGGGGCAGGCGGCGCAACAAGGCGAATCCCAGTAACAAGCGGCCCTAGTCAAGGAAGACCAGTTCGCGCGACTGGCTGATCAAGCCGCATTCACTCGCAAGCTGATAATAAAGTCTCAATCCTTGCAAGCTCTCCTCGTCCAGATCGTAGCTGATGCTTTCAGTTAAATAGCTGTATAAATCGTCACGAGGCAATCCAAGACTGGCGGCGTAGATTGCCGCCAACTCTGCCGCGTGCGCCAGCCCTTCGACTTTTGCGGCCGCAAAGTCTATCTTGCAGTCTCGCCACGCGGTCGAGTCCGCGCGAATGCCCCAGAAGGCAAACACAAACGCGAGCCCGGTGTGCTTTCGCCACTCTTCCGCCAGGTCATAGACGTGAAGCCCTGTCCGGTCGATCAACATCGCCGGGTCCCCGATTATGAGCGCGGCGTCATTTGTCTCGAGCATATCCTCGAGCTCCGGCTTCGCCGGCCGGTAAGAGGCTTCTACGCCATAGAAGCGCCGGAGAATAATCTGAACCAGCGCGGCCGACGTGCGGGATGATGTATCGAGCGCGACGGACCCTATCTGAGCGACCGGCACTCGCGACGCCAGAAGCACGCTTCTGACCTTGCTCTTTGAGGCTACGCACGCGCCGGGCGCAACCAGCAGACCGGGGACGCGTTGATACTCGATAACCGGAATCAACGCGGCATCTGCGCGGCCCTCGGCGAGAAGCTCCGAGCAACGAGCAGGCGCCGCGTCCGAGAGAAACGTGCATCGGTCCTTCTGAGCCCCCTGGATGAAGCTGAAGCAAAGAGGCGCCGCGTTAAGATAGCTTGAAGCCGCGATGTAAGGTTTGGTCATTGGTCACTAGTAATTGGTCATTTGTCTTTGGTCATTTGTTGTTGGTTTAGAAGCGAAGAAACGACAGGCCAAGGAATGAGCAAGCATTAATGACCAATGACTATGACCAATGAGAAATGACTATCTGAGCGGCATCTTCACACCGCACTCGGGACAAAATTTAGGAGTGCCTTCCGGCTGAGCACCGCACCCGGGGCAAGTGAGTTTGATCTGAAGCGGACCGCCGCATTCCGGGCAGAACTTGCTGCCCGTTGTTTTTGCTCCGCAGGATGGGCAGGCCAGCGTCGAGGCGGGAGCGCTCGCGCCCGCACTCATGTCCGCAGTTGACGCGTAGTCGGTCTCGCGCGCCTTGTCATAGAGCTGTTGGTTTGCGGCCTGGCTCATGGCTTGAGCTTTGTGTGACGCAAAATCTTCTTCAAAGTCCGGCGCACAGGTTTCGCACAACCCGGCTTTGCCGTTCCAACACACGTCGGGGCAAACCCACCTCCCGCAGCGCGTGCACTGCTTAAAGAAACCCTTCGCTTCCTCGACTGCCTTTTCGAATGCGCTGTCGTGCGCCTTGCCTCCCACCGCTCGTTGAATCTCGTAGGCGCTGTTGCCCGCGTTTGAGAGGATCCCCCCGAAAATATCACCCGCCGCCCGCAAGAGCCCGCCGGCCGTACCGGTGATCGAAGCCTGAAAGCGCGACATGTATCCGTTGCCGCACTTGTCGCACAAAAACTTGAATTGATATCCGCGGTCCGTAGAAAGATCCTGATGATTGGCCGTGAATTTAATCATCGCCATACCGCTCCTTATTTCGACCGACTCACCGCGCACAGTGCGTTCGGACGCTCGTCGGGTTTCCACAGAATCTGTGGAAAACCCTGTTGAAAACTAGTCCTCTTTGAACGCAAACTTTTGAAATCCGCGGACTTTTAGCTCTTTGCACACATTTTGTTCAAACTTGTAACGCACGGTTAAGTCTATCTATTTCTTTAATTGTGCCGGGGGCCAGTCATTTATCTGGGGTTTTTCGCTCTCTTTCAAGCCCGCCAAGGCGGAATTGCTGAAAACCTGTGCAAAACTCAGGGAGCTTCCCGGCTGGAGCCAGGTTCAGACATCATCGATCGAAGTCTTCTTCGAGCCGTTGGCTGACGCGCTCGCGAAACTCATAGGCACCCTGCAAGACCTTTCGGGGCTTCGATCCCTCCGCCGGCCCGATAAATCCCTGGCGCTCCATCGAGTCCAGGATCTTTGCAGCCCGCCCATACCCAATCGACAGCCTTCTTTGCAATACCGAGGTCGAAGCTCTCCCCATGTCCGTAACAATTGCGAGCGCTTCATCGAACAGCTCGTCCTGCTCCCCCTCGAAGCCTTCGGCTTCTATGGTTTCCTGCTCGCTTAGCGTGACTTCTTCGTTGTAGTCCGGCTCGGCCTGCTTGCGGATGAAGTCTGTTATGCGCTTGATCTCGACTTCGCTGGCGAATGACCCGTGGACGCGAACCAGTCGCGACGAGGCCGGCGGCAGAAACAGCATGTCGCCTTGTCCGAGCAACGCTTCGGCGCCGTTCGAATCGATTATGGTTCGGGAATCGACCTTCGACGAGACACGAAACGCCATTCGAGAAGGAATGTTTGCCTTGATTACCCCGGTTATGATGTCGACCGACGGCCGCTGAGTCGCCAGCACCAGGTGAATCCCAACGGCGCGCGCCATCTGAGCCAGCCTAGCGATGGAAGTCTCGACTTCAGCTCTCGCGATCATCATCAGGTCCGCAAGCTCATCGATCGCGATGAGAATGTAGGGCAGCGGTTTGAGCGGTTCCGTCGGATCATCGAACAGCGTCGGCGAAGTCATCTCGCGCACCTGACGGTTGTACTGCTCAATATTCCGAACCCCAAGCGTTGCGAGTTGGCGATAACGAGCTTCCATTTCGTTCACCGCCCACTTCAGCGCGTTGGCTGCGCGCTTTGGATCGGTCACGATCGGGGTAAGCAAGTGCGGGATTCCTTCGTAGAGCCCAAGCTCGACCCGCTTGGGGTCTACCATTATGAACTTTACTTCGTCGGGAGACGCCTTATACAGAATCGACAGGATGATTGCGTTGAGCGTTACGGATTTCCCCGCTCCGGTCGCGCCGGCAATCAGCAGGTGCGGCATCTTCGCGAGATCCGCTATGTACTCTTCGCCGTTGATCGTCTTCCCGAGCGCAATCGTGAGCTTGGACGAGGACGCGACGAACTTTGCCGACTCAACCACATCGCGCAGCGATATGGTCTCGCGTTTTGCGTTTGGGGCTTCTATGCCGACCGTGGATTTTCCGGGTATGCGGTCGATCCGAATCGATTCGGCCTTGAGTGCGAGGCAGAGATCATCGGCGAGTCCGACGACTCGGCTGTACTTGATGCCGGGATCGGGTTTGAACTCGAATGTCGTCACCACCGGCCCGGGATTGATTCGGTGAATATGCCCGGTCACTGCAAACTCTTTGCACTTCTCGGCGAGTATCGTGGCGCGATCTCTCAGTTCCTCCTCGGCCTGTTCGTAATGTCCGATCGGCGCCTCGAGCAGTTCCAGACCCGGGAGCTTGTAGGTGTATCCCGCAAGCGTTTCGACCGCCGCCTTACGGCGAGGCTGTTGCTTCGCACCTTTTGCCTCGGTGTCTGCTTTTTCGACCGTAGCAGTCCTGACTATCGAGGCAGTCGAGATCATCTCGGCGACGGTAGGATCCATCGTGACGTCTTGCTGGACGACTTGTCCGGACCGTATTTGTTCGACTTTCGATGCGTGCTCCTGCACGATCTCTCTCATCCTCAGTCGCGTGGAAGCGATGGAGGGCGCGGTCTCGATTGCCTCTTGCGAGGCAAGCCGCGGAGCCGCCGCGCTTGCCAGGTTCCCTGCCATCGCAATCTCGGGAGCGGGCGTCGAAGCCGTCACCACCCCAATACGTGGACCTGACACCGTCGGCTGCTGCTCCTCCTTGAGCCGTCGAGCCTCTTCCATTCGCCGCTGGCGTTCCGCTCGCTCCAGCTCCTGCTGAAGCCGCTTCTCGCGTTCGCGCTCGGCGCGTTCCTCTTCCTTGCGTTTGTACTCTTCCGCCTTCGCCGCTTGTCGCTGAGCTGCTTCCTGCCGGCGCTGCTCGGTTCGCTGCGCCCACCACGCGCCGAATCTAGAAAGGATCGTCGGGCTCGTCTGATCAACCCGGGCACGCGATTCGCGAACGCGGCCGATCCAATCGCCGACGCGGGCAAGTGAGATCTCCATCGTGAGCATCAGCGTCAACACCGATGACACGGTCAGCACGATTGCCGCGCCCACAGTGCTCATGAAACCCGCGAGCCCGCCTTCAATCATTTGGCCGATTGCGCCCCCGTTGTACGAGCGCGTGAGCAGATTGATCTTGATCTCGGGAAACAGCGCCAGGAACCCTGAGAACGCGATCAGCAGCAGTGTCGCTCCGATGGCCTTTCGCGTAGGGAAGCTGGGGTCTCTGGTCGAGAACGCTCGCATTGCGACGATCACCAAAAGGACCGGCACCAGCAGCGACGCGAGCCCGAACCATTGCAAGAACACGTCGCTGATAAAAGCGCCTACGACTCCGATCAGATTATTCGGCTCGCGCTGAGGGCCCACGGAGTTAGGGCTTGGGTCGTGAGGATCGTAGCTGAACAGGCTCAACAGCAGCAGAACAGCGGCTGCGATCAGGACGACGGCCAGCACTTCGTTCGCCAGCGACTTTTTTGCGGAGGATTTTGTCCGGGATTTGGTGCTCATTCCGGTACTCCGTAGAACATTAGCAGAATTTCAAAAAATGGCCAGCAGAAAGAGAGTGATAAGAGGACTCAATCATGTCACGTCTGCCGGAGAGATGGCAGTTATTCCTGAATAGCGTTTGAAGTCTGCCCCGTTGAACGTGAGCAGGTAGCTAATGCCATATGCATTCATCGATGCGACAAGCTTGGCATGGTGAACTCGACACCCATAGCCGAATGGGCTACAACAAGCCGCCGCCATTCTTGAAAGGTAACTAAACTGTCGGGGAGCAAGCGAAAGTAGCGTTCAATCAGTCGCGCCTTTCGCTCCGTCTCGGACGTTGAAAGGCCAAGCCCTCCGCGCGCCGAGGCGGGACGCGTGCAAACATTCCAGAATTCGCTCAGTACTCGCGGAGTGAAGCACAGAACTACATTTCGCGTTCGCAGCTTTTGTGTGGCCTCAAGAACAATCTGCCGCTGCGGGTCATTGCGGCGGGCTAGCCTGAGAAAGATATTGGTATCGAAAAGGTAGGCCATCAATCATGGTCGAAGTAGATGTCGGATCGTGAGTAGGTCCCTGTGTAAGCCGGCAGGCGCTCCGTCCCTTCCGAGAATGCATGCATATCCGCTTCAAACTCCGCGTCGGTCGCGGGCGCGATTGCGGATACTTCATCAAGTCGCGAGGCCGCTTCTTGTTCGAACAAGTCGTCGACGCGCGCATCCAGAGCGGCGGTCAACTCATCCGCCGCCGTCTCGGGGATTCGCTTCGTTCGCTTAAATTCGCCAATCACCCTTCGAATGGCTTCTCCCAGGCGCTCTTTGGTGACCATCGTCGCTTTGTTTCACCTTCACCGCGATGTTGTTTCGGAGCAAGTATACCACGCCGTGACTTGATCATGGCATCATCCGCCATTCAAACGCTCACCAATCACTTGTATAGCCCTCGAAATGAACGCTTGGATTTGGCTCATTGCGTCCGTCACCCTTTCGATCGCTTGAATGGTATCGAATCTCTTCTTCAGTTCCTGGGTCTCCTTCTCCGACAGCTCACGAAACTCTCTCAGTTCGGCAAGGACACCCTGCCAGACCGGGCGAGTTTCGTGAAGACGCTCGTCAACCTTCCGATCGAGGGCAGACATCTGCTGCTCGATCTTTGAAATTGTGGCTACTTGCTCTTCAGATTTCCGAAGCCGTTGGGTCCAGAGCGTAGAGTGGAGCATTCAATTCTCGCAGTTGCTCTTGGAACTCGTCAGAGGGCAACCTATTTGTGGGATCGTCCGTGTTCATGAGTTAGGCCCCATAAGACGCAGCTGCGATATTGTTGCCGGATCCTCAAATAGACGCTCCGCGCGCCTTATGAGTCTTCGGATGGCACTTGCTTCTGGATCGGATCAACCTTACGTCAACTCAATGAGTTAGTCCTGCTTCGTTTCCGGTTTCCCTGCCGACTTCGCGAAGTCGCCCGCCTTCACAATAGTCATCTTGGACAGATCGATGTACTTTCGCATTGCCGCATTGATCTGCTCGGGTGTCAGCGCGGCGATCTTCTTCTCCAGCTCAGCATCCCACGCCAGAGTTCGATTAAGGTAACGATACTGCGCAAGCTTACGGGCAACTCCCATGTCTTGAGCTCGATTCACCTGCTGCGATTGAAGCCAGCCTGACTTAGCGGCTGTGACTTCCTCCGCGATGAACCCGTCCTTCAATGCCCGCGCGACCTCTTCCTTGAATGCCGCTTCGAGCTTCGCCGCGTTCTGCGGAGCGTAGATCGCCTGCGCCGCGAACTGACCGTTCTTATCCAGAGGATTCACCTGCAAACCAGATCCCACGCCGTAACTCAGCCCTTCTTTCTGTCTCAGGCGCGTTGCCAGCCTCGAGTTCAGGAACCCGCCGCCGAGCATGTAATTCGCCATCAACAACGCCGGATAGTCGGGGTCGTCGTCGCGCAGGTTTAACCGCTGGCCGGCGAAAAACACCGCGTTGGCTTTGTCGGGAGTTTCGAAAGATTGATTGATCGGCGGGATGTCTTGATAAGCCGTCACGATCCGGCTGTAAGGCCGCGGGCTCTTCCACGCGCCAAACAATTCATTGGCGAGTTTCTCAATTTCTTTCGCATCGAAGTCCCCGACCACCGACATCTCGC
>DATIFP010000102.1:0-6117 GCA_035455165.1 Blastocatellia bacterium
ACTATTTCGCGAAGTGAGAAAGGCTTGGTCACATAATCGTCGGCCCCGAGTTCGAGCCCCATCACGCGATCTACTTCCTCGCCCCGCACGCTCACGATGATGATCCATAGTTCAGGCATCTCCGGGCGAAGCCGCCTGCAGACCTCGAAGCCATTTATCCCAGGCAGCGCGAGATCCAACAACATCACATCGGGTTTGAACTCGCGAGCCTTCTCAACGGCGGCGGATCCATCCGACGCAGAGTCCACCTCGAAACCTTCGAATGCGAGTTCATCCTTCAGCGCCATTACGATTGATGGTTCGTCATCGACTATGAGTATTCGTGGAATAGGCATTGTCTTGAGCGATCCGCAAAGATCGGTTTCGCAAAGCCACAAAATTCGCAAAGACGCTAACCTACGAGTCGAACCCACCGTCCACCGGAAGCCTGATAGTGAAGCAGCTTCCTTTTCCGGGTTCACTCGTTACGGTGATGCTTCCGCCGTGGGCCTGAACGGTTGCCTCTGCCAGCGCGAGGCCAAGCCCCGTGCCACTCGCGCTTAAGCGCTGACCACCCTTGCCGCGATAGAACCGGTTGAAGATTCTGCGGCGGTCTTCGCGGTCGATGCCCACTCCCTCGTCGGAGACTTCGAGGCGAACAGCTCCGTTATAGAGTCGAGTCATAACGTTGACCCGACTTCCGGCGGGCGAATACTTGATGGCGTTGCTCAACAAGTTTGCAACGGCTTCAGTCATTGCTCTTCGATCAACCTTACACAACGGCAATTCAACATCAGTGTCGTGATTCACGTTGATTTGTTTCGCCTCGGCTTGCGTCTTGAGCTCGACGATTGCGTCTTGTGCGATTTCGGACATTGACGCGTCAGCGAAGTTGTACCGCCGTTGTCCGGCCTGGATTTGCTGAGCCTCCAGCAATCGATTCACATGCCGTTCAAGCCGCATCAACTCGTCGTCGGCTGCCGCGCGGTATTGATATGCCGACTCCGGCAAGGGGAACCTTCCGGAGGCGAGACGCCCGACCAGCAGCCGCAAGCTTGTGATCGGGCTCTTGAACTCGTGACTGACCCCGGCGATGAAGTCGTTTTGAATTCGCGCAAGCTCGGCTTCACGACGAGCCACGTGGACAGTGCTCGCCAGCGCGGCCAGCATTGTAACGATAAGCATTATGACGAATGCGATCCACAGCATTGTGCGGCCGTCGAACCAGCCCGACTCGTTTGCCCGAAACGCGATCGTCCATCCCGGAACAGCCGCCAACAGAGCCGAGTGTGTCTGCACGGTCTGTTCAAACCTGGTGCCCCATACTGTGTTTCCCGTCTGATCGCTAACAAGCGCCTCCTTGAGTTCGAAGACGCCGGCTGCGCTAATCACCTCATCGAGCAAACGCGTGAGACTTCGCTCATTGAGCGTTACACCTTGCCACACGTTCGATCCCTGCTGCGACGGTGTCAGCACGACCAACATTGGGCCGTCCTGGGTTCGCTCGTAGTGGTGCGTCAGGCCGTCGCGTCGAAGGGGAACAGCGTTGACCATTTGTGCTGCGTTTCGCAGTTCTCGCAGCCGGGCGTCCGGTTGCAATCCGGATTCAGAGCCCTCGAGCAGGCTTCTCAGTTCTTGATCGTAAAAGCTCCTCTCCTCGAAACTCTGCCACCAACGTCCTGCCCGGAGCTCAGAGAGAGCCCGTTGGATGATGACACCGTATCTGCTGCGTTCTTCGACCGGCAGCCTTTCGAGTTGCGCGCAGCCGAGCAGCAGGACCGGGAGCCCGTCGGGGGTGAGAGCGCCGACTGGTTCTGGCCCGGCGTCGAGGATGCTGGTTAAAAACTGAAGCTCGTCACGGTGTTCGAGGCGCAACGACGCCAGTTGGACCCAGGCTTTCAGCCGCGGTTCCGCAGCCGCTACGCCCTTGTAGAGAAGCGCTGCCTCAACCCTTCGCCCCTGGACTTCTGCGGTGCGTGCTTGCTCGATCAACTCCTCGACGCCGGCCGGCCACGTGATTGTCACAGACGGAGAAACGCTGCCTACATAAACGCGAGCCTTCGGGAAGCTGAGCGATCCTGATCGATCGAATAGGAAGAGCTGAACGTCGGGATCGTCAAACGCTTGAGGCAGGCGGTCGTGCTGCGACGAATCGTAGAAGCGCAACTGTCCATCGACGTCGGACAACGCGGCGCTAATGCCGGCATCGACAAGCTTCGCGGCCTGCGCCTGACGATCACGCAATTGCTGCTTGCGTTCGATTTTATCGGCCCGCACCGCTCGCAGCCCGAGTAATGCTAGAGCCAAGGCAGGCGCCGCAATGAAGGCTCCAAATGCGAAGAACCAAATTGTGCTGGAAGTAGAGCTTGGGCGACCGAGACGCATGAGCTTCTTACTCCAGAGTTGATTCCGGCCAAAGGCGACTCGAGCGAAGATGTTCTGAAGCCAATCCGCCTCAGCGGTATTGCGCCGGCTTTTTTGCGGCCGGTTTTGAAGGCTTGATCAGCGGGATGTACTTCACGACGAAATCGGTCACACGCTGGCACTGACCAAGCTCAATCACCTTTCTCGTTGCCTCGCCTTCAAACCTGAGCCCCGTTCTTCCCCCGACGTTCCAGGCGAGCGGCCGCCTTTCATCGCTTTGCTCCTCCTCATCCGATACATCTCTCGCCACCAGCCAGTACTGGCCGGGTGGGAGATTGGTCAACGAGAAACTGCCGTCTATTCCCGCCTCGGCTTCGAAGTAGCGAAGCACGTGATCGACCGCGTCCGGTTCGGCGGGCACCAGATATAGTCGAATCTTTTCCGAGGGCGCTTTGTTTTGCTCACCCGCGACGACGCGTCCCTTCATCCCCGCGGCGCCTTCACTAATTGTCATGATCAAACCCGTGGCCTTGTCGCCGGCTTTCAGGCGCACGCCCGTCTTTGCCGCGTCAACAGGCTTGGCATTTGGCGTTGAGGGCGGAAGCGTCATCGATTTTATGAACAGATCATCATTTGGAAGGTGTGCTTCCAAATGGTAAACACCCGGCCGGAGGAGACCCACTTTGAACTCGCCCTTCTCATTAGGGGCTGTTCGATTGAACATCGCCAGCGGACCGAGCGCGAGATCCTCAAGCTTGGGTTTCGCTTCAGTTCTCGAGTCGATCACAATCTCTTCGCGTTGCGTTTGCGCAGTTAGCTTGCACGCATCCTTTCGGGCCGAAGCCGGAACCGATTCGAGTGCGACCCATCCCGCGATCGTTCCCAGCGGTTCCAGCGCAAGTTCGACGCCGGTCACGTCGAATCCGCTGAGCGTCACTCGGCGCGGTTGGGACGCGGATGCGTTCAGGCCCTCGCCTGCCTCGAGCATCGAATTCACGTTCGACACCGCGGTCGTCACGTATTCCCCATCCAGGAGACCCGAGAAAGCGAAGCCTCGTTCCTTCGTGGTCGGGAGCACAAACGCAGTCCCTTCGACTATTCCGGTGCTCGCCCGAGTCAGGATAACCGAGATTGTCGGCTGACCAGATCCTACTGACCCGGTCACGGTTCCGCTGATGGAGCGGCCTCGGTTGTCGCGATATCTTATGTCGATTCCCTGCGCCTCGTCTCCGGTGTGTACCACTACCTCCGATGCAGTGTCTATCGTGCTCGAAGGATAGTAAGTGGGCGCCTCGGTGTCATAAACTCCAGATCCCGTAAAGGGGAAGGCTCCATCGCCATGACCTCCGGCGGCTACTTGGTAGGCGCCGCTCGCCAGACCGTAGATTCTGTAGATACCCCGGTCATCGGTTCTGAACGGCCCAAGCATCGAGCTGAATGCATCGGTGATTTCAGAAAGCGGGCCGGTTCGCGGGCGCGGCCGTTTGTCATCAAGCTCGCGGATCTTGATTGCGCGTACGACAACGCCAACCATCGGGTCGCCCGTTTGGCTGGTCACCCTGCCTGTGATCACTGCGCCTTTCGCCAGCGTGAGCGTGGCGTTGTCGCCGGGTCTGTAGAACTGTTTCGCGTCCGAATCGGAGAGCACGTATCCGGGAGAGGAAGCCGTCACCGTGTACGCTCCGGGCTGGAGACCGGTGATCTCGAATTTTCCGTCGGCGTCGGTGTTTACGGGGCGAAGCAGGGAAGTCATTGCGCCTTGAGGATTCGACGTGATGTTCACCGGGATCGTCATGATGGAGGCGTCCGCCACGGGTCGACCACCGTCGCCAAGCACCCGCCCCCTTAAGCTCTTCGGTCCGCGAGGCGCTTTGTCCTGGGCGGCCGTCGTTTGCTGACCGGCTCGAGGCTCAGTAGCGGGGGCTTTGCTGGTTTGCGCTCGCGCGCTGCCAAGCGACACGAGAAGCGCCGAGACCAGAATCGCAAGATGAAGCCTTCGCATGACGCACCTCATCAGGCTAGTTATCTTTTCCCTTCGCTTTGAGATCGAGAACCAACGCTATGTCGACTGTGGCCCCGGTGCCGACGGTGACTGTCTGATGGACTGACGAACCCGGCGGCCCCGCGAGGCCGCCGACTTGAGCAGTCACCTCATAGGTTCCCGGCGCGAGATTCTCCAGGACGAAGTCACCCTTCGAGTCCACTGTAGCGGTTGCGAAGGAGAAGCTGGCCCGGGAGGCTGCAAATACAGTAATAGTCGAATCTCGTTGTATCACCCCTTGAACGGTTACATGACCGCGGATGACGCAATTTGCCGGTGTGAGAATGACGCGGACCCCGGTGATCTGTTCGTTACCTTGAAGCTCGATGCCATCCGGCACCGCGCTGCCGTTGCGTTCGACGCGAAGGACGGCGAACTTCTGTTGGCCGTATGAAACCGCGCCGATCTTTACCTTGCCCGGCTTCAATCCACTCATCCGAAAAGTCAGGTCGGACGATACCCTTGCCATTGCCTGTGACGAAGCGTTCGTTTGTGCGTCGGTGACGCTGCCATACAACATGAATCCAACCAAATCCTCGAGCGCATCCGGTCGATCGGCGTTCTCGACAACAACTACTCCGCTTATGCTGGCGCCGCGGTGGATCTTTATCTCCAGCTTGTCGACGTTGGCATACTGAACCTGGAAATTGAGCGGGTCCGCATAATAATCGCTCGTGCCGGTGATCGTCCCGATCGAATTAGCCTCGGCTTTGTAGTTTCCAGGAGGGACCGACTCGAAGCGAAACTCACCGCGAGCGTTTGTGGTCGTGACCGATCCGGCAAAACTGAAATCTAGTTCGTCATCATCCTCGTTGTCATCCTTATCGCCCGGTTTGGGAGCGGCCGCTTTCGTATAGGCAACAACCGCGTCTGCGATCGGCGTTCGAGCTTCCGCGTCGATTACCCGTCCGCTGACGACGAAGCCCTTATCAGCAATCCCAAGCTTGATGTCGATGCCCGAGACTTCGGCGCCGGCCGCCACGTCCACCGGTCTGGCGGCAGCCTCGTCGCTCACTCCGGGATAGAAGGTTCGAGCTCTCCTCGGGCGTCTGAGGAACACGTCGTACATCGAGTCTTCAGATCTTCCGGCGCTGACGATGTAGCTTCCGGGCCGCACACCGAATATGCGATAGACGCCGCGGTCATCCGTGTAGAACATCCTGTCGCTACCTGCTGAAAAGACCGCCTGCATCCGGTCAAGAGCTGCCGCGGCAGCTGTGCCCTTCGCAGCGGTGCTCTTCAATGTTATTTGCTCGCCAATCACCGGACGGCCCTCGCTGTCGGTAATCCTGCCAGTTATCACGCCGCTTCGCTGCAATGAAAAATCCACTTTCTCGACCGTGGTGTTGTCGGTAACATTGATTTCGAGACCGGCCTCGCCCGCATTCGCATCTATTAACACTTTTGAAGACACGCCGACGCGATACTTCCCGAAAGGGAGGTTCTCGATCGTATAACGGCCGTCCGAATCAGTCGTAGCTCTGGCCGGGGTGGGTGGCTTGAGCATCTGCTCCACGATTTTCGTCCGGTCCGATGGCTGCGGCGTTGCCGCGACTATGACCCCCGCGGCGGGTTTTCCCTCGAGCATCACGCGACCGCTGATCGCGCCTTTCTCCTGATCTTGTGTTGGAAAAGCTTGAAGCATCGGAGGATGCCCCGCAAGAACAAGCGCGAGAAAGAACACTACGCGTCGCGTCGGTCGCATTCGTGTTTCTCCAACGGGCGGTGCAGAT
>DATIFP010000103.1:0-5026 GCA_035455165.1 Blastocatellia bacterium
AACCAGGATCAAGGTCGCCTTCGAGAGCCGATCTTCCTGCCACGAGCAATGAGTCAGCACGCGCACACCTGGGGCAGTGTCAAACACGCGCGGCTCGGGGCGCCGGTCGACCATTCGGAACCGCCGAGGGATGAAGTGGCCTGCAAGCGTCTGCGCGTGAGCGTTTTTCAATGCCGAATGGGGAATGAAAGGATGCTCGACGAGGCGCTCGATGATGCTGACTTTGGTCATAGATTAGTGTGGTAGACTCAGCGCGAGTTCCCTGGGATTCTAGTTGGCTGAGCCTTCGGAGTACAAGCTTCAGCTTGCGGGTCTCTCCTGGGAGCGCAGGCGTCTCGCCTGCCTGCTTACGAATAGTGCTCGGAGTGAAATCAAGCAGGCGATACGTTGCGAACCCGGAACCCTGAACCCGAAACATGCCCAGAACGCGAGACGAAAAACACCGTTACGGTCAGCACTACACGCCGCCTGACGTGGCGCGACTGCTCGCGGCATTCGCTGTGAGCTCTTCCTCGGACCTGATCTTTGACCCGAGCTGCGGTGACGGGCGGTTGCTGAGGGAAGCACTCACAATAAAGCAAAGGCTGTCATCGAGGGCAGCCCGAAATACCCGCGAGGAAGTCTTCGGTCTCGACCGGTCGCAGTCAGCGATCGCGCTCGCCGCGTCAACCGGCGCTCATGTCGCGACAGCCGACTTCTTCGACGTCGAGCCCGGTGCGCGGGTGGGCAAATCAGTTCGGCTGCCGCCCAGCTTCGACTCCATCATTGGCAATCCGCCGTATATTCGACAAGAAGTAATCGGCAAGAGAGACAAACGCCGCATCGAAGCGCGGCTCGCGAAAGATCGCGAGACCTCGCGTGGTTTGTTCTGGCCGAAGTGGTCGGGAAGATCGGACATCTACGTTTACTTCTTCGCCCATGCGGCATGCTTCCTGAACGAAAGTGGAAGACTTGTCTTTCTGACCGCGAGCAGTTGGCTCGATGTTGCGTACGGTCGGCCGCTTAGGGAGTTCTTGCTGAATAATTTCCGCATCATCGCGATTGTAGAATCCGCCGCCGAGAGCTTTTTTGCCGACGCATCGATCAATACGGCGATTACGGTGCTGGAACGTGAGTCCGATGCAAATGCCAGAGCGCGCAATCTTGTAAGGTTTGTTCGCCTCAACGGACAACTCAGCGAGATTGTCGGGTCAGCCCTTTCGGGTCCCAAGCCAAAACAGGTCGCTGGGGCTCGAGCTCTTGTGAAGGAGATCGAGGATCGAAACAATGCGATCGCGACGGACAGGTACCGGATCCGGGTCGTCGAGCAAGCGCGCTTGATGGTGGCATCTTGTCGGGCCGGCCCTCCGTGGCCGCCCTTCGCCGGAAAAGAAGAAACGATTGAAAGGGCAACCAGTCCTGGCTTGCCAAACCGGGCCGGCGACGAAGAAACGACTACAAAGAGGAGCGGCCGCGGGGGGCCGCCCGTACAGGTCTCAGGCTGGGGAAAGTATCTCCGCGCTGACGATGTTTTCTTTCGCGTCCTCGAGCGCGGCCGCGCGCGACTGCAACCGCTCTCTGGCCTCGCGCGGGTGCGATTCGGCGTGAAGACTGGAGCAAATGAGTTCTTTTATCTGACCGAGGACGAGGAAAACGCAACGGGCAACCGGGGAAGCGCAGTTGGGGCTTCGCAAAAATCGACGGCGAAACGGCAAAGTGGCGCGATGCGAGCGCTGGGCAGCATCGCTTCAGTGCGGCGCGGTCTGACAACGGGCGCAAATGAATTCTTTTACCTTACCCCCGCCGCCCAATCCCAATCCGCCAGCGCCCGACCACAAACGGCAGTCCGGGACAGTTCAGGCCGCACGCACGTTATCGAATCGCGATTCCTCGCTCCGGTGCTATTCTCGCTCAAGGAGATTCCCCGCATCACACTCGAGCAAGTCGATAGCCGAAGGCTTGTTTTCTACTGCACCGCGAGTCGCGCTAAACTGGCGGGCACCGAAGCGCTCAACTACATTCAACATGGTGAGCGCGCGGGGCATAACCAGCGCCCGACTTGCGCGGCTCGCGAGCCGTGGTATTCGGTTGCCAACGGACGCAAGCCCGCGCCCTTGGTCTTTCCTTCCAAAATTGGCGAGCGATGGTTGATTGCGTTGAATCGCGCTCGGGTGTTTGAAGACAAGAAACTCTACGGCATTTTCCCCGCCGCCGACGTGCCTGAACCTGTCCTCGCGGCGTTGTTGAATTCGACGTGGGCGCGGTACTACGCCGAGATAACCTGCCGTCAGATGACCGGAGCTCAAGCGATCGCAGATATCGATGTAGTAATCGCCGAGCAGATAATGATTCCTGATCCGCGCGATCTTTCTCCGGCGATGAAAAAGAAACTCGAAGCGGCATTGATGACGCTGGCCCGCAGACCGGTGTATTCAATCTTCGAAGAGGTGAAGCGCGCCGATCGCCGGAGACTCGACACTCTGACGCTCGAAGCGATTGGCATCGCTGAGAGTTCAGAGCGTAACGAGCTGCTCGAGCAATTGTACGCAGCCGCGACCGCGCTTGTGCGAGCGCGGCTCTCGAGAGTCACGAGCCACGCCCACTCGTAGTCCTCGCAATGCCCCGCAGCCAGCACTCAACGAGTGAACTCGACTTCGTTGATAATTGATTCACGTGGACTTAGAATCGCACCGACGACCATGAGCGAGAAAACCCCGTTCAATCGAGTAGTATTGATAGTGCTCGACAGCGTCGGCATTGGAGAGATGCCGGATGCTGCCGAATACGGCGATGCGGGGGCGGACACGCTCGGGCACACGCTTGGCTCGCGCGAAGTGCGCATTCCAAACCTGCGTCAGATCGGGCTCGCGAATATTGTGCGGCTTCCGGTCGAGCCGGTCGAAGATCCGGTTGGAAGTTTTGGAAAAGCGGCGACTGCTTCGCGCGGGAAAGACACGACTACCGGCCATTGGGAAATGGGCGGAATCATCACCGCGAGACCGTTCCCCACTTATCCAAAGGGGTTCCCTCCCCGGGTGATCGAGCCGTTCGAGCGAGCGATCGGACGAAAAGTTCTTGGCAACAAACCGGCATCGGGAACCGAGATCATAAAGGAACTGGGCGAAGAGCACCTTCGAACCGGACGACCGATTGTCTACACATCCGCCGACAGTGTCTTTCAGATCGCGGCCCACGAGCAGATTGTTCCTCTAGAACAGCTCTACAGTTGGTGTAAGATCGCGCGCGAGCAGCTCACCGGCGAAGACGAGGTTGGAAGAGTGATCGCGCGACCGTTCGTTGGAGAGCCCGGCAGCTTTCGCCGCACCGAGGCGAGGCACGACTATGCGATCGATCCACCGGAACTTACTCTACTCGACCTTCTGAAGTCGAAAGGACTGGCGGTCACTGCCGTAGGAAAAATCGGTTCGATCTTCTGCCATCGAGGAACGACCGAGGAATTGAAAGCCGGTAATAACAACGCTGGCGTCGATCAGACGCTGAGCGCGCTCAGATCGACGGGGAGAGGATTGATCTTCACGAACCTGGTCGACTTCGACATGCTGTACGGCCATCGCAACGACGTTGAAGGCTATGCGCGAGCCCTTGAAGAATTCGATTCGCGCTTAGCGGAGATTCAAGCAGCGATGCGCGACGACGACTTGATGATCATCACCGCAGACCACGGTTGCGATCCCGGCGATGTATCCACGGACCACACTCGCGAGTACGTGCCGATACTCGCGTGGGGGCGTCGCGCTCGCGCAGGGGTCAACCTCGGCACACGTTCGTCAATCGCGGACATCGGGCAGACGATAGCGGAGAACTTCGGACTGACTCTGCAAGCAGGGCGAAGCTTCCTGGCCCAGATCCTATAGACGATCTTCGCCGATTGCGCGTAATCTCACGATAGGCGTGGGCGGAACGCCGCAAGCTATGAAGGTGGGAGCAATCCTGACAATTCTTCTGGTTCTTGCATCGCCGGGGCGAGCCGTCCTTGCCGGCAACCTCCTGCAGGATGGCGTGTCTCAAAAGGAGGGGAAGGCAGACGAGTTCACTCGCCTGTTGGAACGGATGAAGAGCCAATCGGCTGCAACGCGGCGTGAAGCCATCGACCAACTTGCCGACACCGGTGATCCGCGAGCGGTCGCGCCGCTGATCGCCGCATTGAAGGACCAGGAGCCTGAGGTCAGGGCTTCGGTTGCTAACGCGCTCGGGCAACTCGGTGACAAGCGCGCGGTCGAGCCGCTCATCGCGATGCTCAACGATGAAGTATCATTCGTGCGCGCAGCTGCGGCGCGCGTGGTCGGCCAGTTGGGCGACGCTCGCGGAGTCGAATCACTGACAATAGCTCTGAAGGATGGAAACTCTACGGTCCGTTCGGCCGCTGCGATGGGACTCGGGTCATTGAAGGAAACACGGGCGGTTCCACCTCTGATCGCGTTGATCAGGGACGAGGCGCCCGATGTGAGATCGGCGGTAGCAGCCGCTCTCGGTGACCTGCGTGACAAGCGCGCTGTCGCGCCTCTCATTCAACTGCTCAATGACGAGTATCGAATGGTGAAGCTTGCTGCGGCGCTCGCGCTGGCGGACATAGGTGACAAGACCGCACTGCCGGCGATGAATGATGCGATGGCCAGTGAAAAGGACGAAGAGACCAAGTCGCAGATGAGGGAAGCGCTTAACAGGTTGAAGGCTTCGCCGGAGTAGGAAATCAGAGATCAGCGGCGGCCCTCTGGTCTCTGACTACCGACTACCTCATTCTTCGTGGTGGACCCGCTTGCGAAGGCTCTTTCTAGCTCGCCGCCTGGCAACTTGTGACTTCAGGCGCCGGCGCTCGCCCGGCTTGAGGTAAAAGGCGTGCTTTTTCGTGTCGGTGATGATCCCTTCGCGGGCTACTTGCCTTTTGAAGCGTCTAATCGCGCTTTCGATGCTTTCGTTGTCGTGAACCTGTACTCTTGCCACTCAAATCCTCCGTTTCATAAAACCGAGCCAAAAGCTTACACAACACACAATACGAGTGTCAATCTTACCGTGCGGAGGGTGTTCA
>DATIFP010000104.1:0-29413 GCA_035455165.1 Blastocatellia bacterium
TTCGTCGCTACGCCGCGGACTCTGTGAAGTTCAGCGACGCGACATCGAGTTCCTTCGCCGAGATCAAGGTGGGCGACCAGCTCCGAGCGTTGGGTGATAAGAACGCGGATGCAACTAGATTCACCGCCGAGCAAATCGTCACCGGGTCGTTCAAGACTATCGGTGGCACGGTTAAGGCGGTAAACCCGGAGACGAGCGAAATAAGAATTGAAATGCTTGGAAGCAACAAGCCGTTTACGATCGTGGTGAACAAGGATTCGCTGCTTCGACGCATACCGCCGCAGATCGCGATGATGTTGGCTATGCGAGGCCAGGGCGGTCCGCCCCCCGGAGCGCAAACTGTGCAACCGGGCGGCCCGCAGCCTTCGCAACCACAGCCCGTCGGCCCGCCTCGGCCGATGCCTCAAGGTGCACCTAACGGTGCGGGCGCGCCGGCCGGAATGCGCATGGAGGGCGGCGGAGACTTTCAAGATATGCTGGAGCGAATGCCGCCATTGACGCTTGCCGATCTGAAGCCCGGGGATGTGATTGCCGTATCCAGCACAATCGGCGCGGACCCGTCGCGGCTCACGGCGATTACGCTCGTCAGCGGAGTCGATGCAATTCTTACGGCGATGCAGAGGATGAGCGGCGCGCGGCGCACGCCGAGTCTGAGCACCGGTCTGCCGTCGGGCGTGCTTGATTTTGGCATGGGGTTGCCTTAGAGGTTGGATTGATTGGCGCCCATGGATCCGCACGGGCCATTCATCGCTCAGGTTACGGGAGAGAGATAATGAGTCACTATCAACAAACGATTAAGAGAGGTTTGAGCTTCGCACTTATTTTCATCCTTTGCGCGAGTATCGTTACAGCGCAAGCTGCAGCCTCGCTGCGAGGGCAGGTTACCGATGAGCTTGGCGGCGCCATCGCGGGCGCTACGGTGACGATCAGCGGCGCCAATAACGTCGAGAAGACTGCAACCACGAACGACCAGGGCATATTCGCCTTTAGCGGACTCGCTCCCGGTAGATACTTTCTGCGCGTGATCGCCGGCGGGTTCGCGTTGTATGAGAACGAAGCGGTGGATGTCGCGGCCGGACGGCGCGAGCCAATGAACATCAAGCTGGCGGCGACGATCGAAAAGCAGAAGGTCACCGTCAACTCCGACGACTCGGGAGTGAACACTGACCCGGACGCAAACAAGAGCGCGCTCGTGCTAAAGGGCAAAGACCTGGATGCGTTGCCGGACGATCCCGATGATCTCGCCGCCGCGTTGCAGGCGATGGCCGGACCCTCGGCCGGACCAAACGGAGGCCAGTTATTTATCGACGGGTTCTCCGGCGGAACAATGCCGCCAAAGGAAGCCATTCGCGAGATTCGAATAAACCAGAATCCCTTCGCTGCGGAAAACGACCGCATAGGTTTTGGCCGGATCGAGATACTGACCAGACCTGGGGTGGACAAGTATCACGGCTCGGCGCAGGTGACCTACAACAATCAGAGTTTCAACTCTCGAAACCCGTTTGTGGACAACAAGCCTGACTCCCAATATCGGATCGCCAATGCCAGCTTCAGCGGGCCGCTCATTGCTAATCGCGCCTCGTTCTTTGTAAACATTTTCAACCGGGACATCGACGACAACGCTATCGTCAAGGCGACGATCCTCGACGCCTCGCTGAACCCGACCCCGTTCAGTCAGGCGATAGTGGTTCCGCGCCGCTTCACCGATCCCAGCGCTCGTTTCGATTACCAGTTTGGCAAGAATCATACGCTGGTTGCCCGTTACAACTACGGAAACGACAGCTTCAAGAATCAAGGCATAGGAGGTTTCTCGCTCCCGACACGGGCATTCAATATCACGAATACCGACCACACCGTGCAGCTCACCGAAACCTCGATCCTGAATGCGTCGGTGGTGAATGAGACGCGCTTCCAGTTTCTTCGCAATCATAGGAATCTGCTCGGCGACAACTCGGTTCCCACCATAACGGTGCTCGACGCGTTTACGGGCGGCGGATCGAATGTCGGACGCTCCGAGAATATTTCGGATCGTTATGAGATTCAGAACTACACAACGTGGATCTTGAGGAGTCACACTTTCAAGTTCGGCGTCCGTATGCGCGGTGTTGTGATCGACGATCTGTCGTCTAATAACTTCGGTGGAAACTATGTTTTCTTCGGAGGGGCGGCGCCGACTCTCGATGCGAGCAACAACATAGTTCGAGACGGCAGCGGCCAAGTCGTACCCGCCGAGATCACCAGTCTTGAGCGCTATCGGCGCACGCTGCTGTTTCAGCAACTCGGGCTGACGCCTGCGGAAATCGCGCTGCGGGGCGGAGGAGCTTCGCAACTCTCGATCGCGGGGGGCAACCCGGCGTCGGGCGTGACGCAATGGGATTTCGGCTGGTTCTTTCAAGACGATTGGAAAGCGCGGCCCGACCTGACACTCAGCTACGGGTTGCGCTACGAGCAGCAGACGAACATAAGCAGCAACCTGAATTTTGCGCCGCGCGTTGCGTTCGCGTGGTCACCGGGGTTCGCTCCAGGAAAGTTGCCAAAGACCGTGATTCGCGGCGGAGCGGGCATCTTCTACGAACGCGCCAACGAGAGCTTGACCCTGCAAGCCAGCCGTTTCAATGGGGTGAATCAACAGCAGTTCACGGTGACGGATCCGGCCGTCCTCGCTGTCTTCCCGCACGTTCCGGCAGTCGGAACCCTGACGGCGTTTGCGTTGGCGCAGAATACGTATCGTGTGGCAGACGATTTGACGGCGCCCTACACGATTCAATCCAGCATAAGCCTTGAGAGACAGTTGCCTTACAGATTCACGCTCACGACAACGTACTTGAACTCACGTGGCGTGCACTATCTTCGCTCACGCAACATCAACGCGCCGCTGCCTGGAACGTTTGATCCGCGAGTGCCCGGAAGCGGCGTCAGGCCGTTTGGCACGGACAACATCTTCGAGTATGAATCGAGCGGCATCTTCAAACAGAATCAGTTGATCTTCAATCTCTTGAATCGACTCAACAAGTACATCACCATCACCGGAACTTACGTGCTGGGAAAGACACGCAGCGACGCCGACGGGGCGGGCTCGCTTCCGGCCAACACATACGATCTGAGAGATGAGTTCGGGCGTGCCTCGTTCGATGTGCGCCATCGGGCTTTCGTCTTCGGGTCGATCAGTCTGCCGTGGCAGGTGAGCCTGAGCCCGTTTGTTTTTATTCAATCGGGAGGGCCTTTCAACATCACAACCGGGGTGGATGGGAACGGAGATACGATCTCAAATGAACGACCCGCGTTCGCGACGGACCTCTCGAGGCCAAGCGTGAAGATCACGAAGTTTGGAGCATTCGACCTGAGCCCTCTTCCGGGCGCTCGATTGATTCCGCGTAACTTCGGCGAGGCGCCCGGCAGCGTCACGGTTAACCTGCGAGTGGCAAAGACCTTTGGTTTTGGACAATCGAGTCAAGCAAGGCTCGCCGCGGCGCAGCAGGCGCAAGCGGCGAAGGCGAACGGCGCGACTCAGGGCAAGCCCGCCCAGGGCGGACCCAATGTCGGCGGCCCTTCCGGCGGTCCGCAGGGAGCAACAAGAGGTGGACCGATGCCCATGGGCGGAGGGCCGCCGGGAGCCGTTATGATGATGATGGGAGGAGGCGGCAGCGATCATCCCTACAACCTGACTATTTCAGTCAGTGCGTCGAACATCCTCAATCACGTCAATCCCAACCCGCCGGTTGGGAATCTCAGCTCGCCGCTGTTTGGACAGTCAACGTCTATCGGCGGTGGAGGCATCCAGTTCGGCGGCGGGGGCCCCAGCGCCGCAAACAATCGCCGAATGGATCTGCAGTTGATGTTTAGATTCTGAATCCCGGGAGCGCAGGCTTCCAGCCTGCATGACTAAGCATTGCGCGCGATTCGCAAGGCACGCAGGCTGAAGCCTGCGCTCCCAGGAGCCTTAAGAGAGGCTCGCCTTTGCGGCCGCTTCCGCGCGGCGATTCACTTCCTCCCATTTGACGTTTTGCATGAATGCGTCGACGTAGCGCGCGGCGGCAGCGCCGTAGTCCATGTGATAAGCGTGCTCGTACATATCCAAAACGAGCAGCGGGCGGCTCATCGGCGCGTTGTGCATATGATCCCAGGCCCAGTAGTTGTGAAGCTCCCCGGTGTGCAGGTTGTGAGCCAGGATCGCCCAGCCTGATCCGCCTCCTAGTGCGTTGGCGGTCCGTTTGAATTCCGCCTCCCACTGCTCGTAACTGCCGAACCATTGCTTGATCGAATCGAGCACCGCGCCGCCCGCTTTGCCGTCGCCGCCCAGGTTTGCAAAGTAGTTCTCGTGCAGGATGACTGAGCCGGTGCGCGCCAACTCCTCGCGTTTGAGGTCGCCATAGACATACGGGGGCAGGTCTTTGTCTTTCATCATCGAATCCAGCCGCTGCTCTACCGCGTTGAGCGCCTTGACCGCCCCGCCATAGTTGTTCTCCCAGTGCGAACGGATGAGCTTCTCCGAAAGACCTCTGAGTTTGGCGGGTTCAAATGCCAGAGGCCTGGGCTGGTGTTGACCGCGAAACGCGCGTGCGACGCTCGCGGCTTGGACAGCCTGTTCGGTCTTATCGTCCGCCAGCGAGTCACTCACACTCGCGAGGGCGATTCCCGCGCTTCCGACCGCCATTCCTATTATTGCGTCGCGTCTTGTAAAACCGCTCATTGTGTTCTCCTTCCGAGTTAAGAGTTCCAATTTAGAGTGCCGAGGTCAACGCGTCCTGCTTACTTCGCGCAACCTGAAGTTGATCTCCGCGCTGAGAACTATCTGGTAACCTTCGTCCCGGTCAGCTCCTTGAACATATCCTCCACGTTTGGCTGCGCGAAGTTTTGAAACGCGAAACTCTTGTACTTGTCAGGGATCTTCAGTTGTTGCTTTGCCTGTTCGATCGTCTGGTCTCCGGCGATCGCTTGCTTGACACGGCTGCGCAAATCATCGAGGTAGTCCCTGAACTCGCGCAGTTCGGTGGCCGTGGCTACCTCGCCGTGACCCGGAACGAACCTGGTGCTGGCGTGATTCGCGAGAATCCGATCGAGCGACGGAATCCAATCGTTCACCGTAGCGTCGACAAGGTTTGGCAGCGTCTTTGCCCAACCCATATCGCCGGTGAACATCACATTCGCATCCGGCACGAAGACCAGCACGTCGCCGCCGGTGTGGCCGGGGAGCGTGAACAACACGACCTCGCGGGTTCCCAGATACAGGTGTATTGTGCCGGTGCTGAATGTAATCGTCGGGTTGGTCAGCTTGATCGCGAGCATCGCGTCGAGCCGGCGGATCTGGCGCTCCAACGGAGCGCGCTTTTCTTTTTGGTCTTCAGGCGTCGCGTTCAGTTGTTTGACAGTGTCTGCCCTTCGCTTTTGAAGGTCATCGGGCGCTGGAAGGAATCGCCGGTTCTTGGAAGTCTGCCAGGCAGTCACGTTGTCGTGCGCTATGATGGGCACGCCGCGCGAGGCGAGGACCTGATTGCCGCCGCTGTGATCGAGGTGGTAGTGCGTGTTGACCGCATATTGGATGGGCTGCTGAGTTGTCTTCGCGATTTCACCTATCAGTTCCTCGATAGCCACCGGAGTGAAGAACGTGTCGACTACGAGCACGCCGCCGTCGCCGATTACAAACCCGGCATTGCCCGAGGCGAGCCCTCCCGGTTTCGCTATCGCGGCGTAGACTCCGTCGGCGACTTTGACGAGTTGAAAGTCGTCCTCGGCTTTGACGCTGTTTGGTCTGTTGGCCAAAGCACCCGCAACGACTACGCTGGTGATCGCGAGTACGACCACCGTGCATATCATTCCTCTTCGCATCGCGCCTCCTCAATTGATGATCAAGGGAGTGTGAATCAAGAATCGGAATGATAAGCCCTCAGGAGGAATAATGAAACAGCAAGGGGACCACACGCGGCCCGCGTACTTGAGTCAGCCAGCAGAACGCATCTTCCAAAGCTCTGTTAGCGAGAGCAAGCACGCGGGCCCATCCTGGGAGCGCACGCGGCTCGCGTGCTTTGATTGGGCAGGAATTACAGAACGCTTCTTACGAATGCCTTCATCAGCAACGGCAAGCACGCGGGCCGCGTGCGGTCCCAGGTTTGAATCGGCGCCAGCCTGCGGATATCATCCACCTCAATGAAGCGTGCAAAGACAACTTCCCGGCCGGATACTGGCAACGACAGCCGAATACTCGTGGGCACGTCGGGCTTCGCTTACAAAGAGTGGAAAGGAATCTTCTATCCCGAAGATCTTCCGGCGAAGAAGTACCTGTCCTACTACGCAGAGCACTTTCGCACGACCGAGATCAACAACACCTTCTATCGTATGCCGACCGCGAAGCTCTGCGAAGCCTGGTATGACGAAGTACCGGACAATTTCTCGTTCACGCTCAAGCTTAGTCAGCGGATCACTCACTTCAAGCGATTGAAAACCGTCGATTCAGAGATGGACTTCTTTTTGAATAGCGCCGCGGGGTTGAAAGAAAAACTTGGTCCGATCCTTGTGCAGTTGCCGCCGAACTACAAGAAGGACATCGCAGTGCTCGAGGAGTTTCTCGGAACGTTCGCGAGTCAGGCAAGGCTCGCGTTCGAGTTTCGTCACGCGTCGTGGTTTGACGACGAGTTGTTCGAGCTGCTTCGAAAGCACAACACCGCGTTTGGCGTAGTAGAAAAAGAAGAGGGCGAAGCCGGCGCAACGCCTCGCGAGGTGACCGGTTCGTTCGTCTACATGCGCTTGCGAAAGGGCGAGTACTCACGCGAGGAGATGCTTGACTGGGCCCGGTGGATTCGAGCACAGAATGTTCCGGTCTATTGTTACCTCAAGCACGATGAACGAGCGCCGACGCTTGCAAAAGCGCTGCTGAGCGCGCTTGCCGAACGCTAGACTGATTACTTGCGGGCGGAACTGAAGCTGAACGGCAGCACGTCGGGCACCACGCTCACTTCAGTCGTAAACTTGAACGGATACTTTCCGCCGGTGTCGTAGACCAGCTCGACAAAGAACGCAGTGAATCCAGTCGCAGGCTTGGTCACTCGAGCAACATAGACCCCGGGCTTGTCTTCCTTCAACGCGGAGCTCGCGTATGCGTTGCCGATCGTATCCACTCTAAAGTCGCGGGCCTTTGGGTTGGTCGCTTGCCACAGATTGACCTCGCGAGGTTTGTCCTTAACGGTCACGATCAACGCGCCGTTTTTTTCTTTCTTCCAGGAAAAGTGTGGGCGAGCCTTGCCGGCCAGGACGGCTTGATAGAACGCGAGGAGGCTTTCGCGAGCATCGCTGCCCGCGAGGTTATGCTTTGCGTTCGGAACGTAGCGCAGGTATTTCTCGCCTTTAAGCTCGCCAAAGTAAAACTGCGAGTTGTCCGGAAGAAAGAATTGATCGCCCGATGCGTTGACCAGATACTTCGGGATCTTGAGTCTGTCTCGATTTCGATAGTTGTACGGGTCTTCTATGGCCAGAATGTGTTGATACTCGGGAGTCCCGATTTTGTCGGGAAAGAGCTTGTGATTGACGTAGTCGTTCAACGCGGTAGAGAAGAACCCGTATGCTTCGAAGTGATGGCGCGTGATCGCCTCCGAATTCAATGCGTCGATCACGGTGGGCATGATCGCGATGACGCGCTTATCGACTGCTCCCACGAGCCACGTCGTCCAGCCGCGCTTCGATCCGCCCGAAACCACAAATTCGTCGACCTTGAGCTTGCCGCCTGCTTCGCTCGCGAGGAACTCCTGGATTGCGTCGAGCGCGCGCACGCCGCTCTTCACCATCGCCAATCGCACGAGCCACGTGTCGTCGCCGGTCTGCATTTGTTTTACGCGGCTGTAGGCAATAAGATCGTCTTCCGATCGGCCCTTGTCCTTCGAGTCCGCGAAGTACAGGGGCTGATTCGGAACCGTGCCGAGCTCGGCGACTACGGTGTTGGATTCCATCGCGAAGTTCGCAAGCCGATCCGAGATAGCCGCGGGTGCTCGGTCGCGATTGCTTCCGCCGCCGATGAACAGGAGAGCTTTGCTGGAAGCGGTCTTGTCCGGCTTCACGATCGTGAGCCAGTGCTTCCAGGCTGGACGATCGACTTCCGGGGCGCTTCGCCATGTTTGAGAGGTCAGATCAAGAACGTATCCGTGAAACCCCTGGCCCGCGATGGTGTTTATCAACTTCCACGAGTAACTCGGATCAGGCTTCGCAATGTAGCGATCGAGCGCCGTCTCCTGTGTTGGAGCTGTTCGCGCGTTTGATAAGAGTGCGGTCACGAGCACGGAACAAACCACGAGCAAATAGGTTCGGGCTCCGGGTGTTGTCGGTAGGGCAGCACGATCTCTTTTCATAAGCTCTTCCCTTCAATGTATATCGCGCGTCTCGCGGTCGAAACATAGACGTTGCCACTGGGAAGATCAAGCGCTCCGACTCATTCAGATTGCTGACTTTTAGTCGGGTACTGTGCGTGCGCTTCCAGTCGGGTGTCTCTTTTAGACTGCAAGACGGGCGTTCAGAGTACCGACTTTAGTCGGGTAGTCTAAGCTAGTTCCTCTTTTCGAGTGCAAGGCCCGACTAAAGTCGGTACTCTAAACGCGCGCTTCCAGCCAGGTAGTTCTCTTAGACTGCAAAAGCCGACTAGAGTCGGTACTCTGAACTAGCCGTCGCTCTGAATACACGCTTGACCCGCGTGGGGCTGTGAAATAGGCTAATTTGCATTGGACGTTCAAGATTCGAGGAGGAACCATGAAGAAATTATTTGGCGTCGCGTTGATTGGCGTTTTTGTATTAGGTGTTGTGTGGGTCATTGGGAATAGACAAGCGCATACATCGACCGCGCACGATCCCGGTGAGGAGGACACGAGCGTGGCGGTGGGGAAGGGCAAAGTGACCATTCACTACGGCACCCCGAAGCTCGGAGGCCGCAATCTTGATGAGATGATCAAGCCCGGCGTCGCCTGGTTCATGGGCATGAACAATCCGACGACTCTGGAGACTTCGGTCGCGTTGGATTTCGGCGGCAAGAAACTAGAGCCCGGCAAATACGCGATCTTCGCGCGAGCGGATGAGCAAAGAAACTGGACGTTTCTGGTGTCCTCGGCAATCAAGAGACCGCTCGATCCTGCCACCGTAGTGCTCGAAGCCCCCCTGAAATTCGCCAGGGACGGCGCACCCCAAGACCTGTTGAAGATCACGCTCGACAAGGCGGGGGACGGAGCGTCGATGGTTGTGGCCTGGGGCACCTATCGACTGACTGGAAGCTTCAAACCGGCTGCCTGAGCCGATTTGGAGTGCGGCGACCAAGGTCGCCGCTTTCGCTTCGTCACGAAAGGGGCGACCTTAGTCGCCGCACTCCAAAGGTCACTTCTTCGTGTGCGTTACTTCGACCATCTTGAATTCCTTCTGACCGCCGGTGTGTTCCGGGTCTTTGAAGATAATCTCAATGACGTACGAAGTGGGGCTCACAACGCGCACGACCATATCGTACTTCTGAGTCCCCAGCGCGGGATCGACATCCTCACCATACATTACGATCGCCTTCCTTGAAGCATCGTAAGGTCCGGCAGCCGTGACCCAGTAGGTACCCATTGTATCGAGCGCGACGGTCGTGAACTTCTTGTGGCGGCGGTCGAACCCGGTGATGATTGTGTTCTCGACCGCCGTCATGCCTTCACCGCTCTTTGCCTCGCTCAGCAGAAACCTGCCGCCCAGGATCATTTTGTTCTGGCATTGACCTTTGACGGTCATTGGCGGCTTGCCCGGCTGGGTCCAATACTTGACCTCCATGTCCCACGTGCCGACGAGCGATTCCAACTGTTTATGCTCGGGTCCCGGCTTGGCGAGTTCGTAGTATGCAGCCATCATCTTGGCCTTGTCCGCCTCGGACTTCTTTTCTTGTGAAACACCGGTGCCGGCTAAGAATCCGACCGCGAGGCCAATCGAAACAACCAAACGCAGGGTCTTCATTGTTGTCTCCTTTCCGAATGGAGGGTGAATGGCTGAACAGCAAGGCTGGCTGTCTTACTATCAGCCCGCTGGAAACAGAGTCTGAAGGAGTTCAGTCCAACGGCTGCGGAGCTGCTGGTCGGCCTGGGCGTCCATCCCATATGTTGCAAGCGAGAAATAGATGTAAGTCGTCCCGCCCAGCTCCTCGAACGTCGCTGCAAGCAGTGCGTCGTTCAAATTCTCGATCGTGATGCTGAGGGTCTTTGGCGGACGGTTGATGAGGATTTTACCTTGCAACGGATCGCCAAGCGATGTCGTGACTGAATAGCGCGCGCCCGGGGATGCGCCGGCGAATGACCCGCTCGCCGCGAGGCCCTCCGGACCGGTTATCTTTTCCCATGCTTCAACCAGCGCCATGTGAATCGGACGCATATCGGCGATGTGTCTGCGATGTTTGCCACGATGCCTTTCGAGATAGTGACGAAGCGCGTAAAAGAACATCTCCCAGCCTCGGGACTTGCCGTCATACATTCCGTCCCACTCCGGGGAGCTCGGCATCCCGGAGTCGACCAGTCGAAGAATGGTTTTTCCGCCACGGCTTTCGAGCGTGAATTCCTGCATGAGCGGCGTGGCCGCGGCGGCGTCCTCGTTGTGTTGCGAGCTGAGTTTTTCGCCGGTTTGCGGCGGCAGATTTCTGATGCGCAGCCGGCGGGCGGGCTCCCAGACTTCTATGCGGCTCTCGCCCGACTGGCCTTCGCCCCATGAAACCCAATAGCTGCCGCCGGGGCCCGGCGTGACGCGCGCCTCATCCGAGAGCCAACCGGTTATTTCATCGGGTTCGGTGATAGCCGCCCAAACGGCTTCGATCGGCGCGTCTATTTCGATCTCGCGGTCGATGCTGCGGGTTTTCGGTTGTTCATCGCTCATCGCTTTCTCCTCATGAGTTTGTTCTTGTGCTCCGCGGCTTCGGCGTAGGCTTCCTTGTCGGTCTTGGTAACAACTGGGTGCGACGCGACGACAACTCGAAACTTGCGACTGTTCCGCGAGCGCTGTTGATTGTATTTGACGGCGAGGCGCGCGATCTCGGTAGCCAGCTCCGCGGAAAAGGCGTTGAAATCGGAGGGAGATGCGAAGCTAACCACCGTTTCGATCGCTAGCGTGGCTAGCCGCTGATCGACGCTTGAGGCGCGCTCCCTGAGCAACGCCACGTCTCGGACAACCCGTCCGGCGGCGGCTATCAGGTAGGCGCTGGAGAACTTGTCGCGAATTGAATCCGGATCTGCGGCAAGTCCTTTGAGAAAGTCCTCGCTAATTACGAATGCTCGTGATGTCACGCGCACCTGGCGTTCAACGCAGCCGCGGCGCTGGCGCTCTTCGTGCAACTCGACGAAGCCGGCCCGCTCGAGCTCGCGCAGGTGATAGTTGATCTTTTGGCGCGGCAACCCGAGCCGTCGCGCGAGCCCGGACGCCGAGTCCGGCTCGGCGAGGTTCTCCAGCAGTTGTCTTCGAATCGGGGAAAGCACGGTCGCGACCCGCTCGGGCGCGGTGATCACATCGAGGTGTTGGACCGCTCCTCCCGTCATAACGTCGCGAGTATAGTATTGACAAAACTATTTGTCAATTGAATAGTTTTGCTTTTTGCGGGCGCCGACCAGCCCGGAACCGTCGACGATACCATCCGCGGCCGGCGCTTTGGATCTGATTGGGTTGACGCCCTGGAAGAAACCAAAGCGCCGCCGCGATGTTTGGACTGCGCCGCGAGCCCGAGATGTCCGCGACCCACACCTTTCACAGCGGCGCTTTGGATTTGATTGCGATTAGACTGCACTGGAAGATGCCAAAGCGCCGCCGCGAAAGGCACTCGATGCGCCAGTTCCGGGCACGGCGGCGCAGTCCATAAAGCGGGCTACTGCAGCGTCATTTGATCGAGCTTGAGCAGGGTGTGGAGCAGCACGTTTGCGCCGTTGGCGATGTCCTCGGGACGCGACAGCTCGCGCGGCGAATGGCTGATGCCGCCAACGCTGGGGATGAAGATCATGCCCACCGGCCCGAGCCGCGCGATCTCCTGCGCGTCGTGACCCGCGCCGCTCGGCATCCACTTTGTCGTGAGGCCCAGTCCCTTCGCGGTCTCATCTATCAGTTTCCTCATACGCTCGTCGGTTGGGGCAGGGACAATCGTGTTTGTCTCGGTGAAGGCGAACGTCGTCCCGCTGGACTTGCCGATCTCCGCGGCTTCGTCGCGAATTTTCTGATAGAGCATCTGGACTTTTCCTGCGTCCAGGTCGCGGAGTTCAAGACCGACAATCACCTTGCCAGGTATGACGTTGTAAGCGCCGGGCCACGCCTGGAGCTTGCCGACGGTGCCCACCTGGCGGCCCGGAATGCTTGTGACAATTCGATTCACCGCTTCAATGAACCGCGCGGCGGCGAGCATCGCGTCGCGCCGCTGATTCATCGGCGTCGTTCCCGCGTGATTGGCGAAGCCTTCGATGGTGACTTCCCACTGCGTGATCCCGACGATGCCTTCGACTACCCCGATGTTTATCTTCTCGCTGTCCAATATTCCGCCCTGCTCGATATGCAGCTCGAGATAAGCGTGAATATCACCACGCTTGCGCCGAATGGTTGCGAGCCTTTCGGGATCGCCGCCGATGAACCTGATCCCGTCGCGAATCGTCTTGCCGCTGTTGGTTACCAGGCTGAAGTACTTTTGGTTGAACTCGCCGCTGATTGCGTGACTGCCGATGGTGCCGCCTTCTTCGTTGGCGAAAATGATGACTTCGAGAGGATGACGGGTCGACGCTTTTTTCTCGCTCAGAGTCTGCGCGACTTCGATCGCGCTCATCGAGCCGACATCGCCGTCGTAGTTGCCGCCCTCCGGCACTGAGTCAATGTGCGAGCCCATCAGCAGCGGCTTCAATGCTGGATCGGTGCCGGCGCGCCGGCCAACGAGATTCCCGGCGGCGTCGATATTGACTTCGAGTCCCGCCGCGCGCATCAAGCCCTTCACGTACTCGCGCCCCTCCCGGTCGGCTTCGCTGTATGCAACGCGGCTCACGCCGCCCTGCGCATTCTTGCCGAACTGGGAAAGAGCCTCGAGGTGTTCGCTTATTCGTGGCCCGTTGACTCGCAAAGCAGACTGCGATTGCGCCCGCGGCAGCCCGATCGCTACGGTCGAGAAGAACAAGCTCAGATTGAAATCTCTACGGTTCAACATGATCTCCCTCGCAAGCCGGTCAACGAGAAGTGGTTCGACCAGCGGCATTCGTGACAAAGGTGTCATCTGCATTGAGGCGGCGCATACGGAGGGACGCCCGGACAGCTTTCACTTGAAGATCACCCGAAGAAACTTTCGGCTGCCGACTTGGATCAGCGCTTCGTCTCCGGAATTCGAGCCAAGTTCGAGCTTGAAATCACTGACCCGCTCGCCGTTCACCCGAACGCCTCCCTGAGCGACCAGCCTTTGCGCCTCAGATACCGAAGGCGCCAGTCCCTCGCCGGCTAACAACTTGACCAGTCTTATGGCGCCGGCAGGCTTCTCGATTGTCGGAACATCAGACGGCGCCTGATGCTCTCGAAAGGTACGATCAAATTCCCGGCTGGCCTCATCTGCCTCTTCTTGGGAGTGAAAGTCCGCGACGATGCGGCGCGCGAGATCGGCCTTCAAGTCTCGCGGATGACGGTCGCCTCGCTTGGATGCATCCTTTAGCGCGGCTATTTCGCCGGGCGCCAGATCCGTCAGCAGATCGTAATAGCGCCACATCAAGTCATCGCTTATCGACATGATCTTGCCGAACATATCGCGTGGCGATTCGGTGATGCCGACGTAGTTGCCGAGGCTCTTGGACATCTTCTGCACTCCGTCGAGCCCTTCCAGGAGCGGCGTGGTCATGATGAGCTGCGCTTCTTTGACCCCATAAGCCTGTTGAATCTGTCGAGCCATCAGCAGGTTGAACTTCTGATCCGTGCCGCCAAGCTCCACATCGGCTTCAAGCGCGACTGAGTCGTAGCCCTGTGCGAGCGCGTACATCAGCTCGTGAATGCTTATGGGTGTTTGCGACTGGAAGCGTTTCTTGAAGTCGTCTCGTTCGAGGACCTGCGCCACGGTTGCCTTTCCTGCGAGCCTGATGAAGTCGTCGGCCCCGAACTTTGAAAACCATTCGTTGTTGAATCTGATCTCCGTATGCTGGCGATCGAGCAGCTTGAAGATCTGCTGCTTGTAAGTCTCGGCGTTCTCGTCGATCTGCTCGCGTGTGAGGGCCGGTCTCGTAGCTGAACGCCCCGACGGATCACCGATCATTCCGGTAAAGTCACCGATCAGGAATATGACTGTATGCCCGAGTTGCTGGAAGTGGCGCATTTTGCGGATGAGTACCGTGTGGCCCAGGTGAATGTCCGGCGCAGTCGGATCGAACCCGGCTTTCACGCGAAGCGGCTTGCCGGTCTTTGCAGACCGTTCGAGCTTGCGCCGAAGTTCTTCTTCGGGGATGCAATCGACGGTGCCTTTGCGAAGCAGGGAAATCTGTTCGTCTATAGTCAAGCGGGCTCTCCGTGCAATACGCGATCAGCGACAACGCTAACCGCCAACACCTCGACTCTAGCGACGGCCTGCTCCAGAGTACGGCAGTACGCTAGGGCTCCTGGAATCTCCAACACTTCTGCTATCCATCGACTGTCTACTTCTTGCTCCAATTCAAGCGTGAATTTCATAACCCTCATTTCAAGGACCGCAATCATGTTCTCGCGCAAACCGAAATGTTACTGCTCCTCCGTAGTCTTCACAGCAGGTTTATCCTTTTTTCTGATGAGTTTGAACCCGACCAGGAACAGAAAAAGCATCAATGCCGTCGAAACGGTCACCGCCCACCAGTCCATCGCGCCCGCCCTGATGCCGAGCACGACAACGATTAGGATCATAACGGCCCATGCGATCAAGATGTAACCGTACTTGTTGGGTCGGGACGCGGCGTACAACGGATGAATGTTCCCGCCCGTGTAGTATCCAGGGTCGTAGCGATGTTCCTGCCACTCAATCAAGCGCTCTATCGGCCCGTTATTGTCGGTTTGGCGCTGGCCTTTCTTTGCGGGTTCAAGACGCCGATCGCGATGCTTGCGAGTTCGCTTTGGTCTGCTCTTCATCGTACGCGTTGACACTGTTTAGCGCAGCTTCGCGGAGGAGCAATGAATACACGCCGAGGTTCAATACCCAACAGCAACGCCTCCCGACCTCGGATCCGAAGCTCCCATTCTCGTCCCAGTCTTCGGATCGATCATCACGCCCTCAGCGTCTCCCATGTTTCCCGGCTTCTCGGCGAAGACGTGTCCCTTCCTCTCGAGCGCAACGCGGGTGTCGCGGTTAATGCCCATCGGCTCGAACTGGATTCGATCAGGCATCCACTGGTGATGAAATCGCGGAGCGTCAATCGCCTGCTGGATATTCATACCGAAGTCGATCACGTTTACGATCACTTGCAAGACCGTGTTTATGATCGTAGGACCGCCGGGGCTTCCGATCGCGAACCATACCTTGCCGTCTTTCAACACGATCGTGGGAGTCATCGCCGAAAGCGGACGCTTGCGCGGCGCGATGGCGTTGTTCTCGCTTTGAAGCAGTCCATAAGCGTTCGGAACTCCCGGCTTGGACGTGAAATCGTCCATCTCATTGTTCAGCAGAATGCCCGTGCCTCGCGCGGTCACTCCCGACCCGTAGCCGCCATTCAACGTGTAGGTGTTCGAGACGACGTTGCCCTCTTCGTCGATCACGGTGAAGTGCGTCGTTTCGGTTGACTCGGCGCTCGTCGGTTTGCCGGCGTGAATCTTGGCGCTCGGCGTCGCGTGATCCGGATCGATCGTTTGCGCCAATTGCGAGCCGTACCTCTTGGACGTGAGCCCTTCGACCGGAACTTTGACGAAGTCCGCGTCTCCGAGGAATTCGGCGCGATCGGCGAAGGCCCGGCGCTGGGATTCGACCAGCAGGTGAATAGTATCCGATGAAGCCGGTCCGCTGTACGCGAGATTGTAGTATTCGAGAATGTTCAGCATCTCGAGAAGCGCCGTGCCTCCCGAGGACGGCGGCGGCATCGTGACAATCTCATATCCGCGATAGGTGCCAGTGAGCGGCTTGCGGATTGTGGGCTCGTATTCTTTCAAGTCTTTTTCGGTGACGAGGCCGCCGTTGGCTTTCATATCTTCGGCGATCAACTGCGCGGTTTTGCCATCGTAGAACTCGCGGGGACCCTTGTCCTTCAGCAAAGCGAGGGTTGCACCTAGCTCGGGTTGGATCAGGCGCTCACCTTCCTCGAAGAGGTTGCCGTCTCGGAGGAATATGCGATTGCTGTCTGGAAACTTCTTGAGAAGTTTTTCAGAACCGCGCAGGCTTCGAGCGAGATGATAACCGATCGGGAAGCCTTCAGCCGCGAGCTTGCGCGCGGGTTCCACGACGTCGGCCCATTTCAGCTTTCCGTGCCGCTGCAGGGCAAGCGACAACCCTGCAACCGTTCCCGGTACGCCGACCGCGCGATAGCCGACTGTCGAGGCGTCCTTGATCACGTCGCCTTTGTTGTCGAGATACATCTCTCTATAAGCGGCGAGCGGCGCGCGTTCTCGATAGTCGATGATCTCCGTGTTGCCGTTCGCGCGGCGAATCATCATGAAGCCGCCGCCCCCGAGATTGCCCGCCGAGGGCCAGGTCACCGCGAGCGCGAGACCGACGGCCACCGCGGCATCAATCGCATTCCCGCCGAGCTGCATGACTTCCACTCCGACGCGCGAGGCGATCTCGCTCGTCGAAGCCACCATGCCATGTCTTGCGCGGACGGGCTCGCGAGATGCAGCTCGCGGAACAAGAGACATCGATGTGACGAATAGAAATGTCAGAAGAATCGAGCAAAGTCGCTTTGTCATCGTAGGCCCCTCAAACTGCCTTTTCTCCAGTCACATGCTCGAGCAACGTCTTCAAATCCGCTACCACGATCCCCAGTGCTGCGTCGGGATTTGGCGCGACGAAGTTATCATAATTCACCTTTCGATGGGGAAACGGTCGCTCGACCATCAGAATATCATCGCTGATCTCAGCGGGTTGATTGCTCTCGTTGATTGGGAACGTCGGGCTGAGCCGGAACAGTTCCAATTCCCATACGTGGCACCGAAAATGATCAGGGTTTTCTGTGTCTTGAAAAAGCTCGATACGCGTTGTCCATCTACCCTTTGATTCATCGCTGAACGCGATGTCACACTCAACCGACTTTACTAATACAAAAACTGAACTTGTTAAAGCGGGATGAGAGATCTTCACAATGGTCAATCGTCCTGTGAGCGCGCGGGCGATCACCGATACATGCCCACGTACCACATAATAAATTGCTGACCCGCGAACAACGCAATTATTCCCGCGGGACCAAGAAACACGCCGAACGGAATCTGCATCTTCATAGTACCACCGCGGGACGCGATCATAAGTATGCCGACCAGCGAGCCAAGCAGCGAGGCGATAAAGATAGTCAGCAAGGTCAGCTGCCACCCGAGGAACGCACCCACCATCAGCATCATCTTCACATCGCCAAGGCCCATTCCCTCGACATGCCTCAAACGATAGTAGCCCTCCCGAACGAGCCAGAGGGTTCCTCCCCCGGCCGCCGCGCCGAGCAGGGATGCAAACAACGAGACCGCCCAGTTCGGCGCGCTTTCGAGCCCGAACAATTTCGGCGTGTGAGCGAGGATCCACGGGTCGGGTGCGAGCGCGCGCAACACCAGCAGCGCCGCGAGCCCCGGATACGTGATCTTGTTTGGCAGCAGCTTGTGGCGCAGGTCGATGAAGACCAGCGGCACGATCAGCGAAACGAAGACGATGTCGGCGACCAGCGGCAGCCATAGTCCGTCGATGAGTATCTGATCTCGATGGACTATGAAAAGCGCCAGGTAAAGCATCCCGACAAGCAGTTCAACCAGCGGATAGACCGGCGAGATTCGCGCGCGACAGCTTCGGCATCGACCTCGAAGCAATATCAAATAACTGACTACCGGAATGTTGTCGTACCACTTGATCTCTGTATTGCAGCTCGGGCAATGTGAGGCCGGCAATACGATCGATTCGCCCAGTGGCAGCCGGTAAATCACCACGTTGAGAAAGCTGCCAATTAGCAGACCAAAAACAAAAAGAACAACGCCCACGAAGATGGGCGGCAAGTTTTCCATCAGGGCCTTTCCGTGCCGTCGAAGATCGGTCCGCGTCGCACGGCCAGCCCGCGCGGTGTCTTTTCAGCGACGGCTCGCCAGTCAGAAATACCGTCTTAACAGGAACACAGTCTTAAGAGGAAGCATTCTCGCCGCAGAACCACTTTAGTTCAAGCAGGGTGCGTGCGATTTGCTGGATCTCGGTGAGGGGCAGCCGCTGGAAAATCCGTGAATTTATCTCACGGCGCGGATGTAGACTTGAAACAGTGGTCCGCAAAAACGGTGACTGCTATCAAAGGCCACCTGCAGATGGCACAAGATATCAGCGCAAAACTCGGCGTAAAAGAATAGACCTAAAGCGCGTAATCAACGCGTCAGCGAAGAGTCATATCAAAACCAGCGGAAAAGAGAGCGCCGAGGCCGGCAAGAGTCTTGGTCACAAAGTAAAGCACGGCCGGGCAGTTCGTGGCGGCAAGCAATTTGGCAAAACACGCCACTCGGGCGGCAAAACATTTCGGCCAGAGCACAAAGGCAGTCGCAAAGAAGGGCGGCAACGTTGCGAAGAAGGCCGCCAAACCGTCGCTGCGAGCCGAGGGCCCTTCAGTACCCTCGATCCCCAGTTTGGTCTTTTTTTGTTACCATCGGAACGTGAGCGCTGATCGCATCGAATCCCAATCGGCAACCTCGGATGTTGTGTGCATCGGGGCGGGCGTGGCCGGACTGGCGGCAGCCCGCGAAATCAGCGCGCGCGGTCTCAGCGTGACTGTTCTTGAAGCGCGTGATCGAATAGGCGGAAGGATCCTGACGCTTCGCGATGACAATAATCCGGTGGCGATCGAGCTTGGCGCAGAATTTGTTCACGGAAGACCGCCGGAAACGCTTGCGATCGTTGAGGCTGCCAGCCTCATGCTCTGCGACGTACCGGAGCGCCATTGGCAGGCGCGCGACGGGCTTCTGATAAGGTCGGGCGAATTCTGGTCTGAACTCGAAGAGATCATGGAGGGTATGAGAGGCGTAACAGACCAAGACATTTCTTTTGAGCAGTATCTTGACCACAACTGCCCGAACGCATCAAGCGAGGCCAAGTCAGGCGCCAAAATGTTCGTCGAGGGATTTCATGCCGCGCGAATCGATAAGATAAGCGTAAAGAGCTTGAATCAGGAGAATGACGCCGCGGACCAAATCGACGGTGACAAGCAATTCAGAATTCTGAACGGATATGATCGCGTTCCCGACTGGCTTCGGCGAGAAACTGCTTCTCGGGGATCGACGCTCCATCTCAAAACGATTGTCCAGGAGGTGAGATGGCAAAAGCACCAGGTTGAGGTGACCGCCAAATCGGAGCACGGGATCAAAATCTACACGGCGCGGCGAGTCGTAGTGACATTACCTCTTGGCGTGATGCAAGCGCCGATGTCCTCGCCCGAGTCCGTGCGATTCATTCCGGAATTAGAAACAAAAAAGAGCGCCGCGCAAGCGTTGGCGATGGGAAACGTCATCAAGGTTGTCTTTCAATTTCGCGAAGCATTTTGGGAAGGCATCGAGCTGCCAGTCCGGGGCGGGCGAGCGACGCTTTGCGATCTGGGGTTCATTCACGGGACGAGCGAATTGGTCCCGACCTGGTGGACGCAGCTCCCGGTGCGAGCACCGATACTTGTGGGATGGACCGGCGGGCCCGCAGCGGAAGAACTGTGCAGGCGCGATGAATCCTACGTTATCGATACCGCGCTCGGGTCGCTCGAGCGCGTTCTCAATGTTCCAAGGAAGCAGATCGACGATTTGCTCGAGTCGGCGCACACGCACAACTGGAATGCGGACCGGTTCACACGAGGCGCTTACAGCTACGTGACCACGGGAGGGCTCGACGCGCAGGTTCAGCTTGCGCGACCTGTTGACGACACGCTCTTCTTTGCCGGAGAAGCAACGAACACCGAAGGCCACTGCGGCACGGTTCACGGCGCGATCGCCTCGGGCGTGCGAGCGGCTCGCGAAGTGGTCACGAGTATCGGCGCCGGCTAGCCGCTCAATCAGCGGCTTGCGGCGATGCTCTTCTTGAGCACGTCCATAATATCGACTACTTTGCCGTGAGCGCTCTTTTCTGGCTCGACTTCCACCACGTCCTTCTTCCGCGAGAGCTTCTTTCTTGCCAGCTTCACAAGGCGTCCGGTTTCCTCGTCTCTGGTTTCTGTCTTCGAAGGCCGAGCTTCGGAGTGTGACTTGATGAATTTTTCGAATTCTTTGACTTTGGTTTGAGGAGCCTTGACCTTCCGGGGGAGTCCTATATCTTCGGGCGTTCTCAGCTCGTCGGCGAAACGCAGCGTCTCGGCTCGGAGGATCCCCTTTTCTGCAAGGATGGCGACTAGATATTCCTTGCCGCGCATCACAAATGTCGCGATTCCCATTCGGCCGATTTTCTCCATTGTGTTAGCGAGTAGTCTGTATGCCTTGTCGGAGTTTCCCGAAGGAGTCAGAAAATAGGATCGCTCGAAGTAAATCGGCGGGATCGAATCGTGCTCCACAAATCGCCTCACATCGATGTCGCGCGTTTTTTCGGGCTGGAGCCGCTCCAGTTCTTCGTCGGTAACAAGAACGTACTCGTCTTCACCGATTTCGTAGCCGCGAAGCATCTCTTCGTCGTTCAGATCGCGGCCGGTCTTCGCCGAATAGTAACGCCGGCTAAGCGGAACGCCCTCGGGGCCGAGCAGTCGCAGAGACGCGCGAGTGTTCCGATAAGCCGGGAACAGATTCACGGGCACGCTTACGAGACCGAAGGTAATCGTTCCAGACCAGAACGGCCGCGACACCGGCTGTTCGTCGGCTTTCTTCGTTGTTGTGCTTCGCTTAGGCAGCGGCTTTCTCCTTCTTTAGAGCCTTGAGGCTCCGCTCCAACGCGCTGGTGAGGGACGTCGGTGCGCGCTTCGCTTTGAGTGCGTGGAGTCTGGTTGTCTTTCCCCTGGCCTTGCTCTCGACAAACTCCATCAACCGCTCTCGGTACTCATCCTTGAATTCAGAGGGATCGAATTCACCGGCGAGCGCTTCGACAAGTTGCGTCGCCATGCCCAGTTCTTTCTTATCTGGCTCTCGCCCGGCAGGGGTCGGCAAATCTTCGATTGAGACCACCTCTTCTGCGTGACGCATCGTCACCAGCAGAAGATAATCTCCTTCCGCGCGAAGCGCGCCGATGTATTCCTTCTTTCGCATGATCCATCGAGCCACGCCTTCTCGGTGTTGTTTGTTCAAGGCCTCCGCCAATGCGAAATACGCGCTTGTATTGCCGTCCGGCCCCAGGTAGTAGGGCCGCTCGTACCATTCAGGTTCAATCCGGGTTGAAGGCACGAAGTGGGTAATCTCGATTTCCCGCGAAGGGTCGGGCTCGAGGCTCTCCAGCTCCTCGTCGGTTAATATCACGAACGTTCCGGGCTCTACTTCGTAGCCCTTGCGGATTGCTTCGCTCGGAACTTCTTCGCCGGTCGAAGGATCAACCATATGTTGTTTGACTCGCGACTTCGTTTTCTCTTCGAGAATGTTGAAGTGAACGGTCCTGTCAATCACGGCCGAATACAAATTGACCGGGATGCGAGTTCCGCCCAGCTTCAGTTCCGCCTTCCAGATCGAGCGAGCCGCCATTATCCCCTCCCGGTCTTCACACTCACGCATCTCACGCAAAGCGCCGCAGATCTCGAATCGTCGACGCAGAACGAACAGAAGGAAACATCGCAGCTCTCGCAGCGGTATGCCGTTTCATATGCGTACGTCTGGCCGCATTCAGGACAGACCTCTGTACCTCCATCCAGCCACCATCGCGAGTATTGATAGGTGCCAACCATACCCTTATTCTAAGCAGCTTCAGTTCCAAGGACCAAGTACGCGCGATGCGCCCAGAGAGACTCATGCGTCTTGGTTCACGGCCGTCGGCGATGAGGAATGATTCTGCGCCTATCGATTCTGACGCCGGTTTTAGGGATTGAATCGCCATTGTTCCGGCTAGTAAAGCGGCGGATGTTGGGAGTAGACTTCACGGCCATGAATGCAACCTCAGCGCTGGCTTTGGCGTTTGCCATCGGCTTGATTTGCGGACTCCGCTCCTTGACCGGTCCGGCGGTGGTCAGTTGGGCCGCGCACTGGAAGTGGATAGATATAAACAACTCCCGGTTAGCGTTTTTCGGCTCAACGGGGTCGGTATTCATCATCAGCGCGCTCGCGCTTGTCGAGATGGTGGTGGACAAGCTCCCAAAGACGCCGAGGCGAACCGCCCTGCCGGGTCTCATTGCACGGCTTGTTCTCGGCGGGCTCTCCGGCTCCGCCCTATGCGCGGCAGGAAACCAATCAGTCGCAATCGGAGCTGTGCTGGGCGGCCTGGGAGGACTGGTCGGGGCCTACGTCGGCTACCAGGCTCGAAGCCGGCTGGTTAAGGCCCTGAACGTCCCGGACGTTGTCATTGCGCTGATCGAAGATGCCGTTGCGATTGGCGGAGGGTTTCTGATTGTTTCTCGATTCTAACGGCGCCCTGAGGCGGCTTCGATGAAGATCCTTCAGGTTTGTTCCGCGGACGAGATGGGTGGGGGAGAAGTGCATGTTGCGGATCTGGTGCGCGGGCTTTCGGAGCGCGGTCACGCCCTCTATCTGGCAGTTCGTCCGGATAGCCCTCTCCGGGGGCCGCTTGCCGGCGTCATCGCGTCGTGGCACGAACTGCCGCTTCAGAACTCGCTCGATCTTATTTCCGCCCGCGCAATCGCCCGTCTTGTCGACGCAAACGGCATCGACATAGTTCACGCTCACGTCGGGCGTGACTACTTGGTATGCGCGCTCGCCCTGCGGCAGACAAACTGCGCCAGGCTTGTCCTGACCCGGCATCACTACTTGCCGTTAAGACGAGGCGCGCTCTACCGGTGGATGCTTCGAGACGTAGCCAGGGTGATCGCGGTCTCGGAGAACGTCCGCCAGTCGGTCATCGAAAGGCTGGTGTTGCCAGCCGAGCGGGTGCGGACGATTCCTAACTGGATCGACCCGGAACGCTTCAAGCCCTTTGACCGCGACGCCGCCCGTGCGATGTTTCGTTTGCGGGCGAACATAGTGGTCGCGTGTATTGGTCAGTTGACACCCGCCAAGGGACAGGAAGAATTCGTGCGGGCCGCGGCAAACATTGGTCGCATGCGGACGGACGTTGAGTTCCTGATAGTCGGGAAAGAGCGTGGGGAAGAGAATTCCTTCAAGGACCATCTTAGCCGGCTTGCGCTTTCGCTCGGGATTCGCGAGCGGCTTACGTTCACCGGACATGTTAGTCATCTTCCCCAGCTTCTTGCGGGAGTGGACATTGTGGTTGTGCCCTCGTGGGAGGAGGGCTTCTCGATTGTAACGATCGAAGCGCTAGCCGCCCGCCGCGCCGTGCTTGCGTCTAATGTCGGAGGCATCGCAGGCATAATCAGGAACAACACGACCGGACTGCTTTTTCCGCCGCGAGACGTTCACGCGCTGACCGACAAGTTGTTGTGGCTTGTATCGGACGCGCCGCTCCGTGAGCGACTTTCCTCGCAGGGACAACGCGACGTCTACGGGCGCTTCAGCCGCGACCAGATTATCGGACAGATTGAGGCGCTGTATGAAGAAGTGATCGAGGAAGCCAAGAATGAAACGTGAGAGGTGAGACGTGATGCATGCTAGTTGATACGTGAAGTTCGGCTCACCCATCACGTCTCACGCTCACGCGTCGCGCCTCGACCTCATCTCCCAGAGCTTCAGATTCTTCAGAAACTCATAGTGAGCCGCGAAACGAGCAATTGCCAGTCCAGGGACGCCGTCAAGGAAACCAAGCTTGAACAGATAGGAGCGAAGGAATACGACCACTGGAGAAACCACTAGCGAGCCCACAGAGGCCCGCTTGCCGCGCATGTGCAGTTCTTCCGCCGCAAGCGTAGTGTAGCGATCCATCCTCAAGTGATGCTCAGCTGCATCCGTAACAGTGTAATGGAGCAAGGTCCCATCGAGTCTATCGACTCGGCCATTTACCTCCAGGGTCTCATGCACGAAACTGCCCTCCCAGCGAGCACGCCGGCGATCATATAGCCTGACTTTATATTCGGGCCACCACCCTGAATGTTTAATCCATCGACCTAGATAGAACGTGCGGCGTGCCATCTCGAAACCGGCTGGCTCGGGGGCCGAGTGACTCTTAAGCTCGAGGATACTCTCTATCAGTTCCGGGGAAACGCGCTCATCGGCGTCGAGGCTGAAGATCCAATCGTTTGCGGCTTGCTGGGCGGCGAAGTTCTTTTGATTCGAATAACCGGGCCACGACCTCACGAACACGCGGTCAGTAAAGCGGTGAGCAATCTCGACTGTGCGATCTGTGCTTTCCGAATCGACAACGATGATTTCATGGGCCCACGCAAGCGATTCAAGCGCGGCGGCGATGTTGTGTTCTTCGTTCAGCGTTATTACGGTGGCGGTGATCTTCATTGAGCAGGGTTCATTCTGTTTGAGTACATTCAAGTTGGCAAGCGCTCAAATATTGTTACCTAAACAGCCCCGTCCGGCTATAATGACTGCAACTCGTGATTCCTGGGCATCGAGTTAACTCGATAACCGGAGATCATTATGAGCAAAGACCTGACACATCGCCTGAATGGCTCGCTCGAGGACAAAGTCGATCGTCTGATCGTCGCAGTTGAGTCTATCGCCCCGCGAATTGAGTCGATGGAGTCGCGAATTGGATCGATGGAGTCGCGAATTGAATCGATGGAGTCGCGAATTGAATCGATGGAGTCGCGAATTGAATCGATGGAGTCGCGAATTGGATCGATGGAGTCGCGAATTGGATCGATGGAGTCGCGAATTGGATCGATGGAGTCGCAAATTGAGTCCATGGAGTCGCGGCTGGGTAACGTTGAGAGGCGGCTTGAGACCCTCGAAAGCAAAGTGGATGAGCGATTGAAAGATACCCGCCCACTGTGGGAGGCCGTCCAGTCCCAACTTGCCGAAGTAGAGTCAGCGCTACGCAGCGAGATACGCAGCGAGGTCCAACTACTGCGCGCCGAGGTGGAGAAGGGCTTTCGAATAATGGAACGGCGTCTGGAGCATTATTCCGGTGAGGTGACCAAGGTTTACGCGTATGAACGCGAGCTTGAGGATCGAGTCGACAAGATTGAGAAGGGCTTGGATCAGTAGCTTCTAATTGAGCTACATCAAGCGTTCCTTCAACTTTCGCAATACCTCAAGAGCTTGTTCGGAGGTTAGCCCTTCGGCATCCAGGTTTCTCAGTTCATCAACAACCGCGTCGTTAGCCGCTTCAAACAGAGTGGGCTGCGGCGCCGCCTTTCGCGACGGGAGGTGCCGCGCAAACTTGGGCTTTCCGGTTACATCCAGCTCATTCGCTTCCAGGTTGGAGAGAATTTCTCTTGCTCGTTCGGTGACCGTCCGGGGCAGACCCGCAAGTCGCGCTACTTCAATTCCATAAGACTTTGAAGCCGTGCCTTCAACCACCCGGCGCAGGAACACGATCGCGCCGCCGCCCTCCTTGACCGCCATTTGGTAGTTGCGTACGCCGGGCAGCAACTTTGCGAGCTCGGTCATTTCGTGATAGTGGGTCGCGAACAGGGTCTTCGCCGCGTGCTGTGGGTTGTCGTGCAGGTATTCGGCAATTGCCCACGCCAGCGAAAGTCCGTCAAAGGTCGAGGTCCCGCGCCCAACCTCGTCCAGCAGGATCAAGCTGCGAGGCGTCGCCGTGTTGAGAATGTTTGCGGTCTCGGTCATCTCTACCATGAATGTAGATCGCCCGCGGGCCAGGCTGTCCGAGGCGCCTACGCGTGTAAACACGCGGTCCAGTATCGCGATGCGCGCCTCTTCGGCGGGCACGAACGAACCGATGTGGGCAAGGATCGCAATCAGAGCGGCCTGCCTCAGGTAGACCGATTTGCCTCCCATGTTCGGTCCAGTGATGATCAGCAAACGATCGGTGGAGTTGTTCAGGTAGGTGTCATTCGGAATGAATCGTTCGCCGGTCGCCTCAATGACTGGATGCCGGCCGGTGCGTATGTAGATCTCGTCGTCTTCGGTCAACGAAGGCCGCGAGTAGTTGCGGCGCGCGGCGACTTCGGCAAGTGACAGAAGGACGTCCAGCATTGCCAGCGCGTGAGCCACCGCCTGAACGCGTCGCGTTTCGATCGACACCTTTTGTCGAATTCCCGTGAACAGCTCCTGCTCGATTTCGCTGATGCGTTCTTCGGCTCCGAGTACTTTGGCTTCGTATTCCTTGAGCTCTGGAGTTGTGTACCGCTCGGCGTTCGCCAGCGTCTGCTTGCGTTCGTACCCTGCAGGCACGTTCTTGAGATTCGACTTGCTTACTTCGATGAAATAGCCGAACACGTTGTTGAACTTGACCTTGAGCGACGAGATACCGGTCTTCACACGCTCGCGCGATTCGATCGCCGCGATGAAGCTCTTACTCGACGAGGAGAGCTGACGCAACTCGTCCAACTCCGGGTTGTAGCCCGCGCGAATATAACCTCCATCAGTCAGGGTGGCAGGCGGATCGTCAGTGATGCTGTTGCCGATCAGCTCGCGCAGATCTCGCAAGTCATCCAGGTCATCCGCCAGCACCTCCAACAGGGAAGCGGTCGCATCGGCGAGCGTCTCTTTTATGAGCGGGACCCGATCCGCCGAAGTCTTCAATGCGACCAGGTCGCGAGCGTTGGCGCGGCCGAGACTTATGCGAGCCATCAGCCGTTCGAGATCGACTATGTTCTTCAGCTCCGTTCGCAGCCGGTCTCGAAATATCAGCGCGTCCCGCAGTTCTTGAACCGCGTCCAGACGAGCGTTCAGTTCGCCGAGCTTCATCGAAGGGCGCAACAACCACTGCTTCAGCAAACGCGAACCCATGCCTGTTACCGTCTCGTCGATCACCGCGATCAGCGTTCGAGTTCGCGAGCCGTCGAGCGCTTCGACCAGTTCGAGATTGCGAACGGTCGGCTGGTCGAGAGTGAGATAGTCGTTGGGTTCAAAATATGACAGGCCGGTGATATGAGCTGCGTTGTCCTTTTGAGTCTCCCGAACGTAATGGAGCGCACCGCCGGCTGCGGCCACCGCCAGGTCGCGGCCCCCGAGTCCAAACCCTTCGAGCGATGCAACATTGAAATGGCCGAGCAGGAGCTCACGCGCGCGATCGACCGAGAAGAACCAGTCGTCGAGGGGGTTGAGCGCCGCGCGGTGTTCCGGCAAGCCCGATCCCGCACTTGTTTCGGAATCGAGGGAATTGCCGTCACCGTCGGATTTCGCGCCACGCCTGAACAGGGGCTCGAGCGACTTCGGAAAGATTATCTCGCGCGGGCTGAAGCACTCGATTTGTTCCAGCACTCGCTCCCACGCGCCGTCGCCGGTGAACTGTGTTGCGAGAAACTCGCCGGTGGAAAGATCAAGGAACGACGCCGCCATTCCGGAGCCGGCGCCGAAGACAGAAACCAGGTATGCGTTCTCCCGAGCGTCGAGGAGTTGGGAATCAATCGCGGTTCCCGGCGTAATTATTCGGACGACCTCCCGGCGGACGAGCTTCGTCGTTTTGCTCGCGTCTTCTGTCTGCTCACAGATCGCAACTCGATAACCTTTGCGAACAAGCTTGGCGACATAGCCGCTCGCAGCATGATAGGGAACCCCGCACATCGGGACTGGATTTCCGCGCTCGCGGTGGCGCGCCGTAAGGGTGATCTCCAGCTCCTTGGACCCGATCACCGCGTCGTCGAAGAACAATTCGTAAAAGTCCCCGAGCCGGAAGAAGAGAAGCGTTCCCGGATGTTGCCGCTTTATTTCCTGGTATTGGCGAAGCATTGGAGTCGGTGGCTGCATATTGTTGCCGGTACTCGATCCACCCAGTCTTTGAGGGTCGAACTGTGCTTCGTGTGGCTTGCGGATTACTGCTATGCCTGTTGTATAGAAGCGCGTTAGTTGTTTAGGCCATGGCCAGAATATATAATCGGCTCTCGGTGGGTCAAACTTTTGAAGCAATTTTCTCGCGGCCAAGACTTCTTTTGCGACAATCACGGTTTGATTGACAAGGAACACAATCCATTCGAATGGATCATTCTGGCGATCGATACGTCGTCCGGGATCACCAGCATAGCCGTGGCCCGAGGAACGACGCTAATCAAGTCAATAACCTCGCCAGTCAATCAAACACGCTCGGAAAAGTTGTGGCTCGAGATTGAATCCCTGCTGGCTCAAGCAGGCATGACGATTCGCGACGTCGATCTATTTTCGGTCTGTACGGGCCCGGGCGGGTTCACCGGTCTCCGCGTCGGGATCGCCGCCGCGAAGGGATTTGCGTCGGCAACGAACAAGCCAATCGTAGGCATTACCTCGCTCGAGGCGGCAGCTTTTTCCGTGAGGCCTGCCACTGCCGTTTGCGCCCTGGTCAATGCTTACAAAGGCGAAGTCTACTCTCAGTTGTTTTCATTTGATGGCGAGGGCGTTCCGGTGTCCGAGAACGCTCCGCTCGTTTCAACCTTTGAAGCAGCGCTCGATCGCGTAGTTGCGCGCGACGAGCTGCTGTTCGCGGGTGACGCAGCGGACGCCCAGGCCGATGCGATACGAGCTCGGTCTGAGAAGTGGTCCGTCCAACGAAGGGGTCACTGTCTCGCCGAAGACATCGCTGCGCTGGCGTGCCTGAAATCGGCTCGCGGAGAGAGCGATGCTGCAGAGACCTTGAAAGCTTGTTACGTTCGGCCAGCCGAAGCCGAAATAAAGTTGTCGTTAGGGCTGCTGGGTTCTAAGATCAAACGTAGCTTGAAGCCCAGGTGAATCAGACCAGGAGAATTCGCGTGTCGATCAGCAACATTACGAGCCCTGAATATGAGCCGATGCCGAAGTCGTACTCGGTCGATTTCATGCGAGAGCGCGACTTGATTGAGGTCGTTGAAATCGAGGAGAGCAGCGGATTGAATCGATGGGGTCACGATGCCTACAAGCGAGAGCTTTTCACCAATCCGAATTCAATAATGCTCGTTGCGCGCAATCTCTTTCCCGGGCCCTCGGTAATAGGGTTCTTCGCCGGCTGGATTGTCGAGGACGAATTGCACGTAAACAACGTTGCGACGCATCGGCACTTTCGACGGCTCGGCGTCGGGCGCAGCTTGATGGAAGCGGCCACAGAGGAAGCGAGGCGCAGGGGGGCTCGACACGTACTGCTGGAAGTGCGCGCGTCGAATGAGGTTGCGCAGTTGCTGTACAAGGATCTCGGCTTCCGGTTTGTTGGCCGGCGGCGAGACTATTATCGTATGCCGGTCGAAGATGCATTGGTGATGAAGCTGAAGTTCTGATGGCTGACAAC
>DATIFP010000105.1:0-14924 GCA_035455165.1 Blastocatellia bacterium
CGAAGTTGGGCGTGACTATCACTTACTCCGCGGAGGAAGAAATACTGGGCACATCCGGCGCCCTCGACCGCGTACGCGGTTCTCTGCTCGACGATGATTTCGTGGTCATCAATGGAAAAATCGTCACCGATATCGACCTCAGTCTTGCGATAGCCGAGCATCGCAGCCGCAATGCCCTAGCCACGCTGGTGTTGAAGGAGAACACCGCGCGCGAGCATTTCAGCATAGTCGAGATAGACGGTCGCGGCTGGATTACGCGATTTGCAGGATTTCCAGACGCCGCCCCTTCCGAGGCGGCAAGTGTCGAGGCTACGGGTATTCCTGGCGGCGTTCTTGCAAAAAGCGAGCACGCCCCCTGGATGTTCACCGGTATTCAGGTCCTGTCGCCTCGAATTTTCGACTACATCCCGCGCGATCGCTTCTCACATTCCACCGTTCACGTTTATCCTCGGGCGATAGCGGCCGGGGAAGCAGTAATCGCCCACATTTCCTCAAGCGATTGGTACGAGATGAGCACGCTAAGCCGTTATCTCGAAGCGAGCCTTCGATTCATGGGCAAGGCGGGACAATCGATCGTCACCGGGAAGCGTTGCGTGATCGAAGACGGGGCTCGTGTGGAAGAGGCGGTTCTGTGGGATCGCGTCAGGATCGAGAACGGCGCGCGCGTGAAACGAGCCGTACTCGGAGACGACGTCAGGATACGCGCAGGCGCCGTGATCGAGCGATCGGTCGTTGTCCGTCGCGACATAGTGAAAGAAATTGACCGGGGCATGATCGTTGACGATAACCTCGTCGTCCCGATCTGACCGCGCTTGTCGGCAGAGTCGAATATGACTTCACCTGTTGAGATAAACACGGAGGGACTGGCGACGTTGGCGGCTCGCTACCTGAACGTCGCACCGAACGAGCTCTCAATAAAGAAACTCGCCGGAGACGCCTCGACGCGTTCCTATTTCCGAGCCCAATCGCCACAGGCGAGCGTGATCGCCGCGCTGTATGCCGAACCTTTCGACGAAAAACAACTCGCCGCAGAAAGACTTTCAAACGCCGAGGCATCCAATCCGGGCGCACGGCTGACGTTCGCGAATGATCCCTGCGCGCACATCGAAGTCACTGAACTGTTGATCAAGGCCGGCCTGCCAGTCCCCGAAGTTCTCGCGACGTCGGGCGCGGATGCGGTGATGCTGATCGAAGACGTCGGTGATGTCCGGCTCCAGGATTGGTTGAGCGGGCGGACGCACGCCGAGGTAACACAAGCCTACAGACGCGCGGTCGAGCTGATCGTGAAGATTCAGGAGGCCACGACATTGGCTCTGGAAGCCGGTTCCATCTGCTCGAAGCTGGCCTTCGACGAAGCAAAGCTCCGATGGGAACTTGGATTCTTCTTCGCGAATTACTTCAACCGCTACCTTCACCTGCGATTGGACCCTTCAGTCTCCAACGCGGTCCAGACCGACTTTCAGGTTCTGTGTTCGGAGCTGTCATCCCGCCCGAGAGTGCTTGCGCATCGCGACTATCACGCTCGCAATCTGATGATGCATCGGGGAGGGATGTGGATCATCGATCACCAGGACGCGCGCATGGGACCGGCGAGCTATGACGTGGCCTCTTTGCTTAGCGATCCCTACACGAACCTCCCGCCTACGGCTGTAAAAGAGCTCGTTGAGCAGTTCATCGAGATGAAAGCCGTATCGCTTCAGCCGTTGTCGGAAACCACGGCCTTTCGGTCAGAGCTGGATCTGATGACCGCTCAGCGAATGCTCAAAGCGATCGGAACCTACGCGTCGCAAGCGGCTGCGGGGAATCCGGTCTACGTAAACTACATCAGGCCGGCAATTGAGAGGGCCCTTGCAGCGATGGAAAGGCTCGACCGCTTTGAAGCGACTCGCGAGTTGTTGATCAGATCGATGAGTGCACCGGGCACGCAGTAGCGCCTGCACTTTCCTTCTTGAACTGGATCTGACGACTTCTATATACTCCGTTCTCCCCAAACCCGCAGGTGGATCATAGCAAAGGAGACTATTGACGCATATGGCTAGTCATCACCTAACGCACACTGGTAGATTCCTCTCGCGACTGACGGCGGCAGCAATTCTGGGGCTCGCAATGCTTGTTATCTCGGGGTACAGCGCAGGCGCGGCGCCACCGACCCTGCCGACCACCGTCTGTATTGTCGACGATAGTAACGGAAACCAGCTCCAGTTCGACAAGAACACTGGAGCCTACACCTTCACCAACTGTACCGGATTTACTGTAACGGGGACGGGCAAGGTAACGATAAAAGGCTCGATCATAACGTTGACACACGTAGCATCCGATCGACGGCTGTACGTTCTAGTGGACCAATCCGTCAAGAAGGCCAACGCATCTCTCATGATTATCCCGGCTGGTGTCATCCGGACGATAATCGATCGAAACACGGCGAACGACGTATGCGCGTGCGGGGATGATGATGATGAGTTTGTTGATTGATGGCCGCGAGGTCGGCCGACGATAGCAACGGCAACCAGCTTGCCTTCGACAAATGTTTCCGATCACTTGATCTTCTTCAATTCCTCCAGGATTACGTCGTCGAGCGGCCTGACCTTGTAGTCCTCTTCAAAAAAAGACCAGCGGACGATGCCCTTTCCGTCGAGCACGAACGTGGCGGGCTTCGAGATTTTTCCTTCCGCGTTATAGAGGTCATAGGCGTCAATGACCTTGTGGCCGAGGTCAGACAGAAGCGGGAAAGGGATCTTGAGCTTAGCGGCAAGCGCGGTGCTCTTTTCGGGGTTGTCCACGCTGATGGCAACAACATCTGCGCCCGCAGCCTTCAACTTGTCGTAGTCAGCGGCCAGACCGGCTAGCTGTTTTCGACAATACGGTCACCAGTAACCACGATAGAAAACGAGCACCAGCTTCCTGCCGCTGTAATCTCGCAGGGCCACGGTCTGCCCGCCGGAAGCCGGAAGGCTGAACTGCGGCGCCCGATCGCCAACCTTCGGAGTGGAACCCAACGCAGTGATCACCAGAAGGCACACCAGTGCGCTTACTTTCACCGATTTCATCCGTTTCACTTTCCTGTTTTGAGTGTACATTTGCCCGTCGCCAACTATATCCCCGATCGTCCTGACATTATTCCCACATTGGTCGTTGCGCCCTTAAAGCGTTCACTTTTTTCGCCGCAAGTAGTCGATATACTCTCCCATTGTCTGCGGATCTGGCGCGTTTGGAGCAAGCTTCAAGTGCACTTCGAAACCGTCCGCCGCTTTCACGGTGGCGCTTCTGTCTTTCAAGCGCCTTGCCAAGGTCATACTGGGCTTCGGGCCAGGCCCTCTTTTCTTGCTCGATTGCGAATCTGAACTCCTGCTCGGCGTCCGCTGGTCGCTCGCGCTCGAGCAAAGCGATTCCCAGGTTGTGGTGGGCTTGTAATGAGATGAACTCGAGCTAGCCGCGTTCTTCAATAGGAACGTACTTCAATCCGCGAGGACCAACATACTCTGCGCGAGGCCGAATCAGCCGGTTGTTTTTGAACTGTTCGAGCACGTGCGCAGTCCACCCTGATATTCGACTGCAGGCGAAGATCGGTGTAAACAAGTCGGTTGGGATTCCGAGCGCGTAGTAGGTCGAGGCCGAGAAGAAGTCGACGTTGGCGTTCAAGTGCTTCTCACGCAACACGACTTCCTGCATCTTTTTTGACATCTCGTACCACTTCGTCTCACCGGTGCGCTGACCAAGCTGGCGGGACATCTCCGCGAGATGGATCGCGCGCGGATCGACCGTACGATAAACGCGATGACCAAACCCCATGATCTTTTTCTTTTTGGCGAAAGCATCCAGAACCCAATGCTCGACGCCCTCGACGCTGCCGATCTCGAGCAGGTTTTTGATCACCCCTTCATTTGCCCCGCCGTGCAGCGGACCCTTCAAAGTGCCGATCGCGGAGACTATTGCCGAGTAGATGTCGGACAGGGTGGCCGCGGTGACTCTTGCGGCGAAGGTTGAGGCGTTCAGCTCGTGGTCGGCGTGAAGGACGAATGCGACGTCCATCGTGCGCGTCGCAATCTCGTCCGGCTCCTCGCCTCGAAGGGTCAACAGGAAATTGCCGGCGATTGACAGGTCCTTGCGCGGTTGAACCGGCTGCAAACCGCTTCTCACACGTTGGAATGTCGTTACGATTGTCGGGAACTTCGCCGTCAGCCGGATAGCTTTCCGCGTGTTTGCTTCTTCAGAGTTATCAGCCGTATCGGGATCGTAGAACGAGAGAGCCGATACCATAGTCCGCAGCACATCCATCGGGTTTGCGTTCTTCGGAATCGAGCTGATCAGGGTTTGAATCGGCGACGGGAGACCGGCTTCGGCATTGAGTTGCTCCTTCAGGTCCGCAAGCGCATGGCGAGTGGGCAGCCGGCCGTGCCACAGCAGGTAGACGACCTCTTCATAGGTTGCGTGCTCGGCGAGATCGTGAATATCGTAGCCCGAGTAGATGAGCGTCCCTTCTTCTCCGTTTACATCGCTGATACGAGATTCGGCGGCAACAACCCCCTCGAGGCCTGCCTTTGCTACGTTGGCTTCACCGGGCATTTTCCTGTTCCTTTCGGCCTGCTCTTAGCCTATGAGCGTGTCTAACGAGCGTTAATTTGAAGGATAGGACACGTGCGCATGGGTGTCAACGAAGAGGCCCTACTAAGCCAAGACCACCTCGACCTCGGCTCCACGTCGAGCCTCGACCAGACGTGCAGCGGATTGGCGGGGTACGCCAAGCTCGAGCAGCCCGGCGCTCCCGAAATAGGCAAACAGCTCATTCTGATCGGCCTCGGCGAAGTGAGTCAGCAGCCTGGCAGCTTCGTGACTCCCAATGCGTACGCGCGCGCCCGCCGCAACGCGCTCCGCGGTCAACTCGCCCGGGGTAATGTTGGTAATGATATTGCCAAAGCGGTCAATGTGAATTACCGCGCCGCGTATTTCCTTTTCGGATACGACCGATGGAATCGGGGTGTTGAACCGCACCGGATCGCTGACCTCTTCGCCCATCATTTTCCAATCGACAAGTTTTGCCACGTATGCCGCGCAAGCCGCGAAAATGTCCCGTCCGTGAAACGTGTTCGATACCGGTCTTCGGAAGTAATGTTCCGCCGTGAAGTGGACGATTCGATTGACTTGTTCTCGCTGGTAGATGTAACTGAACACTCCGTTGTCCGGACCAATGAAATTGTAATTGTCGGTCATCACCATGATCGGCCGCCTCGACGTTCCTACGCCCGGATCAACAACGACAAGGTGCAGCGTATTCCTGGGAAAGTCTCGGTAGCAGCACATCAGCGTGAACGCCGCGGCGTAGATGTCGTGCACGGGAATCTGGTGGGTCACGTCGATGATCTCGACCGCGGGGTTTATTGAATAGACCACGCCCTTCATAGCCGCGACGAAGTAGTCCGCTTCACCAAAGTCGGTGGTCATTGTCATCAGGGTTTTCCTGTCAGGCATTGACTTCTCCAATGGACGGATGATCTAGAGAGGCAGAGACATTGTAATACGTCAGGCAATACTTCAGGGCTCCGAAACCAGTTTTAGAAGCTTCCGGTCCTGCGGATAGCTGAGCACCCGCGCGGCCCTATCGAGGGCGAACCAGTCGGCGCTGTCGACCTCCTCACCCGGGACGCGAATGCGCCCACTGACACGTTCCATCAGAAAGTAGTGGACAACTTTTGGCCGAAGCGATCCCCTGTGACGGGTCCGATAGTTGTACCGAGACGACTTGAGCGGACCGACAATGCGACACTCGAGTCCAGTCTCTTCTCTCACCTCGCGTAATGCGGCTTGTTCGATGGTTTCACCCGGATCAAGCTTGCCCTTCGGAAATGACCAATCGTCGTATCGGGGACGATGAACCAGGAGCACGCGCCTGACGCCTGCTTTATCATCTATTACCACCCCGCCCGCCGCGATTATCTCGTCCTTCATCCGGACTAGGTTAACTTCAACTCATTAGGAGTACAAAGCTCAACGGGCCAGCATGCTTGTTCCGTAGTTTGATCAGAACTGCCACCCGGTAAACAAAAGGGATGAAGCGGCTCTCAGTAACACCTCGATTCATCGAGGTGTTCGAGGGAGCAGCTTTACTCCGTAACTGTTTCAACAGTTTTGGGGCACCCTGATAAACCGTTGAAACGGTTTCTCACGAGTAGCGCAGCATCCACGAACCCCCAACTAAAGTTGGGGGGTCATTGAAACCTTCTTCCGCGCAGCCGAACGCGCATGGCCAGATCCATAAGTCCTCTTAGGAAAGGTGTCATGCTTAGTCCTATCCCGTTTTTGCGTGGCGTCCTTTGACACGATCATAACGCGCGGCTAGGCTCAGAGAATATGAACGAACGCGACGCCTCTCCAGTAAACACTCCCTGCGTTGAGCCAGCGATCCGCCTCGTGCTGATGCCCAAGGATACAAACGCGCACGGGACCATCTTCGGCGGAGTGATTCTGAGCTACATCGACATTGCAGCCGCCATCGAAGTCCGCAAGCATACGCAGAAGAGGATCGTAACGAAGGCAATGCATGAAGTCGTGTTCGTCGCGCCGGTTTTCGTGGGCGATATTGTCAGCTTCTACACGGAACTCGTCCGGATTGGTCGTACCTCGATAACAATCAAGGTGCTGGTCGAAGCCGATCGGATCAGTCACCCCGGCGAGCGAGCGCGAGTCACCGAGGCTGAGGTCGTCTATGTGGCGGTCGATGAAAACCGCCGGCCCATCCCGGTCCGCGACGAAGGCTGATCTGCCCGCCGCCCAATCGCAGATGCGATTGAAAAACAATCCGCCGCATTCACACCCTACAGTCTGCGAGGTCAGGAACCGGCGAACACTCAAGCGCGTATGAATGGGCGATGGCTACGAACACTTGCGCGGGAGTAAGATGAGCACAGGAGTGAGCTATGCCCAGCAAGCTTGATGAGTTGAGACGGCGAGCCGAAGACGCCGCTCGTCAAATCGACGAAAAGTTCGAGATCAAATCAAAGTTGGACAAAGGCGCGCGCGCCGCCACGGACGCACTTCGAAAAGGCGTCGACGTTGCATCTTCCGCAGTTGACGCCGCGCGCGAAGAAGCGTCTCGGCTCGATAGCGAGCACAAGGTCAGCGAACGCGTGACTGAGAGCGCCCGCCGCGCGGCATCTGCCGCTCAAGACACCGTTCGCCGTTCTGGCATCAAAGACAAAGCCGCGGCGGCCGCGAGTGAGGCTTCGAAGAGAGCGAGCGAAGCGGCCGGCGACGCAAAAGAAGTCGCCTCGGACCTTTTCGGCGAAGCGAAGCGCTATTACGAGAGCGCGAGCGGGGCTGCGCGCAGCGGAGTCTCGGCAGCGCGTTTGCCGGCTTCTGTCGTTGGCGCGCTCACCCGCGCAAGACGTTGGGCCAAGGACAACCCCGGCAAAGCCGCTGTTGTGTCGCTCGCATTCATCGCGGGAGCTCGCGCGGGCTCAGCCTTCGCATCGCTCGACGTTGTGTTGCTCGGAGCCGGCGGCGCGGGCAACTGGTTCTTTCACTCCGCAATCGCGCCGTATGGCTTGAGAAAGCTCTCAGAGAAGTATGACGAGTACTTGAAGCGCCAGGAGTCTCTGATACGCGATGGCAAGCTGACTGATGCAGAGCGCGAGCGAATCAAGTTTCAACGGGATGCCGCAAAGTACGTAGGCGCGCCGTTGCTGGGGGCCTTCAGCGTCGCCGCCGGCGCGGGACTGGTCGCCGAAGCATTCACCGGCGGCGCGGTGGCGGGCTTTCCGGTCAACCTCATCCTCGGCGGCAACCCGATGCTGTCGAGCATCTGGCTGTTCGGTAACGGGCTGGTGTGTTTTTACAACGGCTACAAGTTTTTCATGATGGCGGTTGGGGACCAGGAAGAAGTCGCTCGCGTAGTGCGTGACATAAAAGGATTGCTGCCGGCCGTTGAGGCTCCGGGAGCCTGATCCATCAGCAAATGTGCTTCTGCAGGCTCTAGGCGCCGAGAATTAGATTCGAGATCTTGGTTCTCTCTTCGCTTGTTTCCTCCATATGATCAAAGTCGGCGTTGCGATTCTCGGATTCGGTAACGTCGGTCAGGCGTTCGCCCGGTATGTCACCGATCCTCCGGAAGCTCTCCCCTTCGAAGTGAGCGTACGGGCCCTTGCTGACAGCAGCGGCGCGGTAGTCCTCGGCGATGACGCAGAACTTCAACGCGCGATCCTGCACAAAGGATCGTGTTGGCCCCTTTGCGAGATGTTGCCTGGAGACCCTATCCGCGACATCTCCGCGTTCATTCGTGAACTCCCGGACGTTGGGGTTTCCATCTTAGTCGAGTGTCTCCCAACAAACATATTGACTGGCCAACCGGGGCTTGGTTTGCTCACCGCCGCGCTTGAACAGGGACTCAGCGTGATCACAGTCGATAAGGGTCCGCTCGCTCACGGATTTGAGACTCTGAGAGAGGCCACTCGTAAAGGCGGCGGCCGGCTGGGTTACAGCGGGACAACCGGGGTCAGCATTCCCGAAACGATCGCCAACGATCAGGTGCTGGAGATTCGCGGCGTGCTGAACGGAACGACGAACTACGTGTTAACCGAGATGCAGAAGAACCAGCGTCCGTTTGACGAGGCGCTCGCCCGAGCTCAAGCAGACGGCATCGCGGAACCGGATCCATCTCTCGATATTCAGGGCTGGGACACGGCCGCGAAGATTCTGATCCTCGCGAAGGCATTAATGGGCGCCGACGCCCGCCTCGCCGATGTGTCTCGAATAGGAATCAGTTCGGAAACTCAATCACTGATTGACGTCGCCCGTCGCACCGGCAGAGTTGTTCGGCTCGTGGGCCGCGCCCGAATCTGGCAAGGTAGAGTTCGCGTGAGCGTCGCGCCAAAGCTGATAGGTCCCGACTCACCATTTTATTCAGTCGACGGCGCGTCGAAGTTAGCCGTGTTCCGAACAGCGAGCCAGGGCGAAGTGATCGTTGAAGGACAATCGGGTCGCGATGCCATTGCAAAGGCAATAGTCGATGACATTCGACGGATCACGCTAGAACTTCCCGGTTATCATCAGCAGGATGAAGAGTGAGAGTCCCGCCACTCCCTTGGTGAGGAGACATCCCGCAGACCACCGGTTGCCTCCACCCAACATCACGGAAAGTCCCCGGCGGCTGGGAGCGCACGCGGCTCGCGTGCTTACTCCAACCAGGTGGCGTCAGAAGCACGCGAGCCGCGTGCGCTCCCAGCGCGAACAAACTCCGTCGGCATGTCACGAAACGTGATCAGGTATTCGAGACAGGAGCTTACTCTTCGCTCGAAGCTGGAAAGAAATTCTCAAACGACATCTGTGGGCTTGGTTCTTCCTGTTCTGACTCGCGTTCGTGCGCGTGAGCACTGGCGATCGGCCGCAGCGCTCTTTGAACTTCGCGCAAGTTGAACCGAATGAGCCTGTCAGTCAGGAGCACAGCCGGGATGCGTCCGGCTCGTCGGAGCCGATGAATAGTCGATTCACTCACCTGCAACACATCTGCGAGCTGGCGGGCGGTCAGATATTCGGCGCGCTTGTCCTTTGGATGGTCCGGCGCGCCGGGTTCCCCCGATTTCGCTTCGGTTCTTTGTCGATCTGCTGCCACTTATTTCTTAATTGGCTCCAGCGAGAATGCCAGGGGAATGGCTTCACCCTCGTTTACGTCAACGATTTTTGACTCCGGCTTATAGCCGGTGAGCGCTGCTGTGATCTTATACCGCGCGCGAGCCGCGGGAACCCGAAAAGCAAACTCGCCATGACGGTTCGCAACATAGCTCATCGAAAGCGACTCGATTTTCTTATGCTCCTTCTCTTCTTCCTCGGTCGGCACCCGTACGAGCTTCAGGCTCACGCCGGCAAGCGAACCGCCATTCAAGTCGAAAACCGCACCGCGGATGAGCGAGATCTTACGGCCGGTCTTCTCGAGCCGGATCGTCTTGACTATGGTCTCTTTCCCTTCCTCGACCTGCTGCATGTGGACGAGCGTCCCGCCCTGATAACCATCGGCGTCGAAGCTCACCGTGTAGTCATCCGGCTCGAGCTCGAGTGAGTAGTTGCCAGCCTGATCGGTCTTCGTCTCTTTAACAGATCGGTCGCGGTTGCGCATTACGCGCACTTCGGCGCCGGCAATTGGCTTGCCTTTCTCGGTTTCTATCTTCCCTTTGAGCGTTCCGGTCTTTTGCCCGGCGGCTAAAGCGGCGCTCAACGAGCACAACATCACAAGTGAAATTGCTGAGAATCTCTTCATAAACGCGTCCGTTGATTGATAGCGGTCAAAGCCGTCATTGCGTGCCAATGATTCTGGGTTCCGACAGATCAAAAGTCAACGCGCGCCCAAGACTGTGTGAGCCGATAATAGACGGTGGAATAGCTCATTGACGAGGTTGATGCTCACTCGCCACAACGGCGCCAAGTCACTCGGTTACCCCAAAACGGGCTTGGGACGTCCTGTCCCGGTGTTTGGCGGCGGCCCCGCTTCATCTCACAATTCCACCACGACCTGGCGATCAGCAGCTCACTTGTACTCCATTACGTCGTGATCACCGTCTTCACTTGCGAGGTTGATTTCTCTATCATCAGCTTTGAGAAAACAGTGAGGGTGATAGCCGGAAAGTATCGAGGGCGACGATTGCGCACGGTTGAGGGGCTCGGTGTGCGCCCCACGTCCGACCGGCTGCGCGAGACTCTGTTCAACATTCTCAAGCCGCGCATCGAGGGAAGCCGCTTCCTTGATATTTGCGCCGGCTCCGGTGCGGTGGGAATTGAAGCCTTGAGCCGCGGGGCCAGCGAAGCGAGCTTCGTCGAGCGCTCGCCTCGCGCGTGCTCCGCGATTCGAGCTAACCTGGATGCCCTCGGCGCCGGGAAGGAAGCGGTGATAATCAACCGCGACGCCGAATCTGCGCTGAGGCTTCTCGCCCGTGAGCCGGAACACTTCGATCTCGCATTTCTCGATCCACCGTACGCGTCGGAGGTCTATGGCAAGGTGATGCTCTTGCTCGGTCGTGGCGAATTGTTATCGAGCGATGCCATAGTAGTCGTCGAGCACAGAGCGAAGCATCCACCAGAAGCGCAATACGGAAAGCTGCGTTTGTGCCGTACCGTAAAACAGGGTGAATCGTCGCTCGCCTTCTACACTTTGGAGGCCGGTGACTACTAGCGACTGCCTGCTTTTCCATGCTAGTATCGCTCGCCTTACCCGATGTTGGTTCAAAGAACCTCTGGGAGACAAAACCTGATGCGACGCGCGATCTACCCCGGTTCATTCGATCCGATCACGATGGGTCACCTGGACATCATCGAGCGGTCGGCCACACTCTTTGACGAAGTAATCGTCGCTCTCCTGCTGAATCTGGACAAGCATCCGTTGTTCACCACCGAAGAGCGAGTGGAGATGATCCGCGAGGTGATTCCATGGCCAAATGTGCGAGTCGACACATTCGAGGGACTGCTCGTGCATTACGCCGTCGCTCAACAGGCTCGGTTTGTGGTTCGGGGCATTCGGGCCATTTCGGACTACGAATACGAACTGCAAATGGCGCTGATGAACCGGCGACTCGAGCCAGGCGTCGAAACCGTCTTCTTGATGGCCGGAGAGGCCTATTCATACATCAGCTCACGATTGATCAAAGAAGTGTTCAAGCTGGGCGGGTCAATAGACGGGCTCGTGCCGAAGGTGGTCGAGCAACGCATGCGCAATAGAAAGAAGGATGGTTGATCGATTAGCGGCCGCCTCGAACAGAAGTAAACCGCTTCACTCAGGAAGCGAGCCTTGCAAGGCGACTCGGCCTCACCATTGGGGAAACAACGTTGACAATAAACACATCCCTCTTTCAAGAATCAATTTATGTCGCCGACATGGAAGTGTCCTCCACGCTGGCGGTGCTGATGGAGGCCGAACGGCTCCGCGCGGAAGGCGTGGAACTGATCGATCTTGGAGCGGGCGAGCCTGACTTCCCTACCCCGCGAAACATCAAAGACGCGGCCGAACAGGCAATCGAAAAGAACTTCACCCGTTACACCGCTACGAGCGGCATTGCACCGTTGCGCAAGGCGATTACCGAGATGATGCGTCGCGACTTCGGCGCGAGTTACGATCCTTCTGAGGCGCTGGTTACCATTGGCGGCAAGCAGGCAATCTTCAACGCGATGGGGACGCTACTGAATCCGGGCGACGAAGTATTGATACCTTCGCCTTACTGGGTGACCTTTCCCGAGATCGCAAAGTTCTTCCGCGCGCGTCCGATCATCGTGAACACCGAACCGTCCGGTTTTCTTTTGACCGCGCGCGCGGTGGCTGAGGCGATCGGCCCGCGGACCCGGCTGTTGATAATAAACTCGCCGAATAACCCAACCGGCCGCATAATCCCGCCAGACGAATTCCGCAAGATCGTCGAAGTAGCAGCGAAGCGGGATGTCTGGGTGATTAGCGATGAATGCTACCTTTATTTCGCATATCCTCCGGCCACTCCTTTTTCGGCCGGTCAACTGCCAGAAGATCTGAGGTCGCGGTTGATGATTTGCGGGTCTTTTTCAAAAACGCACGCGATGACCGGATGGCGATTGGGGTTCGCGCTTGGGCCGAAACCGTGGATCCAAGCGATGCTGAAAGTGCAGAGCCATTCAACATCAAACGCAAACTCGATCGCTCAAAAGGCGGCGATTGAGGCGGCCACAGGTCCTCAGGACGCCGTCCGTACAATGATTGACGAATATAAGCGCCGCCGTGACTGGGTTGTCCCCGCGCTAAACGACATCCCCGGCGTCGAGTGTGCGATGCCTGAAGGCGCGTTCTATGTAATGCCGAACATGAAACGCCTGCTCGGCGGGCGTGTGCGAGATTCTATCGAACTTTCGGCGCTATTGTTGAATGAAGCACAGGTGGTGGTTACGGCGGGATCGGCGTTTGGTATCGAGGGCTATCTCAGAATCTCGTACGCTAATTCGCTTGAAGCAATCCAGGAAGGCGTCGCGAGAATCGCTCGGGTTGCCAGAGAGCTTCTGCGAAAGTAGCTTTCGAATGACTTAAATTAAGCCCGCCGCGCAACCGGCAGTGAACAGCAACCAACCTCTCTTTATCGAAGGGGCGCACTTCGCCTCACGGGAGGCGGCAACTCTGTGGCGTTGGCATGAGGCAAACACGCGCAGGGTCGACTCAGAACTTCGTGATGCTTATGTCTTGTTCGCCTTCCTCTCTGAATTTCATGAAGAAGAAAACGGCGAAGCAGATCAGCGCTATGAGAAAGAAGCATCCGCCGAGAATCAAGTTTGTTCTTTCGGCCGTGTTCACTTGATACAAATACTGATAGAGAAACCAGGCCCCGGCTCCCAGGCCGATCACTCCTACAAGTAAAAGCAGATTCTTCATGGCCCCTCCTGTCAGAGATAAAGCCCAGACTATTGGATTCGACTACGGTGCGTGTGGATTAAGCTGCTCTTCGGTTCGGATTATACACCAAATCGATTCGTGTGAAGAGCTCCCTCTCAGGGTTTCTTCAAGGCCGTTTGCCGGGCCGCCCCTAGGCGCGATCGAACAGCGAAGGGCTTCGGCTCTCCTGGATCATTGCCGATGCAGTTTCATAAACCTCGTCCGGAGAGACGCTTCCCCGCGATGCTCCGTGCATTACTCTATGGCTCTTGGATCCCGTAGTTGGGGCGGATCGGGCGTCACTCACCTCAATGACCGGCGTTCCCACACCCGAAGCCAGACGCGCGATCGCATCATCATCAGTCACTACTATGCTTGCGCGAGCTATCGCCGCGATGAGCTCGAGTGCTTGCGGCGCCGCGAGCTTCAGCGATCCCTCCGGCACGAATCTGGCGACGGCGGCTGTGAAGGTTCGATCAGAGGGTTCATCGGCTACAACTACCCGCGCGCCAAAATTATTCGCGAGCCGCGATCCTATTTCGCCGAGTGCTTCCACCGGCCACCCGCGCCTGCTTTTTGGATCCGACGAATAGAGCAGCACCAGGAGCTCCCCGCCGCGTGATCCGCTCTGCACGAGAAGGCGCTCGAAGCGCTGATTGTCCTCAGGTGACGGCACGATGCGGATCTCCGAATCGATGGCCTCGACTCCGGCCTGTCGCAGTACGCTTTCATAGTCCTCAGAGTGTGAGCGACCCGCCGCTGGCCGAGCGTCACTGAAGGTCAAAAGGAGTTCGATCCCCCATGGAAGCCTGGCCGGAACAAGCGTCCTCCCCCGCACCAGCAGTCGCGAGACAATCTGGGACTCGAGTCGCGGCGAAAAGTCCATAATCAGATCGAAGCTGTAGCGCCGTGATCGTCTGGCTAATGCTACAAACCGCTTCAGGGCGCCGGCATGCCGGCCGTCTGCGTGCTTGATGATTCCAAGGTCGACTACGTCATCAACCAGGCCCGCCGCCGTCAGCAGTTGGCAAGTACCCGTTGCGGCGGCGGCAACCAGATAAGTCCTGGGATAAGCCGCCCGCATCGCCCGCATCGCGGGTATCAGCCCAAGAGATCGCCCAAACGGCGACGCATCAATTGCAAGTACTGAGCGCACGGCTTGTTGCATAGGTTGACCGAAGATTCAGGCTATTCCGTGTTCGTTTCTCGAACCGGATTATACATTCTGCAGGCGATATTAGCTCAGTCGTCGGTTGCGGGACGGACTCTTCCTCGGAAGGCGGGGCAGTCGATGCGCAGATGAGGTATTCCGGCGGGGCGAGGTAAACGCTTTGAACCACAACCCGACCGGATTCGGGAACTGAGGTCTTACGTAACCGGGGATGCAGTCGCGGGCTAAATCGTAGACTTCGCGCTTCCCCCCGGTCTGGCGTTATAGCCCTTCCGGTGACGAACGGCAATGTCCGTGCGCCCGGGCACGCTGACTCGAACCGACCGATAGCCGCCTGTTGAGAGCGGGTTGCTCGGATAGTAGCTGAGCACATAAACGTGCCTGAGTTCTTCC
>DATIFP010000106.1:0-16019 GCA_035455165.1 Blastocatellia bacterium
GTCGGCAAGCATCGCCTCCATAGCTTCGCCCCGCTCGGGCGCCGAAAATGGCAACGCCGCTTTCAAGTCACCCGGTTGATTTTGAGACAGGACCGGATACCGCTCTGGATGCGCGAGATAGTCGGCAATCCAATCGACGACTTGATGACCATAGCGTCGAAAGTCTTCGGGACTCATATCGCCAAGCGATTCTTGTGATGCAATCTTCTCAGGTTTCATTTCGCAGTCCCGATCAGATGTGGATCTTTAACGCAAAGGCGCAAGGACGCGATGTCGCAGGAATGATGGCTTCTTGCGTCTTGGCGTTGCCGCGTCTTTCTGCGCACGCGAGGCCTTTGCAGTTATTCTTCGACGGCACCGCAGGCTGGCTCTGCGTTATTGAGTAAAAGGAGGCCGACTCAGCCATCGAGCCTGGTGTAATCAGCCCTTCGCCTCACAGGGACGAACCCTTCGGCGGTGATGGCTTCGCGCAGCATCATCTCCGTTGCTCGATGGTTAGCTCCTGCGGGGGTGATCACATTCTCTTCAATCATCGTGCTGCCCAGATCGTTTGCGCCGTAGTGCAAACCCTGCCGGCCGACATCCAGACCCTGCGTGAGCCACGACGCTTGAACGTTCGGGATGTTGGCGAGGTAGAGCCGGCCGATCGCCAGCCATCTCAAGTACTCGTCGCCGGGAATGCGATCCGGAAAGCGTCTGCCGATCGGCGTGTTGTCAGGCTGAAGCGTCCACGGAATAAAAGAAACAAACCCGGGATTGCGATCTTGAAGCTCGCGGAGCCGCTCGAGGTGCATGAGCCGCTGATCGCGAGTCTCGCCCATTCCGAACATCATGGTGGCGGTCGTGGGTATGCCAAGCGTGTGCGCCACATCCATCACATTCAGCCACTCTTCGGTGTTGCAGTGCGTGCGGCGCTTTCGGCGAATCTCGTCGACCAGTATTTCGCCGCCGCCACCCGGTATCGAATCGAGCCCCGCCTGGCGAAGCTCGCGAAGAACGCCTTCGACTCCAAGGCCAGTTATCTTCCCAAGGTGATCGATCTCTGGCGGCGAAAAACAATGAAGGTGAATCTTGTAGCGGTTCTTCAGCTCACGAAGGAGGCCGGTGTAGTAGTCGAGCGGCAGATCCGGATGAAGCCCGCCCTGCATGAGCACTCCGCTGCCGCCGAGCTCAATCATCTCTTCGACCTTTCGGAAGATCTCTTCGTAATTGTGAACGTACCCCTCGGGCGAACCCGGCTTGCGATAGAACGCGCAGAATGTACAGACTGACACGCAGACGTTTGAATAATTCACGTTCCGGTCGACGACGTAAGTCACGACGCCGTCGGGATGCAGGGATCTACGGAGCTGGTCGGCCAGTTGTCCGAGGTCTTCGGTGGTTGCCGAGTCCTCGACGAGCTTCCATTCTTCATAGCTCAGGGGCTCGCGCGTTTCGATCCGGGAGAGCAAGTCCACAGTCTCATTTCTCATTAAGGCGTGCTCCATCAGCAATCCTCGCTCGGATTATAGCCAACGGGTTGAGAAATCAGAAGTCAGAGCCTGGGAGCGCAGGCGGCTCGCCTGCTTGAGCTTGCAACTCGGGCAATTCGAAAACGAGCGGGCGAGCCGCCTACGCTCCCAGGAGTTTTGCCTTTCCTCGCTCGCTGTGGTAAACCTTAGCTCCAGCGTTGCACGCCCGTTTTGCTTCGCCGGGAAACCTGTCGGTCTCTCGCCGATCTTAACTATCGACACCGGCACCCTGATGGAAGCGTACAACAAGCCTCAGAACCTCTCGTTGATCGTCCAGCCCGGCGACAGCTTTTTTCCGATCGTAGACGCGATCGACAGCGCCACGACCACCATCAAGATGACTATCTTTCGAATGAACGATCCGATCGTGCGCGAAGCTATGACGTATGCCGTGTCTCGCGGGGTCAACGTTCAGGCCCTGGTGGCCCCCGCGTCCAAGGGCTGGACCAAGAAGAACAAACGATTGTCTGAGGAGTTATCCAAGGTCGGCATCGAGGTCCGCGTACCGCGAGCCCGTAAAGAAAAGATCAAGCGCTACCATTACAAGATCATGACGATCGACAATGAGCTCTCTCTGATTTTGACTTTCAACCCGACACAGAAGAACCTCCATTACGCGAGAGACTTTGGTTTGTTGATCCGCGATCGGGAAATCGCAACGGAACTGAGCCGGCTGTTCGATTCCGATTGGTCCGGCGAGACTTTCAAACCGAGCCCGTTGCCTCTCGTCATCAGCCCGCACAACAGCAGGCAGAAACTGCTGGAACTGCTCAGCTCGGCTGAACGCACAATCCGGATACTCGACGCAAAAGTGCAGGATCAACAGGCTCTCGGCCTGCTTTTGCGTAAAGCGTCCATAGGATGCAATATCAAAGTAATCAGCGAAGATACCTCCTACGATGAGGTGGTTCCCAACTTTCACGTGCGAAAGCTGGCAAGATATAAGCTTCACGCCAAGTGTATTGTCGTCGATGGAACCCGTTTCTTCATCGGAAGCCAGAACCTGAGACCCGTGAGCCTCGATCGCCGCCGCGAAGTAGGGTTGATCGTTGAGGACGACGCGATGGCGCGAAAGATCGAGCGCGTATTCGATGAGGATTGGGACAACGCAACCGAAATGAGGGCGGTCACCGAAGCAAACGCGACGTGAAGATTGCCAATCCCCATGACTTGTGTCCGATGTCGAATTAAAATGACCGAGAAGAAGCGCAGCTTCCACAAGCAGCGCAAGTGGGTTTGCCCAAGGTGCGGAATGGCACGAATGCAGGGTCAACGGTCGCGCCCAAGAAAGGTCAATCGAGGTTTGCAAGCATGAACAAAGGCCATCGGACAGACTTCAAACAAGGCGACGAGATCAGCTATGCGATGCCCTCAGGCATGCTCTACGGCACCGTGACGCGAATGCTCGGAGCGGGTGAATCAGCCGCGGTAGAAATCGAATTTGAAGACGGTCGAAAAGAGATCAAGAAAGTGAAGGACCGCGCATTGAGCTTGCTCAGGCGCGCCAGCGGCTTGAGCGAAGAGGAAGAACGTCACTCCGATCGCGAGAAATTGCACGATCCCGATGTTCAACGAGTCTTTCGCAGCGAGCAACGCAGACGCTCGTGATCAATAGCCGCGACATGCGATGAACGCCTGTCGACCCTGCGTTTGATCGGGAAGCCAATGAACGCGATGTTGAGAAACAGCTCGTTCCACCATATCGAGGTTCCATGCGAGGACCTTGAACTCGCGGAACGTTTCTACGTGATTGTCTTTGGAGCACGCGTTTACATGCGGCGCGATGTGTCTCGGCGCTCGGACGTTCCAATAGCAGGAACGATCTCAGAAGCTGAAGCAAACGGATTCCAGATTGATGGAACCTACTTGAAGATAGGCGACGGATTCAGAATCGGCTTCTTGAAACGCCAGCACGAACACGGTCAGCGCGAAATCGACCATCTCGCGTTCACCATAGAGGATGACGACTTGAATGCGCTTGGCAGGCGGCTGACCGAGTACAAGATCGAAGTTATCGACCAGAACCCCCACCGCATGATAATAGGTGATCCGTTCGGGATGTTGTTAGAGCTTTGGCCCAGGTCGGTGCTCGATAAGATGGGCTTGCTCTGAAGGCGTCAACGAAACAGCCCGGTAACCAGCCTTGAAAGCGCGCTTTCCTGAAAAGGCAGGGGATCAAAAACGAGTATATACGCTATCCGAGCTACGCCGTAGACAACGAACGCGGTTGCGAAAAGCCGAACCATTTTGACGCGCTCCGCGAACTGATCGAACACGCGAACTGGAGCAGTCCGGCCTGCCAGAACGCCCGCAGCTCTCATCCAAATCAACACCAAAACCAGGAACAGAAGCGGACCAATCAGGTTGTAGGAAAAGGCGCTCACCACGTTGCCCTTCCCCAGCGCGCAGAACGAGTGTGTCAATCCACAACCCGGGCAGGGCAGCCCGGTGAAGGCCCTGAAACCGCAAATGGTGAAATTATCGGCGGTCGATGGCGTGTAAAGCGCGCTGATCAGGAACACCACCGAAAGTCCCGCGAGCGCGAAAACTGCAAGCTTCTTCGAAGCGTACTCCCGCGGCCGATCGAACCCAACGAACGCTTGTTTTAGGGTGGAGTCAGCTTCCATCACCTCATACTCAACGGACCAAAATACGGCTCAGCGCTTCACAATCGCGTGTCTATTCCGAGCCTCGTTCGTCGCCACGAAATCACGAACCAGTTTAACGAACTGGCGCGGGTATTCTAGCATGGGCATGAATCCGCAGTCGCGCATTGTCGCGAGCTTACCGGCACCCGCGAGCGAAAAGAGTCTGCGCGCCTCCGCCCTGCCTTTCTTATCTTTCTCCCCGCATATGATTAGGACCGGCGACGAAGTTTCGCCAACTAATTCGTCCAGGATCGAGGTTGCTTCCTCGCTGGAGGCTGACAGGGCCGTCTCATACGCCGCGCGCGGGCTCAACTCGGCGAAATCATTGAAGAGCCGGTCGCGATAGGGCTGTGGCGCGCGACGAAATCGTCGCGCCACGATATTGCGCAACACCGGATACGCGGCAAGCTCGCGCAACGCGAGAGAAGCAGGCGTGAACACCGCCAGGCTCCTCACATCCTCCGGTGACATCTGGGCGCGAGGGCTCACGACGATCAATGAGCGCACGTCCTGCGGATGTCGATCAGTGTTCGCGGCGGCTATCAGTGAACCGATCTCGTGACCCACGATTGTAGCGTCGAAGATTCCGGCAGCTTCGAGGATTACATGCAGGTCTTCGGCGTGGTCTTCGATTGCGAAGCTGGCGTCGATTGAACAAGGTTGCGAACGCCCAACCCCGCGCGAATCGTAGAGCAAACAGCTATGCCTTTGTTTGAGTAGCGCCACCGCCGGGCGCCAGCACTCGCAAGACATCGCCCAGCCGCTCACGAAGACAATCGGCATCCCAGCTCCGGCAACTTCATAATACAGCGGTCCGCTTTTTGTTTTGAGCAGCATACCTATGTGTCGTAGTGAGACGATGATTCTGCACCGCGAATGTCCTCAATGCAATTCGTAGTATCGTCGAGGACCGGCACCCTCTCCTTGACACTGTTCATGCCGCCCTACTAACATTCGCGATTACTTCAACCCCCGGAATCGCAACCATGGAGCCAGCCGACGAAGATTTCATGCGCGAAGCGCTTGCGGAAGCCGAAGCCGCCGGCGAAGACGGTGAGGTGCCGGTTGGCGCGATCGTCGTCCTGGAAGGTCAATTGATTGGGCGCGGGCGCAACGCGGTGATCGGAACCAACGATCCAAGCGCGCACGCTGAGATCGTTGCTCTTAGAGAAGCCGCGCGCGCGATCGGCAACTACCGGCTGACTGGGTCGACGCTGTATTCGACTATCGAGCCGTGCGCGATGTGCGCGGGTGCGCTGGTTCATGCCCGCGTTGCGAGATTGGTCTACGGCGCGAAGGACCCAAAGGCGGGCGCCGTTGAGTCTCATCTCGGTATCTGCACGACGGATTTTCTCAATCATCGAGTGAGCGTAGAAGGCGGTTTGCTTGAGAGCGATTGTCGGCGGATGCTACAATCCTTCTTTCGCGAAAGACGTAATACTCAAGGACTTGCGGAGAGGTGCGAGAGTGGTTGAATCGGGCGGTCTCGAAAACCGTTGTACCCGCAAGGGTACCGTGGGTTCGAATCCCACCCTCTCCGCCACAAATCAAGGCAAAAGGAAAAGCGGAAAGTAAAAGGACAACGGCAGTGGGGATCCCTCAGTCTGACTTTTTCCTTTCTAGTTTTCCCTTTTGACATGTTGTTCTGGAGAGGTGCAGGAGTGGCTTAACTGGCAGCACTGGAAATGCTGTGTACGGGAAACTGTACCGTGGGTTCGAATCCCACCCTCTCCGCCAGGTGACTTTCGATTTCCGATTGCCAATTGGCGATTGTGATGCGAGGACCGGTTCTCAATCGCCAATCTTGAGTCGGCAATCGGCAATCTTATCAGGCTCCGGACGCCGTGCAATCGCGAGGCTGCAAACCCCGCCAGGCCGGGAACGGAGCAACGGTAGCGGACCTCGGATGTGCCGCGGCCTCTCCGGAGCCTGACTAGCTTGCCGCCTTCGGGAGATTGCCATGTTATTCCGCTTCGTCTCTCTTGTGATTGCTGTGGCTTCGACGCCCGCTATGCTCGCAGGCGCGCCGCAACAGCCCAATCCCGCGCGAAGCCAAACCGCCACTCAGGCAACCGAGAATGCTCAAACAGGCCTTCCTGCGTCCGCTGTCACGCTACATTTCGGTCTGCCGCCAGGCGAGAATGCGTGGGGCGTCCAGGTCCTTACGAGCGGCGGCTTTACGGGAGCTGGACGCGGGGATTTTACACTAACCTCGGAAGGCCGCTTCACGTGGAGCAGCGCCGAAGGCTCCTGCGGGCGCAATCTGGCGGACAGCTCAACCCAGACACTCGGCAATATGGTTCTCTCGATCAGCGGCGGGCCCGGTTTCAGTCGATCCGAAGGCCTCGGCTGCTTCGACTGCTACACAACCGACATGGTCGTCCAGCGCCGCGAAACCGGCGGCGTTGTAAAGACCTACCGGGTCATGTGGGACGATTCTACGCAGGGGCAGGTACCCTCGGACGTCTGGAGGGTATACGAGGCGTTGATGGCACTCAAAGGCTGCAAGCTCTAAGCAAACCTCCAAAGGACTGCAACCGCACTCAAATGTCAGACTCACACGTTATCGCGCGAAAGTTCAGGCCACAGACCTTCGATCAGGTGATCGGGCAGGAGTCGATCACTCGCACGCTGAACAACTCACTCAAAAACGATCGCGTTCATCATGCATATTTGTTTACTGGACCTCGGGGGGTTGGGAAGACCACGACTGCACGAATCCTGGCTAAATCGCTCAACTGCGCAAAAGGAGTGACGACAACTCCCTGTGACGTGTGCCCGTCGTGCGTTGAGATCGCAGCGTCGCGCTCCATCGACGTTCTCGAGATCGATGCGGCCTCGAACACCGGCGTCGACAACGTGCGCGAAGTCATCATCAACTCGATCACGATTGCTCCGGCTCGCGATCGAAACAAGATCTTCATCATCGATGAAGTCCATATGCTTTCGACCGCCGCGTTTAACGCCTTGTTGAAGACACTCGAGGAGCCCCCTCCGCGCGTTGTGTTTATTCTCGCCACCACCGACTTGCAGAAGGTCCCTGAGACGATTCTCTCGCGCTGCCAGGTATTCGAGTTCCGCGCGATAACTTTGAAGAATATCGTCCTCGAGTTGCGCCGAATTGCCGATGCCGAAAACGTCGAGATCAGCGAGGCGGCTCTGCTCGCCATCGCAAGGGCCGGCGAAGGCTCGATGCGCGACGCCGAGTCGGCGCTCGATCAGGTAATAAGCTTCTCAGGCACGAAGGTGACGGACGATGACGTGTCGGCAGCGTTGGGGCTTGTAAATATCGAGACGCTCAATGAGATCATACAGGCAATCGCCGATCAGGATTCTGAGCGCGTCGTTCGTATCGTAGACGGCGTTGTGTCGCGCGGCTACGACCTGCGGACGCTTTGCCGCGAGATGATGGTACACATCCGCGCGCTTCTGGTCGTGAAGATCATGGGTTTTGACTCTGAGTTGGTGCAGTTGCCGCAGAGCGAGGCCGATACGCTCACGCGCCTCGCCGAGTGTTTTTCGGAGCAGGACCTTATTCGCTTCTTTTCGATACTGACCAAGACGGAGCAGGACATTCGGACATCATCGCAACCGCGCTTCCAACTCGAAATCGGCCTCGTCAAGCTCGCGCAGTCGCGCCGTCTATATCTGCTTGAAGACGCGATTGCGAGGCTTGAAGCGCTCGAGGCCGGCCTGGGCGGCACTGCACCGCCGCGCGTCCAGAGCCCGCCGCCACCGTCGCGACCGGCTGCCTCTTCGAGACCATTCTCGACGAGCACGCGCGCCGCGGCGCCTCCGCGATCTGCGACTCGCGATTCAATCCCCGGCCGGCCTCAACCAAAGGAACAGTTAGCGAATCCGTCCGATGAAGCTTCAGGCTCAAGCGCAGCAGTCGCCGCCAGTCCGGCGCCGGCACGGTCAGCAGCGACCGAGTCGTCGCCGACGGAGCCGGTCGCTCCAACTACGGAAGGGACTCGCGCTGCGGCGCGCGTCGCCGCAACCAGTGATAGCGATCCAGTCCATCGCATAAAAGCCGCGCTTGAGGCCCGACGAAAAATGATGATCGTCACCGCGCTCGACAAGGGTTCGATCTCGATTGACGGGGACCACCTTCGCGTTTCCTACGCGGCTGAGGACAGCAAATGCAAGCACGAGATCGAAGCTCGCGACAAACGAATAGCCATTGAAGACGCGTGCGAAGAGGTCCTTGGACGGAGGCTCTCGCTGCGCGCCTCCATCGCGGGCGAGCCGGAAGCGGCGATCGGGCTCAAGCGAAAAGAAAAACCGAAGGAACCGGTCGACGACAACCCAAAGCTTCGCGCGCTTGTCGACAAATTTCACGGGGAAATACTCGAGGTCACAAAATCCGACAAATAACACGCCGCGGCGCAATCGTACGAGCTGCAACCATTCATAGGGACGAGGAGGTTATAGCAATGGATTTTCCAGGCGGTTTCGACTTGCAGAAAATGATGAAGCAAGCCCAGCAGATGCAGGAAGACATGCAGCGCGAGATGGGGCGCGTTCGCGTGCAGGCCAGCGCCGGCGGCGGAGTCGTAACCGTCGCCATGAACGGCTTGAAGGAACTGGTCGACTTGAAGATCGATCCCGAAGCCGTAAAGAGCGAAGACGTCGAGATGTTACAGGACTTGATCATCGCCGCAGTCAACGAAGCGTCGCGAAAAGCCGATGAAGCACTGAAGGGCAAAATAGGCGCTCAGTTTGGAGACCTGGGGTTACCGGGCGAGCCCCCCGGCGGCGCGGATTGAGACGCAAATGAAGAATCACCCCTCAGACAAATCTGTGCGCCAGTCACTCAGCGGAAGGCGCGAGCGGCAATATTAATGCTCGATTACGCAGAACCCGTCACAAAGCTCATCGACGAACTTCAGAAGCTGCCAGGCATTGGAGCCAAGTCCGCTCAGCGCCTGGCATTTCATCTTCTGCGCGCCAACCGGCCGGAAACGGACGCTCTGATTCAAGCCATCCAGGAAGTCAAAGAGAAGATAATCTTCTGCTCGGTCTGCAACAACATCACCGATGTCGATCCCTGCCGCTACTGTTCCAGTCCCGGACGAGACCCGCGAGTGATACTCGTCGTGGAGGAACCCTACAACCTCGTTACGGTTGAAAAGACTCGCGAGTATCGAGGGCGTTATCACGTGCTTCACGGAGCGCTCTCGCCAATTCGCGGGATCGGACCGGATCAATTGAAGATCAAGAACCTTTTTGAACGGCTGCGCGCGGAAGAGGTGGAAGAAGTCATCCTTGCCACCAACCCAAACACGGAAGGCGAAGCCACTGCGAATTATCTGGCAAAGCTCCTCAAGCCCCTGGGCCTCAAGATCACTCGCATCGCGATGGGTGTACCGGTTGGGTCAGACCTCGAGTACGCCGACGAGGTAACGATGCATAAGGCGCTGTCGAATAGGATCGAGTTGTGACCTCGATAGAGATGATTCTCCCAGAGTTCTCGTAATCAACAATCCCGTAGGCTTGCTCGCTAATTGACTCCGGTGTATAGTCGCGCCCGTAAACGGAATCTTTATCGTGCGTTATCGCCGGTCCACGAGTACGGAACCGTCGATAATATGAGCGTTGAGATCTTCTTCATGCGGCGGCGGATCAGAAGGCGTCAAGCTCGCTGTCAATGGCGCTTGCACAAATAGGCCAGCCACGTCCTCATAGCTTGCGGCTTTTATTCATTCGCCACGCGACTGCTGGGGATGCTGGCGATATCTGCACGATTCAAGCGTGAGCATTAATCAGCCGCCTTGACACGAAGAAAGGAGCCACTCATGCGTAAACTGGAGAAGGGGAACGTTCTGGCCGTCCGCGCGATTGGCGGGCTACACGTTGTCAGCGTAGCGTGGGATTTCGTCGAAGGACAAGAGGCGAAACGAGATGGGTTGCTCGGCTTTGCCATCGAGCGCTCGGAACTCGACAATGGCGAGGTGATCGAGCGCTATTTTCTGCGCGGCATCAAGCGATTCAAATCCAAGGATGAAGGCCTGGCGCCTGGCACACCGATGCCGACATCGGAGCACCCCGTCCAGTCATTCCAGTGGGGCGACTACACCGTAAAACCTAAGACGACCTATCGTTACAAAATCATGCCCGTCTATGGCAAGCCGAAGCTGATTGAGTTGGACGGCGCTTCCGCAACGACCGTCGAGATCACTACAGAGGCAGAGCAAGGATTCGACGGCGATGATCACCAAGCACGTCATGACATCTACTTCAACCGAGGTGCCGCGGGCTCTCAGGCGTATGCGCGCAAGTTCGGAACGACCAAGCCCGACGAAACCAAGCCGGAATCCGATCAGATGAAATGGTTGTCCCGCGGACTCTTTGAAGCGCTAACGAAGTTCATCCATCAGGCCGCAGGCGAGGATGCGGCAGACTACAAACTTCGCGCGATGCTGTATGAGTTCCGTTATCTCCCTGTCGGCAAGGCATTCAGCGCCGCCCGCAAAGCCGGCGCCGACGTGGCAATTCGATATGAAGCTCAGTCTTATAAAGACGACAACGAGGCGATGATCGCCAAGGCTGGCATCAAGGGGATTTGCAAGCCACAAAAATCGCGGGCTGGGATCCGTCACAACAAATTCATCGTCCTGATACACAAGGATAAGCCGGTGGCGGTGTGGACGGGTTCAACCAACATCTCTGCCGGCGGCATCTTCGGCCACTCGAACCTCGGCCACGCCATCTGGGACCAGAGCGTCGCGCAACTCTACCTGGACTACTGGGAGCGGCTTGCTGACCCCGACGTGACGCGCGGGCCGCTGGTGGAGGCGAATCTTGAGGCGGAGCCGACACCCCAACCGGAATCCACTCCGCCGAATGATCGGATGCTTACCCTGTTCAGCCCACGCGACGACAAGGAAACAGTCGACACGTTGCGGTGGTATGCGGATTTGATGGGCTCCGCGAATCGCATCCTTTGCATGACATTTGCCTTCAACCTCGACGACTTCTTCCGCGATGTACTTGTCCGCGATGATGACACGCTCCGGTATGCGGTCTTCGACAAGAACCTACAGACCGATGTAGAAGATCAGATAGATCAGATCCGAAACACGGTGATCGCCGCTGGCGCGAAACTCGAGCCCGGTGACATGGAGAATTTCATCGGAGAAAGTTTAACCGGGTTCAACAAAAATCTGTACATCCACGACAAGTTCATGCTTGTCGATCCGCTGGGAGACGATCCCGTTGTCGTTACAGGATCGGCGAATTTTAGCCGGCCCTCCCAGAGCGCCAATGATGAGAACATGATAGTGATTCGCGGCAACCAGCGCGTCGCAGATATCTACTTCGGCGAGTTCATGCGCATTTTCGATCATCTCTACTCGCGTTACATCGTCGGTAAGATGAAGAAGCTGGGCACTAACGATCCCGATGCCGGGTTTCTCAAGGAAGACGCGAAAGAGTGGGTGCCGCAGCATTTCAAGAAGGGACGCAAGGAACTGCGACGGCGCTATTTCATGGGCTTATGATGAGCGCAGTGATGGGGCCACTCAGCGGCTGGGCCGTCGCCTCAACCCGCATGGTCAAAGAGTATTGAAGCTCTCATACTCGGACCCGATTTCAGGAGGTTGAAATGCCCGATCCAAATGCAATCGTTTCACGCACCATACGCCTCGATCCGCCGCTCGATCGCACGCCGCTCGAAATGCTCCGTTCCGAACGCGGTCTGTCCGTGGAACTGGAGGGCGGGCGACGAGTGCGCCTCGACCCTGGCAATCCTCGCTCCCCCGGCTTCGCACAGGTGCTGGACGGGCTGAGCAAGCAGCGCCTGCCGGTTTACCTGGAGATCGATCCCGCGACCGAGTCGATCACTCGCCTGCTGATCCCGCATGTCGCCCGGGTGATCAGCATCAGCTCGAGTCAGGGCGCGCTCGACGTCGAGCTGGACGCTTCGCACGCTCGCCACGTGCTTCCGCTCGGCCGGCCCGACTCGGCGGACCTCGAGCGACAGCTGCGCGAAGCCCTGCAAAGCAGCAGGCCGGTCATCATCACTGAGGACGACGCGCACAACATTATCGACATCCGCGTCTTCACGCCCGCCCCGGAGGGGTTGCTGCCCCCTTTTCCGCCAATCCCCATTCGTGAGCCGAAACCCCCGCCGCTTATCTGGCGGTGGATCTGCTGGCCGTGGTGGTGGTTCTGTTGTCTATCGAAGACGAATGCTCAGCAGGTCTTCGACGCGATGGCTGCAACCAGTTGCGATCCGCTCACGGTCCCCGTCCCGTGCATTCCGTTTCTCTATCCGGACGACGGCTGCTGGGCACGCGCCCACGAGATGTGCCGGCTGATGATCAACATGGGCCTGTCGCCCAGAAAGGTTTGGATCGACCACAGCGCCGGGCACTTTCTGCATGTGAACACCAGGAACAATCCCCAGTGTTTCGTCGAGTGGGGATGGCATGTGGCGCCTACGCTGTGCGTTCGAGGCCCCAAGCTCTTCCAGACCCGGCGCATGGTGATCGATCCTTCGCTGTTCACCACGCTGGTGTCGGAGGCCACTTGGAAGGGCGCGCAAGGAGATGCGGGCGCGACACTCACCCACACCAGCGCCGATCAGTTCTGGCATGGCGGCGGGGACGACCCGACGTATACGGCTTCGAACGCGATCCTCGCGCAGTACCGCCTGGCGTTGCAGAACCGCGCGAACCAGGTTGGACCCCCACCCTACGCGAACTGCCCGTAATCGCTTGACGCGGCCCATGAAGTTGGACGAATCGCTCAAAAGCCGCCAAGCTAGAAACGGAGCCAGGCGCTCATCGACGGCAGTGACGCCTAACCCGACGCTGGAAAGTTCATGCGCTCCAAAGCTGAGGACGCAAGAGGAGACCTGATGAGCGACCAGAAGGCGATCGAATCGGCTATTGCCGAGTTCGTCAAGGCGTATAACGCCGGAGATATCGACGGAGTACTTGCCTATTACGCGGATGATCTGATCAAGATCCGAAACGGCGCCGCTGCGGAGACCAAATCCGATACCGCGCGGCGAGTCGCGGCGGTCTTTGAAAAATTCCGCTCTCGAGTTGATGTCGTAAACGATGAGGTCCGCACGAGTGGAGACATCGCGTACACTCGAGGCAGCTTTCGAGTAACGCTCACCCCCAAGACTGGCGGCGATTCGCAGGTAATCGAGCGCCGCTACCTTGAGATATGGCGAAAAGAGAACGGACGGTGGGTGGTCGCGCGTACGATGGATAACGTCGATTGACCCGCCTGCGCGATTGTTCGCGTATCGCGCCTCTCCCGATACAGACCCGTTAGCCTATCTGGCAAGGAGCCGAGCCAAACGTTGGTATGACTGACCATGCGTTGCACGTCAATTTGAATAGAATTACTAACGGCGGTATTATTCAACACGCAATTTTAGTACGGCTAATTGTGGGGGGCTCAGTGGAGATCGCGACTCAAGTCACCGCGAAGCACCTTGACTTCATTGACGACGTAGATCTGCGTCTTGCACTCACTCAACGTCTAAACGAACTCGATCGGGTGTTCTTAGTCAACGCCCACTACAGCACTGTGTTCGTGGCAATCGGGGCTCTGGAGGGCATCTTCAAGCACGTCGCCGCTAGGTACAAGAGTGAGATCGAGGCTTTGAAGAGCTACCCAAAGGACCACAAGGGAAAGAAGAAGAAGGACTTCGAGAGGCTAACAATTGACGACCTGTACGTCCTGCTCAGGGATCTGGACATCGTGCCCGGAATAGACGAATACCCGAGTTTGTATAAGCTGTTCAGAGGATACCGGAACTGCATTCACGCGCAGGCTCAGGTCCGAAAAGGGTGGGAAATCGACATTGGCCAGGCGCAGATGGCTCTTGGCCTTCTGAACGCGACTCTGCGCAATCTGGACCGCAACGTGTTCGTGGGCAAACACGTTTTTGAGAAGATCGCGGGAGCTCCCTACTATGACTCTAGTAGAGTCCTCCAGTTGAGGGTGGGCGAGTCTCCCCATAACTCGTTTGTGTTGCTCAAGGAACCGATCACGCGTGCCTTCTCAGCGAGGTTCGACGCCGATCTCTCGCCAAAATCGCTGCTCAACTTCGTCTTCGACTACGTAGACGAGGGTAACTTCCAGATGCTGCGACTGGACCGCAGGCCTAACTCGCGTTATCCGAATGCTGTTCTCAGATCGACGCAAAAGTTCGTGTGGAGTGAAGTACTTCTGGCGACACCCCGCAAGCCGCCCAACAAGGAGATGTTGCCCGTCGAGATCGAGATAGATTTCGACAAGCAGGTATTCAGTCTGGTAGTTGACGGTGATCCCTACACGTTTAGCGACCTCAGCGGGAAGCAGAAGAATCTCTTCAGCAGAGTTCACAAAGGTAAGCGTGTTGGCTTCTTTAACGAAGTGGCTCCGGTGATGTTGTCGAACGTCGTTCTCGACAAACTAGCGTAACTCGCGCGTGCAGCGGGCGCGCGAGCCGGTGTTCGCCGTGATTCGAGTGTTACGTCGCTCGCCCGCTGACGCCTGACGTCGAGGGTTAACGCCTACAATCGTGTGCAACGGAGCGGCGCGAGCGAGTTTCATCTTAGTCCCTTCAGCGTTGTACGGAACCTTTGCGACCTGGTGACTTTGTGGCCAGCGGCGGCAATATCATGTTCCACCACTACCGAATGTGGGCGAAAGAGGCAACCGATCTGGTAAGACGAACCAGCGGCAGCGACAGGAAGGAGGAGCACCATGAACAATCACACAATCACAGGCGGCGGAGGCATCCAACTCCACGTCGTTGAAGCGGGTAACCCAAGCGGTCGCCCAATCCTTTTTATCCACGGCTTCTCTCAATGCTGGCTCGCCTGGAGCCGGCAGTTGAACTCGGACCTGGCCGAGGACTACCGGCTGGTCGCAATGGACCTCCGAGGTCATGGTCTCTCAGATAAGCCTCGCGAGGGCTACGCCGACTCAAAACTTTGGGCTGATGATATCAACGCGGTGATACGGGCTCTGAGTCTCGACCATCCCATTCTCTGTGGTTGGTCATACGGGTCACTTGTTATCCTCGACTACCTGCGCCATTACGGCGAGGACGCGATCGGCGGCATCCAGTTTGTCGGCGGCATCACGAAGCTCGGCAGCGACGAGGCGCTGTCGGTTCTCGATCCCGAGTTTCTCGGCCTCGTACCAGGTTTCTTTGCCACCGATGTGGAAGAGAGTGTACTCGCTCTCGGGGATCTGTTACGCATGTGCTTCACTCGAGAGCCCTCGGCCGAGGAGTATTATCTGATGCTGGGGTTCAATTTGTCCGTTCCACCATATGTCCGCCAGGCACTCTTCTCTCGCTCGTTCGACAATGACGATCTTCTCCCGAAAATACGCAAGCCTGTGCTGATTACACACGGCGCTGACGATGCGATTGTCAAACCAGCTGCCGCCGATCAGCACAAGGCCGGCATACCTCACTCGCAGATTCAAATGATGGCGAACGCGGGACACGCACCTTTCTGGGAGGATACGACCACGTTCAACCGGCGCTTGCGGGAATTCGCCGAAAGTCTTTAGTACCATGACCCTGGTTATGCCCGGGGTGTTAGTGCGCCTTCGTAAAAGCAATGCCTGAGTACGACCTCACGCGCAAATCGCGCCCGGTAATCATCAGCGCCTACGACCCTCTCTGGGTAGGGGAGTTCACACAAATGGCTCGGCGCATCCGAGGGTTGGTTGGCCAGGCCGCATCTCGCATCGATCACATCGGGTCGACGGCGGTTCCCGGACTTGCCGCCAAGGACGTCATCGACCTGCAGATCACGGTACCCGATCTCGATCGCGCTGAGGAGGTAACTGCCCCGCTGTGGGCTGTGGGTTTTCGCCAGGGGCGGGAAGTCGTCTA
>DATIFP010000107.1:0-16304 GCA_035455165.1 Blastocatellia bacterium
ACCAGAAGAACCATAGGACCAACTCCGTGGATGGAGGACTCGGAAGAACGTAGGAACAAATCCGTAAAGGAGGACCGGAAGAGCCGTAGGGCCTAACTCCGTAGGAGTTGAATGTTTATAGTAGCGCGTGCGGTTACGCTAGGCACCCCAGCGGGGTGCGATGTGCAGGTATTAAGCGATGGTTCAGGGGGATGCGTCGCACATCGGCTTGTTGAACAGCGATAACGAGCTTCATCGCCCTGCCCGGTAAGCTTCTATTTCAGCAGCGATTTCATCCTCGCTTATTGCCTTCGCTTGTGGCAGAGCCTGAGTCTCTTTGAGCAACGCCTTCAAAACACTAACTCGTTCTTCGGATTCGCCATTGTCCTGCGCAGTCACAACGACCTCGACCGTCTGACCTTGCTTGAATGGCAGATCGGTAAGGACAAGACTCTTCGGGTCATCGATCGTGACGTACTTCTTGTATGCGGTCATCGCATCCTCCGATTCTGCTCAACATCGCAGATTATGCCACCAGTTATTCAGAATAGGTCGTCGCGGCTCGGCCTATCCGCGGTCCCCGCTTGGAACACCGATCTTATCCGGCGAACAAATTGCCGCTGGATTACGCCCTGTGATCAAAGCGAACACGCCGTTTGATTTTGTGATCCTTCCGGGCAAGCGTCACGGCTACGCTAATGCGACGAATTGCTTCTTCTGGGGCGAGCGGATATTTCTGCAAGCATCCGACAGCCTTGACACGGTCGAGTTGAATCGCGAAATGCGAACACGAATGAAGTCAATCCGGCACGACCCATGCAGGATGGAGGAACCGGAAGCCTCCAACTAACGATTAAACTTTACTGTCCAGCATATTGAATGTTAGAAGCGAGCGAAAGCAAACAGGACCGAACACCAGGAACGCGGCCTGCTTTGACGGTTTGTTCCGCTTTCTGTTCTTGTTTCGCAATCCACCTCCGACGTCTACCCCAGGCTCACGCCCGAGGCTACAATCTGCCGCCGCTTCGCGGCTTAGACCGCACCACCCAGCTTGGCGAATCACTCCGCCTTCTGCTGTAATCAGCCAATTCGGGAGAATCTCAATCACACGGAGGACGATAGACATGACCCCAGTTGTCAAATCCGTTGAGCTTCCCAATCGCGTCACCCTTTCCTATGTCGAACAAGGAGACCGCTCGGGTGCGCCAGTGGTGCTCCTGCACGGAGTGACGGACTCGTGGCATTCCTTCGATCTGGTGCTGCCTCACCTGCCGGAGTCAATTCATGCCTTCGCGCTGACTCAACGAGGCCATGGCGACTCGAGCCGCCCGGCAACCGGTTACCGCTTCGGTGACTTTGCGGCGGACGTTGCGGCGTTCATGGATGCGCTTCAGATCGAATCGGCGATCGTCGTGGGTCATTCGATGGGCAGCTCAGTCGCCCAACGTTTTGCCATAGACTACCCGGAGCGCACCCTGGGTCTGGTACTCATAGCCGCGTTCGCCGGGTTGCGAGGCAATCCGGACGTGCTGGACCTCTGGAACTCGGTCATATCGACGATGACTGGTCCGGTCGATCCTGGCTTTGCCCGTGAGTTTCAAGAAAGCACGCTTGGCCAACGAGTACCGCCGGCATTTTTCGAAACAATTATGCAGGAGTGCCTCAAGGTCCCGGCACGCGTTTGGAAAGCGGTGTTCGAGGGCTTTCTGGAGGATGACTTTTCAGACCAGCTCAGTAAGATCAAGACGCCCGTGCTCATTGTCTGGGGCGATCAGGATGTGTTCTGCCGGCGGACCGATCAAGACGCGCTGCTGGCTGCGATCAGCGGCTCGCGGCTTATCGAGTACCCTGGCAACGGACACGCGGTTCACTGGGAACAACCAGAGCGCTTCGTGTCTGACCTCAAAGCCTTCGTTGAAGAGGTTACCAGTAATCGTAAGGCGCCGAACTGCTGACGGACTGCTGACCAGAGACTGAAGGCGTTACAACGGAGTAGATAATCGTGGAAAAGAATCTAGAAATGCTTGCTCTCTTACAGGAACGAATGCCCCCGTTTTCAAAGTTGCTCGGCATCACCTTCATAAGCGCGGCGCCTGAACGAGTGACTGCGGAAATGTTTGTTCGCGAAGAGTTGTGTACTACGCGCGGCATCTTGCACGGCGGAGCGCTTATGGCTTTTGCCGACACGCTCGGCGCCTTCGCGACGGTTCTCAATCTGCGGGAGGGCTTTGCGACGACCACTATTGAATCGAAGACAAACTTCTTCGCGCCTGCGACCGCTGGAACCAAGGTGAGCGGGGAATGCACCGCGCTGCACCGCGGCAAGAGAACCATGGCCTGGCAGACACGGATAACAAATGAAAAGGGGCGGCTGATTGCCGTGGTCACTCAAACCCAGATGGTGCTTGAGCCGCGCGGATCCGCGTGATTTCACGCCTAGGTTGCCGCCTCCCAATCACCACCCCGCTGTGGCGACAGTCGACGCAAGATTCATCGATGAGTGGGGATAACAAACGCGCCGTAAAACCGATATGACGCCCGCGGGCCCGTGATCGCAAGGGTCCAGTTCCCGAAGTCGCTCTCGCTCGTGCAGGCATTGCCGTACCCTTGAAACACCATGAGAAACTTCGTAGCCCGCGCGTTGCCTCCTTGAAACATACCGGTGCCCCACACCGGGCCTTTGAATCTCAGCTCCTTGTATATCGATCCCGGATCTCTTGTTTCTCTTCGCACATTTGCGCTCAGGTCAACTCCGAAATGCACTGCCTTTTTTGGAAGCGTGAAGATCAGGGAGCCTCGCTCGCCGTCCTTCCTTTTGAAGACAAGGCTCCACCGCCGTCCTTTTTGCGAGACTGACACCCTGTAATCTTCAGTTAAGCTATCTTCGGCGGGGATGCTGATGCCTTTGAAGCCGTCGGGAAAGCCGGCAGCGACGTAGAGCCTCGCGACTCGATAGACCTTCAAGTTGTTGATCATCTCGAATTCAAAATCGTATATCTCGCCCGGGTACTCGTACCGCGCGCCCGGCTCAACGCAGCAGGCACACAATCTCGCCTGTGCCGGCCGGATTGATATGATCGCGGATATGATGACAATTCCCACGATTTCGACGAGTCGATTGTGTCTGAATGGATGTTTCATGCGAATCACCACATCGGCCTTATGCAGCAGGCCGGCGAGTTAGCAAGCTTTAACGATTGACGAACGGCGCGCGCTTTGATGTCCGAAAGCGCGCGAGGGTTGGTCGGCCGGGTGAGTGGGCAACCGGATAACTGTCTAATCGACTCGGTGAGTTTCGATTGCGGGCGCAACGACCAACGCGAAGATCGCTCCGCCCTCGCGCCTCGCGCCCCATTCCGCGCGAGCTTGAATAAGGCTGGCGCGTGAGCGAATATTGGTGAGTCCGCGGCCAGCCTTGCCGGGTTTGTTTGCGTCGAAGCCGCGGCCGTTATCTTCAAGCTCGATCAGCAAATCACCATCGCTGCCCATAGCTAACGCCAGTCTTACGTGGGTTGCGAACGAGTGGCGGCAAACGTTGCTCAACGCCTCTTGCATTGATGTAGATTTCGTGAGGGAACTGGGTCCAGAAGATTATTCGCGCCTGGGGAAAACCCTGCCAGATCGCGCGCGCGGCTTTGACCCCCGAGAGACGAGGCATTTGAATATCGAGCACGCAGAGCTCGGGCTTATGCTTGAGCGCGAGATCGGTGGTCTCCTCGCCGTCTCCTGCTTCGATGACCGGAAGGTGAGCGCTGAACTCGCGTTCGATCAGCTCGCGCAGGTAGCGACGCTGGGCAACGTTGTCTTCGGCTATCAGAATGCTCAACCGTTGACCTCGAATCCGCTGCCGTGCGGGAAACTTGTTTACTCCAGATAGCCCTTCACATCTGGGATACCGACTCGCTGATCCATAGCGAAGATCCCCAACTCGCGGAGCGACGCGACGCCATTCCCCGAATACCGGCGCCGAGACAGATGGGTCTTCGTTTTAACCAAACGGCCGTCCTGAAGGCAGAATATCTCGACTCGATAGCGGTGTTTTGCGTAGTGAGCCTCATCGGCGCCCCATACAAAGTTCCACGAAGCGAATCCCAGGCCCAGCTTCTCGCTTAGTCGCCCGAAATAGAAGCCACCTTGAATGTTTGTGAAAGCGGGTGATCTCGTGAGAACAGACAGTCTACCCTGAATTTCACTAATAAGGATACCGTAAAAGGCGTTGTCGGAACCGCCAGGGCGAACGGCGACCGCGAGTATACAAGGGCCGGCCAGACCTTTAGGCCGAACTACTCGAAAGCGAAGGAACGGCTGAACATCCTGTCCGGCGTTCGCTCGCGGCTTCAGCCACCCTTCGCCATCTGCGATTGTTCTTCGAAGGAGCACTTTTCCGCTTTGTTTGCTAACTAGTCGAATCTCCGGAAACCGTCCGATGCGCTCCCGAGCCTGGACGATAACGCTTCCATTTGCCGGAAAGTCAACCGTCAGTGACTGAGCAATCTGCTTTTGCGCCGGTATCCGCATTGCACCCGGCAAAAGCATGATGATGGTAGTGACGAAATACCTCGCGATCATTGATTCGATATGTGGCTCCAACCAGACTTCGAGGCTTGAGTTCAATGAAGCGGGTTCGATGCTAAGCCGGCTTTTGAAGTTGGTCAATGTGGCTAGCCACACCGAAGATTCAGTGAGAAGCACAATCACAAGACGCGGTGATCAGGGCTCCCTCCTGTAGCTGCTCTCCTAATCGAATCAAACGAGTTCCGCGATAATCGGGCCATGATTACCATCCGGTCAATCATCTCTCGATTCTACTCAACCGTCTCCCGTGGCGGTTCTAAGGGCATGGTGGCGATCGCGGTGTTGATGTTTGCCTCCCTCTGGAGTCTGGGTTGGTACAGATATTCGAATCGATGGCGAATATGGAAGCCTGACGAAGTTCCAGTCGCATTCTGGGCCTGGCATTCGGAGGCTCCCGGTGAAAACGACGTGAATCGCGCAGTCAACGAAGCGCGCGCGGATACGCTGTTTCTGCGAGCGGGACAAATCGACCTTGAAGGCGGCAGGCTTAGAAGAATTCGCGCGGTCGAGGGCAAGCTTCCGGCAAACATCGATATTCATCTCGTGTACAACGCGACTCGAGCCTGCCAGGCTGAATTCGAGAGACTTGACCCGGCCGCCTTTGCCGGGCTCTTGAGCGAGACCTATCAAGTTGACGCCAGCCGCGCGGTTCGTGATGGCGCGCGCGTCGCCGGCATTCAACTCGATTTTGATGTCCCCACGCGCTTGCTAGGTCGTTACCGGAGTCTGCTCAAATCAACACGCCAGATGCTGCCGTCCGAAATCAGGCTCTCGATCACCGGACTCGTGACCTGGATGGATTCCCCGGCGCTGCAGGACACGCTCGAGCCCGTCGACTTCTGGATCCCGCAATGCTACGGGGCGACTATTCCCGAGAGCTTGAGCGAGTCGCAATCGCAACCCGTATCGTCTGCGACGATGGTGGCTCGGGCAATCGCTCGCGCACGAGGGTTGAATTGTTCGTACTATGCGGGCCTGGCCGCGTACGGATACGCGATTCAATACGATCAGAACGGGTCATTGATCGCCCTTCGCGGTGACCTCGATCCGGCGCTGATTGCCAACGATTCAAACTTTGACCTGGTCAATCGAGGGCCCTTCGAGCCGAGTGAGGGGACACTGACCGGGCGCTGGCGATGTGTCTACCGCGCGCGCAACGAGGGCGTAATTGACGGCACTGCCCTGCACGCGCTCGATTACCTGATGTTGGATGTCCCCACCGCTGCATCTTTGCGCGAGGCCGCGCGGATCGTTCGTGAACAAGGGGGAGACAATCTTCTTGGAATTTGCGTCTTCAGGCTGCCCCGGCGAAACGACCCCACGGCGTTGACGATCGAGGAAGTCGCACGCGCGCTGTCCGGAGAGGAGCCGGCATCGTCCTTTCAAATTGAGAGCAAGCTGGAGCGCGAGCTTGAGGGCAAAAGCGGCGCAATCGTGAGTCGTTTGAGATTGAGGATCGTTAATGACGGATCGGCCCGGTCTCGTCTCGATGCTGGTGCTATGGCGTTGTTCCTGTCCGTGCCCGCCGCCAGTGTCGCGACGGTAAGCGTCCACGGATTCTCCTCGGTGGAGTCCTACGGGGAGGCATCGGGGTTGGACAATAATCTGAACCCCATGATCATCCTTCGCCCTTGTACATTAAATCGCGCAACGGTCTTGACGTTTAGCGGGAAGCAATGGCTCCCCGGGCAGGAAGCAACAGCGGTGATAGGGCTTGGAGTTGAGAGGCCACAAAAGCTGCGCGTGAGCTTCGAGGTGACTCTCGACGACGGCAAGGTGATCCGCCGCGACAAGGCGATAGACCTGGGATCCGAAGAATAATGAATATGAGATCGATCAAGACCGCCACATCTAAAGCCAGCGTTGTCCTGACCGCTTTGTGCATACTGGCGATTGCGGTGACGGTGTTTGGCTGCGGCTGGGGCGTCGGGAGCGATCACTCGGTCAGGTTCAATCCATATCGGAACGAAACAGAGTTTGGAAGGCTTCCGCCGTTGCCAAAGTACGGCGCCGAAGCGGCCAACAAGCTGTTCTCCTGGCACCAGGATGTTGCTTACGACTGGGAGCTGGAAGAGAAGACCGCTAAGAGTATCGACAAGCTCTGGGAGACGGCAGCCGCGCGCGAAGCAGACGGGCGACTCGGCGACCTCAGGCGATGCCTTAGTGAATACCTGCAGAGAACGGCGGCCGAGCGGAGTTCGAGATGGAACAGAGCTACGGATGTTCAGAAACGGCGCAACTCGGCGATCGACAAGCTCGATGCGCTGGGAGAGCTCGACCGCGGAGCTTCGCAGTCGGCGGTGGCCGAGTATCTGGCTGCGCGTACAGAGTATGACGGCGCGTGCCGGCCGGACGAAGTACTGAGGCACCTGTCCCTCGCACGGGAAGAATTTCGTCTCCGGGACAACGGAGATTATCTTCAGGCCGCGCTGAGTCGAGATGACCTTGAGCTTGCGGCAGACGGGTTTGAACGGCTTGCGCACATTTACCCGCACAGTGAGAAGCGCGAAGCGGCGCTCTACATGAGCGCGGTTCTAAAAATGAAGTCGAGCGAGAGCTACAAGTATCAACACGATGGCCGCGCGTTGAAGGATCCGTGCGTTGATTGCCGCGACAAGGCCTGGAAGGGGGCGCAACAGGGGTTCGAGCGCGTGATTCGCGAATACCCAAAAGGCCGTTATCGCGCGGACGCTCGAGGCTGGCTCGGTTATCTCTCGGGTCTGGTCGGCGACAAAGCTCAAGCGCTCTGCGAGTACTACCGCTTGCTAAGTGAGAGCGACCACGCCGGGCGAGTCGAAGCCCTGTTTTCGCTGTGCCTGGTTCGCCATCGCGCTGACGATTCAGCTATGGATCGGGTGGAGAAGGCGCTCGAACGCGAACCGGCCGCGGCGTTGGCCTATGCGTATCACAACATCTACAACTACGCGTTCGGGCCCAAGTACGAGAGAGACTTCTATGAGGATGGCGATGACGAAGGGGAAAGCGACGACGAACCCGCGGGCCAGGCCTCTCCAGGTCAGAAGCGTGAGCTCGCGCGGGTTGCGTCGTTCGCAACCCGGATGATGAATAAGTTCTCTTCGAGCTCGCTCACAGCGGGTTTTGTTGTTCGGGTGGCGGAGGCTGACCTGGAACTCGGCCGCGAAGCAGACGCTTCGGCGTTGGCCCGGCGCGCGCTTCGAATGGGAGCCGTTGGCGACATTCGCGCGGAAGCTCTCTGGATTGCAGGCGTATCTGAATTTCGTCGACGCCGATACTCAACCGCAAGGCAGGCGCTGGTGGCGTTGATCGCGGAGCATCGAAACGACCGGTACACCGAAGGCGCGCGGCGGCAGCTCGCGATGCTCGAAGAGGACACGGGCAATATCGAAGCGGCGCTGGATCAGTACCTGGCGCTCGACTATCGCCATGACGTTGCATACTTCGTCGACGTCTTACTGACCCCCGAACAGCTCGCCGCATTCATAGAGAGGCGTCCTGGGTTAGCGAATCGTGACGAACTTCAGTATTCGCTTGGTATCAGATACTTGCGCGATCGAAGGTGGGATGAAGCCCGGTCAGCGTTTGCGAAAGTGAAGCCATTGGGCCGAGACGTCGACAGCAGCTACCAGTGGACGCATCAGGAATACAATTCGCGCTATGAAGAGGAAAAAGAGCCGCCTAAGCTGCAGGATTGCGATCCTAAGATACGCGGCGTTCGACGACATTGGATCGATCAAGACGTGAGGACGGCAAATGATCTTGAGGCACTTGAGCGCCGGGTTGAAGGTGCGCCGGACGATGAATCGCGGGCTGAAGCTCTCTATCAGGTCGCGAGCTACGAATTTGAACGATCGCTCTTGTTTTACAATCCGCTTGCGTGGCATGGTCAGCGACACTATTTACTTGTCGATCTCGATGAGCGTGGAGCATTCAGGCAGCCGAACGAATCCCAGGTTCTGTTCGATCACATGCAGCGGCACGATATGGCGGCGAACTCGCTGGCGATCTTCCTGGAAGTGGCGCGCCGCTTTCCAAACACTCGCGCAGCGAGAGACGCGCTGTACACGGCAGCCGTGTGCCACGAGCGCCTGGCAGACTACAACGGGTATTGGCGTGCAGTCTATGACGAAGGAGGGCACGCCGGTGAGCGAATGGTCGCCTATGGCGACGTCAGAGCCGCGTATCCCGAATACCGGTTCCCTCGCGGAACTGTTGGGTGGGAGCCCTCCACCAGAACGGTCGAGGGCGGACCAGGGTGGGAGAAGCCGCCCAGGCCAAAACCTCGTCCCTCAAAGTGGGCCCGCGCCGTCAAGCTTGCCGATTCGTGGGTGAGCGAAGGTTTCAAGTTTCTCAATCGAGCATTAACCGATCTCGAATTTCTGCTGAAGCAAGGCTGGCTCGGAATCGTCTCGTTCTTCGCATTTGTCGGCCACTGTTTCTGGGTATTGGCGATGTGCGGCTGGCTGTGGTTCCTCTGGCGGCGGATGCGCGAGGCCCGGGTTTTGATGGATGAAGCCCTGGCTCGCTCGAAGCCACGCCCCGCTGAAGAGCGGCTCAATCAGGACACGTTGCTCGCGGTCACTCCGAGCGTCTCAGTTATGAAGCGATATTTGAATCAGGATATGAGGGCCAGGTGGTTAGAAATAGTCTACGATCTCGAGTACAAGATTCACCAGATTGTGGGCGAGAAACGAGGCATTTCTCTTGTCGCGTTCTACGCGGCGAGTCATGCGCTGTTCGCCGTGTTGCTCGTCAGGCTGCTGGTGAACTGGTAGGGCCTCAGTTCTTCAGAAGATTTTCCGGCGCCTGCGGCACGGCGATAAACGGAAGGTTGCGATACAACTCGCCCACGTCCAGGCCATAGCCAACGACGAAATGATTCGGGATAGTGAACCCGATGTATTTGGCATCGACCGCGATTTCGTGGCGGTCCGGTTTGTCCAACAGGGCGGCGATCGCAAGGGAGCTTACCTCTCGGGATAAGAAGTTGTTGACCATATAGTTCAAGGTCAACCCGGTGTCGATGATGTCCTCGACCACCAGCACGTCTTTGCCTGCAAGGCTCACATCGAGGTCCTTGGTTATCCTCACCTCGCCCGATGATTTGGTCGAGTCGCCGTAGCTCGATATGCCGATGAAGTCCAACGACAGCGGCAGGTCAATCGACCTCATCAAGTCGGAAAGAAACACGCACGCTCCCTTGAGCACCCCGATCAGATGAAGATTCTTGCCCGCGTAATCGCGCGTGATCTGCTGCCCCATCTCGCGTACACGCGCCTGAAGCTGAGCTGCGTCAATCAGCACCTCGAGGTTTGGATCATTGATGAATGAGGCGTGCTCTTTGGCACTCATCGGGGCCTCCTGGAAACGATGTGGATTCGTTGAGCGTGGAATATACGAGAGCGCAAACCGAGTGTCAAACGGGGAACCACAGGTGAACACAAGAGGAACCACAGGATGAAGCTGCAACCACAGATGAACACAGATGAACACAGATCATTCTCCGCTCGTTACGCACGACTCGGGCTGTGCTAAACTCGGTCTGAAACCGATCTGGGAGGATGGTTCACTGATGAAGAAGACCCTGGCTGGGATTCTTCTGGTTGATCGAGTCGCAATCAGTTGCGCGATCTGTCGGACGATCTGTTGGACGATATGTTGCGCGATATGTTGCACTGAGGCGACGGGGCAACAGATTCCTTTTCTTTCGGAGCTGCTTTCTCGCAACGAAGACTTCGTTCGATTGTACTCCGAGAAACGGCGTGCGGGCGCGAACCTTACCGCGATCGAGCCGGCGCGCAAGCGGGCTGAGGACGCTTTCAGGCGCGGAAACATCCCCGGCATTCTTGAGGCATTAAGCGAAGGCCAGGCACTGCTAGCAGGTAAGAAGTGGGACGAGCGCCAGAAGTTTATTGCCTCGCTTACGCTGGAGGTCGATCGTTTGGTGGTTGAGCCGAACCAAGTGCTTCAGGTGTCCCTGACTCGGATGTTTCCCGCCGCCGAGAAGGCCTTTGCATCGCCGCCTACGGTCACCTTCACCATCGTGTCGAGTGAAGGAGCTTCAAAGCCCGCGGAGTCGCAGCCTGCTCCCACGCTCACCCAACCGTTGATCATCGCCGACAGGCTTGCGATCGGGGAAACCAGCAGCACCGCCTCTCGAAAACTGCTCCTGCTCGATGGGTCTTATCAGGTCGTCGCAGTGATCGAGGCGGGCGGCCAGACGGTTGGCGAAATCAGGCGATCCATATATGCGGTCGCGGACTTCAGCGACAGCGTCTCGCGGATATCCAGAACCATCGCGACGATCAAGGGTTCCTCCGATGCGCGAGTGCAGGCGGTTGTCCCGCGGCTTTCGACGGCGGAGTTTCAGCTCGAGAGGCTGGCGCAGATGAACAAATCAAGAGGCGAATCGGAGTTGAACCCGAACCAGGAAATCGATCGCATCGAGGGCGTGCTCACGGCGCTCGCGCGGGGACGGAACCCTCTCGCCCGGGAGCGCGGCGAAGTCGAGCGGGCCTACCGGGCGGCGGACAACAAGCTTGTTCCCTATCGAGTGTACGTCCCCAAGAGTTACGACGCCTCGAGTCCCAGACCGTTGGTGGTGCTGTTGCACGGCGATCTTGGCGATGAGCGCTCCTACTTCAGCGGGCTCTTCGACCCGAGCGTCATTAAAGGCGAAGCCGATCGCCGCGGTTGGATTCTGGTTGCGGTGAATGGGCGAGGCCGCCTGAGCTCGTATACGGGTGCCGCGCAAAACGACGTGTTTGATGTCATCGAAGCCGTGTCTCGCGAATACAAGATCGATGCTTCCAGGATCTATCTGACCGGACACTCAACCGGGGGGCTCGGAACGTGGCTGGTCGCGGGAAGCAAGCCGGACCAATTCGCCGCGATCGCTGCGATCTCGGCCGGAGCGCTTCCGGCGGGCGACCCACTCAATTCTCTGCTGGCGAAACTGAAAGGTGTTCCTATTCTGGTTGCACACGGAGCACGTGATGGAATCACGCCGATTCAGCTCTCGAAGACGATGGTTGCAGCCGCCGAGAAGGCAGGGATTAATGTGAGCTTCCTTGAAGTACCGGACGGCGATCATTTGAGCGTGGTTGGTTCGACGTTTCCTGCGGTACTGAACTTCTTCGAGAAGAATGCGAAGTCGAGATGAAAGTGAAGAGGAGTGCTTCATACTCTCGCGAGCGCGCGGGTCGCCGTCACTCAGATCGCCACAAGGACACAAAGACACAAGGTTGCACCAGGTCGAATACCCTTTGCTGGCCTCAGCGGGCTAGCGTTTTGCTGCGACGCGGTCCGAAGATGTACATCTCTGCCAAAGTTATTCTCGAACTAGAACGGAAATACGGAAGCCCGGAAGAGCTTTCGCTCGCCTACGAGATGACCGAACGCGAGTTCGAGATGGTGTACGCGAGTCAAAAGCACGGCCGGGCGCACGATGTCACTTTGTTCATAGTGATTGGCGGTCGCGTAGTCGTAATCAAAAAGCCTATGTATCCGCCTGGCGCATATCGCGCACCCTCTGGAGGAATCGCGCCGGGGGAGCCATTCGAGGATGGCGCGCGGAGGGAGGCGCTCGAAGAGACGGGTTTGTCGATCTCACTCGAGAAGTATCTTCTGAGAGCGAGGGTAAAGTTTTCTAACTTGTCCCGAGTGATCGATTGGACGTCGCACGTCTTCACCGCGAACAGGATTGCAGGAGAACTTCAGCCGATCGATACCCATGAGATTGTCGAGGCGCGGCTGGCGACGACGAGCGAGTTGATGAACAGCATTCGCACCGCGTTGCTGGAGAGCGGCTCGACGGGCTTGCGATACCGATCAGAGTTGAACGATGCGGTTATCCGCCGGCTCATTGAAGAGGGCCGCCTGCGGTGACGCCGAAACACAGATAGCCGCCTCTTTCATTCCCAACCTCAACATCGAAAGCGCGGTCTGTTATAATCCGCCCAGCGTTTCGAGTTAGAAGACCTTTTGATCCTCACGTTGAACCATGTGAAGGAGTTGCGATGTATAAACCAAGCCAAATGCACCTTTCGAACGACTCGCGCTCGCGGACGATCATCGTGCTGGTTGCGCTTTGCTGTCTATCTTTCGGGATCACAATAGGGGTGATCCTGCACGGAATAGTCAGCGCCCGATCGGAGGACAATCGCCTGTCGATCAGCGCCAGTGCGAACAACGCGGACGCGTTGTCAGCTACCTTTGCGCGAGTCGCACGCGAGGTAGAGCCAAGCGTTGCACACATCAAGATGTACGAAGGCCCGGGCTACACACGCGAAGGCACCGGATCGGGTGTAATCGTGAATTCGGCGGGATACGTTTTGACAAATGCGCATGTGGTCCGGCGGGCAACCAGGATCAGGGTGAAGCTTTCCGATGGCGCCGAGACGGACGCGAGGGTAATTGGGATTGATGTGCCGACGGATTTGGCGGTGATCAAGATCGACATTAGCAGACCGCTGCCCGCGGCTCGAATGGGAGACTCCGACAAGCTCAATGTCGGCGATTGGGTGCTGGCGATCGGATCTCCATTTGGGCTCGAGCAAACGGTCACCGCGGGGATCATAAGCGCCAAGGATCGTGTGACCGAAGGGGGCGGGACTACCCCCTTCCAGCAATTCCTTCAGACTGATGCGGCGATAAATCCCGGGAACTCGGGTGGCCCACTGATCAACCTTGCCGGGGAAGTGATAGGGATCAACACCCAGATCGCCACCAACACCGGCGGCTACAACGGCATCGGCTTCGCGCTGCCATCGGCAAGCGCGGTGGAGGTTTACAATCAGCTTGTGTCTGACGGCCGGGTGCGCCGCGGTTTCCTGGGAATCAAGCCCCAGGAGATAACCCCTCAAATCGCCCGCCTGAACAAGATCGCCGACGGACAGGGGATTGTGGTGCTCGAGTTGACCGGCGAATCGAGCCCGGCGGCTCGCGGGGGTCTGCTAAGCGGGGATGTAATCACAAGCATCAACGGAATGAAGGTAAAGACTGTTCGCGAGTTGATAAGGCGAATTGCGTCGCTGCCCGTCGGGAGCGTGGCCAACATAGAATTCGTGCGAGATGGCAAGCGACAAACGGCCAACATCAAGCTGGAAGAGCGGCAAGAAGACGGCGACGATCGGTCTGCGCCTCGGCGTTCTCCGGTTGATCCCGTAAGGCCGGGCGATCCGGGAACCGTGCCCGACAGACAACGGCAGAGGCAGGGAAAGCCGGAGTCTCCGCTCGGCATCAGCGTAAGGACGCTCACGCCCGAACTCGCGAAGATGAATGGGCTGGACGGAGCGCGCGGCGCATTCGTGGTGAGCGTGGACCGGGGAAGCATCGCGGACGAGAACAACCTGACCGAAGACGATCTGATAGTCGAGATGAATAACAGACCGGTAGCGACGCAGGAAGATTTCTCGCGGGTTACTCGTGATCTCAAGAGCGGAGATGACGTCGTGCTGAAGGTGTTGCGCAAGGAGCGCGGCCCGCTGCGCCGGTTGTGGATTGTATCTTTCACGATGCCGTAACGTGATGAGTGATGTGATGCGTGATGCGTGATCGGGGTCATTGGTTCACGGGTCACGGATCACTCATCACGGATCAAGTTTTTCCCCGTTATGCGCTTGACCCTTTCGTCGGGGCTACGCTAAACTCCGGTTTGGGTATCGAACAAGGCGGGAAGGCAAGAGCACCGATTCTAAAATCGAGCTTGCCCAAGGATTCAAGCGACCCTCCGACGGGTTCAGTTCGCGGCTCGTCGTCAATAACTGAGTACATTGATATGTCAATGGGTAGGTTACCCTTTAGGTCCTCACTTCGAGGCAGCATTCCGTTCAAATGGTCAGAAGGAGGTATCTGTGAGCTTCAAAATAGGCGAGAAGGTTGTCTATCCTAATCACGGCATAGGCGTAATCGAGAAGATCACGACTACGGAGATTGGAGGCATGCAGAGCAGCTTCTACCTGCTCAGGTTAAAAGCGACCGAATCGACGGTGATGGTTCCAATCGCCAACGCCATAGAAATAGGTCTAAGGACGCCTATCAACAACAACCAGTGCGACCGGCTCCTCAAAGCACTCTCGGCGGATTTCACCAACCCCCCAATCGATTGGAAAGACCGCTACAAGGAATTCCTTGAAAGAATGAAGACTGGGGACATCTTTCACGTCGCGGAGGTTTTGAAGAATCTCACATATCTGTCAATGAGCAAGCCGCTTTCGTTTCGCGAGAAGCGGATGCTCGAACGTGCGCGGTACCTTGTAATCAGCGAGCTGTCGACCGTGTGTCGCAAATCGGAATGCGTGGTCGAGCCGCTCGTGGATGACGCTTTGCGCAAGTCTTGCATGAAGCATCGCACGACGACGCCCTCGAAGCCTCTCACGAGAACGTCGCGCGTGGCGACCGCGCACTGACGTCAGCAAGCAGATCTTTTGGGTTGGGAGCAGGCCCGCTTCCGCCCGAAATCAAAGCTAAAATCATTCTCCGCTGCGCGAGGCAGGGTCGCGGCTGGAGCAGTGTGCGAGCGCGCGAACCTTTGAGGCCTCTCGCCGAGAGGCTTCAACGCACCAGTTCGCTCGGCGGCAACGCTGTTGCAGCCGTTCCTTGCTTTCATTACCCTCCCAAGCCGATATACACTTCGAAACAATGAGCACGGCGACGCGACAGGGGACAGGCACGCTCGCACAAGCCATCACCGCTCCGCTTGAATCCGAGGAGCGCTGGCCGGTCGATCGCGCGTACGCCTTCTGCGAGAAGCTGGCAAAAGAGCACTACGAGAACTTTCCCGTCGGGTCGGTGCTCATTCCAAAGAAACTCAGGAAACACTTTTACTCGATCTACGCTTTCGCGCGCATCGCCGACGACTTCGCCGACGAAGGATACGGGCAGGGACATACTGAGCGCGAGCGCCTGGATTTGCTCGATGAGTGGCGCGGCATGCTTCGGGATTCGGTTTCGTGCGCCGCCGAGCACCCTGTTTTTGTTGCGCTCGCCGAGACGCGACGCGAATTCGATCTGCCGCCCGCCTTGTTCGAAGATTTGCTGTCTGCATTCGCACAAGACGTGACCGTCCGCCGATACCAGAGCTTTGACCAGTTGCTGGATTACTGCCGTCGCTCCGCGAATCCGATCGGGCGGCTGGTTCTCTTGCTCTTCGGCTATCGAGATGACCAGCGACTCGAATGGTCCGATAAGATTTGCTCGGCGCTCCAGCTTGCGAACCACTGGCAGGACGTCGCGATCGATCTGCAAAAGGATCGTGTCTACTTGCCGCTTGAAGACCTGTCGCGATTTGAGCTGGCGGTGGATGATCTCGCCAGCGGGCGAGTCGATGAACGCTTCCACCGATTGATGGAGTTTCAGGTTGAACGAGCGCGCGCGATGTTTGATCGCGGCAAGCCGCTATGCACTTCGGTAACCGGGAGATTGGGGCTCGAGCTGCGATCGGTCTGGCTCGGCGGGATGCGCATCCTCGAACGCATCGAGGGGAACGGCTACGATGTGTTCGCGCACAGGCCGGTGATCACGTCGGCGGACAAATTGCGGATCCTTTTCGTGGCGGCGAGCAAGGGAGGATTTCGGCGGTACTGATGGCTTCGACGGTTTCATCAGCGATGTCTCGAGTGCTCGGCGCTCGGCGCAAGCTCGCTCGCGCCACCGCGTCAAACTTCTATTACTCGTTTCTCCTTCTGCCACGCAAACAGCGGCGTGCAATCAAAGACGTCTACGCGTTTTGCCGCTTGCTTGACGACGTAGTCGACGAGGACCAGACCGGA
>DATIFP010000108.1:0-34705 GCA_035455165.1 Blastocatellia bacterium
TGCTCACATCGGCAGACGCCCTCGTCTCACGAGGTTGGTGGCCCGGCTATCGTGCAGAAGGGCCCTTCCGCCTCCGGTCTGTACCACGCGGCGAACCCCGTATACTTTATTGTTGCGTTGGGCAAATCGACCTCTACTTGCAGCTTGTTCTTAAACGCCACTGTGTGATCGCGAATAATGTGAAGCTGGCCGGTCTCGATCGTGCCGGTCTGTATGCGCATTCCCTGTTTACCAAAATCCAGCGCGAGCCCTTCAATCACTCGCGAACGATGTCCGTCGTCGCTCTGATCGATTATGGTCAGGCGCATCGGAAGCGGCTTTGGCGGTGGCGGGATCTGTCGCTGGCCCTCGCCTTTCTTGAGGTCGTCAGTGCTCTGCACAGAGCGGACCAGCTTCATCCCATCAAAGCTGCAGAAGCTGTTTTGATCAGGAAACAAGTGACGGCAGTTTGGACATTCCTTCATAGCATCATCCCCCAACGCAGCGCCGATTATACTAATCAGAATCGTCACTTGTCATTGGTCATTGGTCTAAAGCGGAATATTCCCGTGTTTTTTTGGCGGGTTCTGATCGCGCTTTGTATCCAGCATCTCCAGCGCGCGGATCAGCTTGGGGCGAGTCAATTTTGGCTCGATCACCTCGTCGATGAATCCGCGCTCGGCAGCGATATAAGGCGAGGCGAACTTCTCGCGAAACTCGTCGGCCCGGCGCTTCGACTCAATCTCCGGACTATCAGCCTGACCGATCTCGCGCCGATACAAGATCCCCACCGCGCCTTCAGCTCCCATCACTGCGATCTCCGCAGTCGGATAAGCCAGGTTCACGTCTGCCCGGATGTGCTTGCTCGCCATAACACAGTAAGCCCCTCCGTATGCCTTTCTGGTAATCACAGTGATCTTTGGTACGGTCGCTTCGGCGAACGCGAACAGCAGCTTCGCGCCGTGCCGGATGATTCCTCCGTGTTCCTGTTGGACGCCCGGCAGAAAACCCGGCACGTCTTCAAAGGTAACAAGCGGGATGTTGAAACAGTCGCAGAATCGAACGAATCGCGCGCCCTTGATCGACGCGTCTATGTCGAGCACCCCGGCGAGATGCGCCGGCTGGTTGGCGACAATCCCAACGGACCTTCCGCCGAGCCGGGCAAATCCAACCACGATGTTTTTCGCATAGTGTTCGTGAACTTCAAACAGGTATCCGTCATCGACCACCGAATGGATTATGTCGCGGATATCGTAGGGAACGTTTGGCGCTTCGGGCACCACTCGATTCAAGCTCTCATCCATCCTATCGACAGGATCTCTGGTTTCAACCCGCGGCGGATCTTCGAGATTATTCGATGGGATGAATGACAGCAGCTCGCGAATGGTTCTCAAGCAGTCTTCGTCGTTCTCGGCGGCGAAGTGAGCGACGCCCGAAACTGAGTTGTGAGTCATCGCCCCGCCCAACTCCTCTTTGGTGACTTCCTGATGAGTGACCGTTTTTATGACATCAGGCCCGGTGATGAACATGTAGGAAGTCGTTTTCACCATCACGTTGAAGTCGGTGATAGCCGGTGAATACACGGCTCCTCCCGCGCAGGGGCCCATGATCGCGGAGATCTGAGGCACCACACCCGAAGCAAGCGTGTTGCGCAGAAAGATGTCGGCGTAGCCCCCCAACGAAGCCACGCCCTCCTGAATGCGAGCTCCGCCTGAATCGTTCAATCCGATCACCGGGGCTCCGACCTTCATCGCCATGTCCATCACTTTGCAGATCTTTTCGGCATTAGTCTCCGACAGCGAGCCTCCGAAAACGGTGAAGTCCTGCGCAAACACGAACAACTTGCGCCCGTCCACGAAACCGTATCCGGCGATTACGCCGTCTCCCGGATATTGCTGATTCTCCATGCCGAAGTCCCGGCTGCGATGCTTCTTGAAGCGGTCAAATTCCTCGAATGTGCCGTCGTCCAGCAGGAACTCGATGCGCTCGCGAGCGGTCATCTTCCCGGAGGCGTGCTGGCGCTCGATGCGCTCGCCTCCACCGCCGGCCAACGCCGCGGCATTTCTCTCTGCGAGCTTCCTCAATCCATCACCCGGTTTATCTTCTATCTTACTTTCTGAGGTAGCCATCAGTGATCCTCGTATGAACTAATGGATGCCAAAATTGAGATTTTCAGAGATGACAGTCTATCAAAGCGCGGCGGCACAACGAAGCGATTAGCTATCAACCTCATCCGACAGTCGAGGTGCCTAGCGAAGTGATGGGCCGAACTTTGACTGCTGGTTTCAGCGAACAACCGAGCCAATTATTTACATTGACAGCACTTGGCCCGCCTCCTATAATCACAGCCCTCACGGACTCAGGGTATCAGTGCTTCAAACAAATGGCGGGAAACGTAGGAGGCTGACGTGATCAAGCTAGACATAGTCAATCAGGTTGCCGATAAGACCGGTGTTCCTAAGATCAAGGCCGAAGTCGCCGTCGAGTCTCTGTTCGAGGCAATGAAAACTGCGCTGCAGAGAGGCGAGCGTATCGAGTTGCGTGGCTTCGGAGTATTTGTCGTCAAGCCTCGCAAACGCGGCGTCGGCCGCAATCCGCGGACCGGAGAGATAACCGACATCCCTCCAGGCAAGACCATACGGTTCAAACCGGGCAAAGAACTGCAGTCATGATTCGTCTGACAATGAGGATACGCACGCCGCGAAAGTTTCCTCCTCGATCAGGTAGAGCACCTGTTCCCGGCGCGGTTGACAGCAGTGCATTCCAGAGTTGTATTCTGAATTCGTGCAGAACGCCGACCAGCCGTACCTGTTCACAGACTTTCAACCAGCGCAACCTCTAACACGAACTCGGGAGGTCGAGTTGTCGACTCCTCGGGTGCTCCTGCACGTAACGCTGCTAATTGTCACTGGTATATGTACTACGCTGACCGGCGCCGGCTCGGCAGTACAGGTTCAGGTTTCCTCGGAGGCGGGCGCGATGGAATTGCTGTTCGCCCCGATACTTGCGGTTCTCACCGAGACCGCAAGCGGAAACTTTGATCCTCTGGCAAAAGGCCTTTTGTTCACTTTCACTCTGCTGACGATTCTAGCCGCACACGAATTCGGTCACTACTTTGCGTGCCGTCACTACGGGATCCGCGCTACGCTTCCATTTTTTATCCCGGCTCCTCCCACGATCACGCCGTTCGGGACTTTTGGGGCAGTCATCAAAATCAAGGAGCCCATCAGATCTCGGAAAGCGCTGTTTGATATCGGCATAGCGGGGCCGCTTGCTGGATTTGTGTTTGCTCTGCCCGCTGCGGTGGTAGGCCTCGTCATGGCTACACCAGCTCCCATAGCCGATGCGTCCGCGGTAAGCGGCGGATTACAGTTTAACGATCCTCTGCTTTTCATCCTGATCTCGAAGCTGCTCGGTGTTCCAAAATGGATCGAATGGAATCCGGTCTATTGGGCTGCTTGGGGAACGGCGCTGGTAACCGCGTTGAACCTCTTCCCGGTCGGTCAGCTCGATGGAGGCCATGTGATGTATGCGGTGCTTGGTCGCCGCGTACACAAATGGGTCTCGATCATCGTTGCCGCGTCGTGCGGCACGCTGGCGATCACGACGATAGTTTTGCATCAGCCTCCGGTGTACCTCCTTTGGACCCTTGTGCTGTTCTTTCTGCTGAAGGTGGGACATCCACCGGTGATGGAAGAAGAACCACTCGGAGCGACGAGGATCACGCTGGCAATCCTTGCCGCGCTTGTTTTCCTGTTTTGCTTCATGCCTTTCCCGATCACCACAAATTGAGTTGGCGAGGTGACCGGATACATCACCCTTAGAACGGCGAGATCTATATGCTATTATCAAGCGGTTCAAATCCACTCTGTAGTAGTGAGCGATATCAAACGGAGCCGCCGGATGGACGCGACCATTAGCGCAGCACTCACCCTGGGGTTCATCTTAGGCCTTCGTCACGCATTGGATCCCGATCATCTGGTCGCGGTATCGACCATTGTGAGCGAACACAAAAGCGTCTTTCGCTCATCGCTGGTAGGTACGTTCTGGGGACTCGGGCACACCTTCTCGTTGATTGGCCTGGGCCTTGTGATACTTGTGCTTCGAGCCTCGATACCCGAACACTTTGGACGCTGGATGGAAGCGCCGGTCGCGGTGATGCTCATCGCGCTCGGGATAAGCTCTACGCGACGAGCGCTGCGGGACCGAGGCTTGCAGATCCATACACACATGCACAGTCACGCCGACGGTACGCCGCACACTCACATCCACCTGCACGCGCACGACGAACACGATCATCGCCATCGCCTGTTTCGTGTAGGGCGCCGACCCTTTGTTGTTGGCATGGTGCACGGTGTCGCGGGCAGCGCCGCCCTCACCCTGGCAGTGCTGACGACGATTCCATCAGTGGCTTTAGGCCTCGTCTACATTGTCGTGTTCGGTATCGGCTCAATCGGCGGCATGCTCCTGATGAGCGCGATGATCGGCCTTCCGTTCGCGGTTACCGCTCGTCGCTTCGCTGCCGTCAACGGCGGCATCAGGTTGTTTGCCGGACTGTTCAGCATTCTCTTCGGACTCTTTCTGGCTTGGAACCTGATCCACGAGTTATGGAATCTGAATTCATAGTGCGCCGATTCATTTGAGCGCGTCACAACTCATCCACACATGTCACGACCCAATCAACCCAACATCCCGCCGCTTCCGTACCATTCCGCTGAGTTCTTGAAGAGCCCGGAAGCGAGACCGATCAGAATCCTGTCGGAGTACATCGAGCCGGCCACTCGCCTGCGACGGCATCGTATTCGAGACACGATCGTGTTCTTCGGTTCGGCGCGCTCGGTCTCACCCGAGCAGGCTGCGGCAGAGCTGGAACTGGTCAAGGAGCAGGTACAGTCCGTAGATGAGCTATCTCCGGAATTGAAGGCCAAACTTGCGCATGCTCAACAGTCGCTGAAACTCTCGCGCTACTACAACGACGCTATGGAGCTGTCCCGGCGAGTCACCGAATGGTCGAAGGGCCTGACCGGCCAACATCACTTCATCATCTGCTCGGGTGGTTCGAATGGAATGATGGAAGCGGCAAACCGCGGGGCCTCGCTTGCGCGGGGCAAGACCATCGGCTTGAACATTCAGCTGCCGCTCGAGCAGGAGGTCAATCAATACGTTTCCCGCGAGCTGGTCTTCAACTTCCACTATTTCTTCATGCGCAAGTTCTGGTTCGTCTATCCGGCCAAGGCGTTGGTCGTGTTTCCAGGCGGCTTTGGAACGATGGACGAACTGTTCGAGGTGTTGACGCTGATTCAGACTAAGAAACCCAGCAAATCGATGCCGGTGATATTGTTCGGGACGGAGTTTTGGGACGAGATTATCAACTTCGACGCGCTTGTGCGATGGGGGGTTGTCGGCGCGCAGGATCTCGACATATTCCACAAGACAGATTCGGTCGACGATGCTTTTGATTACTTGACCAGCCGTCTGGAGCAGCTCTACCTGACGCCGCAGGGACTGGAAGAGGTGAAGCTGACCTGAGGCTTTGGAGTGCGGCGACGAAGTCGCCGCTCTTCCTTTGAGGCAGACGGCGAACAACATCGGCGACTCTTCCCCGCACTACAAAGCATCACTGCCTATCCACTGCATCGATCACCTTCTCCACCTGAGCCAGATAGGTTGCGAACGCTTCGTTGGTCTCAGACTCGAGCCACACCTCCTCGTCAGCCCCAAAGTCGAAGACACGCGCAAACACCGCCTTGTCCAACTTGAGCTCCGCTGCCAGATTCATCACGCACTCCCGCTTGTCGAAGGGCGCGTCCTTTCCGAGCATCTTCAAGATGTGACGAAACAGAACCGCGAGGTTGTCGAGCGAATCTGCCATAAGCCGCGCGAGCTGATTGGCGTTTCGCGAGGCGGGGATATAGAGCCTCCGCAGCCTGAGCAACTTGGCTCGCAGCTCGTATTCGAGTTGGTGCCGCAGATTCGTCGTCGGGATGTCGATCGATTCGAAGGGATCCGCGCCGTAGAGTACTTGCCTGACCTCGCTCATATCAATGAACTCAATTGGGAATACATCGGACGAGTCCGCGATCTCTTCATCGGTGAAGTAAACCGGCAGCGGATTCCCCTCCACGCGCCACCACTCGGCCACCTCGTGAGCGGCTCTCAATTCGGCTGGGGTGATTCGATCGAGCACCACGAGCACTTTTTTCGGTCTGTCTTCCTCGAGCTGGCCGCCGGCTACCGCCGAGCCATACAACACCACCGACTTGAGCTTCGTCGCGTGCGCTTCTTTCAGTCTATCTACAAGCTCGGTCAATTCGTCAGCCATTGTTGTTAGCCTCCAACTTTTGACCTACCTGCGTTCCTCCGGGTCCTAGGCGGTAGGTGTTTTCGATTGATAGAGTGTTTGATCCCGCCGCGATTTCAACAACTCATTGTTTTGGACTACCAGCTGTCGCTCGCGCCACCGCCGCCGAAGTCACCGCCGCCGCCAAAGCCGCCGAATCCGCCGCCGTCACCACCTCCGCCGCCCCAGCCGCCGCCGCCCCAGCTCGAGTCTTGATTGCCGCCGTAGCTGCCCCATCCCCCCCCTCGGCCGCTGCCGAACAATATCGCCCACAGCAACCAATCCGACCCGATGCCTCCACGTCTGCCACCACCGCCCCCACGCCCCCCGCCTATCGCGCGTATGATCGCAAGGAAGACGAAGATAAGTATGACGATCGTAAAGACGGGAATCCCTCCGCCCCGTCTGGAACTCCGAGTCGGTTGGCGAACCGGCTGACGAACGGCTTGCGATGGATCCACGCCATCCATCGAGATGCCGAGTCTTTGGGCCAGTGTAGCCAGAATCGTCTGGGTGCCGTTGGTCAGGGCCTGGTCGAATCGCCCGGCCATGAAGTCGCTTCGCATCTTGCGGATTAACTCGCCCGCGAGAATGTCGGGGAGGTCGCCTTCAAGATGCCGGCTGACCTCCAATCGCGTGCCCCCGTGAAAGACGCCCCCGCTGTCAGGTGCCTTTATCGCCACCAGCAACAATAAGGCTCGCTTCTCAGAATCGCGTCCGACGCCCCACTGCCGCCCCAGCTGAAGCGCGTACTCTTCGATGGGATAGCCCTGCAGGTCGTCGAAGGAGACAGTAGCGACGGCGACCTCAATACCGGTTCTGTCCTTGAACGCTCGAAGCGACGCTTCGAGTTGCTGTCGAGTCGATGGACTGAGCTTGCCCGCAAAATCGCTGAGCATTCCCTGTGGCTGAGGCAACTGGAGATCGGCGAATGAAACACTCGCTAGAAGTACCAGCGTTGCTGCGGTTAGAAAGAGCCTTAGAACTTTACCCATAATGTCTGAAACCGTCGCGGCCGCCGTTGATTTGTACCGTGAGGCCTGACGACGCACGGTTCAGCAACCTGACGATGTCCGAGTGTTCAATTATGACTTAATACCGGCGCGTCGTAAAAACGAAGTGGGAGCGCGCGTGACCCCAAGGTGTTGAAGTGGGCGTTAGCGCGCATATCAATCGTGCGGCTCTCTTTGACCCGTCGATCGATCGAGGCGTTTGAAAGGAGCAGCCAGACTCGTGTTGGTGATCGAAATTTGCTGCAAATTTGCTGCAAATTGACACTCCTCAGATGCCGTGCTAGTTTGACCGCGTGTCAGGAAGGAAGAGAAGCGCGCTTCGTAATGCAGTCGAGTTTGCGCCCGCTTGGCTGCTCCTCAAGTCTCTAGGATTCCTACCACGCAAAGCAGCAATCGTTCTGAGCACACTGATCGGGCAGGCGATCTACCTACTTCACGGAAGGCTGCGCCGCGTCGGCCATAGAAACCTGGAGCTTGCGATGCCGGAGATTGGCGAGAGCGAGCGCCGTGCGATCGTCAAGGGAGTCTTTGCCAATCTCGGCAGGCTTCTGGGAGAGTTCTCTCAGTTTCCAAGTGTGACGAGGAAAAACATATCAAATCTGGTGGAATACTCTGGCTTTGAGAATTACCAGCGTGCTTCGGAGCGGGGCCGTGGCGTGCTGATGCTGACCGGTCATTTTGGAGCGTGGGAGTTGTGCGCTTTTGCTCAGGGGGCATACGGTCACCCGCTGAGCTTCCTGGTTCGACCTCTTGATAACCCACTGTTGGATGCCATGATAAACCGCTATCGGGAGATGTCGGGTAATCGCACGATCAATAAGAACAACGCGGTCAAGTCAGTGCTCGAGGTTCTCAGACGCGGTCAAGACGTCGGCTTCTTGATAGACGTGAACACTCTCGCGGACCAGGGGATCTTCTGTGACTTTTTTGGAATTCCGGCGTGCTCCACAACAGGGCTGGCTGTGTTTGCTTTGCGCTCCGAGGCGCCGGTGGTGCCGGGTTTTTTGATTTGGGATCCAGCGTCCGGCAAGCACCAACTTCGGTTTGAGCCCGAAATACCGCTGGTCAGAACCGGAGACTTCAAGGAGGAAGTCGCGCTCAACACCGCCAGGTTCACCAATATGATCGAGGAATACGCTCGCCGATATACCGACCAATGGCTTTGGGTGCACAAGCGATGGCAAACGCGACCAACTGGCAAGCCCGACCTCTACGGTGCGCGGAGGAACCGACCGGAAGAGAACTCCTCGCTCAAGGCTTCTCTCCAGGCTTGATCGTGTTCTACAAACAAAGTCTCTCACCTTTCCCCTCACCTGATCGAGCCCGCTTCCTTCCCGAGCGGTTGGCGTGAACCCACAAGATCATATTGAACGCTCGAGGAGTGAGAATCTTGTCGCTTCAGAGAAGCGAATCAAAAAAGAAAAAGGGGATGGTCGCCCATCCCCGCGTTCTCACACAGAGAACCCCCGTTTTGCGTAGCGGCGTTTTACTATCTCTTCTTCGCGCCCTTCTTAGCGCCGCCTTTTTTCGCGGCGGCTTTCTTCTTGGCGCCGCCCTTCTTTGCAGTTGCCATAGTGTGCTTCTCCTTTCGTTAGATTTTACCTCGTACACAAGATGCTGTAGCACTGCGTCTCTTGTATACTAACGTAAATGTCATACAACATATTGTTGTTATATATTTACTTCGCCTAGAGTTGTCAACGTTTTTTTTCGAGACGACGCGAGCCAAAACAGCGCATTGGTATCTGATCCGTGAAAATGGCTGCCAGAGCCAGTTTCAAGACGTACTGTCGCGAGCGTGCGGCGATGCTCCGCGCAAGCATGGAACGCGCGAAGTTGCACGACAGGCTTTGATATTTGAATTTCACGTGCGGATATAACTGGCTCCCAGAGCCGGTTGTGCGGCGGGAGCCTTAGAACAGGCTCTGGAAGCCTATTCTGTGGCTGTGTCACGAAAGTGGCTCCAGCCGCGAGTTTCGAGGCTGAGCGGATCAATTGACTAACGTCGCGCGCGACCGATAATATCGTCGCTGTGTCAGCGGGGATCATCGATTTACATACGCACACAACGCAGTCGGACGGCAGCGCAACTCCCGAAGAGTTGATTGCGATGGCAAGTGCTAAGCGCGCGCGCGCTGTTGCGATCACCGATCACGATACTGTTGCGGCACTCACTAGCGCTCGAGTCGCTGCGGAACGTTTCGACATCGAGTTCGTTGCCGGAATCGAGATCAGCGCGGAGTATTCACCCGGAACGATGCACGTGCTCGGCTACTATATAGACGAGCAATCGGCTTCCCTGAGTGAGAAGCTCAACGAGTTGAGGCGAGCGCGAGAGAAAAGGAACCCCGAGATCGCAAGCCGATTGCGGGCGCTGGGTGTGGATATCAATTATGAAGAAGTTGCGGAGCTGGCCGGGAATGAAGTCGTCGGCCGACCGCACTTCGCGCGGCTGATGGTTGAGAGATCCTACGCTCGAAGCATTCAAGACGCGTTTGATAGATTCTTGAAGAAGGGCGCGCCGGCCTATGTGGAGAAGGCGCGCCTGTCTCCGCGCGAGTCGATCGCCTTGATCCGCGCGGCTGGCGGAGTCGCGGTTCTGGCTCATCCTTATCAATTGGGGCTTTCTTCCTACGAAGGGGTGGACACAATCGTGGCCGAGCTGGTGGGCTTCGGCCTCGAGGGCATCGAAGCCCTCTATAGCCGGCACAATCCAGCCCAGCGCGCAGCATATGCTGAGATCGCTTCACGGTACCGGCTATTGGTGACGGGAGGGAGCGATTTCCACGGCGCCTACAAGCCCGATATCGACCTCGTAACCGGACTCGGCGATCTTCAGGTTCCCTATGCACTGCTGGAAGAAGTAAAGGCCCGCGCCGCTTCGAGATCGCAACAGTCGGCTCCCTACATACAAAGCGAGGCGACTTAGGCATGACCCTTGATCTGCCCTGAGCGGCCGGGAATTGGATCGGATCTCGATGACTAACGACACAAACATAGAAGATCTAATCTCGCAAATAACCGACGTCATCCTTTCCAGGCTCGGCGGCGCTTCGCAAACGACCGAGTGTCGTTTGCACCACGACGAGTGCTTTGTGAAATGTCCGGATCGTATGCATGCGTTGATCGCCGACGGAGGCGTGCGATTCGGCCTCACCGGCGCGGAGAGCGAAGCGGCACGAGAAGTCGCGCGCTACATCGACCACACGCTCCTGAAGCCCGATGCGACGCGCGACGATATACTCAAGGTATGCGAGGAAGGCGTGCGCTTCGGATTCACGTCCGTGTGCATCAATCCGATCTGGGTACGCGAAGCTGCTTGCGCGTTGCGGGGAAGCGGGGTCAAGGTCTGCACGGTCATTGGATTTCCGCTTGGAGCCAACGAGCCCGACACAAAGGCCTACGAAGCAAGGCGAGCCATCTTCGATGGCGCGAGCGAACTCGATATGGTCATTAATGTAGGAGCGCTAAAGTCCGGCGATCACGAGCTGGTGTCGAGAGACATCCGAGGGGTTGTTGATGTCGCCCACGAGGTCGGGTACGTCTGCAAGGTCATTATCGAGACTGCTCTTCTAACGGACGATGAAAAAGTCAGTGCCTGCCTGCTAGCGAAAGAAGCAGGGGCCGATTTCGTCAAGACTTCCACCGGCTTCAGCAAGGGTGGAGCAACGGCGGCCGACGTCGCTCTAATGCGACGAGTTGTCGGCGGTCAGATGGGTGTCAAAGCGTCCGGCGGAGTTCGAGACCTGAAACAGGCACAGGAGATGATCCGGGCGGGTGCTACCAGAATCGGCGCGAGCGTCGGAGTACAGATTGTTCAGGAAGCCGCTGGCGGTCCGATTTCTGCGGACATTCGATCGACCCGCAGCTATTGAGGAACTCGTCCCAAAAAACGAAACGGCGCGACTATCAAACATTAGAGCCGCGCCGACACTTGAAATCGTATCCGCTTCTGATCTTAGTAAGCCCACCGCGTCAGCATCGCGCCAACCGTGTATCCCGCGCCGACTGCAGCAAACACGACTAGCTTGCCCTTCTTCAACCTTCCATCGTCCAGCGCGTCACCGATCGCGAGCGGAATCGTCGCCGCAGTTGTATTTCCGTACTTGTGAATGTTCTTGACTACTCTCCTGTCTTCCAGGCCGAGTTTGTCGGCGGCCGCGTTGATGATTCTCGCGTTCGCCTGATGCGCGATGAACAAGTCAAGGTCGCCGCTTTCAAAACCATTGCGCTGCAATACCCCGCGACTGACTTCGCCCATCTTGCGAACGGCATACTTGAAGACGGGCTGGCCGTCCTGATGAACGAAGTGCATCTTCTTGTCGACGGTTTCATGCGACGCTGGGTGGAGGCTGCCTCCGCCCGGCATGTTTAGAAACTCCGCCCCGGAACCATCGACTTCGTGGAGGTAGTCGAGAATCCCGAGATTCTCGTCGTCACTCGGCTCGAGAAGAACGGCTCCGGCGGCATCTCCAAATAGAACGCAGGTAGAGCGATCATCGAAATTGGTTATGGAAGTCATAACGTCAGCTCCCACGACCACGACCTTATCGTGAGCGCCGGACTGAACGAACTGCGCGCCGACAGTCAAAGCATAAAGGAAGCCCGAGCATGCAGCAGAAACATCGAAGCCCCACGCGCGACTTGCTCGCACTTTGTTTTGCACGATGCAAGCGGTAGCCGGGAAGAACATATCCGGTGTCACCGTCGCGACGATTATTAGCTCGATTTCGTTTGCTTCGATCCCGCGATTCTTAAGGAGGTCGCCCACTGCCTGCGCCGCAAGCTCCGATGTAGGAGTACCCGGTTCGACCCAATGACGCTCAACAATGCCCGTCCGCGCGACTACCCAATCGTGGTTTGTATCGACCCGCTTCGCAAGATCGTAGTTCGTGACTACCTTCGGCGGCACGTAGCGCCCCAGCGCTGTTATCTTCGCTCTACGAGTTGGTCTCATCTTCCTCACGTCCTCCCCTAAACCTTCCGTCGCACCTTGGGCTAGGAGGATGCGCGTCTCATTTTCCAAGCCTCGATACTAGCATTCGGCGCTTTTTTGGTGCAACCAAGTGAACAGCGAACCTTGCTTTGCCAGAGGCTCCAAACGCAATTGTTCGCGGTTTCCACTTGTGATATACGTATCCGCGATTCGAGAGACTGCCAACGCCTGGATGCTCAAGAAATCAGCAGACCGATAAATCCACGGGAGCGAAGGAGACAATCTAATGGCAGAAATATCCTCTGGTGGAAGGCCTTCCACGCTCCAGCTCATCACGGTGCCGGCACTGATAACCCTGGCGATAACGGTACTGCGGCTGGTTGGAGAGCGGCAAGGCTGGTCCAGGCTATGGTTCAACCCGGATGCCGGCGGCGGGTTGGCTCCAATCGGCATAGTATGGCTGGTTCCGATTTTCGGATTTTACTTCGCGATGAAGCTTGCAAATTCGGGTGAGGCTCCCGCCAGCGCGGGAAGAGTCGCAATGTTTGCGCTGCTCGGCATTGTAGTGACGGTGATTGGATTCGTTGGAGCCTTTGCTGTCTCGACACCGGGGATGCCCTTAGCCCAGCTGTTTGTGGGAATCGCCTCCATATTAGCAGCAGTCATCCAGCGAAAAGCGTGGCCCGCGCTCTTCAAGACGCTGCTCGCCTACGGTCTTGCGGCGCGCATTCCGGTGACCATCATCATGTTCTTCGCCATAAAGGGCCACTGGGGCACGCACTACGACGGGCCGCCTCCGGGATTCCCGGCCGACATAACCTGGTTTCCTAAGTTCATCTTGATCGGCGTGATTCCACAGTTGTTCTTTTGGGTTGCGTTCACTGTGGTTTTTGGCTCGCTTTTCGGTGCGATCGCGGTCGCGATGGCCAATCGAAGCAAACACCGAAGTGCTGCAGCGCAAGCTTAACAGACTGAACGCCGTTGAACGCGCGATCGTCTTTGGGAACTCTTTGGGAATCATGGCAAAGTTGAGTTGGCATCGTCTCGGTTCATAACTAATCAGTGGCTCAAGGAGATCCTCATGACTGACACATCAAGCTCCCGCGTAAACATCACTCGGCTAATTCTCATCCCGGCGGTGATAACGCTGGCTGTGACGTTCTTGCGTCTGGTTGGCGAGCTCCAACATTGGCCGACTGCGCTGTTCAAGCCAACCGCAGGGGGCGTAGGCTCGATCGTCGGCATCACGTGGCTGGCGCCCATCTTCGGCATCTACTTTGCGATGAAGTTGAGCAGAACGGACGAGGCGCAGCCAGGCGCCGGCCGAGTGATCGGTTTCGCCCTGCTGGGTTTAGTCGTCATGTTCGCGGGCGGCTTCCTCGGATTCGGAATGAAGGCTGAATTCCCGGGCAAGATTCTCGTCGGACTGGTGCTGCTCGCAGCCGGCGCATTGATTCCGCTGCTCGGATGGAAAACTCTCACGAAGGTGCTGCTGGCGTACGCATACGCGGCCCGAATCCCGGTGCTCATAGTGATGTACTTCGCAATGAGGGGCAACTGGGGTACGCACTATGACGCTGTTCCGCCCGATTTTCCACAGGACCTTGATTTCTGGACCAAGTTCATCCAGTTGGCGGTTGTCCCCCAGATGCTTATGTGGATCGGGTTCACGACGGTGACGGGTTCGCTCTGTGGAGGCATCGCGATGGCGTTGTCGCGACGTGGAAGGCCTGCTCCCCAGCCTGCCTAACAAGAAGGCCGCCGATCGTCTTTGATTCGGCGGCCTGGATGCTCCTTCACCGATCGGAATCAGTCATAGTACTCGAGCCCGAGGTGAGTGATTAGCTCCTCGCCTTTCAAATGGCGCAGTGTGTTCTTGAGCTTCATCAACTGAATGAACAGGTCGTGTTCGGGGTAAAGGCCGGGAGCGGTCATCGGGCTCTTGAAGTAAAACGACAGCCACTCCTGCACGCCTCGCATGCCCGCGCGCTTTGCAAGATCCAGGAACAACGCTAAATCCAGCACGATTGGCGCGGCCAGGATCGAATCGCGGCACAGAAAGTCGACCTTGATCTGCATCGGATAGCCGAGCCACCCGAATATATCGATATTATCCCAGCCTTCCTTATTATCTCCCCGCGGCGGATAGTAGTTGATCCGGACGATGTGACTGAAGTCTTTGTACAAGGTCGGGTACACGTCGGGCTGGAGGATGTACTCGAGCACGGAGAGTTTTGACTCTTCTTTCGTCTTGAAAGACTCGGGGTCGTCGAGCACTTCGCCGTCGCGGTTGCCGAGTATGTTTGTCGAGAACCAGCCGTGAAGCCCCAACAAGCGAGCCTTCAGACCCGGCGCGATGATTGTCTTCATCAACGTCTGACCTGTCTTGAAGTCTTTGCCGCACACCGGCAGGCCCTGATCGACCGCGAGCCTCGTCAATGCCGGGACATCCACCGTGAGGTTCGGTGCGCCGTTAGCGAAGGGCACTCCGGACTTCAGCGCTGCGTACGCATAGATCATCGAAGGCGGGATTGCCGGGCTGTTCTCACGCATCGCCCGCTCGAAGGTCTTGAGGTCGTTGTGCTCTTCGCCGGGTTGCTTGAAGATCTCCGTCGAAGCGCACCAAACCATCACCACCCGATCGCATTCGTTTATTCGCTTGAAGCTCTGAATATCCGCGATCAACTGCTCGGCTAGCTCCATCTTGTTCGAGGCCTGTTTTACGTGAGTTCCGTTGAGCCGCTTGACGTATTTTTGGTCGAACACGGCCTTCATGGGCTTGATCGACTGGAGTTCAGATTTGAGCTGATTCACAAGGTCGCGCTCGATCACCCCTGCGTGAAGAGCCGCCTCGTAGCCGTTCTCCTCGAAGATGTCCCACGCGCCGAAGACGAGGTCGTTTAGCGCCGCCAGGGGAAGAAAGTCGCGAATCAGGGGCACGCGATTGTCGGTCCGTTTGCCCAATCGAATCGTCCCCATCTGCGTCAGCGAGCCTATGGGCTCCGCCAGGCCCTTCTTTATTGCCTCGACGCCGGCGATGAAAGTCGTGCTTACTGCTCCCAAACCGACTAACAAGACGCCCAATTTGCCTTTCGGCTCGTCTACCGAGACGGGTGTTCTTTGGTTTTGTGCTGTCATTGGAAATATCCTTTCTAAGAGAGCTTCGGTTAGCGCGCAGGAAAGCGTTCAACATTGAATCAAACCGGCGCGTGAAAGTCTTGCGCTAAGTTGCTGACTTTTAGCGCTCAGTTGCCGAAGTGGATTCCCCCTTGAAAGAAAAGGTGGAGTCCGTTTTCGTTAGCGGGCATCTCCGTGAAAGGGGTTTGGCACTAAAAGTGTGGTGGCTTAAAACAAAACTGCAAGGCTGTCAGGCGAGGAACATTCTACAGATACGGGCAGAAAAGAAGGCGGAGAGCGCCTATTTGTCAGGTCCCGAAATCGATCGGGCACCAGAAGGGCGCCGGGTGCTAAGTTTTTTGAGTGTCTAGTCTTGACACCGAAGAGAGCACCAAGTGACAATATCATCAGCCGTCTCAACCAAAATCGCTCGTGAGGATGGCGCAGGAGCAGAAGTGGTAGAGGGATCGATTCCCTCCTTTGAACCTCTGAACCAGTTGCAATGAAGTCTGTAGGGTAGCATCAGGCTTCTGGAGAGAGGAAATGCAAGATAACGTATTATTCGAAAACTCCTTCCTTCAAACATCGTCAATTTTTGGCCGCCTATATCGGATCCTGCGGGATGCTGGGCGTGACTTCGCCTCAGATCCCGTCAAGTTCACGATTTCACTATTCAAAGGTGATGGGCTTGGGGGCCGCTCCCGCCAAGACCGACTGATGCTGGGGATGGCAGTTGGCATCCTGACCTTCTGTACCTTATTCATCGTCTTCGTGCTCGGACCTCAGATTTGGAAACTCGTGTTCGGCGGGGACGCCGTCCAGGCGCAAACCGAGCTCGAAGTCCACATGATCAACCCGGACGACTTCAAGGCGCAGCAGATCGAAATGCCGAAGGCCGAGAAAAAGGCTGGCGGCGGCGGCGGCGGGGGACGAAATACTCCGACGCCGGCTTCGAAGGGTCAGTTGCCGAAGTTCTCACTCACTCCTCCACTGATTGCTCCGCGTCCGGAGCCGACTCCACGGCCGCCTTCATTACCGGTTCCCGAAACCGTTCAAGTTGATCCGCGGCTGGAACCCAAGCGCGATGAGCTTGCGATGACAGGCTTGCCCAATGGGGTGCCTGGTCCGCCGTCGGCAGGTCCTGGATCCGGTGGAGGTATGGGCGACGGTCAGGGCGGAGGTATGGGCCCGGGTAACGGCCGAGGCGTTGGGCCGGGCAACGGCTACAACATGGGCGGCGGCGATCCCAGACTTGGTGGTGGAAGCGGAGCGCCGGCAACAAACGTAGATTCGAAACCGATCCCGCTGAACAACCCGTCGCCGCGCTACACCGAAGAAGCGCGCAAGAACAAGATTCAAGGCGTAGTAAAAGTGCGTGTGTTGATTGGGGCGGACGGAACCGTCAAACGCGTAAGCGTTACGCGCGGGTTACCCGACGGATTGGACGAACAAGCCATCCAAGCCGCCTATCAGATGAGATTCAAGCCGGCAATGAAAGCCGGGCAGCCCGTATCCTTCTGGCAGCCGGTCGAAATAGAGTTCAATCTCAGGTGATCAGATCTGTGGGTTTGGGCCGCGAGCGATCGCGGCCCTAGATTCATTGCTATGTCCTTCCGCTCGAATGGCTCACCTCAAGATGGCTGCTGTTACCACAACCGAGTTTGTTAAAAGTCCAAACCACGCCGTAGCCCTGCCCTTCTCGCTAATCGAACAAAGAGGATTAACCTCGCGTCTGATTCAGGAACTTCAGAGCGCATTCGGCGAGCTGACTCGCGATCCACGCGCATTCATCCGGGGATTGTTCGTCGCTGATACGAAGGATGCGAAGCGCCGCCAGCGGATTCAGATTGGGCTTGCTTTCGCACTGATTTCGCACCTCGCGCTGTTTGGCGCGATAGCGGTACTCGGCTGGCGGGCGATGTTTGTGAAGTCTCCGGTGGAAGGATCACCTGGCTACACCGTCACATTCCCTTTGAGGGAGGCTCCTACAAGTAGTACCGAGCCGAAACAGCCGGACGTTCCAAAGGGTGCGAGCGGCGGCGGCGGCGGCGGGCAGGAGAGCGTCCCACCGCCGTCCAGGGGTCTCCCACCATTGATCTTGCCGCGACCACAAGTCGTGGATATGAACCCGTCCACCGTTCCTGATCCCACGCTCCCCGTTCTTCCTACAGTGGTGGGCCCTGAGAGTCCACCTCCGCCGCCTGGTCCGATTGGAGACCCGTCCGGCAAGAGTGGGGAGTTCTCGGGTGGCCCCGGTTCTGGAGGCGGAATAGGCCGTGGCGGTGGGACGGGCGTGGGAGGCGGAAATGACGGTGGAGTCGGACCTGGGGGCAAAGGTGGAAAGGGAGGTGGAAATGCCGGCCTGCCTGATGGGTCGGGCTCCCGGACCCCTACTGCCTTCGAATTCAACCGCATCCCCGCACTTCAGGGCTACAAGAGCTGGAGTTGGATTTACAGGCCGACCCCGACAATAACACCCGAGGCAAGAGAGAACCAGGTCATCGGCATCGTTCTCATGAAAGCAACATTCAACGCGGACGGCACGATCAGCGACATAGAAGTCATAATGCCAGTAGAGTTTATGACCGAATCGGCCAAGGAGTCGCTGCAGCGATCTACCTTTCGACCCGCCACGCTCAATGGGGTACCGATCACCCTTCGCAAAGTCCCAATCAAGGTGTTTGTTCACTACTAAAGTTGTGGGTCCGCATGCGGAGCCTCTGAGTCAACCACGGCGCGTGCGGGGCACACCCCTGCAAAGAAGAGTATGTCCTCGACTCCTTCGAGATGACGAATTCGGCTTCCAACCCGAGCGGCGCCTGATTTTCCAACTTTTTCAAGGCCCGGCCAGTCTATAGTATTGGAGCGGCTGGGGGGTCTATCATCGGATGGGTGGCGCGAGAGCGACTTGGAACTGAGTGATAGCCAGATAATCGAGCGCACGCTTGGAGGCGAACCAGACGCTTTCAACCTACTCGTGCGCCGATGGGAGCGGCAGATTTACGGCCTAACCCTCAGACTGCTGGGCAGGGACGAGGAAGCCAAGGATGCGACTCAGGAAACCTTCCTCTCGGCTTATCGCAATCTGTCGAAGTTCCGCGGGGAAGCAAAGTTTTCGTCGTGGATTTACAGGATAGCTCTCAACATCTGCAACACGAAGCTGAGAAGCAGATCCAAGTTCACGATCTCACTCGACGAACAACGCGAGGTAAGCGGGTTCGAGCCCGAGGCAGATCTTGACGACCTCGGCACTAGTATTCAGCGCGAACAAGTTACCCGGCACGTACGCCGCGCCTTGCAGGGACTTCCGTTCGAGATGCGACAGGTCATCATCATGAAGGAATATGAAGGGCTGAAGTTCTCGGAGATTGCAGACGTGCTGGGGATACCGATCTCGACCGTGAAAACCAGAATGTACACCGGATTGTCGGAGCTCAGAAAAAGACTCGGGCACCTGCGCGAAGCAGTGTGAACTCTGTGAAAGAGATGTCAGAAATAAGTGGTGAAGAAATGAACACACAGAATAAATGCAATATGCACGAACCCCTGATGGCGTACCTCTACGACGAAGCGACGTCCGAAGAGAGACTTCGTGTCGAAACGCACCTCGCCGATTGCGTGGCCTGCAAACAGGAGCTTCAGGCATTCGAGCGGGTGAGAGGGATGCTTCAGCAATGGCAACTCGATGATGTGCCGGTCTTGCGCGTGGTGACCGGCAATCGGGGCGGGCGATCGCTGCTTGCGGTGCTCAAAGAACTGCTGTCGGTGACTCCGCTGTGGGCGAAAGCGCTTGGAGCCGTTGCAATGGCGATGCTCGTGCTCGCAGTGCTGGGCACGGATGTAAGCGTGGGGCGCGACGGTGTGTCATTCCACGCCGATTTGCTGCGTCGCGATCGCACAGGGAACAGCTCAACCGTAACGGGTCCCTCTAACACCGCGTCACCTGAACGAACGAGCATCGAACAGATGCGGTCCGACGTGAAGATGCTCGTCAATCAGTTGATCGCTGACAGCGAGCGACAGCAGAGGGAAGAGCTCAAAACACAGTTGGTCAGTCTGCAATCGCAGCTTGAGAGCATGCATTCCGCCGATCTCGCAAAGATCGCGACGCGAATTCAGGAACAGCGAGCCAGGTTGAAGACGATTGAACAGGACATCGATCGCCGCGAGGGTCTGGATCTGACCGATATACTTTTCAGTGATGCCAGCAAGCCCGCCGAGCGTTCGACGTCGCGAGGCGGCGACTAGCCGCAATTGAAAGGCTTCCGCGAGACGCCACAGCGCAAGTTGGCGACTACTTAGGCCGAGTCTTGCGCGAATCGGGGAGAGTTCACGCAGGACTGCGCGAGGAAACGGGAGAGTCCACGCGCGTTTCGATCGGGTATCGCCGGGCGCTGTGGTTCCAAAGGCTGAAGATGGAGCGAGCCAAGCTCTTCTTCAGCCTTTTCGTTTCGATAGCGTCCTCGCTCCGCTCATGAAAATAAGCTAGAATTCTGGCCTCGAATCGTTGAGTTTACCGCAAGCTGAGCCTGGTGCTGGTTTTCTCCGGTGACCAAGAACAGCCGGGAGGCCTACTGGTCGATGGACGTGCTAGAACGAATCCGCGCGCGCGCTGCGGCTGCTCAGAAGCACATTGTCTTGCCGGAAGGTGAGGATGAGCGAACCATCCAGGCAGCAGCGCTGTCGGTCCGCGAGCGTATCGCCACGCTTACGCTCATCGGCCGCGAAGACATCATACGAGGGAAAACTGCAAAGCTTGGCGTCACGTTGACCGGGGTTTCTATTCTCGACCATCGCCGCTCGTCGGCTCTCGAAAAGTATGCGTCTCGCTATTATGAAGCGCGCCGATCAAAAGGCGTGACTTTGGATGAAGCGCGTCAGCAGATGGACGACGCCCTCTATTTCGGCGACATGATGGTGCGCGAAGGTGAAGCCGACGGCAGCGTGTCCGGCGCCACACACACGACAGGGCACACGGTAAGCGCGGCGCTCAGATGTATTGGACCAAAACCTGGTCTGAAAATCGTCTCCAGCTTCTTCTTGATTGCGGTACCCGGATGCCAGTTTGGAGAAAGCGGCGCATTCATTTTTGCAGACTGCGGTGTAGTGGTCGACCCGACCGCTGCCGAGCTTGCCGAAATTGCGATGGCGTCGGCCGATTCCGCGCGCGCGCTGCTGGGTGTCGAGCCGCGAGTGGCGATGCTCTCATTCTCGACCAAAGGCAGTGCGCACCATCCGCTTGCAGACAAGGTCATCGAAGCCACCCGCACTCTACGAGCGCGCGCGCCGCAGTTGCTGGTTGACGGCGAGTTGCAGGCCGATGCTGCGCTCGTCCCTGCAATAGGTCAAAGCAAGGCGCCCGGCAGCGACGTCGCCGGTCGAGCCAACACGCTGGTATTCCCCAATCTCGAAGCGGGCAACATCGCTTACAAGCTTGTGGAGCGCCTGGCGGGAGCTACTGCCGTAGGCCCGATTCTGCAAGGACTTGCGCGACCCGCAAACGACCTCTCGCGCGGCTGCAGAGCGGAAGACATCCGCGACGCCGTAGCCATAACGGCCGTTCAGGCTCAAACGACTTAGCCATGGGCAAGGTCGATTATCCCATCACACCAGCGGTGCGCATGCTGCGTGAAAAGAAGATTGACTTCGAGCCTCACATCTATGCTTACAAAGAGCGCGGCGGGACACGCCGCTCAGCCGAGGAGCTTCGAGTGGATGAGCACTCTGTCATAAAGACGCTGGTCATGGAGGACGACTCAAGCGAACCGATGATTGTCTTGATGCACGGAGACCGGGAAGTTTCAACAAGAGAGCTGGCAAGAAAGCTCGGGGTGAAGAGCGTGTCGCCCTGTGATCCGGCGGTCGCAGAGAAACACACCGGATATCAGGTCGGGGGCACCAGTCCGTTCGGCACTCGCAAATCTCTCCCGGTTGTTGTCGAGAAGTCGATTCTCGATCTGCCGAAGATCTACATCAACGGGGGCAAGCGCGGGTTTTTGGTTTCGGTTGACCCGAAGGACCTGCCTCGCGCCTTGCGCGTGACTGAAGTCAACGTCGCGATTGCTCACGGCTGAGCGATTGCTCGTCCGAATGCGTACCAGAAGCGGAGAGATTGATGTCAGATGAAATGGAACCAATAGTTGAGGCCCTCGACGAGAGCGACGTCGATCCAAATCCCTTCAGGCAGTTTGGGCGCTGGATTAAACAGGCTGAAGAGGCTGTGCCGATATTGCCGAACGCCATGACCCTTGCGACCGCAACAAGAGACGGTGTTCCCTCGGCGCGAGTGGTGTTGTTGAAAGACTTCGACGAGGCCGGCTTCGTTTTCTACACAAACTACGAGAGCAGCAAAGGTCTGGAACTGGATCAAAACCCCGTAGCCGCGCTCTGCTTCTACTGGTCCGAGCTCGGACGACAAGTCCGAATCACAGGATCGATAACGAAAACTTCACGCGAAGAGTCTGAAGCTTATTTTCACACCAGGCCGATCGATAGCCAGCTCGGCGCCTGGGCGTCCAACCAGAGCGAGGTGATCGGCGGCCGCGTCGTGCTGGAGCAAGCGATGGATGAGATGGTGAAGAAATATGACGGGAAGCGCATACCGCTGCCGCCGTACTGGGGAGGCTATCGCGTCGCTCCGTTCATTTTCGAGTTCTGGCAAAACCGCCCGAGCCGGTTGCACGACAGGATTCGCTACAGGCTGGGCGAGGGCCGGTGGATTATCGAGAGGCTGGCGCCTTAGGACCCGGGTCCAACCGGGGATCTAAAATCGGGCCGGGTGGTGTCGAACCCGACGGCGGCAACAGCAGCCACACCACGTTCAACTCGCACGACGCGGGCAGGGTACTTCATCCACTTTTCTTTTTGCACAGGGAGCTTGATGAAGACGTCGATTGTCGCCCCCTCGCACAGTCTCCTGGGAAGCGACACCAGCGCGCCATTGGAGCTTATGTTTCGCAGCACGCCGGACTCAACGAAGCTCTCTCCGCCATCGACGCAGCCTTCAACCCGGACTTGCCAATCCACCTGAAACCGCTTCGCACTTCTCCGTTCGATCAAAGAGCCTCCAGTATAGTTCAGACAGATTGAATTGTAGCCTGCTAGCCGCACTCTCTTTTACCGCATCCTCCGACAAATTGAAATTGGAAATTGATGCAGATGTCCTTGATGAAAGAATAATTTCACGGCTACGTCCGCCGCTCCTTGTCACCCCGTGGACCCGCGAGTAAACTATGCCAAATTTCAGAGGGTTCATGGCAGTCGGGCAGAACGTCTTACGAAAAGAGGGCCACGCAAAACTTACCGGTGAGGCTCGTTATATCGACGACATCACGGTCGACGGGATGCTCTTCGGCAAGACGATTCGGAGCACTGTCCCTCGAGGCCGAATAAGATCAATAGAGCTTGACCCAACATACGACTGGTCACGTATCGTAGTTGCGGATCACCGCGATATCCCGGGAGCGAATTACGTCGCCCTCATAGAAAACGATCAGCCGCTGCTGGTCGAGTCGGAGGTCTATCACTGCTACGAGCCGATTCTGCTCATCGCCGCTGAAACCAAAGACCTCGTCGAGGAAGCCGCACGCCACGTTCGAATCGATTACGAAGAGCTGAGCCCGGTGCTCACCATCGAAGACTCGCTCGCCTGCGTGGAAACCCTCCATGGAACCGACAACGTGTTTAAGCGATTCCTCATCGGCCGCGGGGATATCGACCGAGGATTCGCCGCCGCCGATCGCATAGTCGAGGGCGAATATCGAGTCCCGCATCAGGAGCAGCTCTATATCGAACCGCAGGGAATGATCGCGATTCCGGGCGAGAATGAGATGACGGTGATGGGCTCTATGCAATGCCCCTACTACGTCCACAAGGCGCTGAAGCAACTGTTCAATCTGAGTGACGAAAACGCGATAGTGATTCAAACGACTACCGGCGGCGGATTCGGCGGCAAGGAGGAGTATCCCTCGACGATTGCGGCTCACGCCGCGCTGCTCGCTCGAAAAGCCGGGCGCCCTGTGAAGATCATCTACGATCGAGCCGAAGACATCGCGTCTACAACCAAGCGCCACCCCGGCGTTGTTCGCCATCGCACCGGCGTAACTCGCAACGGGCGATTGACCGCGTCAGAGATTGATATCGTGCTCGACGGCGGCGCTTATATCACGCTCACCCCGGTAGTGCTTTCGCGAGGCGCAATTCACGCTCTGGGACCATACCGCTGTGACAATGTTCGGATTATCGCGCGCGCGGTTTACACGAACACGCCGCCCAACGGCGCGTTTCGGGGGTTCGGCGCGCCGCAAGTCGCATTTGCGTACGAGATGCAAATGGAGAGAATCGCCGCCGAGCTTGGCATCGAGCCACTCGAGCTCCGCCGTATAAACCTGCTTCGCGAAGGCGATATCACAGCGACCGGTCAGCGATTGAGCTGGAGCGTCGGCTCGGAAGACGTCTTGAACGCGGCGGTTGGGCGTTCGAGATACGAAGAGAAGAAACGCGACATCGAGGCGGAGAATGCGATGGGCATCGCCTGCAGGCGGCGCGGCATTGGGCTGTCATTCTTTTTTCACGGCGCTGGGTTCACCGGCGGCGGCGAGGCAAAAATGAAAGCTCAGGCGGGGCTCGAGATTACCGCCGAGGGCCGTGCGCGAGTTCTGTCGGGCTCGACCGAGATCGGCCAGGGCACTCGAACGATCTTTTGTCAGATAGTGGCCGACGAGCTGGGCATCGGCTTCGATGACGTCGAGATCGAAGAACCGGACACGTCACGGGTCCCGGACAGTGGGCCTACGGTGGCCTCTCGCACGACGATGGTCGTAGGCCGGGTGGTCCAATTCGCGGCGCGGGAGGCAAAAGAGAAGCTCACCAGCTTCGTCGCCGAACGCTTCGGGATGCCGGAAGCCAAACTTGTCGAGGGCGAGTTCGTCGCGAACGGTAAAGCTCTTGCCGGCTTTCAAGAGATGGCCCGCGAGTACATCGCGCAACGGGGCGAGCTGAAAGCTTTCGCGCGGTACGCGAGCCCGCCCGGAATAGATTGGGACGATGATGCTTATTCGGGAGATGCTTATCCGGTGTACTCGTGGGGCGCGGACGTAGCCGAAGTCGAAGTGGATATGGACACGTTTGAAGTGACGTGTACTCGCATCACTACCGCTCAAGACATAGGCCGCGCTATTCACCCGGTGCTCGCCGCAGGGCAAATAGAAGGTGGAACTTTGCAGGCGGTCGGCTACGGCTTGCTCGAAGAGCTGGTGTGGGACCGCGGTCGGATCGTGAACAATCGGCTGACCAACTACATCATCCCGACTTCGCTCGACGCGCCTGACATGGAAACGTTGATCGTCGAGAAACAGTATCCGCACGGGCCGTTCGGAGCCAAGGGGGTGGGAGAATTGCCGATGGACGGCGCGGCTCCGGCTATCGCCGCCGCGGTGTTCAGTGCTACGGGCGCCTTCGTCGGTGAAATACCGATTACACCGGAGCGCCTTCAGCTCGCAATCGAGAAGCTGGAACCACAGATAAACACAGATGGACACAGATGAGTTCATTGATCAGATTCACCAAGCGCAACTCCTCAACTACATGAAGGCCACAGCAATGAAGGTTGGTCTGATACTGAATTTCGGCACACCCGGTTGGGGATCAAGAGAATGGTGCTATGAAAGAAAATGTCATGTGCGTTGGCTTCCTTTTTGATCTGTGTTCATCTGTGGTTACCTGATATGAGAGCTGCACTCATTGTCAACAATGTCCCTCGAGACATCAGCGTCCCTCCGATGAAACGGTTGCTCGATGTCTTGCGTGAGGACTTGCACCTGACCGGAACGAAGGAGGGCTGCGGCGAGGGGGAGTGCGGCGCGTGCTCGGTCATCGTCGACGGTCTTGTGATCAACTCGTGTCTGGTTCCCGTTTGCCAGGTGAACGGCTCGACGGTTCTCACCGTCGAGGGACTTGCGAGCGACGGACGGCTCAATCCGCTTCAGCAAGCCTTTCTCGAATGCGGAGGCGCTCAGTGCGGCATCTGCACGCCGGGAATGTTGATCGCCGCTCGCGCGTTGCTGGATCAGAACGCCGCGCCAACCCGAGAGGACATTAAGGAAGCGATAGCCGGAAATCTGTGCAGATGCACCGGATACGTGAAGATCATCGACGCCATCGAGCAAGCGGCGCTGGCCACTGAGACCTGAGGCCGATGAACCCGGAAACTTATGGATGATCAATTGAACGAGCTTAAAGAGCGAATATCGCAGATGTCGGACAGCGAGCTGCTGCGCATCGTCGAAGTCGAGTACGCCGACTATAGAAAAGAGGCGATTGAGTACGCCCAGGCCGAGCTGACCAAACGGTTCCTCCCATTTGAAAAGCACGAGCCGGATGAAATCGACTCGGATGAAGAGGACAGTGCGGAGCCCGCGGATTCCGCGACGAGCGCCGAACCGTGCGCCAACTGCGATGGACCCATGCGCAGCGGACTGCTGTTCGCCGACAAAGAACTCACCATTCTCTTTCCCAACGAAAACGAAGAACGCTTCGTCGAGGCTCTCGCTTGCACACGCTGCGGCGAAGTGCGACTGGTAGTTGATTTCAGAACCGACGTTGAGGGCTGATGTCGATGAGTTCCCATTCAATAGCGCACTCGCCGGCGACGCTGACGGAAGTCTATTCTCTTCTGTCAGAGCGAAGTGGGTCGATAAGAATTCTTGCCGGCGGCACCGACTTGATGGTGCTGATGAACGCTCACATGCTCGACGCATCCGCTTTTCTCGACATCTGGCGCGTAAGTGAGCTGAGAGGGGTAACGGACGAAGGCACTACATTGCGCATCGGCGCGCTGACGACGTACACAGAATTGATCAACTCCGAGTTGATAAAAGAGAGTGTACCTGCGCTCGTAGATGCCTCGCGCACGATCGGCGCGATTCAGATTCAGAATCGCGGAACGATCGGCGGGAACATAGTCAACGCTTCGCCAGCGGGCGACAGTCTTCCGGTGCTGGCCGCCTACAACGCAGAAGTGGAGATCGGAAGCGCGCGGGGCACGCGCCGTGTTGCTTTCAATGAGTTTTATAGTGGTTATAGGCACACAGTGCTTGAACCGGATGAGCTGGTGCTGGCGGTTCGCATTCCCAAGCTTCAGGCGGGCGAGCGAGACTTCTTCTGGAAGGTCGGCACTCGCCGCGCTCAGGCGATCTCAAAGACGGTGATGTCGGCCAGAGCGCGAGTCGCCAACGGTAAAACTGAATGGATCGCCATCGGCGTCGGAAGCGTGGCTCCTACCGTGATACGGGTGCCCAAAACGGAAGACCTGCTCACCGGCGCGCCGCTCACATCTGCTTTGATGGAACAAGCCCGCCGGACGATCACACAGGAAATCGCGCCGATTACCGACCTTCGCTCGACCGAGCATTATCGTCGTACAGTGACCGGCAATGTGCTGGTGAAGTTCCTGCGAAAACTAGCCGGCTGATTGAAGCCGTCATCTCCGGCGGGTAAAGAAGCTTATCAGCGCCACAAACAAAGCCGAGCCGATGATCGACCAGATGATTGGAAAACGCTCGCCTCCGATGCTGGTGGTGAACAATTGAGGCAGGTGAAGCGCGTTAGCGATCCAGACTCCTATGATCGCTCCGATGAACCCAAGCGCGATCGACACCAAACAGCCACCGTGGCTATAACCGGCTATCGCCCGGCCGATCGATCCGCAGATTCCCGCAACCAGTAGAAGAATCAGAAGAGAAGTCAGGGTCATTGTCGAATCTCCTTGTTACCATTGTACGAAAATATCGGAGCTGGGGAACGACGAAAAACTGCGCGGCCGGAATGGATGCCCCTGGTGGTGCGCAGCATTAGCCTGGCAGTTGATGAGGAAACGCTGCGGGCTGCTCGGCTGGCGACCGCGATAAATGCGGCAAATACGCGGAGGTGGAAGTGGAACGCTCGTTGCCCTGATCCAATGCGAGACGCTGCCCGTTTTCGGGCTGCGTCTCGAAACTAAAACGATGAGAGTCGTTTCGGTCTAACACGCGCACCGCTTCTCCGGCGCGGGAGTCTTGAGCTTGGCCAAAGTCATAGCTCGTCACCGCGCCGCTGAAGCGGAACACATGGTCCCTCCTTTCCAGCGTCAAATCAGTCTTGAGTTCTTGATTCGGGTTTCTTGGATGGCTGTGGGCTCGCAGCCGAGGTCAATTCAACGCGCACCGAACCCCAGGAAGGCTCCGCGGTTATGAGCACCGGCAGCCGACGCGCATCGCTGGAAATATACATGCGAAGGTTGTACAGCTTGTCGTTCTCGCGCCCGCGGGTCATGGAGGTCGCAATACGAACCGTGTCATAGCTGCCGGCGCGAGTTGTTATCTTCTCGCGGGCTTCCGGCTGAACCTTGATCGTATACAGCTTTTCATCTTCGAGAACGGTAAGTACGCGAGCTTTGCCGGGCGTGAGATCCATTCCGCGAATTGCGAATATCAACCCGGCAATGTCGTACGTGTCGGCAGGAATCTCGAGCTTGCGGCCACCCTCGAGCAGCGCGACCCGTTTCTCTTGATCGATCTTGACTGATGATTGTGACTGCTTCTTTCCGTGGCGCATTCGCTTCTCCGCGCGAAACGGCTGCAGGGTCGAGGCATCGATGAACGACTCGTAGACATCGTTGACTTTCAGAACCAGCCCGCTTACAAGCCCCACAGATCTGGCCTGCGCGGTCACGTGATAGCCGTCGACCCCGTCGAAGGTTCGCCGCTCGTCGGTTTGAATCGTGAATTCACCCGCAACAATGAAATCCGCCCACGAAACGTCGTAGCTCAATCGCTCGCCCGCGCTGAAGGGATTCCGCGCCGCCAACGCGGGGGACGGAACCCGTTCGGCCTTGATGATTGGGGTCTGAGCCGCCCAACCGGGTGCGGAGAGGATTGCTGCCGCCAAGCATAGGACAAACTTCTTGAGCACTGAACCTGCACCTGCTTTCATCTGAGTTTCCAAGGTGTGATGCTCCCCGCCCATGTGATGATGCCTCGAAAGAGCGAACCCTTGCAATGAAGGCGTCGTTCGACCGCGAGATTGAACGCCTGCCTGGGAACGCACGCGGCTCGCGTGCTTCTTGTGCCATCGAGTTTTTGGGCAAGCACGCGAGCCCGTGCGTTCCCAGGACGCGCTCCGAGACTCGGTCCTGAAAAACAAACGGGGCTCGCCGAATAGCGAGCCTCAACCCATTCTTCAGTATAAGAGGAAGTCTAGTGTTCGCGAGACGCGCTCGAAGGCGCTGCCACCGAGTCGGCGCGCCCGGCATCGACCTGCGGTCGCGATTGTTTGAAATACTCCGAGGAGGGATCGAGGGCCAGAGTCTGAAACGGATTCATCGCGGCGCCATCGATTCGAACTTCATAGTGCAGATGTGCCGAGGTGGCTCGACCGGTGCTACCCGCGCGCCCGATGATTGCGCCGCGTTCAACGTGCGTTCCGACTTCGACGTCGAAGCTCGACAGATGCGCATAATGAGTTGCGACTCCGCCGCCGTGATCGACGATTATCAGGTTCCCGTAACCGTGATACCAACCCGCAAACTGAACAGTACCCGCCTGGCTGGCGCCAACCGCATCTCCCCAGCGAGCCTTGATGTCCACGCCCGAGTGAAACCTGGCGCGTCGGGTGAACGGATCGCGGCGGTAGCCATAGACGCTTCCAACGCTCACGCTCGACGAAACCGCGGGTCGCTCTTCAAACTTCGCATCAGAGTCCGCCCTCTTCTCCGAAACGCCTTCCAACGGAATCAGAATCGCGTTAGCGGTCTTCTTCACGATGAGCGGCGCAGGCGGAGTGATAACCGGCTGTGGGTCCTCTTGCGGTTGAGGCGCCGCGGGCTTCTGCGGCTGTGCGGCTGGCTGCGCCGGCGATAACGGCTTCGGTGCGAGCGGCTTTTCGTCGGTTACAACCTGAATCGCGCTTTGCGGCTGAGCTGGAGGCTCTTTTGGTGATTGAGCGGCTGGTGACTGCGCGAATGCCGCGAGAGACGACGTGGATAGTGCCAAGATTGCAGAGACGAATGATCTCCAGACTCCTGCTTTAGTCAAAACCCTCTCCTTGTGGAACGCAGCGGTGTCAAACGCTGCTCCTAGATTGCTCGTTCAAGTACTTCTAAAATGAGGCGGGGTGGCTCTAAAGAGGGGCCATTCTATGAGCCTCGCGGGGCCTTGTCAATAATACTGGCGGTTGAAATTCCTTGTGAATTTGTTGCGGACCAGCCGTTCTGTGGTGCTGGGACGATGTGATGATGGTTGGATATAATGCCGAATCAACAACACTGTAGCGACAAGGAGAGACCGATGAAAGAACTCAGCGCGCAAAATGCTTGCGATCTTATGCAAAGCGATCCCGACGTGATCTATCTCGACGTCAGGTCCGTTTCCGAATTCGAAGGCGGGCATCCCAAAGGGGCCGTCAACATCCCGATCCTGCATTTCACCCCCGGAGTCGGGATGTCGCCTAATCAGGACTTTCCCGCAGTCGTTGAAGCGAACCTACCCAAGGACGCAAAAGTCGTAGTGGGCTGCAAGACGGGAATGCGTTCGGCTCGCGCGTGCGAGCTTATGAGCCAACTCGGCTATACGAATGTCTCCAACGTGCGCGGCGGGTTTGTGGGAGCTATGGACAACCTCGGCCGTGTGGTGGAACCCGGTTGGACCATGCTCCAGCTTCCAGTTTGCTCCGAGTGCGAAGACGAAGCTCGCTACGATACGCTGTACGCGAAGGCGCAACCGTCCTAGCCTTTGTGAGAACTCATCTCTCGTGCTCTTATCCCCAAGCCTGCCCTGTGGTCCCCTCAGGTTTCATTGCGGATGTTTGCGTTGAGCCTTCTCCGCTTTTCTTTGATCCCGCGATTGCTGAACCTGTTGACCTGAAAACTGCTGCGGCGCCGGCGCCCTCGCCGCTCGATTTGGCGCCTGCGCGCGTGCTTCTTGCTGCTGAATCAGTGCCTGCCGTTGAGATTCGCGAGCGCGCGCAGCTTGCTGCTGCACCATCGCCTCACGCTGGGCAGCTTGCGCGCGAGCAGCCTGTCGCTGCTGACGCCCCGATTCTTGGACCCGAACCGCCTGTTGCTGTTGAATCATCGCCGCCTGGCGCTGCAGTTCAACCCGCCTCTGAGGCGTCACTTGTTCGCGCTGCCAGCCGGCCTGCGCCTGCCGCGAGGCTTCCTGCTGCCGAGCACGCTGTCTCTGCCTTAGCTGCCGCAGCTGAGCAGAGTCGTCAGGTGGCTTGCGCTTTTGTTCCTTCCTCTGCTGGCGCGTCTGTGGCTGCTGAGGCTGCCTTGGAGGCTGCTGGCGTTCAACTCTTCGCTGCTGCCTCATTTGCTGTTGTTGATGCTGTTGTTGAGCCCGGCGAGCGGCGTCTTGCTGTGCAGACTGCTGCCGTTGCTGCTCTGCTCGTCGTTGCTGTCTCATCTGGTCTTGCTGAGCCTGCTGTGTAGATTGCCGCTGCAGTTGACGCTCAACTTTGCGTTGCTGCCTCGTTTGCTCTTGTTGTGCAGACTGCTGCTGCTGCTGCTCGGCTCTGCGTTGCTGCCTCATCTCCTTTCGCGACTGATCCGGCGGTTGCCCGGTTGCCGGCGATTGGCCGCCCGGTTGACCTGATTGCCGCTGTTCCTGGCGCATCATCTGCCGCAACTCCCGACGTGCCGACTTGTCACCCTGCTCGGCTCGCGACGCGAGCTCATTCCTGCGCTGTGAACCGACCGAAGTGGGCAGCGGCAAACCATCGGCCCGAAGCGAGCTCACGACTCCGGTCTGCTCAACCTTGAGTTTGTTTTTCCTCTGATTCTCCGGGACGGACTCGACTCTGAGCGCCTTGCCGATGTCCGATCTCACACGAAAATCTTCAGGCGTATTGCTAGTCACAACCGGCCTTCTGAAATCCTCGTTGTCAATCCGCGTCAGCTTGAGCCTGCGTCTGGCATCCTCGCGTCTCAACGCAAGCTCTCGTACGCCGGCGACCGAAAATGGATCAATTACCGAGCGAGCTTCCCTGACTGCACGCAGATCAACCGTCGAGAGAGCCGAGGGTTGGATCACGCTGGCCAGCGAGCGAACCGGGACGACCGTTACTCCGCCGGGCGCGTCGAAGTTGACGAACGTGTTCCTCACTGAAACAACGTTGATGACCTCCCTCGATGCGAGGAACCGCGGGCGCAAGCCCTCGTCGTAATATCTGGCCACATACACTTCCCCGGGACCCAGCGGCACCCAGGCAATCTGGTCCTGGAAAGGAATGAACGCGACAGGCGCCGGACAATATACCGGATTTGTCCTGACTTCGACGGGAACCCAGTACCATCGCTGACTAATGAATGCCCATCGACCATAGTGATAAGGCGCCCACCCCCACGGCTCATATGAAACCCAGGATGGCCCCCACAGATCGTCCAGGTCCCAATATCCGTTGCGGAACGGGGCCCAGCCTGTGCTCACGCGTGGCGCCCAGCAGTGGCCGTAACCGCTGACGTCGATCCAGTCGCCGTAGTAGTCCAGGTCGTAGAGGCCCGGAACGTCGACCGGCAGATACTGATAGCTGACGGAGGTGCGATACGGATCATAGAAGTAAGGATCGGCCAGGTAAGCGTCATAGTTACGGTATCGGCCATCGTAAATCCTCGGATAGCGGTGACGGTAGTAGCCGTCGACGATTTCGCCCGCCGCGTCCGGAGCGAGAGTTGCGGCCGCTGCCTCCGCCGCGGCCTGCGCAAACAGAGTGTACACCTCGCCTTTGCTGACGTATCCCGATCCACCGAGTCCGACAACCTGGGCCGCTCCACTCAGAACGGAGATGATCGCATTGTCGCCGTCCATTCCGATCTGATAGAGACCGGGCTCCCTGAAATCGACTGCGCCGCACGGCGTTGCAACCTCGAAGAAATCGTCACCCGAGAGCGCGCCCACGTCGAATAGTCCCGAGCCGCCTCGCAGCGCAAGCTGCGTTCGGTGGGGGGTCAAGGTGAGCACGTCAAGCGTCGTGTTGGGATTAAGCCGAACATAGTTTCGCCCAGTGAGCGCAATCGAGGCGTTCGCCAAGTCGCGCGAGTAGATTCGATCGCCTACGGTTACCGGCATATTGACGTTAGCCTCCGTCCAGTCAAGCTCCTGGTCATCGGCTTTGACTCGAGCGATTCCGACGCTTCCGTCGATCTGATCAATACGAGCCGCGACCGGTTGGATCGAGGCATCGGCCTTTGAGTTGCCTTTCGTGAGAAGCAACACAGTACCCGCGACCACGGCGACTACCAATATGCCGCCTGCGACTACAACCGCCGGCGACCTCTTCCAGAAACTTCCTTTAAATTTTTCTAGCATATCGTCACCCGTGAAGTTTGGACTTTCAACTGAAGGAAAAAGCAACAGGCATGCCCAAGCTTCTCCACTTATGAACGATGCCTCTTAATGAGGAAGGGTTTACCGGGGGGACGATTCAGCTTGTTTGGCCGTCACTTGCGAGCTCAACCTGTTGGCGACAACTCCGCAACACTTGCATGTTGTAGACATACGATACGCGGCGCTGAACGGTAACAATGCAGTGTGGTGTTTGATTCAAATCTCTTCGGTACTGACGGAAGCTGGTTTAGAGCTGCGACTCTTTGCGTGCCAGATCAGGTAGGCAGGCAAACCCAGAGCTATGATTCCAACTGCGAGGCCGGTCTTGGCAGGATTGTCTCTCAGGTTGTTGACCAGAGTGTTAGCCACCAAAATAAATGCGGCGGCAATGAATATCAAAGGCGTCCACGGATAACCGGGGACTTTGTACGTGAGTTGCGCGCTTCCCAGTCGCCTTCGATAGACGAATATGGTTGCCGCGCACAGTCCATAGAAAATCCATCCGCTGAACACGACGTAGGTGAACAATTCTGTGAAGGTGCCGCCGATCGCAAGGATCGCGGCCCACGCCGAGCCCGCAACAATCGCGAACGCGGGAGTGCCAAAGCGCGGGTGCACTTCAGCAAGCTTGTGGAAGAAGAGCCCGTCGTTTGCCATCGCATAATAGACGCGAGGGCAGGTTAGGACGTTGCTGTTGGCCGCGCTGAAGACCGAGACCAAAATTGTGATCGCAATAAGCTTTGCCGCCGTTGGATTGATCAAGAGCGTAAGGGACTCGGCGGCCACGCTCGTGGAGTTGGCGACCCCCGCAGGTGCGAGCGCTGCAATGTACGAAAGGTTTGCAATCAGGTATATCCCAATCAATGCGGCCGTTCCAACCAAGAAGGCCCGCGGGTAGTTGCGCTGAGGGTTCACGACCTCGCCGGCGCTGAACGTCGGGTATTGCCATCCTTCGTAGGCCCACAACACGCCTATCATCGCCAACCCGAATCCTGACGCCAGCGAACCGCTGAAGGCAGCCGGCCATATTGCTTCGCTGGAACTGGTGAAGCCCCGGCCGAGAGCAAGCAGCACCACCGACATCACCAGGATCGCGCCCACCTTTATCCCCGTAGTCCAGTTCTGAAGATCGGCGCTCTCGCGGGTCCCTTTTACGTTCACGATCGTTAGGATCGCAATCATCGCGATCGCGATCGTTTTGCTCATCGCGGGAGAAAGAGGAATCATCGTCGACAGGGTCGTGCTGAATGCTACCGCAAGCGTCGCGACCGTTCCTCCATTCATCGCAAAGAACAAGGTCCAACCAAACAGAAAAGCCGGCAGTGGACCAAAGCAATCGCGAAGGTGAACGTAGATTCCCCCAGCCTTCGGATTCACCGCGCTCAGCTCGCCGTAGGTGAGCGCCCCGAGGAGCGACAACAATCCGCCGACCAGCCAGACCAGCATCGCCGGGCCAACCTGGCCGCCCGCCTGTCTGAGCACTTCTCCCGGCACCAGGAATATCCCTGACCCTATCACTGATCCGATCGTCAGCAACGTCAGGTCTCGAAGGCCGAGCACGCGGGCGAGTTTGGTCATTTAAAGGAGCTCCTCGGTTCAGTCAAAATATCGCGACTGAGCGCGATGCTGTCGCTCGACTTCCTCAAGCAGTGCTTCGGGAGGAAGCCCCTCCACGCTGATGCCAAGCTTCACTGAAATGGGTTGGGCAATTCGCATTGCGAGCGCGGTGCGGGTTGGTTCAACTAGCTCGAATCTTCGGTTCAGGAATGTCTCAACCGCGCGCAGTTCTCGCTCGGTGAGCCGGCGGGTGTCGGCAACAAACGACGCGGGCGAGGCGTTTTCCAGTTGCTGCTGTTCGATCTCCGCGACGCGCACTATCGTTTCAAGCGAGGGCGCCTCGGTTGCTCGTTCTTTCACGACTACCGTGCCTGCAACAAAATCACCGACGCGCTTCGATCTGCCG
>DATIFP010000109.1:0-8474 GCA_035455165.1 Blastocatellia bacterium
AAAAAGTAAAGGGAAGCTTGAAGTCCCACGCGAACGAGAAGACTTGAAACTTGCTGGAAGGTTGCGCTTCGGCGACCACTGCGCCCCACCCGCCGGGTATCAGACGGAGCAACACAAACGCCGCCAGAATCGAGCCCCCGATGTAAATGACCAGTTGAATCAGGTCGGTCCAAATTACGGCCGCGATCCCTCCCTCGAAGGTGTAGATCAGCGTGAGCAATCCAACTATGAAAATCGACCAAAGCCACAAATGCGGAAGCCCAGGTACGCTCGTCGCCAGCACCGCGCTGAGCACAAGCGAGGCCGCGAACACTCGCACTCCTTCGGCAAGCGCGCGCATCACCAGAAATAATGACGCGGCGAAATTCTTGGTCTGAACCCCGAACCGGCGCTTCAGCAGCTCATAAGCCGTAAGCAGTTCGCCCTGAAAGTAAGCCGGTATGAAAAGTAAGCTGATGATGACCCGCGCGACGATGTATCCGGCCACAACCTGCAAGTAAGTCAGGCTCCCGCCTTGCTCGGGCCGCGCGAAAGTCGAATAAGCCAGCGCCGGCACTCCAATCAGCGTCAACGTGCTGGTTTCGGTGGCAACTATCGAGAGGCTTATGACGATCCACGAGGTGTTCTTCGCGCCTATGAAATAGTCTTTGACCGTTCGTTGCGAACGACGGAACATCGTGCCGAAGACAGTGATACCCACAAGGTAGGCCAGCAGCACGATGTAATCGATCGCAGAGAAGCCCACTCACCAGCTCCGTCACAAAACTAGAATGCTCAAGCCTAAGTCGAGATTAGCAGGAACGAATAATACAAACTAAACCGTAATTAAGCCGCCCACGCGAATTGTAATAACTCGGCTTATGACAGAATGAACGAGGATGCGCAGGATGAACAGGATACAGATGACATCGTTCGTTGCCTGATCCTGTCGACCCTGTCCATCCCTGTTGATCTCCTGATGGTTGCGGAGCGGACATTACCCCGAAACAAGTTTGATCAAGCAAGTTCTTCGGCAAGCTGGGCCGCGCCGAGCGCGGGCGGAAATAGAGGCGGCCCGATCTCCGCGCGAGGTGCAACTCGCGAGACCGCTTCACGCAGCGACTCCAATACGAACTCACCCGATCTGAAGACGCTTCCAACGCAAGCGATGCGGAAAGCGGTTGAGGCGAGGCCGAGCTTCTCGATCACCGAAGCCACCAGCCGCCCCAGATCGCGGCCGGCGCCGCTCAATATTTCGCGGGCTACTGCATCACCCTTGCCGGCGGCCTCGCCCACAAGCTCCGCCAGCGGCGCGATGTCTACTGGTTCTGAGTCGCTATTGTATATGACGCCGGGCAAATCGGCGGGGCTCGCCACCCTTAGTTTCTTACACACCAGCTCGGTCAGCAGCGTGGCAGGCGACCGGCCGTCGAATGCGGAAACAACGGCCTGCAGCGCCCGACGGGCGATGTCATAACCCGAACCCTCATCGCTCAACGTTGGTCCGAATCCGCCCGCGCGAGCTTGTTGACCCGCTTCGTTTATGCCAATGGCGATTGAGCCTGTGCCCGCAATCACGACTATACCCGGCTTGCCATCAAGCGCGCCCTCAAGCGCAGCTCGTGCATCTGTTACCAGCTCGAGCCCCGCGATGTGCAGCGCCTCATCGAGCGCGTCCTTCATCGTGTGATAGTGAATTGGATGATTGATGCCCGCGATCGCCGCGCACGCGAAATCAATGTCGCCGAGCTCTATTCCGGCTTGTGCGCAAGCCTCTGCCACCGCCTGCTCGATGTGTGATACTGCTTCAGCTAATCCGACGCGCAAAGGATTGGCCGCGCCGCTGAACCCTTCCCCGATAATGTGTCGGGTCGAGTCGGTGATCACGGCGTGGGTCTTCGTTCCACCCCCGTCGATGCCAAGGAAGTACCTATCCCGCGAGCCAGGCGATTTTTCGTGAACGCGCGGGAGAGAGGTTGATTCAGTCGGGGCCCCCGCAGCGTCATTCGTGAGGATCTTTGACATAAAACTTACTTCCGGGCCGGCTATATACCGCCGGCCTCTTCCTCAAACGTTCAACAGCACCGTGCGCTCGAGGTGACGAGGCGCATCGGGATTCAGATCGCGGGCCGCCGCCCGCCAATAAGCCAGCAACTGCCCAACGTGCGCGTACAACGCCGGGCGGAGAATCTCACATTCGAGGTCGCCAATTGCGGATTGCGGAATTAGCAAGGCTGCAACATCGGCAATCGGCTGCTCGGCAATCACCAGCGCCCGGGCTTTTGTAGCCGCGATCTCCGGCAGCAATGTGTCGAGGTATTGAACCTCCGCCGCGACCGGAAACACGATGACCTGATCGTTAGAGTTGAGCGTCGCCTTCGGCCCATGTCTGAACTCCAGCGTTCGATAGCTGAAGGCCGTATCCAATGCCATCTCTGTCATCTTCAAAGCGCACTCATCTGCAAGCCCTTTCATCGGACCCGAGCCAAGGAAAAAGAACCTTTTGATGGCGTCGTCTTCAGCGAGCGGGCGAATCACCTGCTCGGTGGATTCGAGCGCGCGATCGATCAGATTGGGGAGCTTCTCGATCTCATTAAGACGCCGTGAGCCGCTTGCACCGTCGGCAAGCAGATATAAGGCGACTAGCATGCAGGTAAAAGCCTGGGTCATCACAACCGAGCGCTCCCGGCATTCGTCGAGCACGATTTCCGCATCGCAGGCGCCGCCCACGCTTCCTTCATCGCTGATGATGGCCAGGGACCGCGCGCCGTATCCCAGCTTGAGTCTTTCGACCGCCAGCTTCACCTCGGTCGTACCGCCGCTGCGCGAAATCGCGATCAATAGAGGCTTCGCCGCGCGCGAAAGATAGTGCTCGGGGAAGTGTGCCAGCTCCGACGAAGCCACCGCGGTCACCGGGCGCCCAAGCATCTCGCTCCAGGCAAAGGAAGCACTCATCGCAAGGTGATGCGATGACCCGCAGCCGGTGATAATTATGTCGGTGTAGTTCTCTAACGGAAGAAACTGTTCGAAAATGCGGCTGCGCTGTTCGGCGCGTTCGACGGATCGTTGACAGGAGCCGGCCTGATGATAGATCTCGCTGAGCGTGAGGGGCCCCCGATCTTCTTCGTACATACTGACCTTTCAAAACCTCTGATCCTTTTATAGTCGCAAGCCGGTTTGCTTGTAAAACTAATTGTTTTTATGGATACGATAACGATCGGTTGGAGGACTTCTGTGGTCCCGGCGGTTGAAAGGTCGCAGTCGGCTTTTCTCTCAAACCCAGTAGGGGGTTCGGGGTGGTTTTGAAGGATCCTGGCGGTGTTTGGCGCCGAAACGGAGGCGATGTCAGAACAACCCGTGCCGTCGCCCGGCCAAAACCTCTCAATACAATGAGGGGCGCGAGGAGCCTCCGAGCAGCGATGTGTTGATTGAAGCGCTTGTGTGCGTGCCTTCGCCGCTTCCCCAGGAGTAAGTCAAGAAGACCATTGGGAATCCCCCGGCACGCAGGGTCAGCCCCGCCGAATAGCTGTGGACAAAGTGCTTGAATTCGATATCGCCGCGCCTGAGCGCGACTCTCCCTGTCTCAGCCGCGAAAGTCGCGCCCAGCGGTCCATAGATTGAATGCTCAATGTTGCCCTGGAACAAGAGAAGGTTTGGCGCTCGAAAGCGATAGTCCTGAAAACTCGCGAGCGACGACTTTCCGTTGATATCCGATCCACCAAGCGTCGGCTGAAAATAGAACGGCACGACGTGTCCCGAGGATGTGTAGGATTCGATGAGCAGCATCCGCAAATTTATACTGCCTTCTCGATCGCGAGTGACAGACGGGCAATCATTGGTTGATGAAGTCGCGCTCGATGAACAGTCATCGGGTCCGTTGTGGTCGCGCGGAAGCAGGGTCCTCGTGGTCCTGGAAAGCGGAATCTGATGCGACAGATCAATCGTCAGTCGCTGGAATGAAAACTGCGAGTCGCCGGCTACGAATTGCTGATAGTTGGCAGAGTAGTTCAGGCGCAGATTGTCATCGAACAGTACCGGCCGCACTCGCACTCCTTCACCGAACTGCGCAAAAGCCGGCTGGGTGGACAAGCCCGGGGCCGTAACTTCCGTATGGACCTGTTCAATCGACGGGCTCGATTGTTCGTGGTTCCCGCGTATATCGACGAATCGCCCGTTCACTTCTCCGTGCAGAGACAGATTCAGAGGCTTGAACAGAGGATAGTTTATGCTCGCTCCGACGATTGTCTCGCGCATGCCGAAGAAAGTCTGATCGTCGCGCCTGGTGTCGGGGCCCAGTCCATAGAAGGCGAGCTTGTTCAGAGAAATCCCTTCCGCATAAACATTGATGACCGGATATGACCGCACGGTCGTTGTTCCCGGGCTGATCTTAGTGTAAACGGCCTTACCATAAACACCGGCACGCCAGGAGCCGTTGGCTGACACGATTGCATCCGCGTTGAAGTTCATCCGCCAGTTCTCATTTGGCGTCCAATGTGTCACAAAAGCGGGGCCGGCACCGAATCCATTTCCTGGCGCGATGCTTCCGACGGCGATATGCAGAGGATGACCAGTGAAAAGGACCTCCCCGCAGCCGGGTATAGCTTTGAAACTGAATTGCCCGCAATTCTTCTTGAAGGACTCACCTTCGCGACGGAATTCCGCGTGCAATTGGCTCTCCTGCGCATTGACGCGCGCCGAAAATACAAAGAGACAAACAAAGATGAGAACGGTGTTTCGCATGTGACCTCCCGCGTTCGACCGCGCTTGTGAATGTGAGGCGTCAGATGGTGTTATCGTTTTGGACCTGGACGCTTCTTCGCGGCGCCTTTGGATGCACGTGTTGGCGTTGTGGTGACGGCCGGCGGATTAATGAATGCAGTCATCTTCTGGATGAATGCGCTCGCCTGCCCCTCTGTCTTGATCGCTCGCCGTTGATCTTCAATCTTTTTTTTCCTGAATGCCGCGAGATCCTCCACTTGCTCCCACAAGAGGTCTGAGACAGGCCGGTAATCGTTGAATGCATCTGCGGGCGGCTTCGGAAAGCGGATGACACTTTTAGACTTAACTGGTTGTTCCCGTCTCATTTGAGCCGTGAGCAATCGTCTTTCGGTTGGAGACATCTTTTGAATATAGGAGCTGGCCTGGCTCTCGGTGCGGATTGCTCGCCTCTCCTCGTCAATTTGTCCCTTGGCCACCGCCGCGAGATTCTCAACCTGAGCCCACAGGAGTTCTGACACCGGCCTGTTTTTGTTGAATGCGCCAGAAGGCACTTTTGGGATACGAATCACATTGTCAGTGTTGGCCATTTGCAGTTCTCCTATTTGAAGATCGGACAATCGCCGTCGGGTCGCATCGTGTCCGAAAGCAAGTCGAGAAACGTGCTCGCGACTTTTTCCCGCGGCGAGCGGTTGTCATCGGTTAAGTCAAAGGCCTCCATCACCGTGTTCGGAATGCTTGCGTGCTCGAACACGCGGCCGTTGATCGGATCCTCGGGTCCCGGAATGACCATTCCCTTTTCGATCCACGGCGAGATGGCAATAGCCGGAACCCGCACTCCCAGGCGATCAAACTTGAAGGGCGCGCCGGTCCCGGTGGCTTCCGGCTTTGCTTCAAACCCATCCGGTGTGCAAGCCGGCGGCGGGACGTGATCGAAGATGCCGCCGTGTTCGTCATATGTGACCAACAGCAGGGTGCTCGACCAGAGATTGGGATTTTTACGAATCGCATTGTAGACCGTAGCGATGAAAGCTTCGCCAGCCAGGACGTGATGATCCGGATGCTGGTCGGAAGCGAGCATCTCGCCGCCGCCGGGGTCCTCGTGATCGCTGTAGTTCGGCTCTACGAAACAGTAATCGGGCAGCCGGTTCTTCTTGCAATCCGAGATGAAGTCGTCAAAAAGCCCAAATAGCTTTGGCTGGTTCTTCAACAAATTGACCACTTCGAGCGAGGAGCTTTGTTGATCGAAATAATAAAGTTTCGACGTACGGCCTGCCTTGAGCATCCGCTCATATATGCTAAGGAAGGGCACATTCAGGTAAAACAAGTTCATCCCCACTTCGCCGAACGAGGTCCCGTAATGAGCAAAGGCGCGGTTGCAAAGTGTTGGTCCCGGAATCGAAGAGAACCACCCGTTGAAGACCGCGTAATTGCGCGCCAGTCCGGTGAGTATTGGAATCCTCTCCGGTGTGAAGTAATACATGATTTTATGCGAGTGATTGACGTCGTGGCGCTGCTCAAAATAGCTCTTGATAAAGCCGTTCATCGAGGGAGGCCCGGGAGGGCCGCCGGTGCCTTCGAACAACTGCAGATTGACGCCGGGGAAGTGATGATCGGGGTCGGGATCGAGCTGGCCCTGATAAGCTGCGTCCGGTTGAACCGCAATCATCTGTCCCGCGCTATCGGGGTTGGTTTCGTTGCCAGTCAACCCATTGATCCGCGGATCCTGCTGCATCAACGCACCGAGCATGTGATCAAATGATCTGTTCTCCATCATCAAGACGACGATGTGTCTAAGATTATCAAGGCCTATGGTCATAGTCGCTCCTTCGTGTGTTTCGGGTTAGGAGACAGTTCATTAAGCTCACCTAATATAGACGCAGCCTGAAGTCGATTTCATTCGAATTCATGTTTCGACGGCTTTGTACAGCAACAGCTAAGTAAGCGAAGCGGACAGGTGAGGACGTCGCGACACTTTGTTACCTTCGATCTTTGCCGATATCATAGCACTTCACGGTTGTGGAATGGAACTAAGACTCCTACGAACTTTCAAGGCCGTCGCCGACGCTGGCTCCTTCACTCAGGCGGCCTCGCGGATTCACCTTACGCAAGCCGCGGTCAGCGTTCACATCAAGCAACTCGAAGAAGAGGTCGGCGCGCCGCTGTTCCTACGAGTCAACAAAAAACTCTATCTGACCGAAGAAGGCCGGGCGCTCCTCGGGCATGCCGAGATCATCATCCGCGCCCATGACACCGCTAAGGCCGATCTTGCCGCCATCAGTGGACCTTCGCACGGGCGCCTGCATATCGGCGTTGCCTCAACTGCGATAACCGCGGACCCCCTGCCTGAGATTCTCAGCGAGATCAAACGGAAATTTGCGCTGCTTGATCTGTCAGTCTTCGGAGGCACAAGCGAGTCGATAGTAGAGCAGATCCTTGCCGGGAGCATCGACGTTGGATTGGTGTCGCTTCCGGTCGAGACCTCAGACGTCCTTACCGAGACCCTGAGGAGCGATCGGTTGGTCGCCGCAATGAGTCCTCAGCATAAGCTAGCGCGCGCCCGGATGATCTCGGCCGAAGAGCTTTCAGCCGAGCTGCTGATTCTCGGCGAGAAGGGCGGGAATACGCGACGATTGATCGACCTTTTCTTCGAAAAGAATCGCCTGGATCCAAAGATTGTAATGGAGCTTCAGCGCACGGAGGCGATCATAAAGATGGTCGAGCTGGGCTTCGGTGTGACGATCCTCCCGCGCACGTCCGTGCAAACGCAGTTGGCTCGCGGGACGTTGCGCGCCGCTCCGGTCCGGGGGCTGGATGCGAAATGGGAGTTTGGCGTGGCCTACCTAAAAAGCGACTACCTGCCGCCCGCGCTCGCATCGTTTCTTCAACTGTGCCGCGCTTTCATTAAAACAAAGGCCCAGCCGATCGCCGGAGAGTGATTTGGACTGCGCCGCCTGCTCTACGCAGCGGGGATCTCAGGGGCTGGCGGCGCTTTGGCTTGATTTCCGTTGATGAAGCTGCGAGAAGAGACTTTGCCTGATCACTTGCCAGCAAGCCGGCCAGCGACAGCGACGATGCCATCGGGCAACGGCGATGTAAACTCCAGCCACTCACCGGTCGCCGGGTGATGAAACGCCAGCCTCGATGCGTGCAGACAAAGTCGCATTCCGCAACCCGTGATCGGCGATTCGCAATAAAGCCCGTCTCCGACTATCGGATGGCCAATGCGCGCGCAGTGTATTCGGAGTTGATTGGTGCGACCAGTAACCGGTTCCAACTCCAGCAAAGTGGCGGCCCGCCGTCTCTCGAGGACTCTGAATCTGGTCTCCGAGCCCTTGCCGCCTTCCATAACTCGCCAGCGAGGTCGTCCGTCGGGATCACGGCCAATGGGGGCGTCGATCGTTCCTGCATCCAGTTCGACATCTCCCCACACTAGGGCGACGTACCGCTTCTCGACCAGCCGTCTCCTGAAATGTCGCGACAGCGTCGTGAGAGATCGAGGCGTTTTGGCAATCACCATCAGTCCCGAAGTCGCACGGTCGAGCCTGTGGACCAACCCGGGCCGAACCGAGCGCTGAGAATTGGGGGTCGAGGATCGAGGGTCTGGCCATTCGCCCTCTTCAATCATCCGCTTGTTCAGGTGATAGGCCAGCGCGTTTGCCAGCGTCCCGGTCTTCACGCCGATCGTCGGGTGAACGAGCATTCCCGAGGGCTTGAGGAGCACGACGATCTGCTCGTCTTCGTGAACAATCTCGAGCGGAATTGGTTCTGGATACATT
>DATIFP010000110.1:0-22467 GCA_035455165.1 Blastocatellia bacterium
ACCGGCTTTAGCCGGCCTGCTTCGATAGAAAACTACCCGGCTAAAGCCGGTACTCTGAACGCCCGGTACGTCGAAAGCTCCCATTGATTGAGAAGGTGTTATGAAGTTCAGACTCGCAAAAGGAACAATTATCGCATTGGCGATTATCGGAGTTCTCTCGACTTCGCATCGCGCGCAGGAACCGGCCAAGGCCTCGCGTTCCGCGTGGGACGGAGTATACACGAAAGAGCAAGCAAAGCGCGGGGAGACTCTGTACGCACAAAATTGCTCCTCGTGCCACGGACCCGATCTCAGCGGCAACGACGAAGCGGCGCCGCTGACCGGCGCGAATTTTCAATCGAACTGGGACGGCTTGACGGTCGGCGACTTGTCCGAGCGGGTTCGAATTTCAATGCCGCCGAACCGGCTTGGAAAATTGAGCCGACAGGAGATCGTCGATATCCTCGCTTACGTGCTGAGCGCCAACAGCTTTCCGGCTGGCAAGTCAGAACTCGACGCGAAGCTCGAGCTTCAGAAACAAGTTCGGATCGACGCAACCAAACCGAAAACAAGATAAGTGGGCAAGTTTTCTTTAGGGTATTTGTCCGTGCAGATCCGTCGAATCAGTGTTATCCGTGGTCTATGCGCCGTTACCACCCATCACGCTCAGAGACCGCGGATAACACTGATTTAACGGGTTCACACTGATCTGCTGGACGCACAAACCTCCGTCGGAGGTCACCGAGTGACGAATCGCCGCGCATTCTTGAAGTTCCTCGCCGGCAGCCCGCTCGCGGCCGGATTCATTCCCCTACGGGACGCTTTCCTGCAAACCGCAGACGGCGTAATAGCGAGTCCGTCGGAAGCACTAAACGTGCTCGAGTTCGAGGCCGCGGCAAAAAAGGCTCTGCCTCCGGCGCACTACGGTTACATGGCGACCGGCGTCGATAGCGACGTGACCCTTAAGGCTAATCGAGAGGGATTCAATCATTACCAGCTTCGCCCGCGCCGGCTTGTGGATGTTAGCCACATCGACACCTCGACCGAGCTGTTCGGGACCAAGTGGGATACCCCGATCGTAATCGGTCCGGTCGGCAGCCAGAAGGCTTTTCATCCCGAAGGCGAGATCGCAGTCGCCAGGGCGGCGCAAACGAACAAAGCACTCCAGGTACTCTCGACCGTAGCGACTTCATCAGTAGAAGATGTCACCAGCGCTCGAGGAGCGCCGATCTGGTATCAGCTCTACGCGACCAGCAATTGGCAAGCTACTCAGAAGATGATCAAGCGGGCGGAAGACGCGGGCTGCCCCGTGCTGGTATTCACCATAGATCAGTTCGGGGGAAGGAACGTCGAGACGCAGTACATTCTTCGACGAAGCGATACCCGTGAGTGTACGAACTGTCACGGTTCGCGGTCCGGCCCGGTAATCGGCTCTGCTTCTTACTATCGCCGCAAGCCTATGTTTGACGGCATCGATATGAGCCTTATCACTCGCAGCACGCCTTCTCTCACGTGGGAGTATGTCCGGCGCCTGAAAGACTTCACAAAGATGAAGCTGGTTTTGAAAGGCATCGTCACTCGCGATGACGCGTTGTTGTGTTTAGAGAACGGCGTCGACGGGATAGTCGTTTCAAATCACGGCGGGCGCGCTGAAGAAAGCGGCCGCGCAACCATCGACTCATTGCCGGAAGTAATCGAGGCGGCGGCGGGCAAGATCCCCGTGCTTGTCGACGGAGGATTTCGACGAGGCACGGATATCTTCAAGGCGCTCGCCCTGGGGGCGCGTGCGGTCGCAATCGGCCGGCCTTACGTATGGGGTCTCGCCGCCTTCGGCCAACCAGGAGTCGAACGCGTTCTCGATATTCTGCGTCGCGAATTGGAGCTTGTGATGAGGCAGTGCGGCACCCGTTCGCTCAGGGAGATCACTCCAGCTTATGTCACCGATAGTTGGCGCAGGGGATAGCGCGCCAGAGGGAGCACTCACAATGTCATACGAAAGAGTTCAGTCGAACAAGGCCAGCCTTCGGATGCTGTGGCTGTTCGCGTGTCTGAGCCTGTTTGGGGTTTCCGCCACGGCACAACAACGCGCTCAAACTCAAGCGCCTCCGACTCCAACCGACGTCAAGCCGGGAAGCATCACCATGGAGGACGTGCCGTATCCATATCCGGTTTCCTATCTGGCGATGACCCTTTACGGACAGGACGTGCGGATGGCTTACATGGACGTGCCGCCCGAGGGTCAGGCGAATGGTCGAACCGTTGTTCTCTTTCACGGGATGAATTTCTTTGGTGAGTACTGGGCCGCTACGATCGATGTGCTCCGCAAGCAAGGTTTTCGAGTGGTAGTCCCCGATCAAATTGGCTTCGGCCGCTCGTCAAAGCCGATCATCCCCTACAACTTCCATGACATGGCACTGAACACGCGCAAGCTGCTTCAACATCTGGGCATCGCGAAGGTCGCAATCGTTGGGCACTCGATGGGCGGGATGTTGTCTGCCCGATTCGCGGCTTCCTATCCGGATATGACCGAGCGCGCGGTGATCTACAATCCGATCGGCCTGACCGACCCTCGTTGGGACCGGCCGTGGCGAAGCACGGATGAAGCCTACAAACAAACATTGGGACTCACTTATCAGCAGGCATATCAGGGAATTGCTCGCTATTTCGTCACGGGGTGGAAGCCGGAGTATGAGAAGTACGTGCGCATCCACTACGCGTGGACGCTATCGGGCGACTGGCCGCGATTCGCGATGGTTCGGACTCTCGTTCAGCAGATGGTCTACGTTGATCCTGTTGTGTATGACTGGGCGCACATCAAAGTGAAGACGCTCGTGCTGGGCGGGGACAAGGACGGCCCAAACTTTCCGGAACGGGCAAAGCACATAGCGGATTCGATCCCCGGCGCGGAGTTGGTATTGATTCCAGGCATCGGCCACGTCCCGCATTTCGAGTCGCCGGATCTGTTTTATAAAGCGCTGTTGAAGTTCCTTAACTCGGAGGCAACGCCGCCTGCTCAGAAACCTGCCGGTAATAGCTGAGAAGCGTAATCACGCGGCCATCAAAGCGGCTGGTCGGGGGTCGCGAGCGTTCTCCACATATGCGCCACCGGGCTGTTGTCGTTTCCCAATCCCTCTTTGGGCTGCTTGAAGTTGCGGCCGATTATGTCGATGAACGGGTCCATCGACACCTTCGCGTTCGGATCGAACGCATACAGGTCGTTGACCGTGATCAACCGCGCGTTCATGTACCACTTGTGATTGCGGGCAAACGTGTACGCGGCCTTGATGTGGGGCGCCGGAACATAATCCTTCCCGAAGATGCGGTTGTACATCTCGGGGTACTCGTAACCCACCGACGTATCCGGGTAAAAGCGCAGCGCCTGATGATATCGAATCGCCCAGCTCACTCTCTCTGAGACATACGGCTCGATCATCTGCGCTCCCCACCATCCGTGATCGGGTTTGATCAAGCTCAGCACAACATCGTGCAACAGACAGGCAAGGATCGTCTCCTCGGTCATCCCGGTCTTGAGGGCGCGGGTGGCGCTTTGAAGCACGTGATTAGCAGGCGCGAACCGGAGCTTGAAGAAATCGAGCAGCGTAGGTTTGGCGGGCATCGGCTCGAGCTTACCCGCCGCAAACACGCCGTCGCCCGAGCCTCCGAGCACGAACAGCGAGCCAACGCCTCGCCTGTAGGGTCGTTCGCTCGACTGAGCCGCTCGCCCGCCCGCGGCTTGATCCAGCGTTTCGATCATATGGTGTTCGAGCGCGTCCGCCAAAGTTTCAGACGACATTGCCTCAATCGCGGCGGCCCCGCCCAGGGTCGCCAGGAAAGCTCTTCGGTCGATGTCCATTGGATCCTCCTATCCACGATTTGGACTGCGCCGCCATTCTCAAATGCTTCGCATTCGTAACCTGATTGGCGGCGCTTTGGCTTTGATTCAAATTCCGTAAACTCGCGCGCACAGCCAAAGCGGCGGCATCATTCAGGCTGCAGCCAATGCGGGACCCAGCCGCCGCACTCCAAATTACTTGAGCGTGGCCATACACTCGATCTCGACTCGAGCATCGCGAACTAAGCCACTTGTGCCAAAAGCACTGCGAGCCGGCAAGCGTTCCTTCTTGAAAAACGTGGTGTAGACTGCGTTCATGGCGGCCCACTCCTTGATGTCCGCAAGCATCACGGTGCATTTGACTACGTTGTCCATCGAAGAGCCGGCCTTTTCGAGCGACGCTTTGATGTTCTCCATCGCCTGCTTTGTTTCAGGGCCGATGCCTCCCTCCGCGAGCTTGCCGGTGCTATCCGTCCCAAGCTTGCCCGACAAGTACACGATGTCTCCGACCCGCACAAAGTCGGAGAGCGTCCTCGCCGACGTATTCGACGCGCTTTCATATTCAACCATCGCGCGTTGTGCCTTCGCCGGCTGAGCCGGCGGGCTCTTCTTCTGGGCGTCGGCAGCGATTGCAAAGACAAGAATGATCGTCGTGATTCCAGCGAGCGGTTTGATTCCCCTCATCTCAGTCTCCTCTCTCACGTGAGAAATTGTCAGACCGCCGACTTGATGTCGCCGGCCTTCGCCATTCGGATGATGTGATCCGAAGCGCGATAAGCGAGCGCCTGAATCGTGCAAGTCGGCTGGCCGCGCCCCGAAGTAACGAAGCTGCTTCCGTCGCATATGAAAAGGTTCGGCACGTCATGCGCGCGATGATACTTGTCGATCACCGAGCTCTTCTCGTCATTCCCCATTCGACAGGTCCCGAGCAAGTGAAACCCGAACGACTGCTCTCTCACCGGGCGAGTCCAGACTTTGCTGGCGCCCGCCGCTTCGAGCAGCTCCTTGCAGCGGGCCTGGAAAAACGACATCGTCTTCATGTCTTCCGGATGATCCTTGTAGGTCACTCGCATAGCCGGGAGTCCCCACGCGTCTTTCACATGTGAATCAAGCGATATGGAGTTTGTTTCCACCGGCAATGAAGTCGTATGGCCGGCGGCATTCACCGAGTGGGTGTATCGCTCGCGGAGCATCTTCTTGTATTCGCTGCCCCATTTCGGCGCGTCCTCCGGGAGCCCTCGAAGGCCGAAGCCCATCGGGTACTGAACGAAGCGCATGTCTATTCCACCGCCACCATAAAACCCGCGCTTGGGGTCGCTGTCATAGAAGTCATGAATGACTCTCGAGACGGCGACGCTCTTGAATTCGTTGAGCGGGTGTTCGAAGAACGCAGAAGCGCCGCCGTGACCGTTGAACATCAGGTACTTTCCGACTTTGCCGCTCGAATTGGCGAGGCCGTCTTTAAAAACGTTTGACTTCGACAAGAAAAGTAACCGAGGCGTTTCGGCACCGTTGGCGCAAAGCACCACGGCCTTGGCGCGCTGAAACGTCTCGCGGCCATCTCCATCGAAATAAATCACACCCGTGACCAGCCCGGCATTGTTTGTTTCGATCTTTCGCACGTAACTGTTGGCGCGTATCTCGCATCGCCCGGTTTTTTCGGCTTCAGGAATCACCGTTGCGAGGGTCGAGGATTTGGCTTTCATTTCGCATCCGAAGTATTCACAAAAGCCGCAGTGCGCGCAGGCGCTTCGCCCGCGATAAGGCTGCGAGATGATTGCCATCGGGGCCGGGAAAGCGTGCCAGCCCAGCTTCTTAGCGCCCCGCTCGGCGAGCACACCCGAGGATTTGACCGGAAGCGGAGGGACGGGATATGGCTTCGAACGAGGCGGGTCGAACGGGCTCGCTCCGGCGACCCCGGACACGCCAAGCTCCCATTCGAGCTTTGTGTAATAAGGTTCGAGCTCGGCGTAAGTAATAGGCCAATCGGCGAATCCGCTCCCAGCTATTGATCCCCATCTGCTGCGTTCGTTGAAGTCGATCTCGTGAAAGCGCCAGAAGTTTGCGGTGAAGTGTACTGTGCCGCCGCCGACTTGACGGCCGTAGATTATCGCCGGCTGCAGCTTCGCTTTTTCTTTTTCGGTCCTGCGAAAAGTGTTGGGTTGGCGCTTGTACTCGTTGGTGATCGCGCGCTGTCGCATGTACTTCAATTCGTCGTGGTCGAATTCAGGCTCCTTCATGTAAGGGCCTTGTTCCAGTACGACGACGCGGAACCCGGCCTCGGATAGCTCCTTGGCAATAATGCCGCCCGCTGCGCCCGCTCCGATGACTAGAAAATCAACGTCGGTATTCGGATCGAATCTGGTCTGGCCATTCGACATGATCCAGTTCTCCGTTTTCCGGTCGTGAACGGAAGGGTGGGTTGAAGAAGAACTGGTCTTCAAACCCGATCAACTTGCAGCCGATCTGGTTGCCGCCCGCCTCTGATCCAGCGAGCAAGATCAGGAACGAATAAAGATCTTAGCGTAGCAAGGCCCGGCGTCAAGCTACTGGGGCGATTTCCAAAAGAAGGAAACAAACTCATAGGGGCGCCATCAGTTGGCGCCCCTCTTGCAATCACGAGCGATGTGGGCAATGCCTGTCCACAAAAGGAGGCCGGGCACCGCTATTGGCGGCGGCTGCTTGCATCCGCGCTTTGACCGTTTGCGAGTCCCCACTGCCAGAGCATGAACGAATAAGTAAACGCGGTTTCGCGCAACGCATCATAACGCCCTGAAGACCCGCCGTGACCCGCGCCCATATTGGCCTTGAGCAACAGGATGTTCTTGTCGGTCTTGGTCGCTCTCAGCTTCGCTACGAACTTCGTGCCTTCCCAGTACGGCACCTGGCTGTCGTTCAGCGAGACGTGAACCAGCATCGCGGGATAATCCTTGGCCGCAATGTTGTCATACGGCGAATACTTGATCATGTAGTCGAAGGCTGGCTTCTCGTTCGGATTGCCCCACTCGATCCACTCGCTGGTTGTGAGTGGCAACGAAGCATCGAGCATTGTGTTTATCACGTCGACGAAGGGCACCTGCGCAACCACCGCCTTGAACAAGTCCGGGCGCATATTCACTACCGCACCCATCAGCAATCCGCCGGCGCTGCCGCCCTGGATTACCAGGTGGCCGGGGGACGTGTACTTGTTCTTCTCCAAATAATCCGCGCAGTCGACGAAGTCGTTAAACGTATTCATCTTCTTCATCATTCGGCCCTGCTCGCGCCACTCTTCGCCGAGCTCCCCGCCGCCGCGAATGTAGGCAAGCGCGTAAATCACGCCCCGGTCGAGCAACACCAACCGGGTCGACGAAAACGTAGGCGCCATCGACGCGCCGTAAGAACCATACGCGTAAAGCAGCATCGGCGCGGTGCCGTCGAACTTTACGCCTTTTTTGTAAACCAACGAGACCGGCACCTTTACGCCGTCCCTCGCGACGGCCCAGATTCGTTTGGCTTCGTAATTCTTCGCGTTGTAGCCGCCCAGCACTTCTTGCTGCTTGAGCAGCTTCCGCTGGTGCGTGTTCATATCGTAGTCGTACACCGACGACGGCGTTACCATAGACTGATAGTTGAAGCGCACGGTCGTCGTGTTGTACTCGGGATTATTTGCTATGAACAACGCGTAATCCGGCTCGTCGGTCGTGATTCGATGCGATTTCCCGGTCTTCATATCGATCACGCGCAGGAAGTTGAGTCCGCCCTCTTTCTCCGACACCACCAGGTGATTTGCAAATGTCGTGATGCCGTCAATCTTGATCCTCGGGTTATGATCGATGAAAGGCTTCCAGTTCTTTTCAGACGGATCGCTGATCGGCGCGGTGACCACACGGAAGTTCTTCGCGTTCCTGTTGGTGGTGATGTAGAACTGGCCTTTGTAATGATCGACGTCGTATTCGTGTCCATCCTGGCGCGGCAATATGACCTTAAATTCGCCCATCGGGTTGTCAGCCGACAGATAGCGGAACTCTCTGGAGGTTTTTGCGAACGAAGCCATGAAGATGATCTTCTTGTCGAGCGAGCGGCCCGCCCCGACATCGAAGAGCTCGTCTTTCTCTTCATACAGCAGGTCGCTCTTGTCGATGCCCACCGTATGCCGCCAGAACTTGTCTGAGCGTTTCGAGACCGGATCTTCAGTCGAGTAGAAAATCGTCTTATTATCATTCGCCCATACGATCGAACCGGTCCGCTCGATGTTCTCGCCCAGCGTCTGCCCGGTGCGAAGGTCCTTGACGTGTAGTGTGAACTGACGATAGCCCGTCGTATCAGTCGAGTAAGCCAGCAGGTTGCCGTCGTTGCTTACGCTGAACCCGCCGAGTCCCAGGAATGAGTGGCCCTCAGCAAGCTTGTTGAGGTCCAGCAGCACTTCTTCCTTTCCCTCCATGCTGCCCTTTCTGCGGCACTGATACGGATATTGTTTGCCCTCTTCCGTGCGGGAATAGTAGTAGTAGTCTCCGATCCGCGAGGGCACGCTCAGATCGGTTTGCTTGATATGGCTGAGCATTTCCTTGTACAGAGCTTCCTGGAGATCCTTCGTCGGCTTCATAACCTCTTCGGTATATGCATTCTCGTCTTCAAGATACTTGATGACCTCGGGGTTCGTCTTTTCGCGAAGCCAGAAGTAATCATCTTTAAGCGTGTATCCGTGGATTTTTGTCTCGTGGGAGACCTTTTTCGCCACGGGCGGCGCGCTGGTTACTACCCTCGATAAGGCAACGGGTGAAATCAACGCGATCACCAGTGTCGCGTGAAGCACCAACGAAGTAGTCAGTTTTTTCATAAAGTCCTCTTAATGTCTTTTGAGATGTCGTCCTCTTGAGCGGATGATGCAGCTCTGGGCTAGCGCGAAAGAAATTGTCGGGCAGCTTCGCCGGTTGCGCAAGTTGTTTTGGGCGCGATCTTATAGAATCAAGTCTGTATCTGGGCGCAAAACCGCCGGCACTCATTTCGAGCGCGGGTCCATGTTGACCCGAAGCGGCTGCACGTAGCTGTGGCCACTCACCGTGAGCTTTACCGAGTAGACTCCGGGTATGACGCGCGCTTCCCCGCCGCGGCCAGGTCCGCCAGCGCCGCCTCCCGCTCCCCTCGCGGGACGCTCGGCTGGCGTCGGGCGAAGGTCCCATACCCAGCGATGCATTCCCGGTGATCCGGACAACGGCTCCGCCCTTCGAATCCAATACGCAGGGATATTGAGAGTGTCGGGATTCACCGCCGCCGGACGATCCTCACTAGAGTAACGACGAATGGTCTCGCCTCCAGCATCAAGGATCTCGAGCGTGATTGGACCCGAAGCTGCCGACTTCAGGTAGTAGTCAATCATCGCGCCATACGGCGGGTTTTCGGCGAGCGCCTCATCGCGAGGCTTAGGGGTGCCGAATTCCCCGGGCGGCGGAATGCTGTATGCGTCCCCAGGACGAAACAGGTATGCCGCCGACTGTGCAACCTCGTCATTGATCTGCCGTAACGAGGTGATATCGTCGAGAACCCAGAACCCGCGCCCGTGCGTCGCGACAATCAAGTCGTCTCCGTGAATTACCAGATCGCGCATCGAGCACGGAGGCAAGTTGAGTTGCAGTGACTGCCAGTGATCTCCATCGTCAAACGACACGAACACTCCAAGCTCGGTGCCGGCTAAGAGCAGCCCCCGGCGCTGCGGGTCTTCTTTCACCGTCTGCATGTACACGCCCGCGGGCAACCCATTCGTTATCTTCTGCCATGACTTGCCGCCGTCACGCGTGCGATAGACATAAGGCTCGTTGTCATCAAGGCGATGACGGTCGATCGCCGCATAGGCTTCGTTAACATCGAAATGTGACCCGTCCATCATTACCACCTTGCTCCACGGTGTAAGCTCGGGCGGGGTGACGTTCGTCCACGTCTTTCCGTCGTCCCTCGTGACGTGAATCAACCCATCGTCGGTGCCGACCCAGATCGTCCCCGCGCGAAGCGGCGACGGAGCAATTGTGTAGATCACCCCCCGGCGCTTGGCTTGGGGAGCGTCAGCGGCAGTTGCTTCATCGAGGTTCGCCGGCACGCCGGGGTCTTCGCGGGTGAGATCCGGGCTGTTCGTTGTCCAGCTCTCTCCGCCGTTTGTGGTCTTGAAAAGGAACTGATTGCTGAAGTAAAGCGCCCGCGGATCGGCCTGCGAGAACACCAGCGGGAGCGTCCAGGTGTGGCGCGCCGGCTCCTTCATCCCACGCTCGGGCGAGACGTTTCTCGATTCGCCGGTGATGACGTTCCAGCGATCGACCCTGCCTCCGAACAGGATCTCCGGATGCAGCGGATCCGGCGCGGTGTAATCCGACTCGCCGCCGGCGCCGACCGGCGCCCAGTCGTGCATCGAGATCTCAGCGTGACTGCTCCGCGACGGCACTCCCACTGCGCCGCTGTCTTGCTGCGAGCCGGTCACCCAGTAGGGGAACCGATTGTCGGCCGCCACGTGATACATCTCGGCCGTCGGTTGGTTGTACCACGAGCTCCAGGTCTGAGCTCCATCGACGCTCACGATTGCGCCCTGATCGCTTCCGACAATCATCCGGTTCGAATCGTCGGGATAGATCCACAGTTGATGATAGTCATCTCCGCCGGGCGCGCCCTTGATCGCCGTCCAGCTCTTGCCGGCATCGGTGGACCGGTACAAAGACGTATTGCTCACATAGACGATGTCGGCATTTTTCGGATCGACCACCGTCTTGCAGAAGTACCATCCTCGTCCCCAAAGCCGGTTCTCACCCGATATTTTTGTCCACGTCGCGCCTGCGTCGTCAGACCTGAACAATCCGCCAGCTTTGGCATCGACGATTGCGTAAACGCGATTTCGACTCGTGGGCGCTGTGGCCAATCCGATATGTCCGAGTCCCTCGACCGGGATGCCGTTCATGATTGGTTCCCAGGTGTCACCGCCATTAGTCGATTTGAATATGCCGGAGCCCGGGCCGTACGAAGGAGGATATATGCTCCAGGGCGGACGGCGCGTATTCCACAGGCTTGCGTAGACGACTTGCGAATTCTGCGGATCAAATGCGAGATCGATCGCCCCGACGTTCTCGTTCTTGAACAGGACTTTCTGCCAGGTGACCCCGCCGTCGCGCGAGCGATAAACACCCCGCTCCGGATTTGGGCCGTAGACTCGACCCATCGCGGCGACGAAAACGATATTGGGATTCTTCGGGTCGACCAGCACGCGGCCGATCTGGCGAGTCTTGTCCAGCCCAAGGGGTGTCCAGGTCTTCCCTGCATCCGTAGATTTGTACATCCCGTTGCCGTATGAGATCTGGGACCGCATATCTGCTTCACCGCTGCCGACATAAACGACATTGGGGTTCGACGAGGCGACCCCAATGGCTCCAATCGACGCGATGGGCTGCGAATCAAAGATCGGCGTCCAGGTGCGTCCCGAGTTGGTGGACTTCCACACGCCACCTCCGACTGAACCGAAGTAAAAGGTATTGGGCTGCCCGGGCACGCCGCTCACCGCATTGACGCGGCCGCCGCGAAAAGGCCCAATCATTCGCCACCGCAGGCCAGAATACAGACCGGCGTCGAATTGCTGTGCGAATGCCGATAGTCCGAAACCGGAAGCCGGCAGTGGGCCGATGCACAGTATGACCAGCACACGAATGACGACTCGCCTTGCCTTTTGCATTGGTGAATTCTCCTTGTTCGAGGGAAGGATACAAAAGCGAGTGTGTCCTGCAAAGGCGGAAACGTCGAAGTGCCTGCGAACCCGAACCGGCGTCTCGAACGAGGATTCAGACTGCGGCAACACATCTCGCCAAGCTTGCTTTTTCTGCGGATGTGACGCTATTATCAAGAGCTTGCTGTAGAAGTGGGCTTGGCCCACTTTTTTTCTTGGGGATAATGACTGAGTCTGATCGAGAGGCGATTGGCGGAATCATCGAGCGAGTCGCCGCGCGTGAGGGACTTGAACTGGTTCACTGGGAAACGGTTGGCCCGCCGGGTAACTTCGTGTTGCGCGTCTACATCGACAAGCCCGGGGGTGTGAGCCACGCTGATTGCGAGGCGGTGAGCAAGCAGGTCGGCACGTTGTTGGACGTGGAGGACTTGATTCTTCACCGGTACACGCTTGAGGTTTCATCTCCCGGACTCGAGCGCGGACTCTACAAGCTCGGAGATTACGAACGGTTCATCGGCAGTCGCGTGAAGTTGAGGACGGTGGAGCCGATAAACGGCCAGCGCAACTTTCGCGGCAGGCTGATTGGATTGGCGGGCGAGACGGTTCGCCTGGACGCCGACGGTCGCGGCGAACTCGAGATACCGTACGATAAGATCGTAAAGGCGAATATTGAATACGAGTTTTGATGCGGAGCTTTGAACTATGTCGACGAGTCCGATACCACAGACCATAGACATCCTGAGCCGCGAGAAAGGCATTGATCCTCAGGTGATCATCTCGGCGATCGAGGATGCCGTCGTGACCGCTGCGCGCAAGCAATTCAAAACCGGCGAAGATTTGCGCGCCCGCTACAATACCGAAACCGGTGACGTGGAACTTTTTGCCCTGATGACCGTGGTCGAAGAGGTTCAAGACCCGGCTACCGAGATAACTCTCGCGGATGTTCTGGAAATGGGTGTTGAGGGCGCTGAGGTCGGCGACCAGCTCGAGTTTCCAAAGCCTCGCGAGGAACTCGGCCGCATTGCGGCTCAGACCGCCAAACAGATCATCTTTCAAAAAGTCCGTGAGGCCGAGCGCAACAATGTCTACGACGAATACATTGGCCGCGTGGGTGAGTTGGTTCACGGTTTCGTCAAGCGGTTCGAAGGCGGGCGAATAATCGTCGATCTGGGCAAGATTGAAGCGGTCCTGCCGAAGACCCAACAGTCGCGAGCCGAGGCGTTCAGTCAAGGCGAACGCATTCGGGTGGTCATCAATTCAGTATCGAAGGACACCAAGGGTCCGCAGGTCGAAGTCTCGCGCACGTCGCCCGAATTGCTCAAGCGACTGTTCGAAATGGAAGTGCCCGAGATCTACGACGGCACTGTTCAAATCAAAGCCGCCGTTCGTGAGCCAGGTGATCGCGCAAAGATCGCGGTGATTTCGACCGAACGAGACGTTGATCCGGTCGGGGCGTGCGTCGGAATGAAGGGCTCTCGCGTGCAGGCGATCATTCGCGAGTTGCGCGGTGAGCGCATTGACATAATCGAATGGAGCGAGGACCCGGCGGTTTTCGCGGCCAATGCCCTGTCTCCGGCTAAGGTGTCGAAAGTCGAGATCAACAGCTTCGAAGAGAAGAAGCTCACCGTAACGGTGCCCGAAGATCAACTCTCGCTGGCCATTGGAAAGAAGGGGCAGAATGTGCGGCTGGCTGCGAAGCTCGTCGGATGGCACATCGATATTCGCAGCGCGGAAGAGGCCGCGCGCGCGGCGGCTGCTCAGCTCGAGGCCGTGATGGCCGGCGGCGAAGCTACCCTGACGGACATACGCGACAGCCTTGCGCTCGATCAGATTACAGCGGAGCGCTTGAAAGACCGCGGCATCGAGACCATAGACCAACTCACCACGGTCACCGTTGACGAGCTCGTCGAAGCAATAGACGTGAGCTTTGACCAGGCGAATGAGATTTTGGAACGCGCCCATCGCCTGCTGGCTCAGAAGCAAGCTCGCGAGGCGCGCGAGGCCCGCGAGGCGGAGGAAGCATCCGCAAGGGCTGCCGAAGCCCCAGCCGAGACGGGCGAGGCTCCGGAAGCAGCCGCAGTTGAAGCTGCCGGCGAGTTATTGCAGCCCGCGGGCTTTGACGCACAAGAGCTGGGTGCCGTCGATGAAGAGGCGCTTTCATCGGCTACTTCGGAAGATCTCTCGGTTGAACCGGCTACATCTGAACCAGCGGCGCAACCGGAAACCGAAATGGCCGCGCCGGTGGAAACTCCAATTGAGACTTCCGCCGATGAAGTGAAACAAGAAGCAATCGGAGACGAGAATGAGACGGGCCCGCAGACCGGCGAAGCCGATCTATCGCCGTCGCTTTCAATCGAAAGCCCAGTTGAAGCTCAGGAAACGGAGGAAGCAACAGAGCCGGCGGCTTCGGCCGGCGAGGTAAAACAGGACGAAGATCGTTGAGCGACAGACACGTGTCGCGGTCAACCGTGAGCCGAACGAGTCGTTCAGATTAGCTATGGCAACAACAGTTCACCAAAAGATAAGAATCTACGATCTCGCGAAGGAGTTGAAGCTCGATAACAAGAAAGTCATCGAGGATGCGCGACGCGAGGGTATCGATGTAAGTGTGCCTTCGAATACCGTGCCGCACGAAGTAGCCGAGCGTATTCGTCTCAAGTACTTTCCGAAGAAGATTGCGCCGCAAGTTGGTCCGCGCCTCGTCAAACACGTCAAACACGTCGAGACAGTCGAAGCACCAGCCGAGGAACTACAAGTCGAGGCGGCACCCGAACAGGAGGTCCGAGTCGAGGAAACACACGCACCCGAACCTGCCGCGCCGCAGCCGCCCAAGCCAAAGATTCGCGTACTCAAGGCAGCGCCTGCGCCGCCACCGGTTGCCGCCGCGGAGCAGCCCGCTGAGATGGCCGCAGCGGAATCAACCGCACACGCCGAGGCAGCGGAACCCGAGGCCGAGCCTGTGTCACCGCTCCCAGGTGTGCCCGCAGCCCAGCGACCTCCAACCCAGGTGCGCGTGCTGAGGCCGCGGCCCGGAGCTCCGGCGCCTCCACCGCCAACGCGAGCCCCCGCGGCCGGGAGGCCCGCTTACGGGGGAACTGGAAGCGCGCAGGGACCAGGCCTTCGAGCTGTGGCCACGGAGGGCGGAGTCACGACTGAAACAGGAGCGCCCGCGGCGCGGCCACGGACCACCTATGTTCCGCAAGACACCGGGAGACCACGCAAGCGCACTCGGCGCGGCAAGCGCGGCCCCGGCGAATTCGGCCCGGAGGAAGGTAAGCACGTCGAGCTGCCTCGCCATATGCGTGGCCCAGGCACTGTCGTTCAACCAAAACAACGACCCGTATTCACCGAGCTGAGACCTCTGAAGCTGGTGGAAGGCACTACGCTCAAGGAGTTCTCTGAAAAGCTTGAGGTGAAGGCCAAAGACGTCGTTCAGCTTCTGCTCCAGCGCGGGGTAATGGCGACGATAAATCAAACGCTGAATCAGGACATCGCCAAGGAGATCGGCAAGGAGTTCGGCTTCGACGCAACCTTCGTCCCGTTTGAGGAGATGATCAGCGAGGCAGAGGAAGAGAAGATCATCGAGTCCGGTGAAGAAGGAACAGTGACCCGCGCTCCGGTGGTCACCGTGATGGGTCACGTCGATCACGGAAAGACCTCGCTGCTCGATGCAATACGCAAGACCCACGTAGCCGAGGGCGAGGCGGGCGGTATCACACAACACATCGGCGCTTATTCAGTCGAGGTGGCCGATCCGGATCACCCCGAAAGAAAACGGCCCATCGTGTTCCTGGACACACCCGGCCACGAAGCGTTCACGATGATGCGCGCGCGCGGCGCGCGCGTTACCGACGTGGTTGTTCTGGTGGTCGCCGCCGATGACGGAGTGATGCCCCAGACACTGGAAGCCATAGACCACGCTCGAGCGGCGGAAGTCCCGATAATCGTCGCGGTGAACAAGGTCGATAAACCCGAGTCTCAACCTGATCGCGTCAAGCAACAGCTCGCCGACCGCGGGTTGCTGTGGGATCAGTGGGGCGGCGAGACCGTCATGGTCGAGGTCTCCGCCAAGAAGCAACAGAACCTCGACTCGTTGCTCGAGATGATTCTGCTGACCTCCGATTTGCTCGAGCTCAAGGCCAACCCCGACCGGCTGGCGAGCGGCGTTGTGCTCGAAGCGAAGCTCGACCGCGGGCGTGGCGCGGTTGCCACCGCGCTCGTCCAGCAAGGCACTCTGAAAGTCGGTGATCCGTTTATCGCCGGCCAGGTATTCGGCCGCGTCCGCGCGATGTTCGATGATCGGGGCCACGCCGTAGAGCGAGTCGGACCGTCAACCCCTGTAGAAGTTCTCGGCCTGCAAGGCGTGCCTTTCGCGGGCGACCAACTGCAGGTGGTGCAGGACCCGAATCAGGCTCAACACATTGCGACCCAGCGACAGTTGCAGGCTCGGCAGGCCGCAATCGCTCGCACGTCGGCGCGCGGACTCGAACAGCTTTTCTCGGACAAGAATCAAGTCAAGGAATTGCTGGTCATTCTCAAGGGCGACGTGCAAGGCTCGGTCGAAGCGGCGCGCGACGCGTTGAACAAGCTCTCAACCGAACGAGTGAAAATCCGCATCATCAGGTCCGGCGTCGGCGCGATCACCGAATCCGATGTAATGCTTGCAGCCGCATCGGCGAACGATATGAACCGCGCGTCGGTGATTATCGGCTTCAACGTCCGCCCGGAGACGCGCGCGCGCGAAATAGCCGAAGCCGAACGAGTGGACGTTCGACTGCACACCGTCATCTACAAAATCGAAGAAGAGATCCGCAACGCGATGCTCGGCTTGCTCGACGCGACCAAGCGTGAAGTCATCACCGGTCATGCCGAAGTGCGGCAGGTCTTCCGGGTTCCAAAGGTCGGACAAATCGCGGGCTCCTATATAACCGACGGATCGATACGACGGACGACCGCTCGCATCCTCCGTGACAATGTCGTGATCTTTGAGGGAAAGATAGATTCGCTGAGACGTTTCAAAGACGATGTGAGCGAGGTGAAGCAGGGCTTCGAATGCGGTATTTCATTGGAGCGGTTTCAGGATATCAAAGTCGGGGACGTGATCGAGGCATACACGACGGAAGAGGTGGCGCCGACGCAGCTGTGATTCGCAGCTCAATTCTTTGCGGCCAACCCGGGCGAGCTTATACGAAACAACCTTGATGAAATCGGTTCTTCTCTACCTTTCGAAAAGCGAAGGCTTCAAGAAGTTTCTTACCCGATTCAAATCATTCAACAACGTTACTTCTCGATTTGTCGCCGGTGAAAATCTGCAAGACGCAGTGGATGCGATCCGCCAACTCAACAAAAAGAGCATCAGCGCGTCGTTCGATCATCTGGGTGAATCGATTACCTCCGAGGGTGAAACTCACCGCGAAGTCGACGAATACGTCCGGGTCCTCGATAGCATTGCGGCGAACAAACTGGACTCGAATGTATCGGTCAAGCTCACACAGCTTGGCCTGGATGTCAGCCGCGAGCTCTGCTACGTAAACACGCGCAAGATCGTCGAGGTTGCTCTTCGCCACAACAACTTCGTCCGCATCGACATGGAAGACTCGCCGAAGACCGACGGCACCCTCGAGGTCTTCAGGCGGTTGAGAAGTGAGTTCGAGAATGTGGGTATCGTCGTCCAGGCCTATCTTTATCGCACCGAAAGTGACTTGGACGAGTTGCTCAAGACGGGCGCTCGCATTCGGCTCTGCAAAGGCGCGTACAAGGAGCCGCCTTCAGCTGCTTTCCCGAGCAAAGCGGATGTGGACGCAAACTTCATCAAGCTGGCCAGGAAACTGTTGACCTCCGGCATCTATCACGGCATCGCAACACACGACGAAAACATCATCACCGCAACCACGCAGTTCGCCAAAGAGCACAACATTCGATCCGACGAGTTCGAGTTTCAGATGTTGTACGGCATAAGGCGCGACGTGCAAGAGAAGCTCGTTCGCGAAGGTTACCGGTTGAGAGTCTACGTGCCGTATGGACGCTACTGGTATCCGTACTTCATGAGACGATTGGCCGAACGGCCGGCGAATGTGTGGTTCATCTTGAGGAACATCATAAAAGGGTGAGTGATGAAAAAAGCCGCTTCAAAAGAAGCGGCTTTCCCCGTCCAACAATCAATTTGTCCCGATCAACTCGTCAGGTCGTCACGCGCTCTTCACGAAAGATGCTATCGCGCAGAGCCTTGACCGCCGCGCGCTTCGGCGCTGCTTGAGCCTTGACCGGAGTCTGCTTGATTATCTCGAACGCCTTCTTCAACTGAACGTCCTCAACGGGCGGCGCCGGTTTCGGAGGCGCCTGAAATTGCTGCTGATCGGTCTTATCCTCGGTGTCGTCGTCGTCCCCTTCAGGAAGGATGGTTTCGGTTTCGACTGGGCGGTCGACTTTCACCGTAGGGTTGATGGGCTCTTCCATGAAGGCCTTGCCCGCGGCAGGGGCGTACTTGGCTGTGGTTATCAGCAACGCGCCTTCGTCGGAAAGCTTGAATAGTTGCTGCTCGGAGCCGGTCCCAAAGGTGCGTTCGCCAACCAGTTCGCCGCGTTTCTGATCTCGCACCGCTGCGGCTACCACTTCCGCGGCTCCCGCCGTGCTGCGATCGATTACCACCGCCAGAGGACCGTTGAATACGACCTTGCTCGGATCACCGGCGAGCGTCTGAGTCTCTTTGTCGCCTTTGCCCAGCACCCGCGCAAGCGTGCCGTTGCCAGTGAACAGGTTGGCTACCGCGACTCCCTCTTGCAGTTTGCCATTGGCAGTGCCCCGCAAGTCGAGCACGATCTTTTGCGCGCCCTTTGAGACCAAATCGTTCAATACCGTTTTGACTTCCGCCGCCTTGCCGTCGGCGAGCGTTCCGAGCTTTATGTACCCGACCCCCGGTTCTTCCATCCGCGACTCGATCGCCGGCTGAACGATCTTGGCGCGTGTGAGGGTCACCTTGCGTGATTGACCCTGGTGGAGTATCCGAACCTCCACGGTCGTCCCCGCCTGACCGCCGAGTATCTGGTCCACGTCGTACAAGCTCAGGTCACGCGACGGAACTTTGCCGAGATACTCGATGAAGTCCCCCGAGCGAACGCCCGCTTGATCGGCCGGCGAACCCTTGAGCACCGCTACCGCGTACGCGTAGCCACCCACCTTAGAGAGTATCAGACCGGTTTCCGCGCGGGCGGCCTTCGGATCGTATTGCTTGACCTGCTCGGGTGTGAGGTAGGCGCTATATGGATCCAGGCCCTCCGCGAGCCCGCGGAGGCTCCCGATTCTGACCTTTTCCAAATCCGGTTGATCGACGTAATCGCGGATGATGTGGCTGAGCACTTCGTCGAATATCTGAAGCTGGCCGTACTGGCTCCCGCGAGCGACGACCTGCCCCGATTTCGACATAAAGCTGCCGACGATGGCATAGAAAGCGATGATCGTAGAGAAGACGACGATGGCTATCTTGGTTTTGAACCGCATCTGGTGCTCCTTAGTGGGCTTCGACAGAAGGTATATTAACCCGCGAGTGGGGCAAAGAGCAATGGGTAAGCGAGGAAGAAACCGGGTTCCGGGTTCCCAGGCCTGGTCCCTCGATCTGGCAAGGGTTCAGTCGGGAAGAGGACTTGTCCCCGCAGCTTTCAACACGCCTAGAACGAACAGCCAAGTGACAGTCAAGGGACATCCAGTGAGAATGAGTGTGCGGGGACAAGTCCGTCTTCCCCACTGAACCCTTATCAGACCTGATTAAGCCTTTACCAGAACCCTGAACTCGGAACCCGGAACTTGCTTCCTATGCTCTTCACCCTTCGCCCATTGCCCTTTATACTCTTGTCAATGCGCGTGCTCGCCATCGACCTCGGCGCCAAGAGAATTGGAATCGCAGTATCCGACCTCCTCGGCCTGACTGTGCGTCCGCTCGAAACTATTCGCCGATCGAGCGACGAGCACAGCATCGAGCGTGTGAGGGAGCTGGTGCACGACCTGGATGCGGAAAGGGTCGTCGTCGGTCTGCCCCTTCGGATGGACGGCACGGTCGGCGATGCAGCGGCGGCTGCATTGCAATTCGCGGAACGCTTGAGGGGAAGACTCGAGGTCCAGGTGGTTACTCAAGACGAGCGCCTGACCAGTTACGAGGCGGAAGAAATGATGAAAGAGCGCGGCGTCAGTCGCAGCGACAGACGCGCGCGATCCGATGAGTTTGCGGCGATGATTATTCTCGAGGATTACTTATCTACTCTTAAGTCGAATAATGGAGTGAACGACAAGCGTCCATGACAATTTCGAAAAGGCGTTCGCTTCGACAACTCGCATTACTGCTCGTCATTGTAGTCCTGGGTGGCGGGGCGCTGTTGTGGGGGTGGGTCAGGCTGACCGTGGCCCGGTCCGTCGATCATCCATCGGCGGAACGGATCGTCACCATCGAACCGGGTTCAGGAACGCAAACGATAATCGGCCAGCTTGCTGAAGCGGGAATTGTGCGTCATCCGCTCGCGCTTCGAATCTATCTGAAGACGACCGGCCGCGGCGGCCATCTCAAGGCGGGAGACTACAAGTTCCAATCGCCAATTTCTCCGCTTGAAGCGATCGACAAGATTCGGCGAGGCGAGGTATTCGTCGAGCGAGTAACCATTCCGGAAGGCTTCAACCGGTTTGAGATCGCCGAGGCGTTCGCCTCCAAGACCGGCAAAGCCAGTCCTGAAGAGTTTCTGAGTTTGATGGACGATCAAACACCGATCGAGGGGATTGCCCCCTCGGCGCGCAATCTCGAGGGGTACCTCTTCCCCGACACCTACAACTATAACTCTAAGACGACGCCGGAAGATCTGGTGCGCGCGATGGTGAATCGTTTTGAGGAAGTATTCACCCCCGAGTGGACCGCCAGAGCGAGCGAGCTCGGCTTGACGGTTCATCAAGTGGTCACACTCGCTTCATTAATCGAGAAGGAAGCAAAGGTCGCCGATGAACGCCCGCACATGGCTTCGGTCTTTTTCAACCGGTTGAAACGAGGGATGCCGCTGGCTAGTGATCCGACATTTATCTATGCGGCTAAACTTGCCGGCGATTACGATGGCAACCCTAACCAGCCGCGTTATCGAGAGAGTCTGTCTCCGTACAATACGTACCAGGTTGTGGGTTTGCCGCCCGGGCCGATCGCCTCTCCCGGCCGAGCTTCGTTGCAAGCGGTGCTATACGCCGATAACACAGACGATTTGTATTTTGTGTTGAATGACACAAGCGGCAGGCACAAGTTCTCTCGCACCGCCGCCGAACACGAGGCCGCGGTCGAAGAGTACCGCCGTCTGCAGCGTGAACGTCGCCAGCAGAACGGCGGGCACTAACACTCGGTTGAATCAGGGTTTGATGCCCTCTTTAGGTTTGCTCAACTCGTACTTGCTGTCGACCTGATATTTCTTGTAGTCGGTGTAGCGCCGTTCGAGACTGCGGCTCATCTTCGCGAACACCATAAGCCTCAAAGCGACGTTCGCTTCCATCACCGACGGCATCCATACTTCGTCGTCGATCTTGTCCTGCTCGAACACAAACGCGGTTGACGGAGCAATGGAGGCCAGCAGACCGCCCGCAATATTGAACGAATCGGTCAACCGCGCTTCGAGGCGCGCGACTTGTTGCGCCGCCTCGTCCACCCAGATGGTCCCGGCCAGCTTGTTCACTATTTCCTCGGAGCGGTTCTTTGCCTTGAATCCCTTGCGCGGCTCAAAGTCGAAGGCGATGACTTCGTGGCCGCGGAACTTCTCGCGGCGAACGGAGGTGATTTCACTTATGCGCAGAAAATCCAGTATCGTCACGTCGTCGTCGTCCTTCTCTTTCTCCCCGCGGGCGCGAGCCCTCTCTTTCTCCTGCTGCTTCTTCTCCCGGCGCTTGATGATGTCTTCGACTTCCTTCTGAACTCGCTTGTCCTCTTTCTCACGCTCCGGGGCAGTCAGGTCCTTGCCGTTGACACTCATCAACCGCTCGACGAATTCTTCGCCAACGGGAGTGACTTCGTAGGTGCGAGTGTCGCTGCCCTTCACTCTTCCATCGCCATCGTGCTTGCGCTCGATCTCGACGAGTCGGCAGGTGTACCGCTCTCGCATCTCGTCGATCTTCTCCTGGTTGGCAGTGATCGACTTCATCAACGCCTGCAGATCCGGGAGCGGGCGCGCGTCGTCGGACTGAGGGTAGCGGAATGCGGTCAACTCGACGCCGCGGTTGTGCTCGACGCGGTCAATCGAGACCAACAGCTCGACCGCGCCTTTCTTGATCTTGAGAGAGAAGGCCTCCTTGACTCCGTCCACCGGGCGGTAATCGTCGTAGAACACTTCCTGGACTCCGTCAGCCGTCTCGCGCTCCCGCTTTATCAGCAGGTTTGTAGAAGCATCGAAGAAGAGTTTCACTCGAACGTTGTCACGGAAGAATTCGACCGCGTTTGATTCGCGGCCATCTATTGTGGATTTGCCGGCGAATTGCGGAACTATGCGATTTCGTTGCAGCTCGCCGAGACGGCCGTTGGAGAGCAGGGCTTCCAACCGCAAACGTTTTGCTTCTTCGCCCAGCAGCGTGCGTAACCCACGCGAGTCGAGCCGCCAAGCCGACTTGCCGTTGTAGCATTCGCTCTCGCTTGATGTGCCGGCTTGAATATCGATCCGGAGACTGCCGGGAAAAGATGATTGGTAGGTGAGTCGGCCGGTCGAGCCGTCAGCAGCCTTGAGGCTCCCTGACATGAAGGTGCTCTTCGCGCGAGAAGCAGCGTTCCCGCCTACTGCCTTCTTGTATCTATCAATAATCTTGGTAGCCGATTTGTCCGCGGCGCGGCCCTCACACACAAAGCCCGCGAGTAGGAGCAGGAGAACGACTGTTTTTTTCATCGGCACCTCTGCACCCACATCTGCAATGAAGAACGTGAGAATAATACCCCGCATGCGCAAAATTATGGAGTGCGCCGCCTTTCTTCAAACTCGCGGCC
>DATIFP010000111.1:0-3384 GCA_035455165.1 Blastocatellia bacterium
TGTCTCGGAAATACTTTTCGCGGCGCCAGCCTGCCATTGTGACCACCTCAAGCTTGCAGCCGGTGTCGAACGCGTCATTAAACATCATCGCCAGCTCGGCGATGGTCATCCCGTGGCGCATCGGGATCGGGAACATCCCGACGAATGAACTAAATTCAGGTTCGAGGATGTCGCCTTCGATCTGAAGGCCGCCTATGGGATTTGGCCGGTCGAGCACGATGAACCGCTTGTCACATTGGCGCGCCGCTTCCATCGCGAGCGCCATCGTGTAAATGAATGTGTAGACTCGGGTGCCGACGTCTTGAATGTCGAATACAAGAACGTCAACGTCCGTGAGCATCTCGGGAGTGGGCTTGCGCGTTGCGCCATATAGCGAATAGGCGGGCATCCCGGTCCGCTGATCGCGAAACGATTGCCATTCGATCATGTTGTCTTGAGTCTCCCCGCGAATCCCGTGTTGCGGGCCGAACAGAGCCGCGAGCTTGATACGAGGATGTTGATGAAAGAGGTCGGCTGCGTGCTCGAAGCGCGAATTGATTGACGTGGGATTGACGATCAATCCGACTCGCGCGTCGTCGAGAAGATCGATCTTAGAGTCGAGCAGAACTTCGAGTCCGATCTTTACCATTTGACTGGCTCATAGACGGCCCTCACTGTCAGGCACAGATTGCGGCCTATCCACACAACACTGAGCCGCCGTTCACATTGAGCACTTCTCCGTTGACGTGGCTCGCCAGCTCTGAGGCGAGAAAGAGTATTGGCCCGGCAATTTCATCGGGCGTAGCGACTCGCCCAAGAGGATTCAATGCGCGAATCTTTCGCCGCTCTTTGGGATCGTTCAGAGCGTCCTCAGTCATGTCGGTCGAAACCCAACCGGGGGCCACGCAGTTGACCGTGATGCCGCGAGGTCCAAGCTCGGCAGCCAGCGACTTGGTCATCGCAATGATCGCGCCCTTTGTAGCCGCATAGTGCGAATGAAACGGCTCGCCTCGCTGCCCGGCAGTTGAAGAAACCAGAATCATCGTGCCGCGCCGCCTCTCCAACATCACTCGAGCGACTGCCCGGCAGCACGCGTAGATCGACCTGAGGTTCACATCAATAGTCTCGTCCCATTCACTCTCGGTCATCTTTTCTATCGGAGCTTCCTTCCAGATGCCGGCGTTGGCGACGAGAATATCGACTGATGCAAAGCGATCCAGGGTCGCCTTTACGAGCTTGTCGACGGCCGAGACGCGCGAGACATCTGCGCAAACCGTCATTGCCTCAGAACCCCACATCTCGCACTCGGCTGCGACTTCCTGGGCCGCATTGCGATCGCGGTGATAGTTGATCACCAGTCCTCCTGCGCCCGCCTGAGCAAACTTGATTGCGCTGGCGGCGCCGATGCCGCGCGACGCGCCGGTTATGATCGCTACTTTACCACCAAGGTTTATCATTGCTGTCGAGAACGAAGGGAATGTCGATCAAGCCGGTTCGCTCGGATGGTGGTCAATCGCCGACTGCAGTGGCGGTCGCCAGATCCGACTCGACCTGCAGGCGATGGATTGGCTCTTCTCGCGGAAGAAAGTAAGCAAGCGCGGCGGAGATCATCGTCACGGCCGAGGCGGCGATCAACACATTGCGGAAACCAAACGCCGGCACGAAGCTGGAAAGGGCCTGCGGCGCCAGCGCGCCGACTCCCCACGCGGCTCCCATCATCAACGCGGATACGGTACTGGTCTGCCCGGGCACGAGTTCCTGGGCCATCGCGACAATTACCGGGATCGTAGACAACAACATAAATCCGCCGAGTCCCAAACAGATGATGCTCAACGGTCCAGTAGCAGCGAAGGCGCCGATCATCAACGGTCCGGCCAGCAACCCTGAATATAGAGTCACCGCGCGCCCGGAGAACCTCTCCGCGGTGAAACCGCCCGCAACTCCTCCGATTCCGCCAAGCAACAGGAACACCGTCAACATGTTGCCGGTCCCGGTCAAAGTGTAACCGCGCTCTTGAAGCATGAACGGCAGATAATTGTTGGTCGTCATCTGCAGACCCGAGCGAATCACCGTTATCAGATATAGCAAAGTGAGAGGCTTCCACGCCGTCCGCAAGGCTGATAGAAGTTGCCACTTGATCTTCGCTGCACCGGGCGCCGCAGAGGTGTGCGCCGGCAGCGGCGGACATACACGATACAGAATGGCCGACATGAGCAACCCGGTCCAGATTATGTAATAAGAGTGCTCGAGACCGTATGCGGAAACGACTCTGGTTATCACAATCGGGCCGACTGCAAAACCGAGCGTGCCGACCGCCGAGAAGAGCGCCATCCCGACCCTGCGGCGCTCGCTTGCCGCGGTAGCAGCCATCGCTGCGGCTTGCGGATGGAATGAACCGATGCCGATGCCGCCGGCTACCAGCAATACGATCAGCATTCCGTATGAGGGCGCCAGCCCGATCATCGACACAAAGACGCCGGTGATAGTTGGACCGAACACCGCAAAGAAACGCCGGAAGTAGCGATCCGAGATGAACCCGTAGACCGGTTGCATCAGCGAGGAAGAAATCGCGTAAAGCGGCGCGAGCCAGAAGACTTGAGCTGCGGAGAGCCCAAGCTTGAGCTTGATCAGCGGCAGGAGCGGATAAATGATGCTCGAGTAGGAATCATTAACGAAGTGCCCTGCGCATAGGACCGCGAGTGTCAGCTTATCTTTTCTGCGCATGATTCCACGACGACAAGTGAGCGGCGTTACCGCTTGACGGCGGCAGGCTCCGCGGGGCGCGTTGCCGCCCTCTCGCGTGCCAGGGCGATGAAATGGTTAAACAGCGCCTGCGACAGCAAGTCATCTTCCCACCCGACCTCCGGGTGCCATTGCACGCCAAGCATAAACTGATCGGGGCGCGTATTGATGACAGCCTCGACCACACCGTCGGGGGCCCATGCAATCGGTTCGAGATCGGCGCCGACGATATCGATTGCCTGATGATGATGGCTGTTGACCGCGGTGTGAGTCGAGTCGGCGAGCCTGGCGATCAAGGAGTCTTCGGTGATGTTGATCGAGTGCGAACGTCGCAGGAAGACGTCTCCTTGCATGTGTTTCAGCGGATCCTTGACCTCGCTTTCGATGTCCTGAATAAGAGTTCCGCCACGATAGACGTTTAATGACTGTATACCAAAACAGATCGCGAGCACGGGCAATCTTCTCTCCTCAGCTGCGGCGAGTAACATCATGTCGGTCTCGTCGCGGCGCGGCACTACTGGTCCGAGTTTCGGCCTCGGCTCCTGCCCGTAACGAAGCGGATCGACATCGTTGCCCGCTCCGGAAAGGCATAACGCATCGAGGTGGTCCATGACGGATCCGATGTATTCGGCTTCCGGAATCAACGGGAGCAGAAGCGGAGTG
>DATIFP010000112.1:0-11430 GCA_035455165.1 Blastocatellia bacterium
GGGAACCTCCGCGGCAACGCGGACCAGTTTTGTCGCGACTCGACTGAGAAGCTCGAAGCTGCCCTCGCGATTGTGGCCGAAAGCGAATCCCTGTCCGAGGTACACCTCGCGCGCGTCGAGCCGCCCGAAGATGAATCTCGATAGGAAATCTTCGGCGCTCACCCTCGATAGCTCGGGCGTGAAATTCAGGACGATCGTTTGATCGATTCCCAACCTTTCGATTCCATCCATCTTTTGCTCGAATGTCTGAAGCAGAGGCGGAGCGGTTGCCGGGTGCAACACCGCTCGCGGGTGTGGCTCGAACGTTACAACAGTCGCGGGCAACCCCAACGCGCACGCTCGGTCGATGACGCGGCGCATGATCATTTGATGCGCCAGGTGAAGCCCGTCAAACACCCCGAAGGTTAGAACGGTGGGCGTTTGGATCCCGGCGTCGTTTATGTCGTGGAAGATTTTCATAAGCCGCAAGCGCGAGATTTGCCACAAAGACGCGAAGTCACAAAGATCCACAAAGCCCTGGTGTGGACCCATTCTGTCCTTATGACGTACGGCCTATCCTGGCCCCCTACAGCTCAACAACCAATCCATCATAAGCAATCTCGACATTCTCGGGCAGGTGCTGGCTCGTGTCCGCATGCTTTATGTCGTGCGAAATGTGCGTCAGCAGCGCGCTCCGGGGTTTGAGCCGTTCAATGTACCCGAGCGCTTGATCCAGCGTCATGTGTGTCGGATGCTTCTTGAAGCGCAAAGCGTCTATCACCAGCAGATCCAGCCCCATCAGGCGAACGCAGGTTTCAGCGGGAATCGAATTGCAGTCGGTCACGTAAGCGAATTCGCCGATGCGAAAAGCTGTCACCGGCAACTGTCCGTGAATGACTGTCAGCGGCTCTATCTTTAAACCGAGCAGGTCGAAATCACCTTCGATGCGATTTGGGATTATGCGAGGCACACCCGGATAACCGGCCGGCTCGAACGCGTATGAAAAGATTCGCCTCAGTCCTTCCCAGGTCTCCTCCGTCGCGAAAACCGGTATTGCGCCGTCGCGGAACATTATGGGACGCGTGTCGTCCAGGCCGAAACAATGATCCGCGTGCGAATGGGTAAAGAGGATGGCTGCGAGGTGCTTCAGTCCTATCCGAAGAGCTTGCTGGCGAAAGTCGGTCGACGCGTCGATGAGGACGTTCTGACCCTGATGCTCGACAAGCAGCGAGGTTCTGAGGCGCTTGTCGCGCGGATCTTCGGATAGGCACGTCGCACACTCACATCCAACCGACGGCACTCCCACCGAGGTGCCTGTACCGAGAAAAGTAACCCTCATCGCCCTCTTGACACCTGCACGAATTGCATTCGCAGATAAGCAAGGATCTCGTCGAGCAGGTTCTGTTCCTGAGCGTTGAGGTTCTCGCGCGTTTTGTTCTTCAGCATCCCCAGCGTATCGATCAAGTGCCGGGCAACCTCGAGGTTGACGTCCGGCGCCTCTTCGCCGGGCCTGGCGATCAATCCGAGAGCCAGCTCGCACTCGAGGGCCAGCATATTCAACAGTCCCACGAATGATGCCTCAGGCATATCCGCTGGAGTCGGCCCGCGATGTTGATCGTAGGCGCGCTCGGCCTGCTGATGCGCTACATTTTGAGCCGGCGAGGCCTCTGCAGAAGCGGGGGAAGCTGTTGTGGTCTCGCGAGGTGCGTTTGGTGCCTGGGCGGGCCCGGACGCCGCCGGCTTCTGTTGTTCGTTCGGGAAAGAGATGACGTTGCTCGCCGCGGCGGCGCTTTCCGTCGGAGACTCCGAGGGCGCCGGCACTGCTTGCTCTTCAGCACCCTCCCGCGGAGATCCGTCGGCATTGAACTTCCGGCGATCTGTAATCTTGAAACCTGTGTCTTTTTGTTCAGCCATAGTTACAAATCCACAATAGGAATTTGTGTTCTTCGAGAGCAGTTATGCTAACACCGGAACCTGGGAAGAGCGAAGACCAAAGAGCTGGCTCAAGGATTTGCGTCGCGCTTTGCTCTTTGCAGCCTCATCTTGTAGATTCCGTGCGTGACAGATTCGCACTCTAGCAGCGCCGGAGAAGAGTTCGCCAAGCTCGTCGAGTTGATCGCGCGGCTTCGCGCCCCGGGCGGCTGCCCCTGGGACCGTGAGCAAACCCACGAGAGTCTCAAACCGATGATGCTCGAAGAGGCCTACGAGGTGGTCGAAGCCATCGACGAAGGCGACGACGACGAGTTAATCGGCGAACTCGGGGACCTGCTGCTTCAGGTTGTTTTTCACAGCCAGATCGCCACCGAAGAGAATCGATTCAATGTGGCCGAGGTGATAGAACGCATCGCCTCGAAGATGGTTCGCCGCCATCCGCACGTCTTCGGTGAGGACAGCGCTCAAACCGCGGGCGAGGTGCTACGAAACTGGGAGGCGATCAAGGAGGCCGAGCTCGAAGCGAAGGGCAAGCGAACCGATGACGGGTCCATGCTCGACAGCGTTTCCTCGAACCTGCCCGCCGTTATGGAAGCGTTTCAGATGACCACGAAAGTCTCGCGAGTGGATTTCGATTGGCCCGACGTCGACTCGGTGCTGGAAAAGCTCGACGAAGAAGTCGATGAGTTGAAGCAGGCGGTGGCCAGCGAGCAGCCAACCCATCAGGAAATTGCGGGAGAGGTCGGCGACTTGCTCTTCGTCGCGGTCAATGTGGCTCGGCTGCTGGGAATCGATCCTGAGAGCGCGTTGAAGTCTTCAAACAGGAAATTCCGGCGCCGTTTCCGCTACATTGAAGATCGGCTTCGCGAACAGGGGCGCAAGCCTTCGGACTCGGATCACATCGAGATGGACAAGCTGTGGGACGAAGCAAAGGCCCAGGAGAAGGACAAATCACTAACTGATGTGCGGTTGGGATAACTCAAAGGAGGCGGACCAATGAGTACTCTCAAGAGTGTGACGGCATTGCTGCTGCTGCTGCTAGCCTCGGGAACTGCAGCAGCACAAAATGCCGAACCCACCATTTCACCTGCAAAACACGATCTGATACGGGGACTGTATTCAGCAATGAAGGTAGATCAGATGGCGCAACAATCGGCCAACCTGATTATGGATCAGATGAATAAGCAGTTGCCTTCAATGCTCGCGCAGTTGCTCGGAGATTCTCTCGAGTTAAGAGGCAAACCGCGCGAGGAATTCGACCGCGCGCTGATCGAGTCTTCCGAGCGCGTCAACGCCCGGATCAAGGAATTGCTGCCTCAGCGCATCAGGTGGGCGGAAACCATGGAGCAGATCTACTACCCGATCTATGACAAACACTTCACCGAACAGGAACTCAAAGACCTTCTGGCTTTTTACACATCCCCAACCGGCCAGAAGGCAATTCAGCTCATGCCCGATCTATTGAAGGAGAGCATGGAGAAGGCCGCGGAAATCATTAATCCGCGATTGATGCGGCTAATCAACCAGGTATTGGATGAAGAGAAACAGCACATTGGGAGAAAGTGATCACGGTCTGAGAACCTTCCGTGGTCGGGGAGGCTCGTTGTGCCGACAATCAAAGAACTATTCGATCTCTCTGGCAAAGTCGCGCTTGTGACGGGCGGCTCCCGAGGGCTCGGCCGAGAGATGGCCGAAGGCCTGGCCGAGGCGGGAGCTTCGCTGATGCTTTTGGCCCGACGCGAGCAATGGCTTACGCCGACCGTCGACGAGTTTCGCAGCCGCGGGTTCAAGGTTCACGGTAATCTGTGCGACGTCGCGAATCCCGGCGACGTTCAAGCCGCGGTGGATCGGACGATCGCTGCATACGGGCAAATCGACATTCTCATCAACAACGCCGGCGTGACCTGGGGCCAGCCCATCGAAGAGCACTCACTTGAGAAATGGAATATGGTCCTTCAGATCAATCTGACCGGCGCGTTTCTGTTCTCTCAATGCGCCGGCCGCGAGATGCTCAAGCGGAGAACCGGCAACATCATCAACGTCGCGTCGATCGCCGGATTGCAAGGCTCGACCGAAAATGGCCAGCACATAGTCGGGTACGTCGCGGCCAAAGGCGGGTTGATTGCGATGACCCGCGAGTTTGCGGCGAAATGGGCGCGGCGCGGAATACGGGTCAACGCCATCGCGCCCGGGTTTTTTCTCTCTCGAATGACCGAAAAAGTGCTTGCGACGGCCCAGCCCCAAATAGAATCCGCGGTTCCGATGGGCCGAGTCGGTAGCGAAGGTGAGTTGAAGGGTGTGGCCGTGTTCCTTGCGGCGCCGGCTTCAGGGTATATTACCGGGCAAACAATCGTAGTCGACGGCGGTGGAACCATCGCCTAAATGTCCAGGTTGAGCAGGCTGGATCGAATAACACAACTTCCGCGACCGCGTAATTAATCGATGAAACGAAGAATCTTTGCAGCGATAGCAATCCTTCTACTGGTTGCGTTCTGTTCCACAGTCGCTCAAGGGCAAGGGACTCTGATGGGAGGCGTGGGGAAATCCGACGTCACCCCACCCGTTGGAACTCCGCTGGCCGGATACGGGGCGCGCCGCGCTCAGCCTTCAACCGGCGTGCACGATCCGACCGAAGCACGCGCGCTGATCCTCGACAACGGAATCGAGAAGATCGCGCTGGTCAGCGTCGATCATCTGGGCTTCGATCACGGAATGGTCGAACGCATTCGAGCGATCGCCTCCGCGGCCACTCGGATTCAGCCGGATCATATCTTTGTGATGTCGTCGCATACGCACTCCGGCGGCGGCGCCTTCATGGAGATGCTGCCCTTGCTCGCGAACGTGCTTGCTGGAAAATTCGATCCGAAGATCCGCGCGCTCTACGAACAGCGCACCGCCGAGGCTGTGATCGAGGCGAACAAATCATTGAAGCCTGCGCGAATCGGATTCGGTGCGGGCGAAGCCCGCGGGATTTCGCGCTTCCGCTCTTCGTGGCCGCCCAACGGACCGGTCGATCCTGAAGTAGGAGTGATTCGCGTGGACTCGGTCGCTACCGGGAAACCGATCGCCGTACTGATGAACTTCGCGGCGCATCCGACGGTTCTCGGCGCCGAGAATATGACTTTCTCCGCCGACTTCGTCGGGTATGCGCGTAACGCGCTCGAGCGAATGATCGGCGGGGACGCAATGGCGATCTTCGCGAACGGCGCGCAGGGAACGATCGGGCCGCGCGCGTTTCAGGGCGATGACGGATGGCAGCGCGCGGAAAACGTCGGCACGATTCTCGCCGCTGAAGCCTACAAGGTGGCGCTGATGATCAAGACGCAGGAGTCCGTCGAGATCAAGCTCGTTCGGAATCCGCTTGCGCTCAAAATTGTGCCCACCTCGATCTTCCCGCCCAACATGCCATATCCGCCAAGCTACGAATCAGAGATCAGCGCCGTCTCGTTTGACAATCGCATCGCGTTCGTAGCGATTCCGGGCGAGCTGGGCAGCATTCTGAATTTTCAAGTTAAGGACCGCGGCAAGCTCGTCGGCTTCGAGAAGACCTTTCTGTTGGGACTCACGAACGACGCGCTTGGATACTTCATCAGCGAGGACGAATACCGGCACAAGACTTATGAGTCGACGATCTCGCTGTTTGGTCCCGCCTTCGGGAGCTTCGTAGTCAACGAAGCATTCCAACTCCTCGAAAAGCTTCGGCCAGTCGAGAAAAAGAAATAATCCATGATCGTCATTTCGTTTTGGTGGCGTGCCTGGAAGGAACCGCCTACTTCAGAGTCCTAGTACCATTCTCGGCGCGATCTCTGCGCGCTCGGGGACCCTGCGGAGAGTGATTCTCGTGCTCTGCGCGCGGAGCGCAGAGCCTACCCGGATTCTTCCCCGTCCACCCCGCGTTCCATGTGCTTGCTTCTGTTGCTGATTCGCCGGCCGCGCCATTCAAATACTCGTCCTCCGACAAACTGACCGCCAAAGAACGCCCCGATGAGTACCGGGAAAGTGACAAACCGCCAGCCCAGCCCCGAGTAAATTCTGAGCGCGATAATCAGCGGAACCGGCAGATGAATCGAGAGAATCCATTGCGCCGAGAACTTCCTGACTCCCGCGCGCCAGTAGCCAAAGGGAAGGTTGAAGAGGAAGACGATTGCCGCTACAGTCCAGATGCTCATTATTTTGAAGTGGTCCTGATGCCATAGAGAGCTTAAATTGACGCGGGCGTCTTGTCGAACTTTCGGTCAAGTTTGCTCGTAACTTGAAGCGAGGTCCGCAAAGGAGAATCAAGAAATGTTTTCGCTTTTTGGAGTTGCCGCAATCATCCTGGATATTTTCGCCCTCACCGACGTGATGAAGTCCAGCCGCGACACCACGACAAAGGTGGTGCTCATGGCGTTGATCATCTTGTTCCCCATCATCGCCGCCGGACTCTACTTGTTGGTTTTCCGCGACAAGGGATTCTAGGACCACGCGCCTGCAACCGCCCTGCGATAAATCACCAATCGGAGGGCTCATCGCCCCGAGTTCCTCCACGACTCGCCCGCCGTCTTTCATCTCCTGATCTCCCCTGAAACTCTTTGTTTGACTCCATCCAACTTCTCTGCTATTTTTATGCATCGTATTCAGCATAGTATGCGCATAATGGAGAAGGTGATGCATAGATCGGCGGGTAAAGTCAGACATCAGGCAATCCTCGATGTCATAAGCGCGAAACCGATCGCGACTCAGCAGGAGCTTGCGACAGAGCTTTCGCGGCGGGGCTTCGCAGCGACTCAATCGAGCGTGTCGCGCGACATAGTCAAGCTCGGGCTCACCAAGCTGGACGGCTACTATGTCGCTCCGGAGGCCGCCCTGAGAATCGGTGGTCCGGTGTCAGGGATCGACACCGCGGGCGAAAACCTGATCGTCGTAAAAACAGAGGTGGGCCTGGCCCAACCTGCGGCGCTTACGATCGATCGCGCGGGTATCGACGAGATAGTCGGAACCGTGGCAGGCGACGATACCATTCTCGTCGCGGTCAAAAACGGCGCCGCCCAGCGCGTGGCGATGAAGAAGATAGTAAAGCTGTTTGCGCCGGCTCGAACCCGCTCGCGCGCGGCGCGGGCAGTTGGGCGTTCCGGCTCTGAGATCGCGCTCAAGACTTGGGGACGGTGATGGATACTGGAAAAGAGAAGGTCGAAAAAGTAGTTCTGGCATATTCAGGCGGTCTCGACACGTCGGTCATCCTGAGGTGGCTGAAGGAGACTTACGCGTGCGAAGTCATCTGTTTCGCGGCCGACGTTGGTCAGGCTGAAGAGCTTGGCGGGCTCGAAGAGAAAGCGCTGGCTACCGGGGCGTCCAGGCTTTACGTCGAGGACTTACGCGAAGAGTTCGTGCGTGATTTTGTGTTCACTGCCCTGAAGGTGAACGCCGTTTACGAAGGCGTTTACCTGCTTGGTACTTCGCTCGCCCGCCCGCTGATTGCGAAACAGCAAATTGAGATCGCGCACAAGGAAGGCGCCCGCGCGGTCTCGCACGGAGCGACCGGCAAAGGAAACGATCAGGTCCGCTTCGAGCTCACTTACTATGCGCTGGATCCGCACATTCGGGTTATCGCGCCGTGGCGCGAGTGGCCTTTCAAATCTCGCTCCGACCTCATCGCTTATGCGCAACAACACAAGATCCCCATCACCGCCACCAAGGAAAAACCGTATTCGATGGATCGTAATCTCATGCACATAAGCTACGAGGGCGGGATTCTGGAAGACCCGTGGGCTGAGCCGCCCAATGAGATTTTCCTTCTGACGCGCTCGCCCGAGGACGCTCCCGACAAGCCGGCGTACGTCGAGATCGAGTTCGACCGAGGAGTGCCGGTCGCGGTGGATGGCGACGGGCTATCGCCCGCATCGCTTCTCGATCGGCTCAACCGAATAGGAGGCGAACACGGGATCGGCCGAGTAGACCTGGTTGAGAACCGCTTCGTCGGGATGAAATCGCGAGGAGTGTATGAAACCCCGGGCATGACGATCCTGCACGCGGCGCATCGCGCAGTCGAATCGCTCACGCTCGATCGCGAAGTCGCCCACCTGAAGGATTCCCTGGGGCCGCGAGTCGCCGAGATGATCTACTATGGGTTTTGGTACACGCCGGAGTTTGAAGCGATTCGCGCGCTAGTCGACGAGAGTCAGAAGAACGTAACTGGCACTGCGCGATTGAAACTGTACAAAGGCAATTGCACAGTGGCCGGCCGACGCTCCCCTTGCTCGCTGTATTCGGAAGAATTCGCGACGTTCGAGCGGGACACGGTCTACAACCAACGCGACGCCGAGGGCTTCATCAAGTTGAACGCTCTTAGGTTGCGGATGAGAAAGATGGCCGCGGAGAAAAGAACCGAGGATAGAAGCTAGAGAATCGAGGATAGACAATATGACAGAGAGTTTAGCCGAACCGGTTTCGCTGATGGTGGAACAGTCCGCTCCCGAGCTTCGCCTCGTACGCGTCGACAAGATCGCCTCGTCAACCGTGAACATGCGGCTCGGTCACGATCTTGAAATAAGCACGAATTGCGAAGCTCGCGCGGGCAATGTAGTCGTCGTGCGAACCCTTACCGATAACGCGACATACAACACGCTCGAGTTGGTAACCGGACGCATGGCCAAGATCAATCCCGGAGACGTGATTGCAGGAGTGCTGGGTTATCGCCGTGCGCTGAAGGGCTTCGTCGGCGACGTCCCCGAGACCGTCAACGCGCACGATCGATTGCACCTGCTCAATCTCGGCGGGCTGGTTGGCCGCTGTGTCGGGCATCATCACAGCCTGAGCAACGCCATCGAAGTCGAGGTTCTCGGGATGCCGGTCCGTGACGGACAAACCCTGAACATCGCCGAAGGCGCCGTCGCGCCGCGCGCAAGTCTCGGGGCTTCGGTGCCCCTCGTGTTAGTCGCCGGCACGTGTATGAACTCGGGAAAGACCTACGCTGCGACCGAGGTCATCAAGCACCTTACGCGGGCGGGTCATCGAGTTGCCGGCGCTAAACTTGCCGGCGTCGCCTGCCTCCGTGACACGTTGAACATGCAGGATCATGGGGCGATCAAGACTTTGAGCTTTCTGGACTGTGGCCTTCCGTCGACGGTAGGCGTCAACGATCTGGCGCCGATCGCAAAAGGCGTGATTTCGAAGCTCGCGGAGTCGCAACCCGATTGCGTGGTGATCGAGCTCGGTGACGGGATACTCGGCGGCTACGGAGTCAACACCATCTTCACCGATCGCGAGTTGATGAACGCAGCGGCGGCGCTGGTGTTTTGCGCAAATGATTTCGTAGGCGCGTGGGGAGGCCGCGAGTTGCTTGCGAGTCAGGGCGTGAGGATAGACGTCGTGTCCGGTCCTGTATCCGATTCACAAATGGGTATTGATTACGTGAAACGCGAGCTTGGGCTTGAGGCAGCGAACGCGGTCAACGGCGGTGAGCGCCTCGGAGAGCTGATCAAGACGAAAGTGATCGAGTGGTCTAACAGGTAATTCTCACTTTGCGTCTTTGCGAGCCTTTGCGTCTTTGCGCGAAACCTGTCTTGCGAATGCACTGTTTCTCGCAAAGACCCAAAGACCCGCAAAGACGCAAAGCTCAAAAGAGGTAAGGAATTGATCAAGGTAGGAATACTGGGAGGGTCCGGCTACGGCGGAAGCGAGCTGCTTCGCATTCTGTTGTTTCATCCACAGGTCGAGATCGCCCTCGTCACCGCAAACGAACACGCGGGCAAACGCATCGACGCAGTGCATCCGAATCTTGCCAAACTGACCGATCTCAAATTCGAGACGATGCCCGACCCGCGCGGCCTCGACCGACTCGATTGCGTCTTTCTGGGTTTGCCTCACGGGCAGGCCATGGAGATCGTGCCCTCACTTCCCAGCTCTGTGAAAGCGATCGACCTGTCGGGCGATTTCAGATTGAACGACGCCGCTGCGTTCAAACAGTTTTACGGACGCGAACACACCGCGATGGAAGCGCAACGCGAGTTCGTCTACGGCCTGACCGAGGTGAATCGGAGTCAAATCAAGGAAGCAGCACGCATAGCGAATCCCGGGTGCTTCGCCAGCGCGCTCGAACTGGGGCTCTACCCGTTGGTGGCGTCCGGATTGATCGAGGGCAAAGTCATCGCAGACATGAAAACGGGCTCGTCGGGGTCGGGCGCAAAGGCGGCGCCGAACACGCATCACCCGAAGCGAGCGAACAGCTTCTACGCTTACAAGATATTCGAGCACCAGCACCAGCCTGAGGTTGAACAGTTGTTGGCTTCGGTGAACTCGAAATGGTCATCCGAATGCTCGCTGGTCTTTCAGGTTCACTCGATTCCTGTCGTCCGAGGCATTTTCGCGTCGATCTACGTGACCCCGGTCAAATCGATGACACGGGACGAAGTCGGAAATCTTTTTCGAGAGTTCTACGGCATTGAGTTTTTCATTCGACTGGTCGACGGTTCGCCGGACATCAACTGGGTGAAGAACACAAACTTTGTTGACATAGGATGGGCAGCAAACGGAGACACGGTCATCGTGTTCGTCGCGTTGGATAATTTGGTGAAGGGCGCAGCCGGTCAGGCGGTGCAGAATATGAATTTGATGTTTGGGGTTGAGGAGCGCGAAGGACTAGTGCTTGCTGGCAGCAATCCGTAGACTCGCAGCGAGAAGAGAGATCTCCGGTCCGTACGCGGCAGTTGAATCCAAACTTGGGCGGCAGAGCCCCCAATGACGAGGAGACGCCATGAAATTTCGTAAACGGCGAAAAACGAGAGATCGTTCGCAGGAGCGCCTCCTGAGTACTTGTGCCTGGTGCGGTACCCGGATACCGGAAGATACCGAAGTCTTCACCTTCAGCGCGAAAGTCAATCCCGGCGTCGATCTCAAGGGAGATGAAGGCAGTGTTATTCCTTTGACGTTGCGGATCCCAGGCAAAATCGTTCCTGCTATCGTGCCAACAGCAGATTCACCCGCGAAGAAAGAGGGAAAGGACCTGTTATTTATGATCTGCGGCGATGACTGTGGCACAGCATTGCGGCAGGCTTTGGAACGTGAAATTAGCCTGGCTGACTGATAAGTTGAAGGATTGGAAGTGGCTTGAAGCGTAACCCGAGGAGCACAGATTTGACTACGCAACCACAACTCGAAAACCTGATCGACATCGAAGAGCAATACCAGGTCGCAACCTACAAGAAGTTTCCCTTCGTCGTCGACCGCGGCGAAGACGTCTGGGTCTACACCTCTAACGGCGAGCGCTATCTTGATCTCTATGGTGGGCACGCAGTGGTCTCGACCGGACACTCGCATCCGCGCATCGTCCAGACGATCAAGGATCAGGCAGAGCGCTTGATCTTCTACTCGAACCTCGTCTACAACGACGCGCGCGCTCGCGCGGCCAAGAAGCTCGTCGAAACTGCACCAGAGCAACTCTCAAAAGCATTCTTCGTCAACTCGGGCACCGAAGCGAACGAAAACGCGATGAAGATCGCTCGCATGCTGACCGGCCGCAAAAGGATCATTTCGTTTGAAGGC
>DATIFP010000113.1:0-13592 GCA_035455165.1 Blastocatellia bacterium
TTGAAACGGTTCCAGATCACCCGTCCGCGCCAAGCACCCCACTGAACGTGGGGTGTTAATGAGAACCAGACTCGCCTACGCGAGTCAGTAGGTTGATGTCAAGATCCCGCCTTCTGAGAAGTCCCACTTTTAATCACACCCCCAGGGTAACGATCAAGCAATTGACTGCGATCGCGTTTGAATCGGCGGCAGGTGGTTTCAGCATGTCCCCTCGGTCGCGCTGTGACGGCGGAGCACTTCATCCACGCGTTCGTTCCCTGTCGGATACCCGGCTTCTTCAATGTTGGCGCCGGCGTCGATCAACGCTTCGATGATCGCCAGATGATTAGGACGGGGCTCGTTGATAGCGGACCATACGGTGCACCCCAGAACGGTTCCGCCGTACATATTTCTTAGTTCGAGTGGCGCCTTTCGTTCGATAAGCATCTTGACTATGTCCAGGTTGCCGCGGTTTGCGGCCCAATGAAAGGCCGACATCCCGGTGCTGGTTCCAGCCGCCGGATCAACCCCCTCATCCAATAGGAATTCCGCGATGCTCGTTCGACCAAGAAAACACGCGCAACTCAAAGCCTCAGCCAGCGCCTTCGGCTCGCCGTCAAAATATCCCCTCTGGTACCAATCGACTATGCGACTTTTGTCGCCGTGAAGGGATGAATGTTTGTCAAACAGCGGTTCCAGACGCGAAAAGTCGCCACGCGCAAGCCCCTGGAGGGCGTCGCGCCATTCCAGCTCATCCGCCGATTTCATTATGACTTCCTTCTTAGTCGTCCCCAACAATCACTGGCACGAGCCCGGAGGTGGAAGCGGCCACTCGGCTACTGGATATTCAGAGTAAGAGTCGCCGTTCTGACCCGTCCCTCATCGTCCTGAGCCTTGAATGTAAGTTGGTGAACGCCGGCTTGGGCCGCAGGCTTTATTTTGAGATTCACTTTCCTCTTGGCGTGGGTCGTGGATATCGGATTGTCGGGTTTCACCTTAACACCAATCGCGGCGGCGTCCGGGGAGGTCACCGTGACACTGCCGGCGAACCCGCCCACGCGGTTGATCAAGACCTCAACCGACGCCGTAGTCCCGCGAGCGGCGGTCAGGGCCGGCGGATCAATTGCCAGCGCAAAGTCTTCAACCAGGTAGCGAGCGACAGCGAAAACATTGGTCGCCGCACGAGCCACTCCGGCCAGCACGATCCTGCCGTCAGATTGCAATGCCATGGCATTTGCCACGTCAGAGCCGCCGAAGAAGTCGGTTAATACCTTTCCGTCGACCCCAAAAGTTTTGTCGAGCTTACCGTTGCTTTTGTAACGCACTATTGCGAAGTCTGCGAAACCCGGGCCTGACTCGACCGGGCCGCCCGCAAAACCGCCTGCCAGGATCTTGCCGTTGGTCTGGATGGCGACTCCTCTTGCGGCGTCGTCGCGGGATGTGATCGAAGTGTTGACCGAACCAAAGAATTGTCCGAACGTCGAGTCTCGCGAGCCGTCCGGATTGTACCGCGCAAGCCCAAAGAACTGCTTGATGAGGCTTGCTATCCCGAACCCGGCAGCGACGATCTTTCCGTCGGATTGAAGGGCCAGGGCCGACGCGCCGCTTCCCGCAGACACATCCGTGATCACGCCCCCGCCAATCCCGAAGCTCGTATCCGGACTACCATTCGCGTTGTAACGGAAAACGGAAAAGCTGAGACCGGGTTGGTGGAGACCTGCGATCACTATCCTGTTATCGGGTTGCAGAATTGCGGCGCGTGCCTGGTCCACGCCCCCCGCAATTGAATTGGTGACCTTGCCGTCTGCGCCAAAACTCGCGTCGAGACTGCCGTCCGGGTTGAAACTGGCGAGAGCGAACTTCGGGAAGCCTCGAATGCTCGAAGTTCCAACCGCAACGATCTTCCCCGCGGGTGTGACCACAACTGCGAAGGCGGCATCATTGCCGGAAAAACTCGTCGTCGCCTTACCGTTCGCGCCAAAACTCGTATCGAGACTGCCGTCGGGATTGTAGCGCGCGAGTGCAAACTCCGAGCCGGCTCCGGGCTCCATCGCTGAACCCGCGGCGACTATCCTTCCGTCTTCCTGAATCGCAACCGCGTGAAGGAAGTCGCCGTCCTGGAAGAAGTCGGTGGTTACCTTTCCGTTCGAACCAAAGCTTGCATCCAGGCTTCCATCGACGTTGTACCGGGCGAGCGCGAAGTCAGGAGTGCCTCCTTGAGCAGTCGACGTTCCGGCGGCAATGATCTTGCCGTCCGGTTGAATCGCAACAGAAGACGCGCCGTCATCATTTCCCGAAAAGTCGGTGACAACCTTACCGCCGTTGCCGAAACTGGGATCAAGTTCGCCGGCCGCGCGCCGGCCCGCCAATTCCTGCGAAGCGGCGCGGGACGGCGTCGGTCGAAAGGCGACGCCTGAAAGCAAAGCTGGAAGGACCAACAGCGCCGATATTGCGTAATTGCCGGAGGCCCGAATACGGCGGGGAAACTTAAACCTGGGAGATCGCATGACTCTCTCCTCCCACGGCGGATTTCAATCAGTGGATGAACTCCGGGAACAGGTATTGGCCTGTTCAGATAAGTGGTTTTTATACCAGAACAATTCGGATGTCAAATAATAATTTGTTCACGCGAAGTCGGACCGCGCGCTTTGGAGTGCGCGATCGGGACTCACGAAGCAGCAGAGCGTCAGGCTTCAACATCGACCGCGATGCATTGGGCGATGTATTCTAGGAACCATCTATGCGGAACAGGAGAAGCATTCGATGATGCGATCCGCGAAGATCGTTTTATGCATCCTCAGTATCCTTGGCGTATGCGCTCCAGCGCACCAGATTCTTGCCCAAAAAAGTCCGTCACGGACACCGGGACAACCTGCGAAGAATAAACGGATCGTCATTGCTGCCAGCGTCCTGCTCGACGGCAAGGGACGCGTACTGCGCGACGCTCGCATCGTGATCGAGGGCTCAAAGATTGTCGCGCTTGAAACGAATGCCGGCTCAAAGGCCGAGGCTGTAGATTACGACCTGCGTGGGCTGACCGTGTTACCCGGCTGGATCGACGCTCACGTTCACATCACGTGGAGCTTTGGCCCGGATGGAAAAAATGCGAACGAGGGGGCCGCAACACCGGAGGCTGCGTATCGTGCGGCCTCGAATGCGTGGTTGACCCTGATGGCCGGCTTCACGACGGTGCAAAACGTTGGCTCGGCCGTTCCTTTGCGCGAGGCGATCGCCAAGGGCCTGCTGCCCGGCCCGCGCATCCTGACTGGCATAGAAGCGCTCGTCGGGCGAGGCGAGCAAAGTGGCACGCCGGAAGAAATCCGCGCATTTGTGCGGAAGCAAAAGGAAGCCGGCGCGGACTTGCTAAAAATCTTCGCGGCGGGCGGCATGCTCCAGGGCTCGAAGACGCTTTCCCAGGAGCAGTTGAACGCAGCCTGCGATGAAGCAAAAAAGCAGGGTTTGCGCACGCTCGTGCACGCTTACAGAGACGCTGTCCCCGCCGCAACTCTTGCCGGATGCACCCAAATAGAGCACGGCCTGGGCGCGACCGATGCCGATCTGAAATTGATGGCCGATCGAGGCACTTACCTTGATCCGCAGGCTGGGCTATTGCTCGAGAATTACATCCTGAACCAGGAAAAGTATGTCGGCACGCCCTTCTTCCCGAAGACGCTCGAGGAATTCACCTCTATGGAGAGGATTCTGCCGATGGAACACGAACTCGTGCGTCGTGCGGTGAAAATTCCGGGATTGAAAATTGTTTTCGGCACCGACGCCGTAGCGGGCGCCCACGGGCGCAACGCCGAGGAGTTCATCGATCGAGTGCGCGACTGCGGAGTGGATCCGATGGCGGCGATGATATCGGCGAACTCACTGGGCGCGGAAGCCTTGGGGATGGCCGATCGGATCGGGGCAATCGCGCCCGGTTTGGAAGCGGATGTCATTGCGCTCGATGGGGACCCGTTAAGAGATATCACCGCCGTTCGTCGCGTCGTATTTGTGATGAAAGGCGGGGTTGTTTACAAGAACACCGCTCGCCGCGCGAGCCATTGATGCTTTTTGATTTGGAAGCTGAACCCTATTGTGGACTGCGGCGGCAAGTCTTCGCGACGCCGCTTTCGTCTCGCGGTTCTTGGAATCACAAGCAAAAAGCGGCGTCGCGAAGACTTGCCGCCGCAGTCCAAAGATGTTGGGTCAGCCCACTGCGTCCTCAATCGGCGACGGCTGCGCGGGCCTTCGTGCCGACTTTCGTTCAAACGCCGCCGAGCGCAACATTGAAAGCGCGGTATAGACCACCACCACCACTACCAGCCAGCGAACGTAGTAGAGGTCAAGGGACTTGACGATGAAGGCGGCGATGAGCACGGCGGGGATGCCGCCGAGTCCCAACCCCAGAGACGCGCGAACATCGTAGCTGCCTTTGCGGACGAACCGGACGCTGCCGACCGGCATCAGGAAAGCACACGAGCCCATCATGATCGGGAACGCGGCGCGTGGATCCATGCCCAGCAGGCTGATCATGATCAAACAGGGGCCATATAGCCCGATACCCATAGACATCAACGCTCCGAGAGTGAAGTTGCCCGCGATGCCCACCCAAAGTTTGATTCCGTGGAGATCGAGCGCCAGACCCCCTGCTGCCTCTTTGCTAAAGATAGACATCAGCAACAGTGTAGCGGCCACCAGCAGCGCCACTCCCATTCCGATCTGAATGTTGCGCCGGGGCCAACCTGAGACGATTCCAGCGCCCAACCACATGCCCAGCACGGACGCCGTAATCAACAGAATCAGCGTCATCATCTCGACCTCGACGATTGCTATGTAGATGAATGCCTGCGCAATGGTCGGCAGCGTGAGTCCTACGTTGAGAGTGCCCGGAAGAACTTCGTCTTTGACCAGGTTTCGCAGCTTAAATAGCGAAGTAGTAGTGGCGAATGAGCCTATGCCCAGGGTGTCGAAGAAGGTCGTAACAAACCCAATGGCACCGAACAACGGCGTTGGAGCAGTTTGTTCCGAGTTGCGATCCCACTCGCGTCCAGCCAGCCAGGTAATAATGTAAACGGCTCCGAAGCCGCCCAGCGCGATGAACAGCCAGGTCTTGGTGGATGGCATACCGCAAATCCTATTTGCCCGTTGTGAGATAAGCAAACTGAATCTCCGCGTTCTTTGCGGATCTTTGCGTCTTTGCGCGAAGTGCGTCTTGCGAGTTTGAGTTTCGCGCAAAGACGCAAAGATCCGCAAAGACGCAAAGGCCATCGCGTAATGCAAATCCACGGTTCACGGCAGAATTTGCGCGGTTCGCCACAAAGGGGCACAGTGTAGTTCTGAAACCGCGTAGAGTAATAGGAGACAGGGAACAGGGGACAGAAGGAGAGGAGTGAATTGTCGAAGGTCTTAGCGGCCGGGTTCATGCGCAAGCGCGGGACGATCTGGGTTTCGTTCTTCTTGCTCTGGCTGGCGCTGGGGGTGTTTTCCGCAGGCGCAGTGTTGGTCGAGTTGCCGCCCATACGTCGCGTCGGGCCACCGCCGCCGGGGACATTGAGTTACGCATGGCGCGCGTTTCTGTACCAGCTTGCAATCTGGCTCGCGTGGGTTGTGCTCGCGCCGGCAGCGTTGTGGTTACGCAGACGCTGGCCGCTCGAACGCGGCGCGTTCAAACGCGCGCTTCCTGTGCATCTGGCGGCAGTCATTCTATTGTGCGCCCTGCATTCAGGGATGGTGCCGCTGACTAGATGGTTGATTATGCAAACCGGTCAACCCCTCGCCGAGCTGCAATTGAGTTTGCTGCTGACGTACTGGTGGTTGCGCGACCTGCCGTTCGCCGCATTGTTCTACGGCCTGATCCTGGGAATAGGCAGCGCATTGGATTATTACCGCCAATTCCGCGAGCGCCAGTTACGCGCATCTCAACTCGAAGCTCAACTGGCTCGTGCCGAGTTGCAGATGCTCAAGATGCAACTGCATCCGCATTTCCTCTTCAACACGTTGAACGGGATTACCGGATTGGTACGCGACAACGATAACGCCGCCGCCGTGCAGATGCTTGTAGGGCTGAGCGATCTCTTGCGCCAGACGCTCGACAACGCGGGCAAGCAGGAAGTGCGCCTCGGCGAAGAGTTGGAATGGCTGGAGCTCTATTTGAAGCTGCAGCAGGTTAGATTCTCGGACCGGTTGCAGGTGAGCATCACGGCACAGCCGGAGACCCTGGATGCATTAGTGCCGAACCTGATCACTCAACCGCTGGTGGAGAATGCGATTCGTCACGGGCTCGCGCCGCGCGCCCGGCCGGGATCGGTTTCATTGTCTGCTAGACACGACGACGGCAGACTCGAGTTGACGGTTTGCGACGACGGGGTCGGATTGCCCGAAGGCTGGCGCCTCGCGAGCAGCAAAGGGCTGGGCTTACTCAACACCGAAGCGCGATTGCGACAGCTCTATGGCGGGGACTTCGTGTTCGAGGTGCGGAACCGCGAACACGGCGGCGTAGAAGCTTTGTTGACGATACCGCTGCATCGGGTTTCCGCATTTGACAACGATGACCAGCACGCAGACTAGAAAGATCAAAGCGATCATTGTGGATGACGAACCGCCGGCGCGGCGCAACCTGCGCGCGTTATTGAAAGGCGCGCCGGACATCGAGCTCGTGAAAGAGTGCGGGAACGGACGCGATGCAGTCAGCAGCATTCGCGAGCTCCAGCCTGAGCTTGTCTTTCTCGACGTCCAGATGCCGGAGATGGATGGCTTCGAGGTGCTCGAACAACTCACCGATCAGCCGATGCCGGTGATCATCTTCGTTACCGCTTATGACCAGTACGCATTGAAGGCTTTCGAGGTAAGCGCGCTGGATTACTTGCTGAAGCCTTTCGACGATGCGCGGTTTCACAAAGCGTTGGCTCAAGCTCGACGGCAGATCGAACAACAGGACGCGAGCGAGCTGGGCCGGAAATTGCTGGCGCTGATGGGCTCGCGCGAGATCAGGCCGGATCCAACGTCGCGTTACCTGACCCGGTTGATGGTCAAGACCGCGGGCCGTGTGATCTTCATTCGCGCCGACGAGATTGATTGGATCGAAGCTTGTGACAACTATGTCCGGCTACACGTGGGCGGCAGGGCTCACCTGTTGCGCCAGACAATGAATGAATTGGAAGCGGCATTGAATCCGGAACAGTTCGTTAGGATCCACCGCTCGACGATCGTCAATCTGGATCGAGTGAAAGAGTTGCACCCGCATTTCAACGAGCATTTGGTCATTCTTCGGGATGGGACAGAACTAAAACTGAGTCGCACGCGCAAGGAGTGGCTGGAGCAATGGCTTGGAGCGTCGTGAGTTGAGCCTGCGCCGCCGCGACTTGAGCCAGAAGGTACCCGCATTTAAGGAGCAGTATCTTGTGAAACCATTTTTATTCGTGGTTGTACTCTGGGGGCTCATAGCCGGCAACGCTCTGAACGTGCACAGTGGCGCGGTCAGACAGAGCCAGGATAAGGGGGCTCAGGTTTCCGGCACTCCAATGACGATCGGCGAGACGCTGCGAATTCGCTCGAAATGGCTGGGGGAAGAGCGCGAGGTTTACGTCTATATGCCGTGGTCCTATAGCGGCTCTAGAAATCGTTACCCGGTCATCTACACACTGGATGGTGAAGGCACGGGTCCAATCGCTGCGAGCGCCGTGCGATTCATGACCGGCTATTCGGCGATTCCGCAAATGCCGGAGGCCCTGGTCGTCGCGATTACCAATACCAACCGGAACCGTGACATGCCTATCCCGGAGAGCTACGGCAAGGGCGGCGAAGAGAATTTCCTTGCTTTTCTCGCCGATGAACTAATCCCGCTTATCGAACAGAGATACCGCACCCAGCCGCTGCGGATACTCATCGGTCATTCGCAGGGTGGAACCTTTGCTCACTACGCGTTGACTGCTCGGCCCAAAGTGTTTCAGTGGTATCTCCCGATGGACGCGCCGTTGTTTCGTAATGCTCACCTGATCCTTGAGAAAGCCAGAACGTTGATTACCAAAGACCCGAACTATCGCGGGCGGCTGGTGACAATTGAGAATCTATATGGCTGGAAGAACGAATGGGCGTCCCTGGTAGGGGCTGCGCCAAAGGGCTTTTATGGCGAGCAGGTTGAAATCAAGGACGAGACTCACGAGACGATGGCCTACAAAGGAATCTACGAAGGGCTCAAGCGACTCTTCCACGATTACGCGCCCAATATCGTCCGAGACAACAAGAGAACCTACACCTTACCGGTGCTTGACGCGAGGTACAAATCGCTGTCGGAGGCTTACGGTTATCCGGTGGATATACCGAAGGCGTTGCTCCTGATGTCGGCAACGCGGAATGTCGCGATGCAGTCCGGAGCTGAAGCGGTGAAACTGGTTAAGCGCGCGGTGGCGCTCTACGGTGAATCTCCGACAACGAAACGAATAATGGCTAACGCGGAAGAGGCGGTTAGGAAAGGCCGCGATCCCAGATTCGAAGAGTGGGCGAATCTGCCGCCCCCCAGCGTTGACCAGATCACGCCTTTTCTCGGCGCTTGGACAGAAAGAAAACAGGATGGTTTCTCGAGCGTCATCACCTTCGAAGTAAGGGACGGAATGGTTCGCGCTGAGTACACAGGGAACCCTCCGGGCGGAGAGCAATTTCAACTGGAGGTTAACTTCGTTCGAGTCGAGGGACAGACGCTGCAATGGGGAGTTCGCAATGGGAGAGGACCCGGCGTGGAAGTACACACAGCCAAACTCGTGAACGGGGACAGGCTCGAGGGGATTGTGGAAGAAGTCGGATTCCTGAAGCAACGCCCACCACATCCCTTCAAGTACGAGCGCAACGTTAGCGACAAGAAACCGGTGCGCAATCGCTTTGATGAAGCAGGGAACCTTACCAGGATCAGCTTGTCTGTCCCGCAAAGGCCACGTCCCTGGGACAGGGTTAAAGAGGTTGCTATCGGAGCCGCCGCTCCTGACTGGCGGTTGAAAACAGCGGCGGGCGAAACTATCGCGCTCTCGGAGTTACACGGCAAGGTTGTTGTCCTGGATTTCTGGGCCGAATGGTGCGGGCCTTGCCGTAAGCTGGAGCCGCTGATTGATCAACTGGTGCGTGAGTATCAAAACAAGCCCGTCAAGTTTTTCACCGTGAGCATCTGGCCCGGCCGGGACTTCGACCCGCGGGCTCACCTGAAAGAGCATAAGATGGCGTCCACTTTTCTGGTTGGCACGGAAGCGGTCGCCAACGACTACGGGATTTGGGGAGTGCCGACGTATTACGTCATAGACGCGACGGGCTCAGTTTCCTACATCCACGTCCTCTTGTCTGTTGACTCGAAGTCTCTGGGAAGAAAGTTGCGAGAAGCCATCGAGCAGGCTTTATCCAAAGAGCAGGGTGCTCAAGCATTGTTCGGTCGGGGCCATCAAAAGGCCGATGCACTACGGCGGTAAACCGGCTAGCGGAAATCTTAGGGAGAATGAGCAATGAATGTTTATTGTTTCTGGAAGTGTTTGATCTTATCCGCGGCTTTGACGGTCTATTCGGTTTCGGTGTCGGCGCAGCGCCTGGGTCCAAACCCGACACAACAAACCGTCGTCTATCGCTTGGCAAATAGCGAGAAAGTCCTGGTGCGGAAGGACGTCACGTACAAAACCATAGGTGATCTGGAATTGAAACTGGACGCGTACTACCCGGCAGAGATGAAGAAAGACGAGCGTCTTCCACTCGTGATCTTTATTAATGGGGTGGGGAACAGAGACAACTTTCCCAAAGTCAGAAACTGGGGACAATATACGAACTGGGGACGACTTGTTGGTGCGTCTGGTTTTGCCGCGATCAATTACGATAGCAGGCTGGCAGAAGCTGAAGCTGACACTTCCTCATTGGTTGAGTACGTCCGTGCAAGCGCCGCGAAGTTGAATGTCGATGAAAACAAGATTCTGATCTGGGCTTGTTCGGCTAACGGCAGGGTCGGAACGAAAATTGTGATGGAGGAGCGTCCCTACATAAGCGCAGCCGTCTTTTATTATGCAGTATGCAATGCCCCACCGTTGCTGCGTGAGGTGCCGTTGTTTATTGCACGGGCGGGACTAGACAACCCAAGTCTAAATCAGGCCCTCGACGGTTTTGCCCAGGCCGCGATTGCGCAGGGACTGTCCGTCAGTTTCGTAAACTATCCAGACGGCCATCACGCCTTCGATTTGCTCGACGATACAGATCAATCGCGCGAGATCATCAAGCAAACCATTGAGTTTATGAAGTTCCACCTCAAGCAGAAGAGCGTAGCTCAGTCGGGGCGAGCGCCAAGCAGCGGAAGGTTCATTGCGCTCATCAACGTGCTAGGCTGGACAAAGGCTCTCGAAATCTATGAGCAGGCCAAGCGGTCCGACCCACAGGCCCCTCTGTTTACCGAGCAAACGCTGAATGGCATCGGGTACACGTTGCTACAAAACAAGAAGACCAGGGACGCGGTTGAGGTTTTCAAACTTGTTGTGGCGTCTTATCCAGGTTCCGCGAATGCCTATGACAGCCTCGCGGACGCGTATTTGGAGGATGGCAATAAAGCCGAGGCTCTGAAGAATACTGAAAGAGCTCTCGAACTGCTGGAAAAAGATACGAGCATGCCCCCTCAGCGCCGCGAACAAATAAGACAAAGCGCTGCGCAAAAGGTCAACCGGCTCAAGTCAAACTGAAGTCGCTTGAAATCATTCTTTCAATTACGAGGTCTGACAAAATGAAACCTCACAAGGTGCTCTTGGTCGTGTTTTTGTCGTTATGCATTAGCACTTCGAGCGCTCAGCCGGCTCCAACTCAACAGCCGCCCTCGTTGGTCGCTGAGTCAGGTCACTCCGTGCAAGTCTCGCGTGGCGGCAGTGCCCAATCGTTCCAGATCGCTTCGGCGATCATGAAGGAAACGCGCCGGATCCTCATCGTGCTGCCTGCCTCATATTCACAAAGCGCGCCTGACCGGCGCTATCCCGTCACGATTGTTGCTGACGGTGAGTACCTCACACCAGCGGTGGCCACTGTAAGCGACGAACTCGTGCGCAACGGGCAGATTCCGGAATCGGTGATCGTGGGCATCGAGAATACGGGGAAGACGGGCCGGCTGTCTTCGGACCAGAAGCGGGTCTACGACCTCACGCCGCCCGGTCTCTCTGTGAGCGGCAGCAGCCTGAACGAAGGCGGCGACCTCTTCCTGGACTTCATCGATAAGGAGTTGCTGCCCGCGGTTGATCGGCAGTTTCGGACGGCTGCGCCGCGCGTGTTCGTCGGTGTTTCCTCTGGCGGCATTCTCGCGACCTACGCGGCCGCGACGCGCTCGACCTATTGCGCCGTCGTTTCCCTGGATGCTCCGGTTAATCTCAGCGACAACTGGCTGGCAAAGAAACTCATCGCGCGAGCGGAGGCCGGGTTGCCGCCGGTGCGATACGCGTCGCTGGAAGCAAAATTCGGCTGGCCGGAATCAGCGTGGAAGGCGCTGGTGGCGGCGGCGCCCGCATCGTGGAAGCTTTATCGGGAAAAATTCCAGTTGGAGGGGCACGAGACGATGCAAATGCTCGGCGCGTATCTCGGACTGCGCCAGGTGTTCAGCGACTACTCAAGGTTCTCCCCGCCGCCCTGGCCCACCACGACCATTCTGCCTTATTACAAAAAGGTCAGCGAGTCGCTGGGTACCCCCGTGCTTCCGCCGAAAAGGGTGCTTCAGGATGTTGTGGAGGACTTGTTGATGGAGGGTCGCGGCGCGGCCGCTCGTGAGGCGTACAACACTCTCGTCTTCGGCTATGGCGCACCCTCAGACAACAGCAACCTCCTGGCTCAAATTGCCGAGGTCGAACGTCGGCCGCCCCCGACCGAGACCGTAGAAGGGCTGCTGGCCACGCCGTTTCCAACACCCGAGGAGGCGCGCCCCTACATCGGGGAGTGGGTCGGCGATATCTCGATGAGACCTGACACGCCCCGCACGGGCAACGTGATACTCCGAATCAGAGTCGCCGACGGGCGCGTCATCGGCGAGAGCGTACGTCGCACGCCGGAGGGGACGGAAGAAGTGCGGACCTGGCGGTATCTCAAAATCACGCCCAAAGGGATAACCTGGGGTACTGGAATAAACGAACGGCGGCCACACGGCGTGATGCTCTTTGAGGGTAAACTCGAAGGCGACACACTCTACGGGCAGGCACAATTTGGCGGCATCAAGCCGGCGGACCCGCCGCCGCCGCTCCACTTCCTGTTCAAACGCGTTCGAAAGTGATGGCTACAAATGTTTGTAAAGGATGATAAAAGTCAGGTGGCGCATTTGATTCAACATCTGCCCAACGGACGGAACATCGAGGCGAAGAAGATCAAGTAGTAGAGGAGAACACCGATGAAACATCGCAACCGGCTTTTGCTCGTGCTTCTTTTGATCGGCGCCTGCGACTTGAGTTTGCAGAGTGCGACTGCAACGAATTCATCTCAAGACACAGATCGCGATCGCAATCGCGATGAGTGGCAACGGCCTGCGCAAGTGTTTGATGCGTTGGCGGTGAAGCTTGGACATCGCGTGGCGGACATCGGCTGCGGCTCGGGCTATTTCAGTTTTCGCCTGGCGGCTCGAGTCGGCGCTGAAGGCAAGGTCTACGCCGTAGACATCGATCAAAAGGCGATTGATAAGGTCCGCCAGCGTAAGGACCGCGAAAAGCTCGAGCAAGTGGAGCCGATCCTTGGAGAGAGCGCGGACCCGCACCTCCCGCCCGATCTCGACTCGGTTTTGATCGTCGATTCGTATCACGAGTTCCGCGAGTACGATCGGATGCTGCAAGCGGTGTTTCACGCGTTGAAGCCCGGCGCGCGGTTGGTGATCATCGACGGCGAAGGCCCCTCGGGCAGGCCTCGCACCGAGTACCATAGACTACACACCATCCCCGCCGAGCTGATCCGCGAGGAAGTTTCTCGCAACGGGTTTGTATTCAAGGAGAGCCGGCCGGGGTTCTACGACGCCGAGTACGGGAAGAGGATGTACTTTCTCGTGTTCGAAAAGCCGGAATCGAGATCGCCGGGCAGTAAGCTCGCAGATATGGATTGTCGATAGACGTGCGCTCAAATCGCGGCCAGGCGCGCGGCGACCCCGGCTGCCTGAATGCCAACCCGGGAGCGCACGCGGCTCGCGTCTCTGATGGCGCAAAGGCACGTAATTCGCAAGCATGCACGCGAGCCGCGTGCGGTCCCAGGTTGCCGCAACGGGTTTCAATCGTCACGCGGCTCGCGTGCCTGATGGCGCAAAGGCACGTAATTCGAAAGCATGCACGCGAGCCGCGTGCGGTCCCACGTTGACGCAACGGGTTTCAATCGTCACGGGGCTCGCGTGCCTGATTGCGCAAAGGAAGTAATTCGAAAGCATGCACGCGAGCCGCGTGCGGTCCCACGTTGGCGCAACGGGTTTCAATCGTCACGCGGCTCGCGTGCCTGATGGCGCGAAGGACGTAATTCGAAAGCATGCACGCGAGCCGCGTGCGGTCCCACGTTGACGCAACGGGTGTCAATCGTCACGCGGCTCGCGTGCCTGATGGCGCAAAGGCACGTAATTCGAAAGCATGCACGCGAGCCGCGTGCGGTCCCACGTTGACGCAACGGGTTTCAATCGT
>DATIFP010000114.1:0-39201 GCA_035455165.1 Blastocatellia bacterium
CCGAGATGTGGGAGCGCTTCAGCTTCTACACAATGGTATCGATGTTCACGCTTTATCTTCGCGATCCAAACGACGGGTTTGCCTGGACCCCGGCTCAAGCGTCAACGCTTTATGCAAACTATATGATGTTCGTTTATTTCAGTCCTCTGATAGGCGGATGGATCGCGGATAAGAAACTCGGTTATCGAAGAGCAGTGATGATCGGTGGATTCTTTTTCATGGCCGGTCATCTGCTGCTTTCGGTTCGCTCGCTCGCGTTCGTGTATGCCGCTCTGACCTGTCTCGTGATCGGGAATGGCTTCTTCAAACCGAACGTCTCGACGATGGTCGGCAACCTCTATCCTGACGGGAGTCATTTGAAGGACCGCGCCTACAACCTCTTTTACATGGGCATCAATATCGGAGCGTGTCTGGCGCCGTTGGTTGCAACAATCGCTCAAGCGAGGTTCGGATTTCACCCGGCGTTTGCGGTTGCCGCGTTCGGTATGGTCATCTCGGTGACCATCCTCTGGAGATTCAAACACTATCTCGAGGACGACAAGTATCGTGCAGCTGAGCCAAGCGCCGCTTCTCAATCAAAGGCCGCCGACAAACACAGTGCGATGGAGGCCGTTGCCGAGTGGAAGCGAATTGGAGCTCTGATCGTAGTTTTTGCAGTGGTAGTCGTTTTTTGGATGGTCTTTCATCAAAATGGCACAACTATCACGTACTTCGCTGATGAGAACACTGCCTGGAACGTGAGGGGCATCATCTCAAATGCCATCAATCCCGCCTGGGTCATTGTTTTGACCGTGCCGCTGATCACGTTCTGGAAATGGCTGGACAAGAAAGGCAAGGAGCCTACGACACCGACGAAAATGGTGCTTGGCATGGCGATCACTTCAGTTGCCTTTCTTGTTTTCTTCGTCGCCGCAAAAACGGGCGAAGCCACGGTCACCGGCGACGATGTCTATGGGTTCAAGGTTTCTCCTGCGTGGTTACTGGGTGCTTATGGAGTCCTAACCCTTGGAGAGTTGATGCTTTCCCCGATGGGCCTGTCGCTGGTTTCCAAGGTATCGCCTACGCGATTTCGCGGGATGATGATGGGTGGTTGGTTTGTGGCGACTGGCCTCGGGAACAAGCTGACCCAGATCGCTGTCTTCTGGACCGAGTGGAAACACTCGACATTCTGGCTTGTGCTCAGCGGCGCTGCGCTTGTGATGGCGGTCGTTCTGCTGGCGCTATTGAGGCCCTTGAAGAAGGCGATGCCCGGAGTTTGAGAGTCCGATTCTGAGGAAGGAAACTAATTCTAAGATGGCGACAGACGTAGCAGTTGAAACTCAAGCGATCCCGGACACATCGGGCATCGGCGGGCATCCCTCCGGACTCAGCACTCTTTTCTTCACCGAGATGTGGGAGCGATTCAGCTACTACGGAATGCGCTCGCTGCTCGTGCTGTTTCTCACGGCCACCGTACAGAATGGCGGGTTCGCTCTCGACGATCCCACCGCGACTGCCATCTATGGTCTTTATACCGCAAGTGTCTATCTGTCCGGTCTCCCCGGAGGCTGGGTCGCCGATCGGCTTCTGGGCCATCGCAGGTCAGTGTTCATCGGCGGGATGATAATAGCGGCTGGCCACTTCAGCATGGCATTGGGTTGGGTGGCGACGTTTTACGGGGGGCTGGTGCTGATCGTGATAGGTACAGGTCTGCTGAAGCCAAATGTCAGCGCCATTGTCGGCGACTTGTATCCTGAAGGCGGCGCGCGACGCGATGCCGGGTTCTCGATTTTCTATTCGGGTATCAACACTGGCGCTTTCCTGGGACCCATCCTATGTGGGCTGCTTGGCGAGAAGGTGAATTGGCATCTGGGATTTGGCGCGGCCGGTGTCGGGATGGTCCTGGGTTTGATCCAGTACAGGCTGGGCTATAAGCGACTTGGCGCCGGAGGCCTGAGGGACCTGCAGGCTTCCGACAAGTCCGCGGCGAGCCGAATTCTGCTTGCCGCGCTCGGAGGCGCCGCAGTAATAATCCTGGCCCTGGGGATTCTCAATTCTCGAGGTACGATAACTCTTTCGCCGCTCGGCGCCGCGAAATCGCTCGGCTTCATTATCCCGTCGCTCGCGCTAATCTATTTCGGTTACCAGATCTTTTTCGGCGGGTTCAATTCCATTGAGAAGAAGCGCATCGGGGTTATCTTTGTGTTGTTTGTCGCGTCGGCGATGTTCTGGGCCGGGTATGAGCAAGCCGGCTCGTCGATGAACCTGTTCGCCGAGCGATTGACTAGCCGGGTTATTGTTGGCTGGGAGATGCCGACCTCGTGGCTCCAGTCGGTGAATCCAATTCTCGTAATCATCTTCGCTCCGATCTTTGGTTTGCTCTGGGTCAAGCTTCGAGATCGAGCGCCTTCGATCCCTGCGAAGTTCGGGCTCGGCCTCTTGCAACTGGGGGTCGGTTTTGCGGTGCTCGCCTGGGCATCGGTGTACGTAGGCGATCCAGCCAATCCCCATAAGGTTGGCATGGGATGGCTGGTGGCGACCTACTTCTTTCATACAACGGGCGAGCTCTGCTTGAGCCCGGTGGGCCTCAGCGCGATGACAAAGCTGTCCCCCGCCAAGCTGGTTGGCCAAATGATGGGCATTTGGTTTATGGCCACATCGTTCGGCAATCTGATGGCGGGCTTGCTCGCGGGAAAAATGGAGAGCATGGGTCTGGTCCAGTTGTTCGGAGCGGTTGCGATGTGGGTGGCGGCCGCCGGGCTCCTGCTGCTCTTGATTAGCCGGCCGGTCAAACGGCTGATGGGCGGAGTGAAGTAAGCGCGCATTCCTTTCTGGAACCTGTCGCCAGCAACGCTGGCTCGCATCCACGCCGTGAGTGGAGATCGCTTTCACTTCGCCCGTTCCTGTCTTAGAATCCTCATCTTCTCCTAAGCAAACTCAGTGGAAGTCGGAGGTCTCATGAACAAGCGCCAATCGCTTTGGACGCGAAGCGTCGTCGTTTCATTGACTGTTCTTCTTATAACAATCCAAGCCGCACCGGCGATCGCTCAGCAGAGAACCGCAAGCGCGCCCGCTAACAGCGCCTCGGCGAACGGCAAGTTCGCGCTCACCATCGACAACATCATGCGAGGCTCCGAGCTTGTCGGATATGAGCCGCGCGCAGTGCACTGGTCGCCTGATAGTCAGCGCGTCTACTTTCAGTGGAAGCAGGCGAACGAGCCGCGAGAGAAGGACTACGATGCCTATGTGGTGAATCGCGACGGATCCGGATTGAAGAAGCTCGCCGAGGAAGAAGCCAAGAACGCGCCGCCACTCTTCGGCGAAGTGTCGAAGGACAAGAAGCTCACCCTGTCCGTGGACGCAGGCGACGTGTTCCTGTATGACAACATAGCGAATCAACGCCGCCAGATAACTGCGACCACCGAGGCCGAGACCAACGCCCACTTCACCCGCGACCAGCGGCACATCTATTTCACGCGCGCGAGCAATCTCTACGTGATGTCGCTTGAAACCGGCTCGCTGGTTCAGATGACCGAAATCACCAGTGGCGCTGCGCCCTCTCCAGCGCCCGTTGCCGTCGGGGGTGGAGGATTTGGCCGCGGACAAGGACAAGGAGGCCAGCGCGCACAGGGCGGCGATGCCAGTCAGCAGAAGGGGACCGAGAGTCAGGAGTACTTGAAGAAAGAGGAACGCGATCTGCTCGATGTGATCAAGCGCCGCGCCGAGAAGCGGCAAGAAGACGAAGAAAAACGCAAACGCGAGCATCCGCGGAAACCGTTCCAGCTCGCTGCGCGTCAGGCAGCCGTCAATCTCCAGCTTGCGCCCGATGGGAAGTCGGTAATAGTGACCGTGAACGAGCAGGGTGACGGCGCCAAAAGCACGATCGTTCCCAACTACGTCACCGAGACTTCCTACACTGAAGACATCGGGAGCCGCTCGAAAGTGGGCGACCCGCAGAACCGCTTGCGACTCGCGATCGTCAGCGTTGACAGCGGAGAAGTGAAATGGGTGGATCACGGCCAAAAGCTCGCGCCGGCTGCTGAGAAAGCCGTCGCCGAGCAGCAAGACGGCCAGGGTCGCGGCCCGCAAGCTCGCGGGAACCAGAGTGACCGCCGCCCGAACGACCCGCGTGATCGACCCGAAGGACGAGAGAGGGACGTCCAGTTATCGCAGCCTTTGTGGTCCGAAGACGGGACCAAAGCCATCGTAGCCGCGCGCGCCGCCGACAACAAAGACCGCTGGGTGCTCGCCCTCGATCCCGCGACGGGCAAGACTCGAGTGATCGTGACCGATCACGACGACGCGTGGATCGACGGTCCAGGAGCATTCACGCTCGGTTGGATGAAGGACAATCAGCACCTCTATTTCCAATCCGAACGCACAGGCTACGCGCATCTGTACACCGTCTCTTATGAAGGAGGCGACCCAAAGCAACTAACCTCGGGCAAGTGGGAAGTGACCGGCGTCGGAATGTCCGACGACAAGAGCCGATTCTACCTGACGACCAGCGAAGTTCATCCGGGCGAACGTCATTTTTACTCGATGTCCGCCGAGGGCGGCGAACGGACGAAGATCACTTCGATGCCGGGCGGCAATCAGACATTTGTCTCGCCCGATGAGAAGATGCTCGCGCTGATTTACTCCTATAGCAACAAACCGCCCGAGCTTTACATTCAAGAGAACAAACCGAGCGCGACGCCGGTGAAAGTCACGTCCTCGCCCGCTCCTGAGTTCTGGAACTACGCGTGGATCGATCCGCCAATTGTGACCTTCAAGGCTCGCGACGGGGCGGAAGTATATGCCCGATTGTATAAGCCGAAGAACGTCAAGAAGGGTGGCCCGGCGGTGATTTTCGTTCACGGGGCCGGCTACGCGCAGAATGTGCATCGTTACTGGTCGAGCTACTATCGCGAATACATGTTCCATCACTTCCTGATGGAGAACGGGTTCACCGTGATGGATGTCGATTATCGCGCGTCGTCGGGCTACGGGCGCGACTGGCGCACGGCAATCTATCGCCACATGGGCGGCAAGGATCTCGACGATCAAGTGGACGCGGCGAAGTGGCTGGTCAGCGAGCAGGGAGTCGACGCAAAGCGAATCGGTATTTATGGCGGAAGCTACGGCGGGTTCATTACGCTGATGGCTATGTTCACTCAGCCTGAGGTGTTCGCGGCAGGCGCGGCGCTGCGTCCGGTGACGGATTGGGCTCATTACAATCACGGATACACATCTAACATTCTGAACGTCCCGCAAAAGGACGCCGAAGCCTACAAGCAGTCATCGCCGATCTACTTCGCTCAGAACTTGAAAGGCGCGTTGTTGATCTGTCACGGGATGGTTGATACAAACGTGCATTTCCAGGACACGGTGCGGCTTGTGCAGCGATTGATTGAGCTGCGCAAGACGAACTGGGAGCTTGCGGTGTTTCCGGTTGAAGATCACGGGTTTGTGGAGCCGACGAGCTGGGCCGACGAGTACAAGCGGATCTTCAAACTGTTTCAGGAGAATTTGCAGCCGGAATCGAAATCGGCGCGTAAATAGTTTGGAGTGCGGCGGCAAGCCGGCGTGACATCCGCAGCCAGTACTTGCGCCGCCGCTTTGGCTTGGGCTGGTATTCCGGAGCCTAGCGGCGCGGGACAAGGCCAAAGCCCCGCCGGGACCTTCGCTGCGAATGTAATTGAATTCGGGCGGGGCGCAGTCCATAGACGAATATGATCAGACCTTTGCTAGTTCTGCTACTTTTGAGCCTGATGAATTCTTCACCAAATGTTGCCGCTCAAGACGCCGGCTTGAAATCGCGAGCCGAGTTGACCAACTACGAAGAGACCAGCCGATACGATGACGTGTTGCGCTTCTTCGGCGAGCTTCAGAAGCGGAGCCCGCTTGTGCGCGTCACCAGCTTTGGAACTTCAGTCGAAGGCCGTTCCTTGCCTCTGGTGATCCTCTCCGATCCGCCGATCTCCGAACCTCGCGATGCGAGGGCTTCGGGCAAACCGGTCGTCTTCGTCTTCGCGAACATTCATGCCGGCGAGGTCGAAGGCAAAGAAGCTGTCCAGCACATTGCGCGGCGCATTGTGCTCGGAGATCTGAAGCCGCTGCTCGACAAGCTCGTAATCCTCATCGCGCCGATCTACAACGCCGATGGCAACGAGAAGATCAGCGTGATGAATCGCACTGCGCAGAACGGGCCGCCCGGTGGCGTCGGAGTGCGCGAGAACTCGAAGGGGCTCGACCTGAATCGCGATTACATGAAGCTCGAGTCTCCCGAGGCTCAAGCGCTGGTCCGGCTATTCAACCGATGGGACCCGCATCTGACAGTTGATCTCCACACCACGAACGGCTCCTATCACGGATATCATCTGACCTATTCGATCCCGCTCAACCCGACGATTGATCCGCGAATCCTTGCTTATCATCGCGAGAAGATGATGCCGGCGATCGGGAAGGCCATGCTCGCGCAGCACAAGTTCCGGACTTACTACTACGGCAACTTCGAAGGCCCGGCGCCCAAGCCGGGCGAACCGGACAAGCGCCGCTGGGAAGCGTTCACGCATCAGCCGCGCATCGGGCAGAACTACGTCGGGTTTCGCAATCGATTGACGATCTTGTCCGAGGCTTACAGCTATTTGGATTTTCACCGCCGCGTCGAAGTGACCGAAGCTTTCGTCGAAGAGATCCTCAAGTATTCAGCCGCGCACGGTTCCGAAATGTCGCAGCTCGCGAATCAAGTTGATCTGGAGACAATCAGGCGGGGACTCGCCGGGCCACCGCTGCAGATGGGCGTCGAGTACGAACTGAAGCCCCGTCCAAAGCCCGTTGATATACTCGTCGGCGAAGTGACCAAAGTTAGGAACCCTCGTTCGGGACGCGATATGACGGGGATGGTCGAGGACAAGTTCACGCCCGTCAAGATGCAGGATTTCGGCCTGTTCGCGGCGAAGCGAAGCGTGGCCACTGCTCGCGCTTATCTGTTTCGCCGCGAAGACGGGACGCGCTCGGCGATCGAGAAGCTGCTTCAGCATGGGATCGCGGTCGAAGAGCTTACCGAGCCTTTGACTGCCGAAGTCGAGAGCTTCGTGATTGACGGTGTCAAGAGAGCGGGGCGAGCATTCCAGGGGCACCAGGCGGTCACGCTCACGGGTCGTTACAAAAAAGAGACGATCGAGTTCCCAGCCGGCTCGATCATCGTTCGCGCGGCCCAACCGCTGGGTACGCTCGCGGCTTACCTATTGGAACCCGAGAGCGATGACGGGCTGACGGCTTGGAACTTCTTGGACTCGTATCTTGGAGAGGGCAAAGTTCATCCGGTGTATAAGGTGATGAGAGATTCTGGAACGTCGAGCCGGCAGCTACCTCAATAGGAGCGACTCGTCAGGAAGCGACTCGTCGCTGAATTGTTAACGGGCTGAACATGGAGTTGGTACCCGTGACTGATGCTTTGACTCAGGAGCGAGTCGCCATCGTGGACCTGGCAGATGATCTCCAGGTCCGGAAGCAAAGGATATTCAAAGTCGTGCGGCGCCTTGGCATTCGCCCAACGCAGCGGCGTGAACCCGGTCGAGGGAACCAGAACGTTGCTACCGTGACCGCGAACGAGGCGAGCGCCATCCGCGCTGAGATCGTGAAGTCGTCAGACACGCCGGGAGCCGATGGCGGCTTAGCGCTTGGCGGCCCGGCGGTCTATTACTCGGACGATGTTGGGTTTTTCTACCTTATCCAATTGGAACCATTACACGATTCCGGGCGCTTTAAGGCGGGCTTCACGACGGATCTCGAAGGACGACTGCGGAAACACCGTTGCGCCGCGCCTTTCGCTCAATACGTATGTAGCTTTCCGGCCAAGCGCGTCTGGGAGCGAGCGGCGATTGACTGTGTGACGAATGGGTGTGAACAACTCCACACCGAAGTATTCCGCGCCGAATCGCTGGAACGAGTCGCAAACCGAGCGCGGTCGTTCTTCTCCATGATGCCGAGTTGGAGGTGGACTCAGACGATGGCCGGGACGATCAAGAGCCGGAGACGCCCAACGAGACCGACTAACGAAGGCCCTTAGTCCCCCGCGGACACTAGCTTGTATAATGCTGCCGAGGTGATGGCATGAATGAGAGACTCATCCAATCCGATCCATCGATAATGATGGGTAAACCGGTTGTGGCCGGTACGCGAATCACGGTCGAACTCATCCTTGAGAAGCTTGCGGCTGGGGAAACCATCGATCAAATACTGGAGGCTCACAGCAGACTGACGAGAGAAGGCGTCCTAGCAGCCCTGGATTTTGCTGCCAAGGCATTGCGAGCCGATATTGTCTATCCGGTACCGCAGAAAGTCGCATGAACCTCCTAATCGACGAGAGCGTGGACTTGCAGATCGTGGAGAAGCTCCGCCAGGACGGTCACGACGTTGTCTATGTATCTGATCTGGATCCTGGAATCTCGGACGACGCGGTCTTGAGTATCGCCAACGACAATCGCGCATTGCTCGTCACTGCGGATAAAGACTTCGGCGAGCTCGTTTTCAGGCGCCAGCAGATCAATGCAGGCGTCTTATTGATTCGGCTTGCCGGGCTCTCAAAGGAGAGCAAGGCTGAACTGGTAGCTGATGCTTTGCGCGGTCACTCTGATGAGCTGCCTGGAGCGTTCAGCGTGCTCTCGCCTGGGATGATACGCATACGCAACCAGCCGTGATACAAGGCAAAGTTGCATCGGCGGACCGACAATAAACAATCTCTCCACAGATGAAAGAGGATCAGATAATGACCAATAAGACTTTGCCAGAGTTCAAAACGAGAGTCGTGATCGCATTAATCTTGGCGCTCGGTATCCCGATCGGTTCGCGTGCGCAGGATCGCCTCAAGACCATGCCGGGTTACGAACAGTACCAGAAGATCTCCAAGGAGATTCCCGGCTCGGTCAAGGGCGGTTCACTGAACGTCAAGTGGCAGGACAGCGGCAAGTCGTTCGACTATTACAGAGACGGCAAGACATTTCACTACGACCTCGCCACAAGAACGGCCACCGAAGCCGGACCCGCGCCCGCCGGCGCCGAGCAAAACGGGCCGGGCGGCCGACGGCGAGGCGGACCCGAGCGCGGACGGCAGTTTTCCTCGGCTGAATCTCCCGACAAGAAGCTCAAAGCCTTCTATCGCGATCGCAATCTCTGGCTGAGTGATGCGAGCGGAGCGGGCGAAATACCAATCACCACCGACGGCAACGAGAAGGCTCGCACCAAGTACGGCACGGGTAGCTGGGTCTACGGCGAAGAACTCGATCAGACAACCGCCATGTGGTGGTCGCCAAACAGCAAGAAGATCGCTTTCTATCGCTTCGACGAGAGCCCGGTCCCGGATTATTTCCTTCAACTCGATCAAACCAAGCTGCAAAGCAAAATGGACATCGAAGCTTATCCGAAGGCAGGGGTCAACAATCCCATCGCCGATATTTTGATCTACGACATCGATACAAAGAAGACAGTGAAGCTCGATATCCGCGACGGCAAGCCGTTTGATAACTCGGTCGTAGGACATTACGCCTACAACGTGCAATGGTCGCCCGATGGCAGCGAGCTGCTGTTCGACCGGACCAACCGGCGCCAGAACATCATGGAGTTCACCGCCGCCAACCCCGAGACCGGCAAGTGCCGCGTCATCCTTCGAGAAGAATGGCTCGCAAGCTGGACCGAAAATCACCCGCCGATGAGGTTTCTGAAGGACGGCAAGCGATTCATCTGGGAATCAGAGCGAACCGGTTGGAAGAATTTCTATCTCTACGATCTCTCCGGCAAGCTGATAGCGCCGCTTACCAATCACCAGTTTGAAGTCGGCGCGATCGTGAAAGTCGATGAAGACGCGAGTGTGCTCTACTACATGGCTCGCGACGGCGACAACCATATGAAGCTCCAGCTCCATCGCGTCGGGCTTGATGGCAAAGGCGACAAACGCCTCACTGACCCGGCTTTCAATCACACCGTCAATGTCGCCCCTGACAACCAGCACTTCATCGACGTAGCTCAGACGCACGACACTCCGCCGGCCACGCGGCTGATGGACGGGGAGGGAAAGATGGTGGCCGAGTTAGCCAGGAGCGATACGAGCAAGTTCGATCAGCTCGGTCTGAAGCGCGTTGAATTGATCAAGTACAAGGCCGCCGACGGCGTTACGGAGCTTCATGGGTTGCTGCATTTTCCGTCGTCCTTCGACCCCGCGAAGAAGTATCCCCTGCTCATCAGCGTCTATGCCGGGCCCGCAACCAACGGCGCGCGCGAAACGTTCACCCTACCGAGCGCGCTGACCGAGTATGGCTTCCTCTATGCCACGCTTGATTCGCGAAGCGCCGCGGGACGCGGAAAGCGGTTCCTCGATGCGATCTATATGAAACTTGGCATTCCCGAGATCGACGATCAGGCCGCAGGAGTGAAATCACTTTGGTCGCGGCCTTATGTAGACAAGTCCCGCGTCGGCATATTCGGAACGTCGTACGGCGGCTACGCTTCAGCGCTCGCGATCCTCCGTTACCCGGATGTGTTTCAAGCTGCGGCGGCTTCATCGCCTCCCACCTCTTGGTATCACTACGACACGATCTACACCGAGCGTTACATGTGGATACCCCAGGAGAACAAGGAAGGCTACGAAGCCGGTAACGCAATGAACTATGCCGATAAGCTCAAAGGCCGGCTGATGATTTACTACGGCACGGCCGACAACAACGTGCACCCGAACAACTCGATGCAGTTGATTCAAGCGCTGCAAAAAGCGGGAAAGAGTTTCGAGGTGCAGGTCGGTCCCGATCAGGGTCATTCGGGTCTTCGACCAGACCGCATGATGGAATTCTTTATCGAGAATTTGGTTATGAATGATCCGGCGCGGTCGAGTGCGATTAGCACGGGCTCTACGCAGCGTTGACACGAGGGGAACCGCCAAGACCCCACGAACGCCAATAGAGTCTTTCTTCGTTGGCGTTCGTGGCGTCTTGGCGGTTCTGGGTTTACCCGGTCTCGTAGTATCATTGTCACTGGTATCGATTGCGGGACCACCATGAAGTGCCCGATCTGCAAAAAGCCAACCGAGTGGGAAGGGAATCCCAACCGTCCGTTTTGCTCCGAGCGATGCCGTATCATCGACCTGGGCAGATGGGCAGGCGAAGAGTACAGCGTTTCGATTCCGGTCAAAGACGTGTCCGAAACGATAGAACAAGAGAGACAGGATCAAGATGGCTGATGATGGTATACAGGCAACAATGTGGACGCCGGGCCGCATCATCGCCACTGCGATCGTAGCCGCGCTCATAGCGACGATTGGATACGCGTTGCTGGCCGGGCATCCGGAGGAGAAAGCAGGCTCGAGGGTGGCGCTTCCGGGCACAGCGGTGTCGAGTTCAGCTTCGACCGGGGTGCCCGCGGATTTCAACATCCCCACGATCGACGGACGCACCATTAAGCTCTCGGATTATCGCGGTAAGGTTCTGGTGATGGATTTCTGGGCGACCTGGTGCGGTCCTTGCCGCCAGGAGACGCCTCAGCTTGCGCGGCTCGCGCGAGAGAACGGCGCGCGCGGACTCGAAGTGATCGGCCTGCACATCGACGACCGGGGAAGGTCCTCTCCCGAAGAGATTCGCAAGTTCATCGATCATTACGGGATCACGTATACGGTGGGACTTGCGACTGACGATATGTTTACGTCCTACCTGGGTAATGAGGAAGACACGATTCCTCAGACGCTTGTGTTTGGGCGGGACGGGCGATTGATCAAGCACTTTGTTGGTTATAGTCCGTCGAGCGGCAAGGAGCTCGACGAGGCGGTAAATCAAGCGCTGGCCGGATCGTAAACTCGGGGCGCCAAGGACCGCCTGACCACGGCACAGATTTTTCCCGACATTTTCCTTCAAGAGCTTTGCCGCGGGTCAAAGCTTTGCTAAAGTTCGCGCGTCGAGGCGGAGGCGCTTCTCAGGTTCCTGCACTCATATTCTTCGCGTGACGAGCGCCCGCCGCCCAATGTTTGACCCGATCACCGAACCCGAACTATGTCGCGAGCTGCAATGAGCGATCCTTTTTTCGAGAAAGGCCTCCCGTCCAATGTCGAAGCCGAGCGCTCGATACTGGGCGCGATCCTGCTCGACAACCACGTCTGCAATCAAGCAATCGAGCTCCTGCGCCGCGAAGACTTCTTTCTCGACTCACATCGCCGGATCTTCGAGAAGATGATTGCGCTCATCGAGGGCACGATGCCCATCGACCTGATCACGCTCAGCGACGAGCTTCGCAGGGCCGGTGAGTTCGAGCAGATCGGCGGCGCGACCTACATCGCCTCGCTGATCGATGGCGTGCCGCGCACCGACACCATCGAACCCTATGCAAAGCTCGTCAAATCGAAGTCGATGCTCCGCAAGCTTATCACTGCTTCCAATCAAATCACCGCCCTGGCGTTTGAAGAGGAAGACGACGCCGATGTGATCATCGACAAAGCCGAGCAGATGATTTTTCAGATAGCAGAAGACAAAGTTCGTCAGGGTTTTCAATACGTCGGCGACGTCGCGCACCGCAGGCTCGAGCAGATCGAGCAGATGGCGGGCCGTCCCGAGATGATCACCGGCGTGCCGACGGGATTCACCGACTTCGATCGAATGACCTCCGGGCTTCAACGGCAAGAGCTGATTGTGATCGCTGCAAGACCGTCCATGGGAAAGACGGCCCTTGCGCTCAATATGGCGCAGTACGCCGCCAAGAACGCAAACGTCGTCGGCATCTTCAGCCTCGAGATGTCCGCCGAGCAGTTGGTCTCGAGATTGCTTTGCTCGGAAGCGCGGGTGGACGCGCACCGTTTGCGCACCGGCTATCTGAATCGCGAGGAATGGGCGAGGCTTGCCGATGCGCTGCGCCGGCTCACCGAGACCAAGGTCTTCATCGACGATACGCCCGGCGTAGGTGTTCTGGAAATGCGAGCGAAGTGCCGGCGATTGAAGGCCGAGCACGGGCTCGATCTTTTGATCATCGACTACCTGCAGTTGATGGCGGGGCGGGGACGAATCGAATCGCGACAGCAGGAGGTGTCTCAGATCTCGCGCGACCTGAAGGGATTGGCAAAAGAGTTGGACGTCCCGGTCATTGCGCTGTCGCAGCTGTCGCGCGCACCCGAGCAGCGCACGGAGCACAAGCCACAGTTGAGCGACTTGCGAGAGAGCGGCGCGATCGAACAAGACAGCGACGTCGTTTGCTTCATATTTCGGGAAGAGCTCTACAATCCAACCGATGATAATCAAGGCGTGGCCGAGTTGATCATCGGCAAGCAGCGCAACGGCCCCACCGGCATGGTGCAGCTTGCGTTTCTGAAGGAGTTTACGAGATTCGAGAACATGTGGCGCGAGTAAAGGCATGTCATTGGCATTCGAGACCGCTGAGATGGAGTTCATCGGCGCGGTGGACAGGTCACAGGTTGGGAAAAGGTACTTGTCGCCGCTGCTTGTGCTTGCCAGGAGTCAAGATCAGCGGGGATAAGTCCCTCTTCCCCGACCTGTACCCTTGCCAGTTGGAGTCACAATTCGCCAGGCTCGAACCACTAATCACGAATCACTTATCACGAATCAGTTCATCCCCCTATGCCCGAGCTTCCTGAAGTAGAAAACCAATTGCTCTATTTCAGACGAACCGCTCTCGGCCAGTGCGTCGAGCGAGTGATCATCACCGCTCCGAATATCATCAGGCGCCCAACGGCGCGATCGTTCGCCAACGGGCTGCGAGGCCGCTGCTTCATCGATGCGCAACGCCGCGGCAAGTATCTGATCGTCTCGCTCGACGACGGACGCGCGCTCATTCTCCATTTCGGAATGGGTGGCGAGCTGGGCTATTACAAGTCGCCCGGCGACCGCCCCGAATACACGCGCATCGAGTTCTTGCTAACCAACGGCTGGCGATTGGCGTTCACCTGTCCGAGAAAAATCTGCCGGGTCATGCTGGTCGATGCTGCGGCGCAAGTTCCCGCGCTGCGCGACATGGGACCCGAGCCGCTCGGCGCGACTTTCAGGCTGGCCTTTCTGGAACGGCTGATCGAAGACAGACCTCGGCGTCAGATCAAACCATTGCTGATGGATCAGAAAATGATCGCCGGCGTCGGGAATATTTACGCGGATGAGATTCTGTTCGAAGCCCGCGTTCGACCCGACCGTCTCGCTTCAAGCTTGACCGGCGAAGAGAAAAAGCGGATTCACGGCGAGACGCGCCGCGTGTTGAAAAGATCAATACGCACCGCCGGCGACCCTGAGTTCCCGGCCGACTTCCTGGTGTCGCGAGATGCGCGCGGGGCCATGTGCCGAGTGTGCGCTCAGCCGATCGAAAAGAAAAAGATCGGAGGCCGCACCGCTTACTTCTGCCCTCGCTGTCAGCTTTGATCGCGGATCATTGAGCCTCCACTCCTAGCACTCTCCTGCTGACGCGGGCTCTCGCGAACGACCAGGGCGCTGATTCTCTTCGAGCGAATTCGGCAAGGCGGGCTCTTGATATCAGCCCGCAAACTCGCGAAGGCGAGTCTGTTTCTCATTAACACCCCACGTTCAGTGGGGTGCCAGGCGCGGCTGGGTGTTCTGGAACCGCTTCAGCGGTTTACTCGGCCAACCAGAAACTGTTGAAACAGTTTGGACCAATCGGAGCCCCCTCCGACACCTCAATGAATTGAGGTGTTAGTAGGAGGGCCGCACGTTCATCCGGAACAAATCCACTTTTGATTACACCCCCTCCGGACTCCAACGGCCGAAGTCATTTGCATTGCGAGATCACGCTGTTATTCTCTTGAGCCTCTCCTAACCCGACAATCGACTTGACTGGAGCGACGCCGATATGGACGCAAACATCTGGAGCAACATATTTCACCTCGACGTCTCGATCATCGAGAAGATAGCCCGTCCGGTGATCGTCTACTTCTTCCTGGTCATCGGTCTCAGGCTCGCGGGCAAGCGCGAGCTTGCGCAGCTCAACCCGTTTGATCTGGTCGTTCTGTTGACGCTGTCAAACACAGTGCAAAACGCGATCATCGGAAACGACAACTCGGTGACCGGAGGAATCATCGGCGCGATTACCTTGCTGATCGTGAATTACATCGTGGTTCGATTCCTGTTCAAGCACGAGAGGCTGGACCGGCTGGTTGAAGGCGACTCTGATGTCTTGATCGAAGACGGGAAAATCAAACACGACCGGTTGAAGAAGGAGTTGATAACTCTCCAGGAGCTTGAAACAGCGGCGCACAAACAAGGATTCGGTTCACTCGATGAAGTCGACCGCGCGGTTTTGGACCCGGGAGGCTCCTTCTCCTTCGTCGGCAAAAAGCCACCGGCGGAAGTGGAACGCCACAACGAGGTGCTGGCGAGGCTGGATCAGCTCAGCCTCGAGTTGGCGGCGCTGCGCTCGTCGCGTTGATGAGTTGCGCTTCGCTCTTCTTGAAAGGCTGATTCTAAAATCGTTGCGGGGGTGTTCAAGGGGAGGAGGTTCGGCGCAGGTGTTCAACCTGCGCCGAACCCGATCTCTTAGTTTCAGTCTGCAGTTACATTATGGACACGTACGAGTATCGTCCGCCATGTTTCTGTCGGTGATCGTGCATTTCGCAACGCCCGGCGGGAATTGCAGAGACGCAGTGCCTCTCTTCTGGGAGAAGTCGACATTGGCCAGTAAGCGTCTGTCCGAAGGATAGTGCTGAAGCGTGAACACACAACCTTTCAAGACAGCCAATCCCCGTCCAGTGAACACCATACCACCGCAACAGAGCCTGTAATCACCGGTCGCGGTGTTGAAGAGCAGAACGTTGTTGGGATTGGAATCGTCCTGCAATCGTCCGTTGAACACGCTCACCGAGAAGCTGCATGCCGCCGTATTGCCTGACCCGTCAGTAGCGGTGCAGGTGACAGTCGTCGTTCCCACTGGGAGGGTGCCGCCGCTCGGAGGGTTGCAGACTGTCACGACACCTGGGCAGTTATCAGTAGCTGTAGGAGTCGTGAAAGTAACCACTGTCGAGCTTGTCGGCGGACACGCGACCGCGGAAACAGTCGTCACATTTGTGGGGCAGGTGATCGACGGCGGCTGATTGTCATTGACCGTGACGGTGAACGCGCAACTCGGGGGCGAAAGAACAGCGATACCCTGGACCGCCACGCCTCCCCCGATAGTACCTACCAGTGTGGCAGCGCCACTCCCCACGTTAATCGTGTAAAACCCTGTTTGGCCGCCAGTGTTCAGCGCAGCGTAAGCCGTATCGCACGCGGAGATGTCAAATCCGACAACGGCCGATGTGTCTACGCCCAAAGAGCCAATAGACGTCAGAGTGCCTGTGGCAGGGACCTGAGTGAGGAGCGAGTCGGTCCCGGAATCAATCGCATAGAGCGTCGTTGTTGTGGCCCCGGCAAAGTTGTTCGAGTAGGCAGATCCGACGACGCTCGGATCGCCGGGATTCAAGTTGGTCTGAATCGTCACCGTCCCATCGTTTGGATTGACGAGAAGGTTAATATCGGCATCGCTTGTGATCCGAAGACGGTCGTTCGTGGGATTGAAATCGAACCCGAAGCCCGACCCGTTGACGGTGAAGGCGATCCCAATCGCTGTTGCTGCGCCCGTCGTGCGGTCAATCGACAAAAGCCGCGCGGATGTACCGGCGACTCCCAAGCCGTAGAGCCCCCCGGTCGCGGGGCGGAAATCGATAGCTACAACGCTTTCGCCCATCAACAACCCGGTTATCGGAATCGTGGTGGAGACGGTGCCGGGCGTTGCAGGATCGAAGAATATCAACGCGTTGCCGGCAACCGCATAGACGGTATTGCATACGGCGCTAAAGCAGTTGACCGTCGTTGTGCCAACTTGGAAGGTCGAACCAGAGGGCGGACTGCACGTGATTGTATCGCAGGTGCCGGTCGTGGTCGGCGCGGCATAATTGACGACCGCGGTACACACGTCCGGGTCCGTGGAGACCGTCACGTTGGCCGGGCAGGTGATCATGCATGTAGTGCCCTGCATGGGCAGCAGCGCCCCCGCGCTTGCGGCGGCGGTTCTTGTTTCCGCGACTCGCGATGTTGTCGCTCCACTTGCGTGGCTTTCGGATGATCGCAACGCGCTGAATAGCAGGCCAACCAAAAACAAGCCAAGAGCTAATTCAAGCGACCGTTCTCCAACAGTTCTTACTCGGTGCCACGATCTGGTCATGTGTTTTTCTCCAATCGTTCGCGAAGGATTTCTGCCAAACTCCTCCTCAATTCGCCCGAATGATTCCCGTGGAGTGGAAGGCATGCCCACAGGATCTTAAATTCCAAATGACCGCAATCTTATGGCGAGCGCCGCTGCTTGTCAAGAGAACGGTGCGGTCCCGCCGCAGTGAGCGAGGAACAGGCTGAGCGACGGTGGGTAGTGACGCCGATCCACGAGAACCGGAGCACCGGAGCCGGCGTTGTTCTGAAATTCTATCCGGAATCGCGGGCCTTGTACGGCACTTGCTTAATCGAGAGCTTGCCGCGTCGCGCGCAAGTAAGAGGACTTTGAGTGGTCAATTTGCGCAGGGCGCTGGGGAGTTTTTCGGTCTACTGGTTCAGTTTGAGCGAGATGACGCCCCTAAAGGTTCAGATTCCAGGCGACGGATACCATCAGAGCCTGATCTCCTGTCAGGTAGCTTGTCCCGTACACACCGACGCCAGGGGATACGTTCGAGCCGTCGCCGCCGGTCAATTCGAGCAGGCGTATCTGATTGCGCGTGGTCCGAATCCGTTCGCTTCTATCTGCGGGAGAATTTGTGGGGCCCCGTGCGAAGCTGCTTGCAGGCGCGGCAAAGTGCCGCGCGTCGATGACGACGGCCATTTCGTAGCGACAGATCACCCAATATCGATCCGCGCACTCAAGCGTTTCGCCTGCGAGCAAGCTGGCCCGGAGGTAAGACCCACCGATGAAGTTCTGCGAGGCGTCCAAGCATTCGTCCCCAAGGTCGCTGCTCAGACTGACGAGATGGCTGCTCTCCTTACGGCCGCGTTAGAAGGGCGATTCATCAGGGCAGCCGGAGAGCCTGTTGCGATAATCGGCGCCGGCCCCGCCGGGCTCTCGGCAGCCCACGACCTCGCGCTCATGGGATTCAAACCGGTGGTGTTCGAGACGGAGCCAGTGCCGGCGGGCATGCTTGCCGTTGGTGTCCCCTCCTATCGCTTGCCGCGCGAACTAATCGCCCAGGAAGTCGCAGTGATCCAGGCGCTGGGAGTGGAGATTCGCTGCGGAGTGACGGTCGGGAAAGACATTTCCTTCGCGGAGATCCGCCGAAACTTCGCCGCGGTGATAATCGCCGTTGGCGCCAAGTCATCGCGTAGCCTTGGGCTTCCCGGAGAGCGCGGTCCTCGCGTGTATGGCGGCGTGGACTTACTGAGAGCGGTCGCCCTGGGGTCCAGCCTCGATATCGGCAGTGATGTCGTGGTCATCGGGGGAGGCAACGTAGCTTACGACGTAGCAAGGACGGTGCTGAGGCAAATCGCCTCCGATACGGCTCGAACCGCGGCTCGCTTGCCCGCAACCTCCAGAGTAAGGTTGGCCTCGCTCGAGAGCCTCGAGGACATGCCCGCGGACACTATCGAGATTCTCGAGGGCGATGAGGAAGGTATAGAGCGACACAACGGGTGGGGGCCGCTTGAAATCGAGCGTGACACAAACGGCCAAGTGACCGGCGTATCATTCCGCCGGTGCCTGAGAGTCTATGATGAAACCCGGCGTTTCGCGCCCGTGTTCGACGACAGCACCACAAGAACCCTCGAGTGCGACACAGTTCTGTTGTCAGTGGGGCAATCTCCTGAGCTGACGTTCCTTGAGGGCGACGGCGCGGACATCGAGATGATGCGCCCCGGCTGGCCGAAGATAGACCCGGCGACCTTGACTACCAGCGCAAACGGTATTTTCGTCGCCGGAGATCTCGCGCATGGGACCCGCCTATTGATCGACGCGGTCGCGTCGGGCAAGGCGGCCGCGCGATCCGTTTACCAGCACCTCACCGGGCGCACGATCGAGCTTGAAGCGGTAAGCGCCCACATCACGCTCGATCGCTACCATCGAGAGCGAGGCTACGAAGCGATCCGGCGCGTTCCGGTTCCGGTCGCGCGGCCGGAAGACCGGCTTCAAGATCCACGAAGAGTTGTCGAGACGGGGTACACGCGCGAGCAAGCGATGCGAGAAGCATCACGATGTCTTGACTGCGGCGTGACGCCGGTTTTCGACGGCACTCGTTGCGTCCTCTGCGGAGGTTGTGTTGACGTCTGCCCGACGCAGTGTCTGAAGCTGGTCTCGCTCGCGGACCTGGAGCCGGACCCTGAACTTGCCGCTGCTATCGCCAACTCGCTTGGCGGAGACGCCGAGCTTACCCAGCACTCAGCGATCCTGAAAGATGAGGATCGCTGCATACGGTGCGCGCTGTGCGCAATGCGATGTCCGGTCGATGCCATCACCATGGAGCGCGTAACGTTCACGACGATGTGGAGGTGTCAATGACGATCAAGGCCGGTAAGGAAAGATCGCGTTTGGATCCTGAGCCGATGCCGCGCCGAGACTTTCTTGGTCTCTCGGCGCTATTCGCGTTTGCCGCGTCGATGCTCTTTGCGGTCATAGGGATGCTGCGCTTACCGAAGGCCGCCGTTCTGGCCTCTCCCGCGAAGAAGTTCAGCTTGACGCTGCCCGAGTCGTTGGCTGCCGGTGAGCCTTTTGTACCACCGGGACGTTCCGTCGCTCTCTTCCGCGACGCGGACGGTGTCTATGCGATATCGACAACCTGCACACATCTTGGCTGCGTGGTTAAGGCATCGGCTGGAGCCTTTGAGTGTCCCTGCCACGGGTCACGTTTTGCCGCGGACGGTTCGGTTACCAAAGGTCCGGCTCCGCGAGCCCTGCCGTGGCTGAAGGTAGCCGCGAGCGGCGCAGGATTCGTCGTCGACGAAGGCGAGACCGTACCCGCCGGCTCAAAGGTGAAAGCATGAGCACCGAGGCCCCTCCCCGTTCGGCAATGCGCGAGTTTTGGGACAACCTGCGTGGATCGCCGCGCAGCATTCTCGATTCCGCGTTGCGAGGCGGCGCACCGAAGACCGATCGAACTCGATCGACTTTTATTTTCGGCAACGTCTTCCTGCACCTTCATTCGGTCAGGACTCACCGTTGGAGTCTTCGATGGTCGACGACGATGGGACTTGGGATAGCGAGCACCGCCGGTTTCCTGATAACCCTGGTGACCGGTTTGATGCTGATGTTTTATTACAAGCCGTACCCGGACGCAGCATACGATTCGATCAAGGACATTCACTTCGTAGTTCCAACCGGGCGATTCATCCGCAACATTCATCGCTGGGCGGCAAACGTGATGGTGATCTCGGTGCTGTTGCACATGGCGCGCGCGTTCTACACCGCTGCATATCGCAAGCCTCGGGAGTTCAACTGGCTGGTTGGATGGGGCCTCCTGGTGACTACGCTTGGACTGTCCTTTACCGGCTATCTATTACCCTGGGATCAGCTCGCCTACTGGGCGATAACCATTGGCGCCAACATAGCGCAATCCCCTCGAGAAGTGACCGATGCCCTCGGGATCACGCAATCGTTCGACCCGGGCGGACTGCAGCGGCTGCTGCTTCTCGGTTCTGACATCGTAGGCGAGGAAGCGCTGATCAGATTCTATCTGCTTCACGTGATGATTCTTCCGCTGGCGTTGATTCTGCTGATGGCGGTTCACTTCTGGCGAATAAGAAAGGACGGAGGGCTCGCGCGCCCCGCCGGCGCCGACGAGCGACTGGGGCCGCCCGCGGGAGACACGTATCCGGTCTTTACGGAAGCGCCCGCCAAGACCTATCAGCTGGCTGCGATCGTTAGAGGCAAGACTCCCGCCGTCGGCCGTGGTCCTGAGAACACAGTGCCTTCCATGCCGCATCTGTTCTACAGCGAGCTTGCGGTGTTGATGATTACCGTCTTCGTTTGTGTGGTGCTGGCTCTTTTGTCCGACGCGCCGCTGAAAGAGCTTGCGAATCCGGCGGTGCCCGAGAACCCGGCAAAAGCGCCGTGGTATTTCCTCGGCCTCCAGGAGATGGTCTCCTTCTCGGCGTTTATGGGCGGGATGGGGATTCCCACTCTGGTCTGGATCGGCCTCGGTCTGATTCCGTTTCTCGATCGCGAGGAGTCAGGAACCGGCGAGTGGTTCGGGGGGCCCGGAGGCTGGCCGCTTGTTCGCAGATCCATCCTCGTCGGGTTTGCTGCAGCGCTCGGGATCGAAGCCTTCGCGATTCGATTCGGATGGATTCGCGAATGGCTGCCAGGCGCGCCGCAATTGCTCATCACTCTTATAAACCCGGGTACCGTGCTCACTTTGATTTATGCCGCGTACTCGATGTGGCTCATGCGTCGTCACAACTCGACCCGCGCTGCAGCGTTAGGACTGTTCACCTGTTTCCTTTGCGGGTTTGTACTGCTGACAATCATCGGCACTTATTTCCGAGGCCCAAACTGGGTGTTCTACTGGTCGCCCGCCGACTGGCCGAGGCACTAACGCTATGAGGAAGACCAAACATCTACTGCTGTGGTCCAGCGTCGGAGTCCTGTTGCTCCTGATCTTCGCGGCGTTCGACGAAAACTTCTTGAAAGAATGGCGTCGCCTTCAAGGCCAGGCCAGCGCCCAGAACGCGCCGATCGATGTTCGTCTCCGACAGGTTGTAGCCCCGGGATTGAATGTCTCCGATCGATGTGTCTCCTGTCACCTCGGGATGGGGGCAGGGGAAGAGGGCGTGCTTGGGCCGGGCGTAGTCGCACCCCACAAGCCCATCCCTCATCAGCCGTCCGAGTTCGGCTGCACCGTATGCCACGGCGGACAGGGCAGGGCCACAGAAAAAAGCGACGCGCACGGCGACGTCCCTTTCTGGCCGCAGCCAATGTTACCGGCGCGCTATAGTTCGGCCGGATGCGGCACGTGTCACGCGCCGCTCGGCGTGCCAAACCTCACTGCGTTAGAGAAGGGTCGCGCGGTCTTTGAGCGCCTCGATTGTCTGGCCTGTCATCGTCTGGATGGACGCGGCGGAACTCTGCGGCCGGGGGGCGGCGGGATGGAAGGTCCCAATCTGTCGTACACGGGATTCAAGGCCTACGATCATCTCTGGTACGAAAAGCACACACGGCACAGCGAGGAGGCAAAGTACGGTCCCTGGAAAGACTCTTTCGGCCCCATTTCTGATTCCGACCGCGAGTCGCTTTCGGTCTTTCTCTCATTGTGTATCGGCGCGCCCGGGCTCATAGAGGGGAAAGCGTTGTTCCACTCGGTTGGTTGTTTGGGATGCCACAAGGTCAGCGGCGTGGGCGGGGATGCCGGGCCCGATCTGTTTCGTAGCGGCGAGAGGGACCCGGGGCAGCTCGACTTTACCCACGTGCCGGGCCGCCCGTCGCTGCCAAACTGGCTCGCCGAGCACTTCCGGTCGCCCGCCGCGACGGTGGCCGGCTCGCAGATGCCAATCCTCGGTCTCGCTGAAGACCAAATCGAATTGCTGACTCTGTATGTATTGTCGCTCAGACGAAGAGAGCTGCCCGGCGCCTATCTGCCCAAAGACAGAATTCAAGCTACGCGATTCGGCGCCCGTGAATTCGCGGCGGATGGTTCGACGATCTTCAGCGCGTTCTGCGCCGGCTGTCACGGGACCGACGGCAGGGGCAGACGGTATCCCGGGACTCAGCCGTTCCCTGCCATAACCAACCCCGACTTCCTGTCGCTCGCCTCGGACGAGTTCATCGTTCAGACCGTCAACAAGGGGCGACCGGGCCGGAAGATGCTGGCCTGGGGTGAAAAAGATGGTGGACTTCGTCCCGATGAAGTCAGGGCCGTTGTCGGTTACTTGCGGCAACTGGGCGGTGGCGTCGCGCCGCCGCCTGATCCTTCTCCGGCGCGCTGGGTGAAGGGTGATATCGCTGCCGGCAGCCAGATCTTTGCCGCGTTCTGTGCGGGTTGCCACGGCAAGAACGGTGACGGAGGCGAAGGGCCGGCGCTCAACAACAAGGTTTTTCTTTCCGCGGCAACCGACAAGTTTCTTGTAGAGACGATAAGCAAGGGACGTCGGGCGACTGCGATGGCGGGGTTTTCCAGCCCTTCGCCGGTCCGTCCGGCGCTCACTCAGAGCGAGATCGAATCGCTGGTGGCTTTCATGCGCAGCTGGGAGGCTAAGTAGAGTCATGAAAAACGGTATATCGCGACGCAAGTTCTTCGAGAGGATCTCGGCGGCCGGGTTCGGAGCGCTGGCAGCCTCCGCAAGCGATGCCTGGGCATTGGATAGCATCACCAATCCCCTCGCCGTCTATCCGGACCGCGGTTGGGAACGAGCCTATCGCGACCTTTGGAAGTACGACTCCAAGTTCACGTTCACTTGCGCTCCCAACGACACCCACAACTGCCTCCTGAACGCTTATGTGCGATCCGGCGTCGTCACTCGAATTGGACCAACGATGCGTTACGGCGAGGCGAAGGACCTTAGCGGAAAGGGCGCCACGCACCGTTGGGACCCGCGCGTGTGCCAGAAAGGGCTGGCGCTGACGCGACGCTTCTACGGTGATCGGCGCGTCAATCAATGCATGGTTCGCGCTGGTTTTAAGCGATGGTATGAAGAGGGTTTCCCGAGAGAGAGAGACGGCCGCCCGCCTGTGAATTACTTCCAGCGCGCGCGCGACGAATGGGTCCGGGTGTCGCACGACGAAGCCGCCGCGATAGTTGCCGCGTCTCTCAAGAATATTGCCGAGACCTACACCGGTGACGAGGGCAAACGGCGGCTGCGAGAGCAGCACTACGATGAAGCCACTATCGAGGCGACCCAAGGAGTAGGAACTCAAGTCCTGAAGTTTCGCGGAGGCATGCCGCTGCTCGGCATGACTCGCGTCTTCGGACTCTACCGAATGGCCAACTCAATGGCTCTTCTCGATTCGGCGATTCGCAATGTCGGACCCGACCAGGCGGTCGGCGGCAAGGGTTTTGACAATTACTCCTGGCACACTGACCTCCCGCCGGGACATCCGATGGTGACGGGACAACAGACCGTCGAGTTCGATCTCTCGGCGGTTGAGCACACCAAGACCGTCGTCGTGTGGGGAATGAATTGGATCACCACAAAGATGCCCGACTCCCACTGGCTCACCGAGGCGAGACTCAAAGGAACTCGCGTAGTCGTCATCGCCTGCGAGTACTCGGCCACCTCAACAAAAGGAGACGATGTGCTGGTGGTCCGGCCGGGCACGACTCCGGCTTTGGCGCTTGGATTCGCGAATGTCATCTTGCGCGAGAACCTGTATGACAAAGAGTACGTGCGGCAATGGACCGATCTGCCGATCCTCGTGAGGATGGACACCCTCAAGTACCTGCGAGCCGAAGAGGTATTCGGAGACAGGCCGGCCGCGCTCAAGTTTACCCGCGTGTTGAAAGAGGGCGAGAAGGAGCCGCCTCCCGCTCAACACAGAGAATCGATCATCACCGAGAAGCTGCGGATGGAGTGGGGCGATTTCGTCTGGTGGGACCGCGCGGCCACCGCCCCGAAACGGATGACGCGCGATGAAGTCGGGAAGAACTCGAAGGTCGGCGAGGCGCTGCTTGAAGGCTCCATCGAGGTCACTCTCGCCGGGGGCCAGAAGGTTCGTTGCCGTCCCGTCTTCGACCTGGTCAAAGAGTATGCGATGCACTTCGATCCCCGGACCGTGGAGGAAATCACATGGGCTCCCGCGGCCGCTATTGAATCCCTTGCCCGCGACTTCGCGAAGCAGCCGGGCCAGACGCTGTTCGCCATCGGCATGGGTCCAAATCAGTTCTTCAACAATGACAACAAGGACCGCGACATCTTTCTGCTTGCCGCACTGACCGGAAACGTAGGAAAGATTGCGGGCAATGTGGGATCGTACGCCGGGAACTATCGAGTCGCGTTGTTCAACGGCGCCGCGCAATACATCAATGAGAACCCGTTCGATCTCGAACTTGATCCCTCGAAGCCCGCGCGGCCGAGACAGTACTGGAGAGCCGAATCCGCGCACTATTACAACCACGAGGACCATCCGCTGCGCGTCGGCAACAGGCTGCTGACCGGCTCGACTCACATACCGACTCCAACCAAGTCCCTTTGGTTCGCCAACGCAAACTCGATCCTTGGCAACGTCAAGTGGCATTACAACACGGTGGTGAATGTTCTGCCCCGCATCGAGATGATCGCGGTCCAGGAGTGGTGGTGGTCGACTTCGTGCGAATGGGCCGACGTGGTGTTCGGCGTCGACTCGTGGGCCGAGCTGAAGCATCCGGATATGACCGCTTCGGTCACCAATCCATTCCTCAGCATATTCCCGCGCACTCCGCTCGCGCGCATATTCAACACAATCGGCGATATCGAAGTGCTTGCGCTGGTGGGCTCGAAGCTCGCTGCACTGACCGGCGACAACAGGTTCAACGACTGCTGGAAGTTCGTCCGGGAAAACCGGACCGACGTCTACCTTCAGCGGGTGCTCGACAACTCAACGAACGCGAAGGGATACACGATCAAGGATCTTGAAGCAAAGGCGCTGGACGGCGTACCGGCGCTGATGAACAGCCGGACTACGCCGAAGGTCGTAGGGTACGAGCAGGTCATGGATTCGCAACCGTGGTACACCAAGAGCGGACGGCTCGAATTCTATCGAGAGGAGAATGAGTTCATCGAAGCCGGCGAGAACCTGCCGGTTCATCGCGAGCCGGTCGATTCCACTTTCTTTGAGCCCAACATCATAGTCGCTCCCAGTCATGAAGCCCTTCGCCCCGCCGGCCCGGAGGAGTACGGCGTCAAGCTCACTGACCTCTCGTGCGACGTGCGTTGCGGCCGCAACGTGGTTATGACCTGGGAGGAGGCCAGGAAGACCGCCCACCCGCTGATCAAGGATGGCTACCGCTTCGTGTTTCACACCCCTAAGTACCGCCACGGCGCGCACACCATGCCGATCGATACGGACATGATTGCGGTACTGTTCGGGCCGTTCGGCGACATCTATCGGCACGACAAGCGCAGCCCGTTCGTAACCGAGGGCTACGTCGACATCAATCCGGAGGATGCCCGCGAGCTTGGCGTTCAAGACGGAGATTACGTCTGGATCGATTCAGATCCGGAGGATCGTCCGTTCCGCGGGTGGCAGAACAACAAGCGCGATTACGAATTCGCGCGGTTGCTCTGCCGAGCGCGTTACTATCCGGGAACTCCGCGAGGCGTCACCCGAATGTGGTTCAACATGTACGGGACCACCCCCGGTTCCCAGCAGGGTCAAAAGGAGCGGACGGATGGCCTGGCCAAGAACCCCAGAACAGGCTACCAGGCAATGTTTCGCTCCGGGTCGCACCAGTCCGCTACCCGCGGGTGGTTGAAGCCGACGTGGATGACCGACTCCCTTGTGCGAAAGGGACTCTACGGTCAGGGAATCGGCAAGGGGTTCCTACCCGACGTCCACTGTCCCACCGGCGCGCCGCGCGAGTCGATAGTGAAGATCACACGAGCTGAACCCGGCGGGATCGATCAGAAGGGTCTGTGGCGGCCGGCGACTCTTGGAATCCGACCGCGTTACGAATCGGATGAGATGAAGAAATACCTCGCCGGTGAGTTTATCGCCGAGCGAAAGGAGAAATAGCTATGGCTCGCGTCTACAACTGGCAGCTCGGGAGAGAGATGTCTTACTGGTATCCGGAGAACCGGCCGCAAAAGCAGTTCGCGGCCGTCTTCGACATCAACAAGTGCATCGCCTGCCAAACCTGCACGCTCGCCTGCAAGACGACCTGGACCTCCGGGAAAGGCCAGGAGTACATGCTGTGGAACAACGTCGAGACCAAGCCATACGGTTTCTATCCGCTCGCCTGGGACCTCAAGCTTCTCGAAAAGCTGGAGGGTCAAAGCTGGTCGCAGGGCGAATACGAGGGGCGCCCGGTCAACACATATGAAGGCCGCACGATCTTTGAAGCAGCTCCTGCCGGCGAACGCGTCCTTGGCTGGAGACCCGACGACCAGGATTACTCCTACCCGAACGTCGGCGAAGATGATTGCGCAGGGGAGATAGAAAAAGGCGCAAGCCTCCAGGTGCCTCATCTCAACTGGTTCTTCTACCTCGCGCGCATCTGCAATCATTGCTCGTATCCCGCGTGCCTCTCATCGTGCCCGCGCGGCTCGATTTATAAGCGGCCCGAAGACGGGATAGTCCTCCTCGATCAAGGCCGCTGCCGTGGTTACCAGGAGTGCGTGAAGGCTTGCCCGTACAAGAAAGTGTTTTTCAACCCGATGACCGGCACTTCTGAAAAGTGCATCGCCTGTTTCCCGAAGATTGAAACCGGGCTGCAACCACAGTGCTTCGTCAACTGCATTGGCAAAATACGCCTCGCCGGCTGGATCTCGACTCCCGAAAAAGCCCGGCCGGACAATCCGATCGACTACCTCGTCCATATAAAGAAGGTCGCGTTGCCGCTTTTCCCGCAATTCGGACTCGAGCCCAATGTTTACTACATTCCGCCGGTCCATGCGCCGGCGTCGTTTCTTCGCCAGATGTTCGGTCCGGGCGCGGAAGAGGCGGTCAGGACTTATAGGGCCGCAGCCGGCGACGCCGACCTCTCAGGTCTGCTGGGTCTGTTCGGATCGACCGAAATGGTCATCCCGCGATTCAGACGCCAGGGCGACTGGGTGATCGGGCTTAACGAATCGGGCTCGGAAGCCGTTCGCGTGCCGCTGCGGGAACCCGTTCTGATCAGACCAGCCTTCGACAAGCTCTATCAGATTGCGAGGACGAATTGTCCTTAGGAGGTCAGCCATGAGCGAGTACAGAAGATCCATCGCGCCAATTGTTGTTCTGAGCCTCCTGGTCGTTTCGAGTTGTCGAAAATCGCCGGTGTTGACGCCGGAGGTGGTCGCGATTTCAGCCGCCAGCGTTCCGTTGGACCCGGGCGATAGAGCCTGGGACAACGTTTCGGAGCACCTCGAGCCATTGGTCCTTCAGGATCTGGTCGAGCCGCGATTGATGGAAGCCTCAACTCCGGCCGTCCGAGTGCGGGCAATCACCAACGGTGAGGAGATCGCGTTCCGGATCGAATGGCCGGACAGCACCAGAGATGACCTGCCCGGACCTGCGCACTTCGTCGATGCGTGCGCCGTTCAGGTGCCTTCGGTGGTCGAGGCAAGTGTGCCCGCTCCGCAAATGGGAGAGGTGGGCAAGGGCGTCGAGATCGCTTACTGGCGCGCTGACTGGCAAGCCGCGCTTGACGGGCGAGAGGACACCATCAGGAGCATCTACCCCAATGCGTCGGTAGATCATTATCCATTCGACGCTCCCTCGCTCGAGAAGGGATCGGACGCGCAGAAGGAGATGTCGACACGCTACGCGCCGGCTGCCGCGGTTGGCAACCGGCGGGTTGGTCCTCGCGAGTCTTCCGTCGAAGACCTCCTCGCCGAGGGACCAGGCACGTTGTCGCGTGCGCCCCAGGCCGGTTCCAAGGGGAGAGGGCTGCGCACCGAAGCAGGCTGGTCGGTTGTCATACTCAGGCGAATGCCCAATGGACTCGCGCCGGGTGTGCGTTCGCAGGTCGCGTTCGCCGTCTGGGAAGGCGCGCACGGAGAAGTGGGGGCGCGAAAGATGCGGACCGGTTGGGTTCCACTGATGATGCAGAGATGATCATGAACCAAAACGCCGTCGAGCTTTCGAGTGTTTTCTCTGCACGATCTCAGCGTGCTCCGCGTCTCCTTAGGTGAAATCAGCGACGAAAGAGACTCACCGCGGAGACGCGGAGCACGCTGAGATCGCGCAGAGAATTAACGCCAGCCAGGACACTACGAGGACGCATACGAGGATAACTATGAAGCCGCTGAGTTCGAAAATAGAGACGCGACAGCATCGATTGTTGAGGGAGGCGGCGGAGTGGCGTTTGATCAGCCTGCTCTTCGACCGTCCATCGGAAGTATGGCGCAAGCAGGTGGCCGAACTTTCAAACGGCATTGGAGATGAGACGTTGAAACTCGCGGCGCAGGCCGCTCAACGAGAAGCCACCGAAGGATTCTATCATTCAATCTTCGGTCCCGGTGGTCCGGCCCCGGCTCGCGAAGTCAGCTACTGCGACCTCGTTCAACCGGGCCAGCTCATGGCTGAATTGAGCGGCTACTACGATGCGTTTGCGTATGCGCCTGATACTGCCGAGGTCATCGATCATGTATCGATTGAGGCCGGGTTCATCGGCTACCTTCGATTGAAGGAAGCGTACGCACTGGAATGCGGCGATACCAGCCACGCTGAAGTTACCGCTGAAGCAGCAGAGCTTTTTCTTTGCGAGCATCTTTCGAGGATCGCCGAGCCCCTGGCGAACGCGCTGGTAGAATCGGGGAGCAGCTACCTCGTCCTTGCCGGATCCGCGCTGCTTCTCCGGACCGGTCCGCGTAAAGACAAGCCAGCAAGGGCGGGCTTGCCTGTTTTGGAAGACGCCGAAGACGGCTCTTTTCAATGCGGTGAGGTTTAATAACCAGGATTGTTTCTGGTCCCGCCTTCAGGCGGAAGTTCCTGAAGGAACTCCCAGGCGGGTGAGAAGTTCCGCCTGAAGGCCGGACTACGAACTTTGCGCGAACATCGCCTCGCTTGAGGGGAAGGAGAATTCCGATGAGCGTCAGTCATAGATGTGTCGCGATTCCAGCTGCGATTCGTCGCTCATTCCTGCCTGTAATTCTTGTCATTGTTGCAACCGGGTTATCATTTGCGCAGCAACCCAATCCTGATGCGACGAAGCCCGCTCCTCCTCAATCCCCATCACCGATCAAAATCGGAGGCGTTACCTTCTCGGGCAGCTTGAGACTCCGCGCCGAGAATTGGGGGTGGTTCGACACTGGTGGCGGTTTCGAAGATCAATACACCTTCGGCGCGGCTGTCTTGCGGGTGGCTCTCGGCCAACAACGGGAAAAGTTCGATTGGCAGGTTGAAGGGGCGTTCCCCGCGCTGATCAATCTCCCTGAGAAGGCTGTGGCGCCCGCGCCGCAGGGACAACTGGGTATGGGCGGCTCTTACTTCGCAGCGAACGGCCACCAGGACGCCAGCGCCGTGCTCAAACAGGCGTTTGTTCGCTTCAAGGGATTGGGAGGCGACAAACCGAGCAGTCTACGAATCGGACGATTCGAGTTTTCGGACGGCGCCGAAACCACGCCCGCGGACGGCACGCTGGCGGCACTCAAGCGCGACCACATCGCACAAAGGCTCATCGGCCCGTTCGGGTTTTCACACATCGGACGCAGCTTCGATGGGGCGCAGTACGTGCGCGCGGCGAAAGATTGGAATTTCACACTACTTGCCGCGCGACCCACCGAGGGCGTGTTTCAACTCCGCAGCCTCGACGAGCTGGATGTCGACTTCTACTATGGCGCTCTAACTAAGCCGCTGCCGGGCAAAGGCACACAAGGCGAAGCTCGGGTGTTCGCGCTGCACTATCACGACGGCCGCCGCGCGCTGAAGACGGACAATCGATCTCAAGCGGCTCGCCTCGCGGATACGGAGAACATCCGATTGACAACCGTCGGCGGTAACTACATTGGCGCGATAAAGTCGGGCGGCGGAACCTTTGATTTGTTGCTTTGGGGCGCGGGACAATTTGGCGATTGGGGCCGCCTCAATCACCGCGCAGGCGCAATCGCCGCCGAGGCAGGCTATCAGCCGGCGGGTAGAGTGGTGAGCGAGCCCGGAGGCAAACTCAAGTGTTGGCTGCGCGCCGGCTACTTCAGAAGCAGCGGTGACGGCGATCCGGGCGACCGCGACCACACTACGTTCTTTACCGTTCTGCCTACGCCACGAATCTACGCGCGATTCCCTTTCATCAATCAAATGAACAACGAGGACATCTTCGGCGAGATTCGTTTGAAGCCGCATTCGCGCCTCTCGCTTCGCGTCGACGTGCATCATTTGCGGCTCAGCAGCGATCGAGATCTGTGGTACGTGGGCGGCGGCGCGTTTCAGAAGAACACCTTCGGTTACGTCGGCCGCCCCGCCGGTGGCAAGAAGACGATGGGAACGATGTTCGATTTGAGCGCCGATCTGAGTCTGGGCTCTCGCACAACCATGACCTTTTATGCGGCCGGCGTGCGGGGCGGCGGTGTAGCTCGAAGCACCTATCCGCTGGGCGGTGACAACCCGCTCGCGCACCTGTTCTACATCGAGTTATCACAGCGGTTCTGAAGCAACCATTGCCTACTTGCGGGTTGGATCTAGCGTTGCCGGATTGGCTGCTTCGATGATTCGAGCCGTTCGGACCACCATCGACGCATCGCTGTCACGCGTCGCCCGTCGGGACGATGCCTGTCCCTTCAACCATCAGGATCACGGTCCGTTCGGGGGCTCGCGGCCGGTGCATTACTCCCTTCGGGACCACAAAGCCCTGTCGCGGCGACAGCTCCACCGTGCGGCCCTCCAAATCGATGATGAACCGCCCCTCAACTACGTAGAAGAATTCGTCCTCATCGTCGTGCTTGTGCCAATGGTACTCGCCTTCGACCACGCCCAGCCTGACTACTGAGCTGTTCACCTGACAGAGGGTCTGGTTGTACCAGGTGTCGGTGCACGCCGCGACCAGAGCCGGTACGTCGACGACATCCAGCGGCTTGTAATACACGTTGAGGTGAGTCACATAAGGATAGCTTTCTTTTCCATCTGCCATGCTTTGTTCCTTTCGGCCCGCCTCGTTGACTTCCATCTCTTTACTGAGTCGTAACCGCTTCGATAAAAGCCGAAACTGCCTGCGAGAGTTCCGATAGGTGACCTTCGAAGAAATGGTCTGCGTTGTCGACCACTCTCAGCTCCTTCGGGTCATCCAGCAACGCGAACAAACGTCCAAGCTCGGCAACCGGGCCGTACTCATCTCGCGAGCCTTGAACGAACAGCTTCGGCTTGGCGCAACGCGCGATCTCGCTGAAGTCGTATTTTGAAACAGGAACTCCGGCGGCGATGATGGCCCGCACGCGATCATCGCACGCAACCGAACGAAGCAACACCGCAGCTCCGAAGGAGAAGCCCGCCACCCAGATTTCAGCTGTGGGATAACGCGTTTCGACGAACTCGATCGCCGCGCGCAAGTCCTCTTGTTCGCCAATCCCCTGGTCGTGCTCGCCTTCGCTGCGCCCGGCCCCCCGGAAGTTGAAGCGGAGCACCGCGAACCCCGCGTCCTGAAACGCGCGCGAGAGTCGATACACAACCTTGTTGTGCATCGTTCCGCCAAACAGCGGATGAGGATGGCATACGATAGCCGCGCGCTTCACCGGTTCAGCGGGAACTTTCAGGATTGCTTCGATCCTTCCCGCCGGTCCGTCAATGAAGGTATTGCCCGTCAGGTCGGTCATTGCCGCGATGATCCTTCCCTTCTCCCGATCTCGCAATCTCAACCTCGATCGTAGCACGCGACTCGGGGTCAGGCGAGAGCCCTATTGATTCACGCGATTTGACTGGTACGCGCGAGCCACGTACGCTGACACGCGATGCGAGATCAAGCGATAACAAAGCAACGATCGACAATCGCACGCGACCTCAGTTATTCATTCCGCCTCCTCAACCTGACCGGCGCCCTTTTCTTTCTGCTCAACACCGGCCTCTCGCTGCAGGCGAATCCTGGGCCGAACGGACAGCAACAAGCCGCTCACGTCTTCCAACCAGTTGCGCCGGGGGTCGAGCACCTGAAGGTGACCCGAGGCGCCAAATCCGACAACGAGGCTACGGGACCTTGGGTCATCAACCTGCTCAGAATCGATCCGGCGCAAGTAGATCTCCGCATCGCTCACGCGCTGGACGAAGGAGTAGGGCTCGAGACCACGAGTTCGATCGCGGCGCGCGCAGGGGCAATCGCCGCCGTCAACGCGGGCTTCTTCAGGACGACCGGAACCTATCGGGGCGAGTCGTCCGGCGTTCTCGCGATAGGGCGCAACCTGCTCAGCGAACCGATCGAAGGTCGCGCGGCGTTCGGCCTGATCAGGCATCCGAAGTCGACCGAAATAATCTTCGGCCATCTGAAGTTCTCAGGATACGTTGAGCCGGCTCGCGGGCTTCGGCATGTGATCAACGGAGTAAATCGGCCGCGCAGCTCAGACGAGTTGATCATGTTCACTCCCGCTTTCCACAGGACTACGCTCACCAATCCCGACGGCGTTGAGGCTATTATTCAGCGAAACGAGGTCGTTCGCGTCCGCGACCAAACGGGCAGCACTATGATTCCCGCGAATGGTGTTGTTATCTCCGCGGCCGGCACAGCTCGAGAATGGGTGATGGCAAATCTGCGTACGGGCTCGCGCGTGCGCATCCAGACGAAGCTGGTTCCCATTGAGACCGAGATGACCGAACTCTGGAGTCGGGCCTCGTTCATCGTTGGAGGCGGGCCTCAATTGATTAAGGGAGGGTTGGCGGCAATAACCACTCAGGCAGAAGGGATCGCGTCACGATTCGCAACCGACCGCCATCCTCGCACGGCGATCGCGAAGTTGAAGGATGGGGGAATTCTGCTCGCCACGGTCGATGGGCGCCAACCGGGAGTGAGCGCTGGAATGTCGTTGTCCGAGCTTGCAGGTCTTCTGCTGGAGTTCGGCGCCGCAGAAGCAATCAATCTTGACGGAGGCGGTTCCACGACAATGGTGATCAGCGGCAAGCTTGTGAATATGCCTTCAGATCCGACGGGAGAGCGCCCGGTTAGCGATGCGATCCTGATAATCGCCAGGCCGCTTCTTTCGAAGCCGAGGATCGATTAGCATGTTCGCGGAGTCAATACAATGAAGACACTGCTGTTGTTGAGACACGCGAAATCGAGCTGGGACAACCCGGGAATTCGCGATTTCGATCGTCCGCTCGCCCCACGAGGAGAGCGAGATGCTCCGCGGATCGGCAAGGCGCTTCGAAAGCGAGGCGTGACGCCGGAGGTGGTCGTCAGCTCACCCGCCGCTCGAGCTAAAGCTACGATCAGAGCCGTGATGAAAGCGGCGAAGCTCGGAGTCGAACCCAGGTTTGACGAATCGATCTACGGTGCATCGACGCCTGAACTGATGGGGATGATCAGGCGCTTGCCAGCCGAAGCCTCCTGTGTCCTCATTGTCGGACACAACCCCGGATTTGAAGACCTGGTCGAACGACTGACCGGCTCGAACGAGCGCATGCCAACCGCGGCTTTGGCCTGCATTCAGCTGCCGATCGATCACTGGGATGACGTGGAAGATAGAAAAGGAAAGCTCGCCTGGCTGCTGACACCAAAGCAGCTCGGCGAAGGAAAGGAGTAGTTGCCATGGAAGACTCTGTCTTGCGCGAGCAACTGTCGGAGCTCTTAAGGGGCGGCGAAGCGCACGTCAAGCCGGACGCCGCTCTCGCCGGCGTCAGTTCTGAATTTCGCAACGTCCGCCCTTCCGCGGACACGCGCTCGGTGTGGGAAGAACTCGAGCACTTGCGCATCGCTCAGGAAGACATCCTGCGATACACGCTGGACCCAGCCTGGAAATCGCCGGCGTGGCCGGAAGGATACTGGCCCGCTGAAAACCAGACCGTCACCGACCAGATGTGGAAGGTTTCGGTGGACGGCTTCTTCTCGGATCTTGAAGAGATGATCAAGCTGGCTGGAGACTCGAAGGTAGATCTGACGGCAACGATCCCACACGGCGAGTGGCGAACCTATTTGCGCCAGATACTCCTGTTGGCCGATCACAACGCGTATCACCTGGGTCAGATCGTACAAACTCGGAAGCTGCTCGGCGACTGGCGGGAATGATCGCGTCGGGCCTTTGCGTCTTTGCTGACCTTTGCGTCTTTGCGCGAAACAGTGCCTCTCGTTAACTTTATTTCGCGCAAAGACGCAAAGGTCAGCAATGACCGCTAAAAGCATTGGATGCCCAACGACCGTAAACGCAAATCCGGAGTCGTCGCGTTGATCGGCCGGCCCAACGCCGGCAAATCGACGCTGCTCAATCGCCTCATCGGCGAAAAGATCGCGATCGTGTCCGATAAACCGCAGACGACTCGAACTCGCATCAGCGGAGTGCTGACGCGACCCGAAGGTCAGATCGTTTTTCTGGACACTCCCGGCATCCACAAACCGGAATACAAGCTCAACCGGAGGATGATGGGCGTCGTCACCGACGCCTTATCAACCGTCGATCTGACGTTGCTGATGATCGATGCGACTCAGCCTATGGGAAGCGGCGATCGGTTTGCGCTCGACATGATAAAGCGCGCGGGGACTCGCGCGTTTCTTCTGGCCAACAAAGTGGACGTGCTGCGGGACAAGACGAAGCTGCTTCCGCTGATCGAGCGCTACTCGACCGAGTATAAGTTTCTCGAAGTCATTCCAATCTCCGCGCTAACCGGCGACGGCGTCGAGTTGCTGATCGAACGCGTGCTGGCTTTCTTACCCGAGGGTCCCCTGCTCTACCCCGAGGACGAAATGACCGATCAACCCGAACGCATACTTGCGGCGGAACTGGTGCGAGAGAAGATCCTTCAGGTGACCGGCGAGGAGTTGCCTTACGTGACCGCGGTGGTGACCGAACGTTGGGAGGAAGCTGAAGACCTCACTCGAATCTACTGCGTAATCCTTGTCGAGCGTCCCTCGCACAAAGCGATAGTAATCGGCAGAGGCGGCGCCAGATTGAAACAGATCGGCACCGCGGCTCGCGCGGATATCGAGAAGCTCCTCGGCCGGCATGTATTCCTGAATCTGTTCGTGAAGGTCCGCGAGCGCTGGCGCGATGACGAGCGCGCGCTTGACGAATTGGGAATTCGAGGATGAAGTCCTGGGATTGCAGGCGTCTCGCCTGCCTGATCTCGCGTCTTGCCGCATTCGCAAGCAAGCAGGCGAGACGCCTGCGCTCCCAGGACGCCTGAACTCCATGCACCGGCGCTTACAGCACGACATGACCTCGAAAAATCCGCAATCTGCAACACTCAATTCAGGATGGTGGTTGCTGACGCTCGCGCTTACGCGCGATGTCGAAGGCTTCGCGAGCGCTTTGCTCTTCGATCTGGGGTCGACTGGGATCGTGACTCTGGATGAGTCGGAAGACCGTTTGACGCTCGGCGCCTATTTCGAATCACGCACTGATCCGGACGGCGTGAAACAGGCTCTGGAAGCCGGCTTCGCGAGAGCCGGAAGCCTGAGCTCGCTGATCGCGCTTTCAGTTTCGCAGGTTCCGCACGAGGATTGGATGCAAAAGTGGAAAGAGGGATTCGAAGCGATCTCAGTTGGCCGGCGGCTGATCGTCGCTCCCTCGTGGAAAGTTCCGGAGGACAACAACGGCCGAGTTGTGATTCAAATTGATCCTGGTATGGCTTTTGGCACTGGCACACACGAGACCACGCGACTCTGCCTGGAAGCGATCGAGCGCCATTGGAAGGGCGGGAGTCTGCTGGACGTGGGAACCGGAACAGGGATACTCGCAATCGCGGCGGCAAAGCTTGTGCCCGGTTCGCGAGTGCTCGCAATCGACATCGATCCTCAAGCTGTCGAGGTGGCGCGCGAGAATGCGGCCATCAACGGTGTTTCAGCGTCGATTGAACTCTCTGAGGCCCAGCCTCGCGATTTCGCCGGACAAGCCTTCGATGTACTGGTGGCAAATCTGACCGCAGAAGTCATCATCGGTTTGGCCGGCGACCTCGCCGGTTGTCTGAGCCGGAGAGGAATCATGATACTTTCCGGCATACTGACGGGACTCGCGGCCGACGTCGAGCGCGCCCTGTCGGCTTGCGGTTTTACGGTGATCGAGCGAAGCGAGGCGGGTGAGTGGTGCGCATTGGTCGGAGCGCGGAAGAGCGGCTTGTAGGGGCGGCACTCCGTGGCCGCCCCAGCGTAGGCGACCAGCCATGATTAATGATAGAGGTCCGCGCACCTAATCTGGGGTGGCCACGGAGGGCCACCCCCACACGGAGGGACACAAGACAAATGGCGCGTCGAAGATTCTACGCCCCGCCGGAAAACATCACGGACTCTCTCGTCTCGCTTTCCACCGAGGAGACCCACCACTTGATCCGCGTGCTCCGGACGACTCCCGGCGACGAGGCGTTCGTATTCGACGGCTGCGGCCGCGAATACGGTTGCAGATTCCGAACGGTCCAAGACGGACGAGCGCTGCTCGATGTGCTGAATGAGCTGGATGACGTCGTCGAGTCTCCGATTCAGGTTGAATTGGCCCAGGGCCTGGCGAAGGGCGAGAAGTTCGACTTCATCGTGCAGAAGGCAACTGAGCTTGGCGTCACTTCGATCGCACCGTTGGTTACTCGATATTCTGACGTCAAGCTCGATGACCTGCAGACCTCGAGACGAGTCGAGAGATGGCGTCGAATCTCGCTCGAGGCAATGAAACAATGTGGACGCCGCAAGCTCGTCGAGATCGCCGCTCCGCGAACCCTCAATGAGTTCCTCGGCGCGTATGGTTTTACAAACGGCGGCGATTCAACTACGCCCCGGACAACATTTTTGCTTTTCAGCGAACGTGGAGGCGTCACAGTCCCCGCCGCGCTCGCGATGACCAATGGGTTGCGTAAACTTGTCGCGTTAATCGGACCCGAAGGCGGCTGGAGTAATGAAGAGCTGGAGTTCGCGAGCCAGTCCGGCTGCAGGCCGGTGACGCTCGGACCTCGGCTGCTCAGGACCGAGACCGCCGCGGTCGTGGCGATTGCGTTGATCGAGCACGCATTAGGGGATCTTTCTGTTTGAGGCTGCAAGTGAAAAACGCGGAACACTTCTACGACCGACCCGTCGAAACGCTGTCGAGGGAAGACCTGCGCAAGCTTCAGAATCAGCGGCTTCGCGAGCTGCTCGGTCAACTCTCACCGAATCAGTTTTATCAGGAGAAGGCGCGAGATGCGGGCCTTGATCTCGCAAGCATCGCGAGCGCCGAAGAACTTCGGGCCCTTCCGTTCACAACCAAGCAGGACCTTGTAGATGAACAGTTCGAACACCCACCGTTTGGCCGGCTGCTCACATTCCCCTTTTCCCGCTATCGCTACTTTCATCAGACTTCCGGCACCACCGGCCGGCCCCTCAAGGTTCTCGATACGGAAGAGGCGTGGGAGTGGTGGAAACGCTGTTGGGGATATGTGTATCGGGCAGCGGGGGTGATCCCTGATGACGTGATCTTCTGCGCGTTTTCGTTTGGGCCTTATATCAGCCATTGGGCAGCGATCTCGGGCGGATGGCACATCGGAGCGACGTGCATATCGGGCGGAGGCATGAATTCCGAACAGCGCCTGCAGTCTCTGATCGACAATCGAGCGACCGTGCTGGTGTGCACGCCGACCTATGCATTGCATCTTGCCGAAGTCGCGAAACGTTTAGGAATCGACCTGGCATCTTCTGCAATTAGAATCGGCATTCATGCGGGCGAGCCGGGCGCGAGTCTCCCAAACGTCAAGCGCGCGATTGAAGCCGCATTAGGCGCTACTTGTTTTGATCACGCGGGAGCAACGGAAGCGGGCGCGTGGGCCTTTGACTGCGAAGCTCAGACGGGAGCGATTCACCTGAACGAAGCCGAGTTCATATTCGAGGTGATCGACTCCGAGAGCGGGGACCCCGTTTCAGAGGGCGAGCGCGGCGAGCTTGTGATTACGAATCTGGGCCGCGCCTGCATGCCGGTCCTTCGATATCGAACCGGTGATCTTGTCGAGCTGACGAGCGAACCGTGTCCGTGCGGACGAAGCTTCGCTCGCATTCGAGGCGGAGTCGTCGGTCGAGCCGACGATATGATCATCGTTCGCGGGGTGAATCTCTATCCGAGCGCCATCGACAATCTGATTCGTGGCGTTCCGGGAATATCGGAATACGAGGTCGAGATTCGTCGCGTCGCCGGGATGGATGAGCTGTCGATCCGGATCGAGTCGCCCGGCAGCGTCGCGTTTGAAGAAACGGCGCGAGAGGTGAAGCATGCCTTTCGAACTCAACACAGCATGCGCGTCGGAGTGGAGGAAGCACCGACCGGCAGCCTACCGCGCTACGAGTTCAAGTCGCGAAGATTCAAGAGAATAGGATAATAGCGTCCCTCCAGCATGTTGATCTCTCGTCGAAGGACGCAGCCTCGATGCGCGTTTGGCTTGGCCGATTCGACCCTCGATCAAATTCTCGCTCAAGTTTGAACTGTAACAATTGACACGGCATAGCCTGCGCGTATAGGCTTGCCCGGTTAAGGCAACCGAACCCTCGGTTCAGAAGATCAGATTCGCGTTGCACTCTCTTCCGCCAAAAGCAGCCTGGGTGCTTTAACAGCAATTGAACTCATC
>DATIFP010000115.1:0-41599 GCA_035455165.1 Blastocatellia bacterium
TTGAAACGGTTCCAGATCACCCGTCCGCGCCAAGCACCCCACTGAACGTGGGGTGTTAATGAGAACCAGACTCGCCTACGCGAGTCAGTAGGTTGATGTCAAGATCCCGCCTTCTGAGAAGTCCCACTTTTAATCACACCCACTCCGACCCGTTGGAAGTCCGACTGTTGGAAGGAAGAATCTGGATGGGAGGGTAGGGGTCGGGAAGAGGGATTTATCCCCGCTGATCCTGGATCATTCGCAATCGACGGGGATAAGTCCTCTACCCAACCTGTGATTCTTGTTTCGCGCGCTCCCGCCTACCTCTTAACATAGAGGTTGGGAAACTGTTTGCGAAGATCTGCAACCTTGGGAAGGTCATAGGCCACGATGTAGGGCTGGGTTGGATGATGCACGACGTAGTTCTGATGGTAATCCTCGGCCTGGTAAAAGATTTTGCCTGACGCAACTTCGGTCGCAATCGGACGACGGAACACCTTAGCGTTATTGAGCTGGTCGATGTAACTTCGCGCTATGCGTTGCTGGTCTTCATTGACGCAGAATATCGCCGAGCGATACTGCGTGCCGTGGTCCGGGCCCTGCTGGTTTACCTCAGTCGGGTCGTGAGCTACTGAAAAGAACACCTTCAGAAGCTGGCCAAACGAAATCTGCGATGGATCGTATTTGATTCGAACCGATTCCGCGTGTCCGGTCCTGCCACTCGATACGGTCTCATAGCGAGCCGTAGCCGCTGTACCGCCGCAGTATCCGGATTCGGCCTCGATCACCCCTTTAACGTGCTCGAATACCGCCTCGATACCCCAGAAACAGCCGCCGGCGACGATGGCAGTTTCCTCACCTTTTGTGGCGGCGAGTGGCGCGTCGACCGCCGGGTCGGGGATCTCAACCGTGGCTGTGACAACATTGCAGGCAAGTGTAAACACCACCGGTACGATGGCAAGAATGCGAAAACTGAGACGGAACATAATTCCTACCTTTCATCAGACGCAATGCACGCGCAGCTTCCTAACCCCGACTACATAATAGTCCTCACTAGATTGGTCCCGTCAACGCCTGCGCCGGGGGCTGGTGTCGGATTCTCTGCGCTATCCTCTGTGTCCTCTGCGTCTCCGCGGTGAGGACCCCTCTAGACGTGAATTCAACGCGGAGACGCCGAGGAAGCAAAGACTGCGCGGAGCCGTGTTGGCTCAGGCTTAAAGCCTCGCGAGAAAGTCGCGAACCGGCGGCGCAAGGCTCGACGCAATCCGCAAGTTGTCCCGATCAGCGAGCGCTGAAACTACAAAGACCAGGTGGTCACGCGTCTCGAAGCCCGCCACTTCGAACTCGCGAAGCTTACTCTGATAAACGGGGATGCCGGATTCTTCCAGAACCGGCGCAAGCCCTTCGCTAGCGAATGACTCGCCGTTCTTCGCAGTCACTATGAGAGAGACGGTTGATGCCTGATCTCTCAGGATCAGGTGAACGAACTCGCGACCATCAACGTGGCATCGGTGTCCGACCACAATTTCATACTCACTCGGCGTCGTCCTCTTTACGAGATCGACCACGTCCGCGTAATCCGGCCCAAGTTGGCGAGTCATGTCTTCGCGACTGAATCTCCGATTCGCCATGCCGTGATCGATGGCGCATCGAAGGTGATCGCCGAGCCCGATGTTGAACAGATGCGCGTTCGAGCTCGCCAGGGCTTCGGTCGACGCGCTTTTGCCCGGCGCATTAAAAAAGCGAACAACGCCGAACGTCCCGGCGATGAGCACTAATGCGGCGGCGGCCGCAAGCACCCAGGTCGTCCAGCGAAAGGGCGAGGCGCTCCTTCGAATATCTCTTTCAATGCGGTAGCGCAGTCCGGGCGGAGCCTCATCGCTCAGCACAGCATTTTGCAAGAGACTCTTAACGCGTGATCGATCCGCCACGGTTTGACGACATCTTCGACATGCGTCCAGATGTCGCCTCACCGCGTCGGCCACGTCAGCGGTAACCTCGTCATTCAGGTACGCGTCGAGGTGCGGGCTGATTCTCCGGCATTGACCTTGTTCGAAATCGATTAGGCTCATTCCCCTCCCCTTTTCCCGAATCTATCAACTGTCCTTGCAACGCCAAAGGTCGACACCTGCGAAAAGGCGCTCATCCGAAGGAATATCCCGTAACCCGGCCACAATATTCCCGGCATGATTCCCGGCTGTCAAATTCTTCAACCGCCGCCTCCGGAACTAGCGAGTGACGACGACCAACCCGATTGGCGACCCCCCCCGCGGCAAGCCAATCGCTCCGATATCCGCCAGTCCGCCGTCCAATAGATCGTCCGTCACTCTAAGCGCGTGAATGCTCTGGAAGCCTGCTCCTACGTTCAACTGATACAGGAAGCGGCCCTCGGAACCGAGCGCGAGCTCGAACGGTGAGCGCCCGAAGTCCGCAGTGCGATGACTGCCGATGAAGCTCAGCACGCCGCCCGTGCCGACCGTGTACAGCGACAACGAGTGGGTTCCAGTGTTTGAAACCCATGCGCGAGACCCGTCCGGGTGCGCGACAATCCAACAAGCAGCTCGCTCGGGCGAGTTGCCGGCGCTCTCGACAAACGAAAGCGAACCCGTCTCGCTTACGTGATAGGAAGATGCGCCCGGCAACCTCGCGTCCGCGACTATCAGATTTTGGCCGTCGGCCGGGTTGAACTGAGCGGCGAACGGACCTCGCTGATTGCTCAACTCTGAAAGAAAGCGCAATCGGCCATTCGATCTGACCGTGAACGAGTCCAGTCCGCGCGAACCGAATCGAATACCTATCAGGATATTGCCGCCACGATTGAACAGAACTTGAGTCGGATTGTCGCCCTGGGATAACGCGATCCGGCGCCGTACGCGGGTAAGCGAGCCGTCGGCCTGTACAAAAAAGCCCGCATAGCTCGGCTCGTGTTCAGCGTCGCCCTTGTTGGCAACGTACAAGAGGTTATTGCTCAGCGCCAGACTCGCCGGCTCAACCCCGCGCGAATGAACCGGAGAACTCAAAAGCTCCAACGATCCGTCATCGCGCATGGCCATCACCGAGATGTCGTCGCTGCCCGGGTTTACGGCGAACAACATAGAGCCCTCAGTGTCGAGCACCAGGGGACTCTGCGAATCTACGATCCGGCCGTTGCCGCGGCCACCAGTCGGATAGGTGGCCAGGAAAACCAGCTCGCCGGTTTCTGCGTTGGCCTCGTAAGCGGCGATTGCGTTGGGCCCATCCGGATTCGTTATCGTGTAGACGAAGCTGCGGCGGATCGCGTCGCTACTCACTGGCGATTGGGCTTGCACCGATCCGCGATTGTGTATGCCGCCGGCGATCGAAAGGACGGCGATCAATGCCAGCGCCAGCGCTCTCGTTGCTGGCGCTACACTGCTGAAAGCGGTTCTCATCGCGACTCTCCGTGAGCTCCGTGACCCTTTTACGAGCGAGGCGCAAGCGGAGCGGTCGCGAAATTCACACCGAAACGTTTGCACCAGATCGTCACTGCCTTGTACTTGCTCAGGTCCGTTTCCGCCGGCACGTCATAGTTCTGATCGCCGATGTTGCCCTTGAGCGCTCCGAGCTCCAGGAACCCCGATTTTGTGACTGTGTCATTGTCTGTAGCATCCTGGGCGGCTACGAGGTAGACGCGAACATCCGGACCGTTGGACGTTTCAAAATCTGTGAAGCGCAGCACGCGCTTGCCGTCGGACAGTTGATGAATCGCGGCGGTGCCGACGCCTTTATGAGCAACATCGTGGAATTTGCCTTCAAACAGGGTGACCGGCGAAGCGTCGGCGCTGGCGGTCTTGCCTGCGGGGAATCCTTCATTGACTCTCGCGTTGACGAAGAGCCGCTCGGGGCGGAACAGGTACCAACCCGCCGCGACGACAACGAAAGCTGCGATAACCAGGATCGTGCGTAGTTTCATTTTAAGAATCTCCTTCGAAGAGGTTGTTAGTATGAGGGCGTTAGTCTTTTCACGCCTTCCAACTATTGAATGACCAAATTGTCGCGAAATATTCCACTACGGGCGGAACCTGATTCTGTCCATATCGGGTTTGATTTAAGACTGGGACTCCCGAGAAAGCGGGCTCTTATATCCGCCACAAATTTCGCGTAGGCCAGTCTGTTCTCATAAACACCCCACATTCAGTGGGGTGTTAGGCGCGGGGGGGGTGATCTGGAAACCTCAATGAATTGAGGTGTTAGTTAAGAGGGGCGCAGTTCATCCGAATCAAGTCCCACTTTCATTACACTCTTCGATACACTTGTGCATTTGAGTGACACGCAGTCAGGTATATAATTCGGACACAATGAGTACCCAGACAGACGTCGTTGCAGCGCGGGAGGAAACGGCACGGGCCGGCGAACGGATATATGAGCAGCGCCTCAAGGCCGTCCTTGAGCCTGACCACAAAGGAAGAGTCGTTGCAGTCCACATCCCGAGCGAGGATTATTTTCTCGGCGACTCGCTCCTGGAAGCCTCGGATCGCCTACGCGACAAGTACCCGCATGCAGCGCGCGGCGACGTGTACGCGCGGGGTGTCGGAGAGCGGGCGCTGATTCGAGCGCGCACACCGCGCGTGACGAGGACGCAGCGGTGAACGGTTGGCTATTGCCGCTCAGGTGTTGTGGCTGGCGGGACCCGTAATTTGTCATCTATAAGGCCTCAGCAGCTCACTGCTGCTTCACTTTGAGAATGACGCCGTCGTAGACTCTCCGCCAGAAATGCAAGAGATTCGGTCGAACTGCTTTGTTGGAGTCGTAGATGTCTACAGAAAACAAGTCACCAGGCGTTGACCTCGGCCTAGCAGTCGGGCTCTGCACTGGGTTACTTGGTGCTGCGTACTTTTGTGGAAACACCCTGAGGGAGATGCCAGGAACCGATGAAGGGCTAGCCCTGAGCGGACTCCCGTGGGTCTTAGCGACGGGATTCTTCGCTGCTCTCTCTTTCACAAGTTTCTTAGCGGTACTTGGAAAGTCAGTTACCACGATCTCGCAACAGCCCGGCGACTCTTAGGTGACGTTCTCTTTGGTAATGTTACAGTTTTCTGTTTACGTCTTGATTCGCTGGTTTGCATTATGGGGCATCCCTTTCTTTGTATCCATGGGGGCGTTCTTGCTAATCAAGCCAACACTGGGCACCGCTCTTTCCGTGGCATTATGCATTGCGATGGTCCCTGTCGGTTTTGTCTTTGCGATGAGAGTCTTACCATCACCGGCAATTCCTCTAGATCGCACTGGGGGCTTCTTTGGGGAAATTTCGTGCTGCGGTAATAATTATTGGCTGCTTTCTAGTCGCCGAACTGTTTGTGAATCGTTGTTATAAGTTTACCGTGGAGGGGGTCAAGTCGTCCTATCAGAAGCCAGCCACTCTGGAGGTCAAAGTCACGCTTGGAGGAATCATAAATAACAAAGATAAACTCACCGCGGAAATCGTCCGAGTCGATGCTGAACAAGCCCCTAAAACATCCATTGAGTTCACTAAGTACGATGAAGGCCGCTTCATTGCCTGGCGGGACTTGGAGGACTTGGAGCCGGGAATCTATCGTGTCGATGTTTTCTTCCGAAATTACTTGGAGGCGTCAGCATTAAAGAGAGTTCCGCTTCAAATGGCAAATAATCACAGGCGAGAACGATTCGCGTTCAAGCTTGTTCAGGGTAGAAGAGAATAACAGCAGCGGCGTTGAGTCGTATGCCCACTAGATCTCAACTACGTAGCCGCCGATCGAACCGCCTTCAATCGCTTTGGAGCCGGCTTCACCGCAAACACATCTTCGACCGCCGCGCGCAATATCTCAGCGACGCTCCAGGCTTGTGCCACACACCCGCGAGGCTCGTGAGGACTATCCGCATCAAGTATCTCAGACACGTGACCAAGACCGGCATCCGACAGGTGTTCGACGAGCGGCACGAGCAACTCTTTCGCTCGCTCTCGCGCGCGCTTTGTATTTCCGTTAGCTCGCACGTAAGCGGTGATAAACGGACCCATGAGCCACGGCCACACCGTGCCTTGATGATAAGCCGTGTCGCGATCCCAAACGCCACCCTCGTAGCGAGGCCGATACGCCGGGTCCGACCTTGCGAGGCTCCTCAATCCGTAAGGCGTAAGCAATTCGCGCTCGATCACATCGACGACCCGCTTTGCCTTGTCGCGTGTTAGCATCGAATGCTTCAAGCTGACGGCAAGAATCTGATTGGGCCGGATCGAAGCGTCACGCACGGCATCTTTGACACTATCGCAGAGACAGCCCGCTTCCTCATTCCAAAATTGATTCTCGAAGCTGCGTCTCGCGCGTGAAGCCATCTCGCCGAAGCGCTTTCGGTTCGCCCGGTCGCCGAACTTACTCGCAAACTCCTCCATCACGCGCAGAGCGTTGTACCACAGCGCTTGAATCTCGACCGCCTTTCCGTCGCGCGGCGTGACGACGTAGTCCCCAACCTTCGCGTCCATCCAGGTCAACTGCACTCCCGGCTCGCCCGACAGCAGTAACCCGTCATCGTCAACCTTGATCCCGTAGCGCGTCCCTCGCTCGTGCCAGTCGATGATGTCGACAAGAGCCGGATACAAACTCGTCTTGATGAATTCGTAGTCGCCGGTGTACTCGCCAAGCGCGCGGATCGCCTCGAAGTACCACAGCGTCGCATCGACCGTGTTGTACTCGGGAGCCTCGCCGGCGTCCGGAAAGCGATTTGGGAGCATTCCTCGATCGATGTGCTGAGCGAATTCGAGCAGGATGCTTTTTGCGATCCGCGTTCGACCCGTCACCAGCGTAAGTCCCGCAAGCGCGATCATCGTGTCGCGGCCCCAATCGCCGAACCAGTGATAACCCGCGATGACGGTCTTGCATCGCTCACGAGCCACGATGTACTGGTCGGCGGCCGCCACGAGCCAACGAACCAGCTCGTCCCCATGAGGCGAAGCCGACACGACGTCCGCCCGCCGCCCGATCTCCGCGCGCTGGTATTCTTCTATGCGGCCGGCGTCGCGTTTTTCGGTCGAAGCGATTATTGCTGCGCGCGAGCGGCGGCTCATGTCGAACTTGAAAGCCAGGGGACTGTAGAGGTCTTCGCTAAAATCAAGCCCACGCTCGCGCTCGACCGCATACTCGAAGTTTCGAAACCAGAACCCGGCCGGATCGATGTCGTCGGCATCGTGTGCGAAGTGCAGCGTAGGTAGCCCCTGGTAAGCCGCGAAGCCTATTCGTCCGCGCTCGAGTTGAATCTCATGGTTGATCGCGGAGTTCTCGCGAGTTGTGCCGTGATAATCGCGGAAGGCGACAAGCGGGCGAACTTCCAGCAGAACACTCGCGCGATCATCTCCCGCTCGGACGTCGTAGCGAATAGCCGTGCTGTTTTCGCCGTGGATCATGAAAACACTCTTCTCGATTTCTACTCCTTCGACCTCGTAAGTAAGAATTGGATACGGATCCAGGCGAAACTGTTTTAGACAGAGATGGCCCTGCGGGTGAATGACTTCGGGATATTGATTAACCGACAATTCGTAACGGCGCCCGTCGATGATCAATGTCTCTTCAAGCTTAGCCAGCAAAACCAACCGTCCAACGGGCGGCTTCGTCGCCGCGACCAGCAGCCCGTGATATCGGCGTGTGTTGAGGCCGGTAATGGTCGATGAAGCGAATCCCCCCAGGCCGTTTGTCTCGAGCCACTCGCGTTTCGACGCGCTCTCCAGATTTCGAACAGCATCGCCGTGGAATTGAATCATCGCCTCACCCGTCCTTTCTGATGCCGCGCCGGTCAGACTCTCGCCGCGGCGCTCTCGATAGCGCAGACCTCTCCTTCGGCAACGACCGATTCTGATCCGGTCGCGCTCGATTCCTCCTTGCCGGATACTGCTGGAGCGCGCAGCGTCACGAACTTCACCAGGTCTTTCGAAAATAGCAGGTCGAGCGTCCAGTCCAACGCCACTCGAAGCTTCTTTTCAAAACGCGGAAGCTTGCTGAGGTAGATAGTTCGCCAGAGCCACCACGCCGCGAACCCGGAAAAATTCACGCCCATCACTCTCGCGACTCCGGTTCTGCGTCCAATTGACGCGAGCTGTCCGATGGTTGAAAAAACAAAGGGCCTCTTGCGGCCGCCGCGAATCTCAGCGGCGATGTTTTGCGCGACCACCTTTCCTTCACGAAGAGCGTGTTGCGCGGTCGGAGGACAGTACTTGCCGGTTGTGACGTCGGGGACCAGCGAACAGTCACCAAGCGCCCAGACTCCCGGCCAGCCTTTCACTTCCATGTATTCGTTTACGAGCAGCCGGCCGCGCTCTTTCGCGCACGGGAGCGCGCCGAGGATCGGATTTGGCGAAGTCCCCGCGGTCCAAAGCAACGTGCTGGTCGTGATGGCCGAGCCGTCGCTCAGAGTCACTTCATCGCCAGTGAAGCCGGTGACCTTGGTGTTGACACGTACTTCCACCTTTCGCTCGGCGAGCTTTTGTTGCGCGTAGCGGCCGAGCTTCTCGCCAAGCTCCGGGAGGATGACGGGGCCGGGATGCACCAGTACGACTCGCAACATGTCTTCGGACAGGTGGGGATAGAACGCTATTGCCTCGCGAAGAAAGTCGTTGATCGATGCAATCGTTTCCGCGCCCGCAAAGCCGCCGCCTGCGACCACGAACGTCAGCAGCGGCTTCCGCGCGAACGGGCAGCATTCGAAATCGGCTTCCTCCAGATGTTGAATCAATCGATTGCGAAGGTGTATTGCATCGCCGAGCGACTTCATCGTGAGCGCGCGCTCTTCAAGCCCCGGCAGATCGAAAAAGTTGGTTATCGAGCCAAGAGCAATGATGAGGTGATCGTAATCGAGCTGGTGTTCGTGAGGAGCGCCGATCCCGTGAGTTACGGTCACCCGTTTGTTCCGCAAGTCGATGGACTGAAGATCGCCGTCAAAGAATTCAATACGCTTGAAGAGCTTGCGGACCGGGTTCACGATGTGTGTGATGTCGAGATCGCTTGCGGCGACCTCGTGCAGCATCGGAGTGAACAGAAAGAAGTTTTCCCGGTTGATCAGCGTGACCCGGATGTCGGGGTCTCGCGCCAGCGTCTTTTCGAGCTCGAGGGCGGCGTACACCCCGCCAAATCCGCCGCCCAGAATAACGATGTGTTTTTGCCTGTCAGTAGTCATCGTCTTCACAGCGGCGCGACTTCACAAAAGACTTTGATCGCGCCTTTAGCAGTCGTGAGCGTCTCGAACAGAGTGCTGTAGTTGTCGAGCCCCTTAACCGGGTGGGTCAACAAGCGGGACAGCCATCCTGGATACTCGGCCTCCGCCTGCGCCAGATCGCGCACGCCCATCTCGAAATATTCGCGATTGGCGTTGACCGTGCCGACCATCACCTTGTTGCCGAGCACGAAATCGAGATTTATCCTGTCGGCGGGCACCTGAATCATGCGATCGCCGCCCGTGACGCTCGACAGCACCAGCACGCCGTTCTTGCCAAGCGCCTGCATGCTCTCGAACACGACCGAAGAGTTCCCGGTCGCTTCGAAGACAAGATCGAAGGGGCCGAACTCTTTTGCCGCGTCCCGGATGGGCGTATCGACGGTCGTGACGTAGCGCGCGCCGAGCGCTTCGATCAGATCGGAGTTCAGGTACGGCTTGTGGGTTCGCCCGAAGGTGGTGACTTCCAACCCTCGCAAGCGCAGCACCAGCGTAGCGAGCAACCCGATCGTTCCCGCGCCCATCACCGCCGCTTTTCTGGGCTTCCAGACCCGCAGTCTCCGCTGGATCTCGTACGCCTGCGCGATCCCCTTTTCGACCACCGTAGTCGGCTCGAGCAACACACCCGCCTCTTTCAGCCCTTGCGGCACTTTCACGATGAACTCGGCATCGTCGACGTAGTACTCGGTCAGGTATCCATGACGCAGATTGATGCCGCGCTCGAAGTAAGTGTCATCGGTGGTCATATCGTTGGTGCCGATCAGATCGTAGATGCTGGAGCCTGGCCGGCGGACGGTGGCGACCACATAGTCGCCCGGCCGCAAGCCGGTCACATTTGGCCCCACGGCTTCGACCTGACCGAAGCTCTCGTGACCCAGCACGAGGAAATCGAAGCCCTCGGGCGCGGCTCCGTATTCTGCCGCGTTGATCTCCTTGTCGGTGCCGTCCACTCCGACGCGCAGAACTCTGACGAGCACGCCCCGGCCGTTTGGAATATCGCGCACAGACGGTTGCGCGAGGTCGGCGAGATGCACGCTGTTTGGTTTCCCGGGAAACACCGCTATTGCTTTCATTTCTCTAGTCCTTTGTATGGTCCTTCAACCTGGGACCGCACGCGGCTCGCGTGCTTGATCGCAACTCCTTCGAACTCAAGCACGCGGCTTGCCTGCTTGATCCCAATTCCTTCGAACTCAAGCACGCGGCCCGCGTGCTTGATCGCAACTCCTTCAACCTGGGACCCCACGCGGCTCGCGTGCTTGATCGCAACTCCTTCGAACTCAAGCACGCGAGCCGCGTGCGCTCCCAGGTAAATGACAATCGAGCACAGGGTTATTCCCCGCTTTGTTGAATCAGCTTGGCGACGAGTCCGGTCCATCCGGTTTGGTGGCTTGCGCCGACCCCCGAACCGTTGTCGCCGTGAAAGTACTCGTGAAACGGAACAAGATCGCTCCAATGCGGATCGGTTTGAAACTTCTCGTTCGTCCCTAAGACGGGTCGTCTGCCGCTCGCATCGCGGAGAAAGATTCGAGTCAGCCTTCGCGACAACTCTGCGGCCACTTCCCAAAGCGTCATCATCTGTCCGGAACCGGTCGGGCATTCGACCTTGTAGTCGTCGCCGAGATAGTGGTGGAACTTCTGTAGCGATTCGATGATCAGATAGTTCACCGGGAACCAGATCGGTCCTCGCCAATTCGAATTGCCGCCAAACAACCCGCTGCTCGATTCCCCCGGCTCGTAGCTCACGCGGTGCTCACTGCCGTTGGCCTGCAGCGTGTAAGGATGGTCCTTGTGAGCGCGTGAGAGTGCGCGGATCCCGTAAGGCGATAGGAACTCGCCTTCGTCGAGCATCACCTTAAGCACGCGGCGCAGCTGCTCGCGATCGACGATCGACAGCATTCGCCGCTCAGCCTGTCCTCGAGTTCTCATGCAGGCGACGTTGCCGATCAGGTCCTTCCTGTTGTCGATGAACCATTCGAGACGCCGCTTGAATCCACTCATCTGATTGAGCGTTTCGGGCTCCAACGTCTCGACGGCGAACAGCGGAATCAATCCCACCATCGATCGCACTTTCATCGGGAAGCCGGTTCCGTCAGGCAAACAAAGCACGTCGTAATAAAAGCCATCCTCTTCGTTCCACAATCTGCTGCGCTCGTCGCCAAGATGATTCATCGCGTTAGCGATATACAAGAAGTGCTCCCAGAACTTGCTTGCGACGTCTTCGTAGGCCGGGTCCTCGCTGGCAAGCTCGATTGCGATCGCTAGCATGTTCAAACAGTACATACCCATCCAGCTCGTGCCGTCCGATTGCTCGATATGGCCGCCAGTCGGAAGCGCCGCGCTGCGATCGAACACTCCTATGTTGTCCAGTCCAAGGAAGCCCCCCTGGAAGACGTTTCTTCCCTCGGCGTCTTTGCGATTCACCCACCAGTTGAAGTTGAGCAACAGCTTGTGAAACACGCGCTCGAGGAACTTCGTGTCCCCTACACCGCGGCGCTTCTTGTCGATCTTGTAGACCCGCCACGCAGCCCACGCGTGCACGGGCGGGTTCACGTCCCCAAACGCCCATTCGTAAGCCGGCAACTGTCCGTTAGGGTGCATGTACCACTCGCGCAACAACAGTACGAGCTGGTCTTTCGCGAAGTCCGAATCGACGATCGCCAGGGGGATGCAATGGAAGGCAAGGTCCCAGGCAGCGTACCAGGGATACTCCCACTTATCGGGCATCGAAATGATGTCGTCGTTGTAGAGGTGAGTCCACTGGCTGTTGCGCCCGTTATTTCGTTCGGCCGGCGGAGGGGGTCCCGCCGGATCGCCTTTCAACCAGCTTCCAAGGTCGTAATAGTAGAACTGCTTGCTCCAAAGCAATCCGCCCAGCGCCTGGCGCATTACCTTCTTCGCGTCTTCTGAAAGATGCGATGGAGTGACCGTTTCATAGAACTCGTCGGCTTCGCGCTTGCGTTCCGCGAATATCTTTTCGAATTGGCCGTTGCACGGGTCACCGTCATTCGGAGGAACCTCCAGGTCCGTGAGCCGCAGCTTGATCGTCTTCGTCTCGCCTGGACCGAGCCCCACGACATAGTGAGCTGCCGCTTTGGTGCCTGTCTTCGCGGCGTTCACCGCGTCCTTCGAGCCGTGAACGATGTAGTCGTTGATACCATCCTTCGCGTGCCGCGTCCCATTTTCATGGTTGTAGAGTCGCCTGGTGTTGGTCTCGTTTTCGGTGAACAGCAACTCGGGGGCCCCGTTACAGAAGAGCCAACGATGACCGTAAGACGGATGGCAGAGCTGAATCGCCGACGCGTTTCTTACGTCCTCGATCTTTCGCAGATTCGGCCGCGCTCCGCCGTCGCGCCACGACCAGGTGTTCCGAAACCAGATCGTGGGCAACAGGTGCAATTCGGCGGGCTCAGGCCCACGGTTCGTTGCGTTGATCTTGATGAGAATGTCCTCGGGCGAGGACTTCGCGTATTCAATTTCAACATCAAAGTACCGGTCGTCGTCGAAGACGCCTGTGTCGATCAATTCAAACTCGGGGGCATCCTTGCCACGCCGCCGGTTCTCTTCGACCAGCCGCGCGTACGGGAACTCTGCCTGCGGGTATTTGTACAGAAACTTCATGTAGGAATGTGTCGGCGTCGAGTCGAGATAGAAGTAATACTCCTTCACGTCTTCGCCGTGGTTGCCTTCCGAACCAGTCAGGCCGAAGATTCGCTCCTTCAATATCGGATCGTGCCCGTTCCACAGCGACAGCGCGAAGCAAATGAGCTGGTGGCGATCCGAAATTCCACCGATGCCGTCTTCTCCCCACCGATAAGCCTTCGAGCGAGCGTGATCGTGCGGCAAGAAGTCCCAAGCCGTGCCATATGGTGAGTAGTCCTCGCGTACCGTGCCCCAGGCGCGCTCGCTGAGATAGGGACCCCAGCGCTTCCAATGCGCCCGTCGCTCTCGCGATTGCTCCAGTCTGATTTCTTCTTTCGTCATGATCGAATCCTCTCAATCTCACCCTGTAGGGGCGTCGCTCCGGGGGCGCCCCTTAGTCGTGAGACCCCTTGACAGGTGAGGAGGGGCGCCCACAGTGGGACGGCCCTACTCGTGAAGGCCTCAACTCGCGATTCTCATCGCCGTCTTGCCGCAGCCCGGGCAAGAATGTACTTCTTGTAGAACTCCTCCGAACTCCGCGGCAACGCCTCCGGGTTCGACAGAGTAATCAACCTTCTCGGCGTGATGATTCATGTCGATGCCGCAATCCGGACATTTGATTTTCCCCGTGTCTGTCATTGCTTCTTCCAATCGCCTATTCGAGCGCGACATTCTCTCTCCCGTGTCTCAATACCTTCGCCATCCAGATCAGTTCCTTGATGAACTTGTCGAGTCGCCGCTCATACGCGGTCTCGACGAGCTTGCCGACTTGGTCGAATGCCTTCTGGACGCTCGAGAAGTTCCCATCCCAGAAGATGGTGACCAGGCCGAGCTCTCGCATCACCGGCAGAAGATTCTCCGCGACGCGGGTCCCGCCAAACGGGCCCGCGGAAACTCCGCATATGCCAACGGCCTTGTGGATATACTCTTTCAGGTTCGTGTCGAGCGCGTGCTTCAGCAGGCCAGGATAGCCGTGGTTGTATTCGGGCGCGACGATCACAAAAGCGTCAGCCCTCATTGCCGTCTCCGAAAAGCGTGAGTCCTTTATCGCCTCACCCGCGTCCAGCGTCGAGAAACTCATCTCGCGAATATCGATCAACTCCGTTTCGACGCCTTCGCGTTTGGCCAGCTCCCCTAGCACGAATCTCGCTACTTGCTCGCTATAGCGGCCCTGCCTCGGCGTGCCGAGGATTACCGGAACAAAAATGGGTCGATTGGAACTCATTCCTCACTCTCTATCTGCGATCGAGCGCCTGTTGAGTTTGCTTCTCGATTAGCTGCATCACGTGACCGTCAGGGTCGCGCACCAGCAAGCCCTTCGAGAAGCCGAGACTCTTGTCGGGAACCGCGACGACCCCGGTCGAAACAAAGCTGTACTTGTCTGCCAGCAGGGTTCGAGCCGCAATGCCGGCGTCTTCCGTAACTAGCCTTGTCTGCCAGTGAACGAGATCGTTCGCTCGCTCGTCCGATGGTGTCGGTCTGCCGTCGCGGGGGGCAAGATATTCGAGCAATTCAATACCCGGTCCGCTCGCCGCGCGGAGACCGGTGATGCGAAGCCGAGCCCCGAACACGTTGTTCAAGTGCTCCTGCTCGTCGCCGAAGTTCTCGCTCTCACCGGCAACCCTCAGCCCCAAAACATCGCGATAGAACCTCAGGCTCGAGTCGGTGTCGCTCACGACGATCGCGGTGTGGTCGATTCCGAGGAATAGCTTGTCAGTCCGCCGGTGCCATTTCTGATCGCCCTTGCCTTCGGGGAACTGCAAGATCTCGAGCGCGTGCCCATCGGGATCTTTGAAGTAGAAGGCCCGAATGCCGGCGGCGGCCTTGATCGTTTCAGGCAGGGTCTGAGGGCCAGTTGACGCGTGCCGAACTTTGTTTTTCCGCAGCCACGCGTATGCCCTGTCCATGTCCGGCGTGATGATGGCGATATGTTGAAACCACCGGTCATTGCTTCGGGCATCCACGGGAATCGGTCTGCCCTTGGGCGCCAGGTATTCGGTCAGCTCAATGAACTCGTCGCCGAGTTTCATTCGAACGACCCGCATTCGAAGTCCAAACACGCCCTGAAGGTGTTCGTACTCGCGGCCCGCCACTTCGACGTCTGAAACCTTTTCAAACGACAGTATCGTTGTGAAGAACTCGATCGATCGATCCATGTCTTGAACTGTCATACCCGGCGCATCCACCGCCTCAACCAGGGCAGGAAGGGGGTGAGGGGCCGAAGTGCTCGACGCGAATTTTTGCGTTTCGCTTTGAAGCCGGCCCCTCACCGCTTGGAGAGGAGTTTGAGCAGGTGCGGAGGAGACGAAGAATATAAGAGCGATGAGAAGCGACGTAGCGAGCGGGCGCCGCGGCGAGCGGGCAACGCCGCATTGCCGGTCTCTTATATCGAGCTTTGATTCGGTCTTCATTTGATGTCCACCCTGGTCGCGAGTCCTTTCGCCCCGTCGCTTTCGTGCGCTTCTCACTGCATGCGCGCCAACAAGTGATCTCCGACGCGCAGCGCGTTCGCCATGATGGTCAATCCGGGATTAACCGCGCCGCTCGACGGGAAGAAGCTCGCGTCGACCACGTACAGGTTGTCGACCTCGTGCGCGCGACAGTTTGCATCGAGCGCCGATGTCCTCGGGTCCTTTCCGAATCGAACTGTCCCGTTCTGGTGTGCTACGCCTGCCAGTGGGATTCGCTGTCCGACGAAGATGTTTCGAGAAAACAAACCAACGTGGCACTGGTGGCCGTGCTCCACGCACCTGGTCTGCTGCTTCATCAAGCTCTCCAACTTGGCGATCAAGCGCTTGTGACCCTCTTCGTTGTTAAGCTTGTAGGAGAGGACGATTTCGCCCTTGCCGTTCAGGGTCACGCGGTTCTCGGGGTCGGGCAGATCTTCAGACGTCAGCCAGAAATCCAGCGAGTGATTGGCCATCATCTCGAGCGTGAAGCCGGGAGCGATTGCCGGCGCGCCCGCCCGCAGCGTCTGCGCATCAAGTTTGCCGACGAAGGAGATGTGACCCATCGGGAAGTCCCACTCTTTGGATCCAAAATAGAAGTCATTAACCGAAAGAGTCTTTTGAAAAACGGTTGGATTTGGACACTTCGAAATCGCCATCATGATCGAATTGATGTGACCCATGTAATGCCGGCCGACGACATCCGAACCGTTGGCGAGGCCGCGAGGATGCTTATCGCTGGCTGACCGCAATAACAACGCAGCGGAATTGATCGCTCCGCACGATGCGACCACGATCTCGCCCCTGTACTCCTCACGCGATCCGTTGCGCTTGACTATGACCTTCGTAACCCTCCGCCCCGACGGGTCGGTTTCGAGCCGCTCGCAATAAGCATTGGTCAGCAGCGTGACGTTCGGATGCTCAACCGCGCGATCAACGCACAGCACCTGCGAGTCAGACTTGGCGTAGACCAGGCAAGGAAATCCATCGCAGGTATTGCATCGAATGCAGAGACTCTTGCGCGGATCCTGCTCGTTGAGCTGGACGCCTAGCGGCGTATGAAACGGCTTCAAGCCAAGTCGCGCGAAGTCGTCGCTCAGATGCTGAATGCGCGGCTCGTGACTGACCGGCGGATGCGGATATGGTGTGCTCGCGTGAGGGTCGGTCGGGTCTTCGCCGCGCGAGCCGTGAACGTGGTAAACCTGCTCGGCTTGGCTGTAGTAAGGTTCGAGGTCGTCGTAGGAGATCGGCCACGCTGGGGAGACACCACCGTGGTGACGCAATTCGCCGAAGTCTTCTTTTCGCAAACGGAACAAGGCCGCTCCATAAAACTTGGTGTTGCCGCCGACGTAGTAGTTGGTGTGGGGGTGAAGCTCCTCGCCGTCCTTGTCGCGCCATTTCTCCTTCGTCTGGTACTTGCCTTCAAGATTGACGGCCTTCGGATTCCAGTTATCCTTCTCGCGCGGAACGTAGTCACCGCGCTCCAGGACGAGAATGCGTTTGCCTGACGGAGCCAGCTTGTAGGCCAACGTCCCGCCACCCGCGCCGGTTCCGATGATGATCACGTCGTATCGGTTATCGCTGGACATACTTCTCCCTTCAGCCTTGAGGCTGTGAAGTCGCTTGAAACCTTGCTATTGAACTTCGATTGTTCCCGGCGCGTCCGAGCCTGCGCGCGCCTCCCCGAGAGCGTTACTTGCTGAGTCGAACACGCGAGCCGCGTGCCTCCCAGTGCGTCTGTCACCAGTTGAATGACAGGAGGGTTAAGAAATATTCCCGGCCGGTATCGACCGTTGTTCACATGGCCTGAGCGCGGCTTTGCACTCTCGATGCGGGCGCACGATTCGCCAGGTGAGCTCGCAACATTTGTCTGCCCCTGCTGAGGCGCGACATAACGGTGCCTTGCGGAATGCCGAGCGTCTGTTGAATCTCTTTATACGTAAAGTCATACACATCCGAAAGCAGCACCACTTCCCGATACTGTTGCGGGATCTTCTGAAACGACTCCAGGATCTCTTCGTCGGTGAGGTCTTGCGGGACCGGCGGCTCATAGACCAGCGTCTGCTCGAAGAACTCGTCGCCTTCATCAGTGAGCTTGATTCGAAACCACTTTCGGCGATGGTGTTGAATGACGTGAAACAGGATCTTAAACAGCCACGCCCGGCAGTTGGTCCCCATCTCGAAGCGATCGAAAGATTTCCACGCTTGCAAGTACGTCTCTTGCACGAGGTCCTCCGCCTCGGTTCGGTTTCCTATGATGTGCGATGCCGCGCGAAATAGATCATCGAGGTGAGGGAACGCCGCCGCCTCGAAGTCCTCTTCTCTGTTTGACTCTCGTCTCTCCGATTCAGTTGAGGGTGCCATTGCCATCTCCTTCCGGGGTCCTGCCAGTCGTCACACTTCCTCTGTAGAGCTTGTCGCCGACCTTCTCGTGTCACCGGTGGGGTCGATGTGCCGAAACTGTCCGACTGCCTTTAGCTGCTCAGCCACAAACGGCGTGCAGTTGGCTATCGCAACATCGCGAACGGTCAGTTCCTTTAAGAGACTGACACCGTCACGATCTACAAAAGAAACATCCGCGAGGTCGACGATCAGACGGCGGCTCGTCGCGAGAACCAGCTCGCAGCACCTGCGCAACTCCGCCAGCCATGGGCCAACCACCTGGCCCTCAAGGTACAACATCGTCGTTCCGTCTGTTGCCGAGCCCTCTGTGATTCTCAACATCAACCTGTCTCCCTCTTGTATTCGATCGGTTAGGCTGAGGGCAACGCTGATGCCAACCGAACCGGAGGCCACAACACCACCGTCGGATCCAACAAATCAATAACTTACGTGCGCCGATAGCCTACGAGAACTCGTGGGCTACGATATGTCGTGGGGGTAGGCGGGGGCCATGCCTACGATATTTCGTGGGATGAGCGCGAGATACCGAGCTTCTTCATGCGACTTCGGAGGGTGTTAGGGTGGAGTTTGAGAATCTGAGCGGCGCCCCTTAAACCCTCGATCACCCAACCGGCTTCATTGAGGACGGAGATGATGTGCCGACGCTCAACTTGCTCGAGGGTGAGACGTTCCGAGGACGAGGCGTCGCGCTGGTCGGGTGGCGCTGGTGACCGGCGCGGTTTGCTCGAAGCGGGGACCAGGTCCGGATCCAGTTTGAGCACGGACCCCTGGGCCAGCACCACGCCGCGCTCAATGACGTTTTGCAATTCGCGAACATTACCGGGCCAGGAATAGTTGATCAGCAAATCCATTGTGTCTTGCGACACCGACTCGAGCTTCTTTCCGAGCTTTCTCGCAAAATGTGACAGAAAGAACATCGTAAGCTGAGGAATATCCGATGCGCGCTCCCGCAAGGGCGGAACCTTGAGCGGGAAAACGTTCAGGCGATAAAACAGGTCTGATCGAAATCGCCCCTGCTGGACCGCTTCCTCGAGGTTGCGATTAGTCGCGGCGATTATGCGAACGTCCACGCGCACGGTGCGGCTGCTGCCCACCGGCTCGAACTCTCCTTCCTGCAGAACGCGGAGCAGCTTGACCTGAGTTTCGAGCGGCAGCTCGCTGACTTCGTCCAGAAAGAGCGTACCGCCGTCGGCGAGCTCGAAGCGTCCCACACGCCGGTCGATCGCTCCGGTGAATGCGCCCTTCACGTGACCGAACAACTCGCTCTCGACCAAACCGGCGGAGATCGCGCCGCAGTTCACTTTGACCAGCGGGTGTTTTTTTCTTGCGCTGCGATCGTGAATGGCCCTCGCGATCAGTTCCTTGCCCGTTCCGGTTTCTCCGTTGACGAGCACCGTCGAGTCTGTGGGCGCTACTCGTTCGACATCGGCGAGGACTTCTAGAAGTGCGGGGCTGTTGCCAACTATTTCCTCGAAGTTATGTTCGCGGCGAATCTCTTCCTGGAGGTATACGTTTTCGGCGTGCAGCCGATTCTTGAGCTGTTCGACTTGCGCGAGCGCCTGTCTCAGTTCCTGCTCGGCATTCAGGCGTTGCAATTCAGCCGCGGCCCGAGCAGCGAAAATCGTCAGCAGCGACATCGCTCGTGAAGCATCCTGGAATGGTTTGTCGTCGAGCACCGCCAGATGACCAATTATCTCGCCCGAAGCGTCGGCCATGGGGAGCCCGATGAAGCTCTCGGCTCCCAGGGTGACCAGGTCCGTATCGCGCGGAAACAGCGATTGCAACTCCCTCGCGTGATGGCAAACCTGCCCGGCAATGACTTGCTCGCAGGGCGTCCCATCAAGGCCGTATTCGATATTACCGGCAAGCGAGTCCGCGCTCCAAAAAGCCAGGGTCCTCACTCTCGACTTCGTTTGATCGGTGCACTCGGTGACGAAGGCGTATCGGACGCCGATAGCCTTCGCCAAATGCCTGACGAGAGCCGAGAAGAAATCGCCTCCGGTCACTGCTGCCGTGCCTTCCACGATCGAGCGCAGCGTCTCTTCGGCCTGGCGGCGCTGGGCGGCCTCCTGCTTCATCTCATCGTAGAGCCGCGCGTTCTCAATGGAGATCGCGGCCTCTGACGACAGGAGTTGCATTAGCTCGATTCGCTCGGTCGTGAAGGCATCCACTACAAGATTGTTTTCGAGATAGAGCACTCCAACGAGCCGCCCCTGCTTCAGCGCCGGAGTACACAGGATCGAGCGCGGTTGGCGGCGCACCACGTACGCGTCGGTCGCGTATCGATCGTCGACGCGGGCATCCGCGAGAACGACGCTCTCCAGAGTCCGCCTCACATAGTTGACGATGCCCTTCGACAAGCCTGTGGCTCGATCGAGCGGGACCGCGTCGTCGATTTTCACATCGACGGTATCCATCGTTCCTTCGGCTTGAACGAATGGCTGGCCCTGTCGCTCGAGGATGAGACTCCCCCGCTCGGCGCCGGCATTCTCTATCGCGATGCTCATCAACCTCGCGAGCAGCTTCTCGAGATCGATCTCGCGAGCGATCGCCTGAGCCGCCTTCATCGCCGTGGCGACATCAAGTACTTCTGGGCCGGCGGCGACCCTCGCGACTTGCGAATGCGCTCGCGCAAGTCTCGACTGCCGATCGAGCAGATCGCCGTACTTGCGATTGATGCTTTCTACTTTTGCCCTCGCGCCCCACCTGGCATAGCAAGCGCGCGCCTCGGCCAGGAGCACGGCAGCGATCGGTTCACTCCCGCGGCCAAGCCAAAACCTTGCGGACACCTCGCTGGCTAAAGCCTGATGCTGAAGTATTCCGGTATCTCTGGCGTAGCCCGTGGCCTGTTCGTAAAGATCCAGCGCTGAAAGTTGCCGTCCCGAGACGCGCTCGAGCTCTGCTGAAAGCAACAGCGATTGGCAAAGAAAATTCTCGGGGCAATTCTCGGCAAGGATCGCCAGCGATTTCCGCGCCTGTTCCATCTCCTCGAGATAAGCTTTCTGCTCGTCCTCGGTAGCCTCGTTGTAGTTCGCGGCCAGCGTCAGACCATTCCAAAACTCGAACAGCACCGGCCAGATCGTCCCCGAGAGCTGATACACAACACTGCGCGCGACGCGAGCGGCTTCGAGCGCTTTGATGTATTCATCAAACACGTAACAAAGATTCATCCGCGCGGCGGCATAAAAGGTTGTGAAGAAGGCGTTGCCGCGGTATGTCTCCACGTAAGAGGCTTCATCGAAACTCTCATCGGAAAGCGAGAGCGGAGACCGGGTCTCTCCCTCGAGCGCCCGCGCCCAATTCAGCATGACTCGAAGCGCGTCGGCGAAGCCGGTGATCTTCAGTTTCTCGATCAGCGCGAGGTTGGGCGTGTAATCGCGAACAAACGCGTTGAGGTCCTGAGTGGAAAGAAACGCCGGCCACGCCTCAGTCGAGGCGCCGTAAGCGGCATAGAGGAAATCGCCCGTTTCGAGTCCGCTTCGGCACGCCTCTCTCGCGTAAGAGACGCAGGTCTGCATCGGCCGCCGCCACAGATTCACGTGCGCGTGAAACTGCTGCTGAATCTTTGCGCGCCGGCGCGAGTCATTGAATCGCTCATTGACTCCGAGAGCCAGCCGGCCGAACTCGTATGCCGATTTGTAGTCTCCGCGCACCGGTCCCTCGGTGATCGCGTGCGTCACGTAGCCGTAGGCGGACTCTTCGAGGTTGCCGTGCACCAGCGACAGCCGCACCATCGTCGCGGAAATCAACCGCGCCAGCACCGGATCTCCGAGGATGTAAGCCGAGGACCAGATGTCTGTCAGAATGTTCATCACCATCCGGGTCTCCGGATCGGCCATCACCGGAAGGTCGATAAGCGATTCAATCGGGCGTTCGCCGAGGAGATTATGAATAGAGTAAATCTCGCTTTCGAGTGCGGCCTCCTTCTCCTCGGCGGAATCGGGAAAGGAGACGCCGAACAGCGCCAGGCTTTCGCGGGCGATCGACAACGCATCTTCGTAGCGCGACAGGTTCTCGTACTGGACGCTGCGCAGGCGATAGACTTTCGCCTTGTCCAGCGCCGTCTTGGCGCGCCCCAGCAGGGGCCCAAAGCTCTTTTCCGCCTGTTCGAAATTGCCGCAGAGGTACTGGCACTCCGCGGCGCCAAGATGTAACTCGAACTTCAGCTCGTAATCGGATTCCCATCGGTCTTCGCTGAGCAGCCCCAGGCCGGCCTCGAAATATTCCAGCGCGGCTTCATAGGCGGTTGAAGACTTCGCCTTTCGCCCGGCGCTCAGGTTCATTCGAGCAAGGGCAAGGCGCTCGGCCTCGTCGGAGATCAGACTGCTGCCGACATTCAAGTGCTGAGCAACATGGAAGAGTTTCTCTTCAGTGAGATCCAGATCCGTGCGCTCCAACAGTAACCGGCCCACGGTCAGATGCAGGAGCTGTTTCCCTTCAGCCGGAATCAAGGCATATGCGGCTTGCTGCACTCGATCGTGCAGGAAGGCATAAGATTGCGAATCGGCGCCAAGCCGTCCGCGATCGGCGATTGGCAGGATTAGGCCCTCGTCAACCGCCTCTCGCAGATCGGCAGCCGCCGCATCGCGAGTTTGCTGGCTGACCACCGCAAGCGTGTTCACATCGAATTGGTTTCCGATGCACGCGCCAAGCGTAAGCGCAGCCTGCGCCTTCATCGACAGCCGCTTGATCTTTCCCGTCATCAGATCGATCACATTATCCGTCATCCCCGCTGCGGCGATCGCGTCCATCTGGAATACCCAGTGACCCTTGCCGTAGTCAAACTGGATCAATCGGTCCTGCCACAATGCTTTCAAGAATTGAATGACGAAGAACGGATTGCCGCCGGTCTTGTCTGAGACCAGACGCGCCAGCGGTTCGGCTTCGGTCAGGTCACAGTGGAGAGTGTCCCGAATGAGCAGTTTCAAATCCGCAAGGGACAGCGGTCCGAGCGACATTTGATGTAGGCGTACTCCTTCGGCCTCGAGCGTTCGCAGCGCGCGAGCTAGCGGGTGAGCCTCATCCACTTCGTTGTCGCGATATGCGCCGATCAGGAACAAATGCTGAATGTCGGGGCTCGTGAGGAGAGGTTGAAATAAGCTCAACGTTGCCGAATCAACCCACTGCAGATCATCGAGGAAGATCACCAGCGGATGTTCCTGTCGCGCGATGGCGCCGACGAAGTTCTGGAAGACCAGCCGAAACCGGTTCTGGGCTTCGGTCGCTCCGAGCGACGGCAAAGGCGCCTGCTTCCCCAGTATCAACTCGATCTCCGGTATGACCTCCGCGATTACACCTCCGTTGACGTCCAGTGCTTCGGAAAGTTTGGAGCGCCATTCCGCCAGACGCGCCTCGCTTTCGGTCAGCAGTTGCTGGATCAATTCTCGAAAGGCCTGTATTAGTGCGCCGAACGGCGTGCTGCGCGCGATCTGATCGAACTTGCCCGCAATGAAATAACCTCGCTGCCGGACAATTGGCCTGTAGAGTTCTTGAATCAGAGAGGTCTTGCCGATGCCCGCGTAGCCGGAGACCAGCATCATCGCAGCGGGACCCTCGCAAACAAGGTCGAACACGTTGAGCAGTTGCTCGACCTCTCGATAACGCCCGTAAAGCTGCTGAGAGATCACAAAGTGATCGGGCACGTCGCACCGGCCTAATTCGAATGGATTGATTCGACGGTGGGCCGTCCATTCATTCGCGCACGCTTCCAGGTCTTCTTTGAGCCCAAGCGCGCTCTGATAGCGATGCTCCGCGTTCTTCGAGAGCAGCTTCACTACGATCTCGGAAACGGGGCCGGGAATCTTCGAGTCGATCTCGGCCGGCGCCTGCGGCGTCTTGGCGATGTGACCGTGGATTATCTCGAGCGGATCGTCGGCTCGAAACGGACTGATCCCGGTTAGCAGCTCGTACAGAATCACGCCCAGCGAATACAGATCCGTGCGGTAGTCAGTGGTGCGATTCATCCGGCCCGTTTGCTCAGGCGAGATGTATGGAAGCGCCTCGCTCGACAATTGGTGGACGAGCGGCCACCCTCCCTCACCCGCGGTTCGCGAGGCGAAACTGAAGTCGATCAGTTGCGCTTCGCGAGTATCCGCGTTTATCAACACACTGTGCGAGTTGATATTGCGATGAATGATTCCGCGTCGATGCAGCTCGGAGATGATCAACGATAGTTGCCCTGAGACCTTGAAGAAGAATCCCAGATCGTGGTTTGGTCCGGGCAGCGCGTGAAGCGGCAGCCCGCCTCGATCCTCAATGACGAGGCAACAAATGTGGTCCTGGCGAACCAGCTCATAGGCGCGGGGCACACCGTCGAGGGAAAGCGCGACGAGCGTTTCAAACTCTCGCTCGAGCAGTTGGATATCCGGGCCGCCCTGGGTCTCGCCGCACGCGGTTTTGAGCAACACCGGTGTTTCGTCAGCCGTCCGCCGCGCCTTGTGAAGCGCATACCAATTGGTTCTCGTGAGCTCTTGAATAATCTCGTAGCCCGGAACGATGAGTGTGGGTTTGAGGCGGCTCATTGTGAACTCTCGAAATCGCTTTGATATGCGAGTGTGTGGGTTACTTGCGGCGCGGCGTGCGGCGTCACTTCGGACTCCGTTTAGGCCGGTAATCACGCAAGCGGAGACATGCTAATGGAACCAGTGAAGCGAGTAAAGCACCCGGAGGTGAGTCGACGTAGCACAGACTTTGGCTGGGCCCGTGCGTGGTCGGATCTTAACAACGGAATGCCGGTCAGAAGGAACCGTCGTAACTATGTTGCCTCACGCCGAAGGCGTGCAAGATATCAGCCGGTGGTTGAGCGAAGCGACACCACCGGTCATCGATCGAAGGACGCGCACCCCGAAAAGGGGTGCCAGAAAAACTCAAAGTTGACTAGATCCTCTGAAGCCATCATCTTCTTGCACCCCTTCAGGGTGCGTAGCATCGTTATCTTTGATCCGGTGGCATCGCTTCGCTCGACCACCGGCTAATATCTTTGAACGCCTTCGGCGTGTAGAGTAAATTGCTTCGCAGTCTATAGAGCGTGAGCTATGGATTTTGAAACGCTCAGAAAGAGGTTGAGAGAGCGATTCGATGACAACTGCAAAGACGTTTGAGAAAGTATCCGGTCCGCTCGTGGGAGTGAAGGTGCTGGACTTTTGCAGCTTCATAAACGGTGCTTACAGCGCGTCGCTGATGGGTGATCTTGGAGCTGACGTCATAAAGATAGAGCCTCTCTATGGAGATCTGGCTCGAGCGTGGGGACCGTTCATCAAGGGAGAAAGCCGGCCATATCAAACGTGGAATCGCAGCAAGCGAGGCATTGCGCTCGACCTGACCTCGACGGCCGCTCGCGAAGTGGTTTACGAGCTCGTCCGGCGCGCCGACGTTGTGATCGAGAACTTTCGTCCCGGCGTAACCGAAAAGCTTGGTATCGACTACCCCACGCTTTGCGAGATCAACCCTCGAATGATTTACTGTTCGTCGACGGCATTCGGATCGAAAGGCCCCTACCGCGACCGGCCCGGTTACGACCCGATCCTCCAATCGCTCAGCGGGTTGGCGGGAGAGATCGCAAATTATGGCGGTCGCGTTGCGATCAGCCCGGTGGCCGCTTCCGATTACCAGGCTTCAATGCTCGTGCTGACCGGCGTGCTTGCGGCGCTGCTCAATCGCGAGAAGACCGGGGAAGGCCAACGGGTCGAAACCTCTCTGTTGCAGGGCATCATGTCCATTCAAACCCATTTTTTCTATCAGCCTCTAGAAGGCGAAGCACAAGGCAGGGTCGGCATCTATCCCTATCGCCTCTTTGAAACTAAGGACGGCCAGATTTTCATTGGCGCGGCTACGGACAAGTTCTGGGGGATGCTGTGCGAAGTTCTGGGCTTGCCCGGTCTGGCGGTTGATCTCCGTTATGACACTAACGAAAAGCGCACGGCGAGGTCGGCTGAACTGGCCCCAATTCTTGAACCGCTGTTACGCCAAAAAACAACCGCCGACTGGCAGACGATCTTCATGGAAAAGGGAGTTCCCTGTGGCGCGGTCGGAGACTGGACTAGTTTCTTCAATGATTCCCAGGTCGAGGCTATGGAGATGAATCAACAGACCGAACATCCGCTGATTGGTCCGGCGCGAGTGACGGGGGTGCCGATCAGTTTCGAGAAGACTCCCGGAAGGATTCAACGCGCGGCCCCAATTCTCGGCGAGCATACGGAAGAGATAATGCGCGAGTTGGGCTACAGCAAACAGAGGATCGTCGAGCTGAAACTCGCGAAAGTGATTGCCGGGCCTGGCGGGGCGCAAACAGAACCGCCGAAGGAATAGTTGGTCCCGCACAGGATTATCTACTCTCTAGCATCAACAACGGCTATCGCTTCTATCTCGATCATGAACTCCTCGACTGCAAGCGACGCCACGCCAATCAACGTGCTGGCAGGAGGTTTATCAGCCGGAAAGAATTCTCGGATTGCTTCCCCGATTACCCGAGCATCCGCGCGCCTGTAGTTGACGACGTAGATTCGTATGGAAACAACATCAGCCAGCGTGCCTCCAGCCGTCTCGACCGCGGTGCGAATGTTTCGCAGCGCCTGGCGGGTCTGCTCGCCGAGATCCATCCCGCCGACTATTCGCTTCTCAGAATCCCACGCCGTCTGACCCGAGATGTAAACCGTATGTCCGCCTCGCGCCGTGACCAGTTGAGAGAAGCCGAGTTGAACGCTCGGAAAGAGAGTTGCGGGATTGAGATGTTCCTTGGTCATGAGTTTCTCCGAATCAGAATTTCACGGGCCGCGCTTCGAGCCCGCGCAAAGATGGGAAACGGATTCGCCCTGGATTGCAAACTGACAATATCCCTCGATGCTCCAGGACGTCGGCTCGATGATGCCAGCCTGTAAGGGCGGTCCTCCGTGGCCTGCCCCCCCTTTTGGCCTGCGTGATTCCATCAGGCGAGAGAAGGGCGGCCACGGAGGGCCGCCCTTACGGGACTAGCAATCTCTTCGTTACACTCCACTAGTTATTCGTGCTGGGATACAAGAACCGTTCGACTACGTTCCGATTCACGAGGCCGGCGTAACAAGAAATGAAACGCGATCAGACTCAACGCAGATACCAGCAACGCGGGGCCGACGATCTCGAGGCCAATTCTCTTTGCTAATAAACCGATAAATGCCGGGAGCATCGACTGACCCAGCACCGCCGCCGCAATTTGAAAGCCAATTGCGTTCGCCGTGTGCGTTCCTCCAAGCCGCCCTGGCGTGGACGAGATCATCGTAGGGAAGACCGGAGCCGACGCTAGCCCCATCAAACCAAGCCCGATGAAGCTCGGGTAGCCTTCGCCGCCAAACCAAACCAGCGTCGCCCCAAGTGCGATGCCAACCATGCACGAAAGCAGCAACCTGTGGGCTGGAACAAACCCCGCGAAGAAACCAGCCAGCAGGCGTCCCGCGGTCAAGCTGCCCCAGTAGATGCTCACCCACATGCCCGCAACCATCATCGGGACGCCGCGCGCCTCAGTGAACAAGCTGTATGCCCACGTGCCGGCGGCGGCTTCGATCCCGGTGTACAAAAAGAAGACCGCGGCCCCCAGCCACACAACCGGCAACCTGAGCGTGGTGAGATTCGATACTCTTTCGTTCTGCTTCACGGCCGATCGTTCAGGTGAACGCGCAGGAATCGTGAGCCATTGCTTTCGAGTCAGCCCGAAGCAAATCGCAAGAAATAGTTGGCCGCCGCCAACGATCGCGTAACCCAATTGCCACCGATGATGCGCCGCCAGCACGAGCGTCATAATTACCGGCCCGCCTGCCGCGCCGACCCCGTAACACGCATGCAGCCAGTTCACCATTCGCGGACTGAACTGCGTTGCGGCATAGGTATTCAAACCTCCGTCAATCGCGCCCGCGCCCAATCCTGCCAGGATTCCAAGCGCAACCATCACCCACCAGGCCGGGGCCAACGCGTAACCGATGAGACTCGCAGAAGTCGCCAGACAGCTCGCCGCAAGCAAGCTCCCAACACTCATTCGCGCCAGCAACTGCCCGCTATTGAAGCTCGACACCAGGTAGCCGATGGTGAACATCATCAGCAGCACGCCCAGCGCGTCGAGCTGCAGATCGAAGTAAGCGCGGATCGACGGCCACGCCACTCCATTGAGCCCGTCGGGCAAGCCCAGGCTGATAAAGCTCACGCACGCAAGCCCGATCATCAACAGTTCGGTCTTACGTCTCGACATCATCCTGCGGGTCTCGCTCTCGTAACGCTGCCCCGGTGCCTAGTCGATCCCCTTTCGAATTCCAATCGAGGGATCCGCTTGCGCCGGCCGGGAACCATCGACTAACCGGATGGCTGCCCTCGCCGTCGACGATAACGTAATAGTTCTTTAAAAGACCTCCAGCTCTCTGAATCGTGCCGCCGTCGAATCGCGTTTCAATTCGTTTGATAGCGTCTGAACTCATCATCGCCCCCGAGCGCAACTACCTGCGAGAAACTTCCATTGGTCGAATGCCCGCGATCCCCAGCCTCATGCGGTAGAGTCCGCTTCGCGCGCACAAGTACATAGTCTTTCCATCGTCGTCGCCCCAGGCCATGTTGTGAACATGTCTGGGTGTGATGATTGTCCCGAGGTGTTTTCCCTCCGCGGAGATCACCCACAAACCACCAGGACCGGAAACGTAGAGATTGCCTGCCTGATCGACCTTGATTCCATCGAGCGCGTCTTCGCCTTTTGCGCCGGTCATGTCGAAGAAGAGCTTTCCGTTGGCCAGCGAGCCGTCGGGCAGCGCTTCATAGCGCATCACGACTTTTTTCTTCTCGTCCCAGTTGCCCACGTAAAGATACTTCTCATCGGGCGAGAACGCGATTCCGTTGGGACCGGTGAAGTCCTTGCTGATAACTTTCAGCTTGCCCTTGTGGATCGAGTAGACCCCGCTGAAGGACAACTCCTTCCGCGGGTCGTCGAAAAACTTCGGCAGACCGAACGGCGGGTCGGTGAAGTAGAGTGTTCCGTCCGAGCGATAAACCAGATCGTTCGGGCTGTTGAGCCGTTTGCCCTCAAAGTTGTCGGCGAGCACCGTTTCGCTGCCGTCTCTCTCCAACCTCACCACTCGATGATTGCCGTGTTGATTGATTGTCAGCCGCCCCTGCGGATCCAGCGTTAGCCCGTTTGATCCGGGCTGCCCGTACTCGGCGATATCAGCGCCCGAATATCCGCTCGGCTTGCGAAAGACCTCCAGCTTTCCTCGCTCGTTTCCTTCCGGCGTGTACTTATAAATGATGTTGCTGTTCGGGTCGCTGAACAGCAGATGATCGCGGACCCAGATCGGACCTTCAGTGAACTTGAAACCTTCGGCGAGCTTGAAAACTTTAGGGTTCGGCCCGACGATGGCCTCAATCGCGGGATCATTGCGAACGACTTCCACATTCACTTCGCTCGGTGTGATCGCGATGGGCCCCGGCGTCGCAGTCTTGAAGAACTCGAGACGCGCATAGCGCATCCATATGAAATTTGTCGGCGGATTCGAGATTGGCCCGTTCATTCCGAACACCGCGAGCTGAATCTGCTGGCCAGGTCTGACCTCACGGCCGACGACTACCCGATTGGGAGCGTTCCAGCCGCCGACGACCGTGCCCCCCATTTGACTCAGGTATCGCGACAACTCACCGTCGACCCAGATCTCGGCGTAATCATCCAGCGCGGTTTCGAACACGACGGTCGAGCCGGTTGGATCGTAGTTGCCGATACGTTCAGGAATCGTGAGCTTGATGCGATACCAGTTGAAGCAAATTCTTCCAGTCGCGCGCCTTTGATCGAGCGTGCTCGGGCTGATGGCTTCCCACTTCGAATCGTCGAAGTCCGCGCCACCGGCGTGCGGAGTGTAATCATAGGTCTTGATGGGCGCTCCTGTTGGTTGCCTATCGGGCCCGGGACCTCTGAAATCAACCTCGATGATTTTGGTGTCGCTGTACCGCCACTGGCCGTTCACCAGCCTCACGCCCAGCTCCGTGCCAAGATCAATAGTCGCGTCGGGTTTCTCGTCGCCGGCGCCTGCCGCGCCAAAGGCTGGGCCCCCGCTGAATGACACCGCAAGCAGGCACACAACAACGGTGATAAGAAGCGGAAATCGCTTTTTCATTTTTCACCTCCCTGGATCGCCGCTGCCGCGGCCGCCGCTCCGACCTTTGCGATTTCCTCGTCTTCTTGAGGCGTGTTGCCGCTCACCCCGATTGCGCCGATCACTTTGCCTTCGTAGGTGATCGGAATTCCGCCCTGAAGAGGAGTTGCGCCAGGCAAGGCCAGCGCGGCAACGCGTCCGTCGCGTATCTGGTCTTCAAAGACCTTGCTTGGCCGGCGGAAGATTGCGGCGGTACGAGCTTTCCCGATGCCGACTTCAACGCTCGCGACCTGAGTGTCATCCAGTCGTTCAAGCACGAGCACGTGTCCTCCGTCATCGACGACGACGATCACCACCGTAGCGCCACGCCGGTTGGCTTCGGTTTCGGCGGCCGCGACAATCTTTTTCGCAACGACCAGCGTCAACACTCTTTTTGCCGGCAGGTCCGCTCTGGTTGGCATCGCGGCGAACGTTAAAATGAGCGCTAATCCGAAAAGCTTGACGATCTTCATAGTCTCTCCTTTGTCCGACAAACTTCAGTTTGTCGACTTGCTCGAAGCCAACTCTCTTGCGGCCCAACGACAAACTGGAGTTTGTCGGACATCAGTCTGTCGGACTTTTACCGCGCTTTTACGACGTAATACAGAAACGGAGCGCTGACTTCCTTAAACCAATGAGGTGTGCCTGCGGGGACGATGATCACGTCACCCTTAACGAGCCTCCTCGTTTCACCGCCGCTGATCTGTTTACCGCGGATCTCATCCGCCGCGAGGTTGTGAGGTTCTACAAGCGCCCCACCGGTAACAAATGTCGCGGTCCCTTCGAGGACGTAGATTATGTCCGCGTCCTTCGTGTGCACCTCGCCCATGCCCGGTTGCTCACGGCGGCTTGCGTGAACCATGTACTTCTCGCTCTTGTCGAACAGGACGGCGCCCTTCGCAAATGCCGCGGTGACTTTCTCTTTCTCGAAGTATGTGACCGGCGCGGAAGTCATCTCAGGGTTATTGAATGCGTTCGCGCCCGCGAGGGCGAGCTCCTCGTCCTGCTGAGCGCTTGCCGCTCCACTCACGCCGACCCCGCCGACTATTTGACCTTCAACCGTGATTGGCACGCCGCCCTGGAGCGGGGTGAAGAAGGCATCGGGAAGCGCAACCATCGCGGTGCGTCCGTTCTTGATGATGTCTTCGAAGGCCTTGGTCGGCCTCTTGAAGAGCACGGAGGTCCTTGCTTTCCCGATCGAGATGTTTGCTCCGGCGGCGAACGTGCCGTCGAGCCGTTCGAGCGCCATCAGATTGCCGCCTTCGTCCACGACCGCGATCACGCCGCCCGGAGCGTTGAGCCTCCTTGCTTCAGCGACCGCCGCCGCGATGACCTTCTTGGCGCCGTCTATCGTGAGCGATTTCTTCTCCATCACTTGAGCGCGAGCGGTGATGGCGACTGTCATCACTACCAGCAACGCTGCTATGTTTCGTACTAAGCTCTTCATCACTATCCTCCGTTTTCCGTCCGACAAACTTCAGTTTGTCGACGTCTTTTGTCGTGCGCTGCTCACAACCGGTTCGACAAACTAAAGTTTGTCGGACAATTGCTACATCTTCTCTTCCGGGGTGATCGTGATCCGGAGCAGCTCGGCGGTCTTATTGAAGAAGGCTGACTTCTTCGCCTTATGTACAACGCCGTGCTCGTCATCGCCGGTATTGGGAGCCTTCTGTCGCGGGCCCTGGTTTGGTCCGATTCCCGGCTCCTCATCCTTTTCAGTGCCGGCATCCCACAGGATCAACTTGCTGGTCACGTCGCCGCTGATCGGCCTGTTTCCCTCGAACAAGTGAATGCCGTCTGCGTCAAACGCGTAGAACCAGTCGTTCGATTGACCGAACATCATTGCCAGCGAAAGCTTCATTCCCGGCGCGGCGGCGAAGCTGAACTCATAAGCACCTCCCGGTCCGATCGGGCCGGGGGAGCTCGCACCCGTCGGCGTGTTGAAGACGCCGTGCAGCATATGGCTGTGATAGCGATCGAGGTACTTGATCAGCCCTTCCGGATTCCCGTCTTCGGCTTGCATCTCGAGGCCGTTGGAGCGTGCGTTGCCGCCTTCTTTGAGAAGCCGCACATTCAGTTTGTCGTGAGCTGACCACATCCCGGGTGAAAGCGCGAACGGCCACTTCGCGCCGGTGGAGGCGGTCTGCCCGTCCTTGCTTGAAATGTTCTCTATGCGCACGGTGAACCTCACGTCCCTGCCGCCGCGTCGTCCCGCCGCCATTGTTGACAGGTGGAACCCGAGCAGGATTGCGATCAGCCCGAATGAAAGAATGCGTCGTTGCATGGTGAATTCTCCTTTACGAAAGTGTTGTCTTGCGTGAGACGGCGCGCCGTCCCTCTCGTTGAGTAACTCAGCGAAGTTGCATCGAAAGATGCAGCGCTTGTCGTTGTAGTGATGCAGCTTGGCGCAATACACCCGGTGCCTGCCCTTCAGCCGCAGATAGACTTCCGCGGCCAACAACATTCCGATCGGCGGCGCGGTAAAATAGATCCAAAGGGCGGTCCAGATGCCGCCCGGAGCCGCAGAACCGAGAGTGCGGGCAGGATTCATGCTCATCCCCGACAGCGGCGCTTCGATGCTGATGAAGGTCATGACCAGCGCGCCCGCGAACAGGCCGGTATAGCGGGCGAGATTCGCGGTGTTCGACACCCGAAGCACGACGGAGATCAAAACAAATGTGATGATGATTTCAGCGATAAACGCAGCCGCTTCACCGCTCGGGCCAGGAACGGTGGCGACGTAGTTGACGTTCGGATGCGCGATAAAGCTTCCAAGCAAGAGCTGCGCTGCGAGCACGCCTGCGATGCCGCCGCCGAACTGTGAAACCGAATAGAAGGCCGCGTCCCACGCTTCTACTTTTCCCAGCCGCCAGAACGTCAGAGTTGTGGAAGGATTCAGATGTGCGCCGGAGCGCTTGCCCCACGGCGAGTAGATGTTCAGGACGGCAGTCGCTCCCATCGCCGTGCCGAACAACACACGTCTCAGGGTCGCGTCCTGAATCATCCGACGAACCGGTGACGCAGGATGGTCTAATAAGACGCCGAACGCACACGCTGAAAGCATGAACATCCCCAGTCCGAAGGCTTCCATCAAATACTCAGGCCAGTGATGCCTGACGGCCTCAACCATCCTGCTCGACATCATTATTATTCTTGGTTGTGCTGCCATCGACCGTTCCATACACGTTTATGTCCGGCCGCCGCCGAATTATTCCTTCGGTTTTCTTTGCGTCTTAGCGGGTCTTGGCGTCTCTGCGCGAATCCTGATCTTCCGATGAAGGGTTCGCGCAAAGACGCCAAGGCCCGCAAAGACGCAAAGAAGAAATGGGGGTCCTGGAGAGAGGAGTTGAGCAGCTCAACTGATTTGAAGCACCGAGTTGAAGCCGCCATAGCCATCGGGTTCCTTGATTAGATTGGCCGGGTCTTCGATCCAGCGCCGTCCGTCGATCACAAGCTTGTAGCGATAGACGCCCGGTAAAGGCGCGTCGATCTCGGCGCGCCAGTTTCCTCGCTCGGTCCTGGCAAGCGGCACACGCGTGTGGTCCCAATTATTGAAATCGCCGGCCAGCGACACGCTGGAAGCGGAGTCATTGTGATGGGTGAATTCCAAGCGGCGATCGACAACCCGAGGCGGGCAGTCGAACAGCTCTTCGGCGAAGTGCGACTCGCGCTCCGCTTCCTCGAGCGCCCGCGTCGCGTCGACAACCCCATATCCCTGACGAATCGCCGGAGCGCTGCCTATGCGATTCGCTGTTGATATCAGGATGTGCTTGACTGCGGCAGGAGTAATGAGCGGATTCGCCTCGATCATCAACGCGACCAGCGATGCTATGACCGGCGCCGCGAATGAAGTGCCGTCCACGTGCTGGTAGTGAGCGGCGATGATCTTTCCTTCTTCGAGCAGCCGGCTAAGCTCGGCGCGAATCGCGTCTACCGCTGCAACCCGCAGCCAGTCGGGCAGATCGGCTCGCTTCCAAAGCCCATTCTCATTGCCGCCACTGGCGGCGCGAGCGATCTCACGGATCATGTAGTCGGGTGACGAAGCGATGATCGATACCGCCTCGGCGCGCCTGTAGGCGTCTGTGCCCGGGAGTATCGGCGCCGCAACCCACATCGCCGGAGCGATCACTTCAGGCTTGACTATGCCGTCGGCCGTAACTCCAAAACTCGAACAGTAAAGAGCCGGCTCACTCCCAGGCTTATTGTTGTCATCGTAGCCGCCCACGGTTATGACGGAAGGCGCGTTTGCCGGCGGAACAGTTTTGTGCCGCTCGGTGCAACCGCTGTTTCCGGCTGCCACTACGACTACCATGCCGGCGCGAACGGCATCTTCCGCGGCCTGATCGACTGCGTTCTGTTGATAGGAAACATCATCATCGCCGCCGAGCGAGATGCTGATCACTCGAATGTTGTAGCGATCTTTGTTCGCAATTACCCATCTCAGCCCTCGCTCGATGTTGGGCTCGGTTATCTTCCCCCTGTCGCTGACTTTGACAAGGACGAGGCGGGCTTCAGATGCGAGTCCTCGGTAAACGCCGTCCGAGAGACGCCCATTCCCGGCGCCGGCGACCGAGGTCATCGTGCCATGCCAGTCCGAATCATCTGGGGTTCTGTTTGATTGAAGAGATGCGCCGGTAGAGGTGATGTCTTCGTAGGCGACGATTCGGTTGATCGGCTGTGTCAGATCAGGATGCGGATAGAAACCCGAGTCGAGAAAGGCGATCGTGACTCCTCGCCCGGTGCGCTCGGAGTCGACGCCGAGTCGGAGCGGGGTCGGCGGCACCGCAAAACGGTTCTGAGAGTGGCTGTGCTCGTGTCCTCGGCCTGTAGACGTGCCCATCGCACCCACCTATCGGCCGGCTTTGAAATTCGGCGCTTCGACACAACCAACAGCCAGCTCTCGAGTATTTAATGCGTGCCGGCATCCGAAATATTCCTGGGTGAATAGGGTTGGTGGCGAGTCGATCGCTTTGGTCAACGATTCGACAGGAAAATGCAGAACACTGCCCGCAACCATTGTTGTGACAATCCAGAAAGTGCCACAACCCCCGCCATCGGGACGAATCCACCGGTATAGCTTTTTGAGCTGGAGGCTCGCCATGTCACCGTCTGCGGCGCTTGCCAACGACGTCTTTCGCATTTTCGCTCTTCTCACAACGGGGCTTCTCGTGGTTGGGGGGGGAATAATAGCTGTGGTCCGCTTTGGATTTGCCAGGGATGTCTCACAAGCGTGGGACTCGTACCGCGGATGGCTCGTGATGATTCCGGCCATCGCCGCGAGCCTTTTCGCAGGACGCGCGGTCGCGATCTGCTTCTTCACGATTGTCACCCTCGTTGCATTCACCGAGTACGCCCGGGGCACGGGCCTTCATCGCGATTTGTTGATTACCTTCACAAGCCTCGCCGGAATCGTGGCGATCGGGGTCATCGCGATCGCGCGTGACCCGAAGACGGGTGCGCCGGGCTGGTACGGCCTCTTCATGACCGTGCCGGTCTTCGTGAGCGCTGCTTTGGTGCTTGCTGCGATCGTGCGAAACCGACCTGAAGGCCAGCTCAAGGCGATCGCGCTCGCGCTCTTCGGGTTCCTTTACATCGGGTGGATGTTCGGCCACGTCGCATTTCTAGCAAATGCTCGGAACGCGTATGGTTACCTGCTCTACCTTCTCTTCGCCGTCGAACTCAATGACGTTGCTGCGTTCACTTGCGGGAAGCTCTTTGGCCGCCGGCCGCTGTGCACAAACGTGAGCCCGTGGAAAACGCGCGAAGGCGCGCTTGGCGCAGTGATGATCTCGGCGCTGTTCCCGCTCGCAGTGCGTTTCGCTTTGCCCGAGTTCTCGATACTCGAGTGTGTTACAGCCGGGCTGATCGTCGGCGTCGGCGGGCATCTCGGCGATCTGTCGATCAGCGTGATCAAGCGCGACATCGGAGTAAAGGACATGGGCGCGCTCCTACGCGGTCACGGCGGCGTGCTCGACCGTATCGACAGCCTGATTTACACCGCGCCGCTTTTCTTCCACTTTACGCGATACGCTCACGGGCTGTGATGGAGGCGCCATGACCAACACGAACTGGCGCTACGATACCGCAAAAGACTGCGGGCTTTCCTTTTTCGATCGGCTAGAGGCGTGTCCGCGCGAGCCCGACCCCCTCGTCTGCGCCGCGCGCATCGCAGCGGCTGTGGCAATTCGCGCGGCGCTGAGAATTTACAACCGCTTCGACATCGCCGGGCGCGAACACCTTCCTCGCGACGGCTCGTTCGTGCTCGTTGCTAATCACGCGAGCCACCTCGACGCCGTCGCGTTGCTGTCCGCGCTGCCCCTGGGCTCGCTGAACCGCGCGTATCCGATCGCGGCTCGCGACTACTTCTGCTCGAACGCGCTTCGCTTCGCGTTCACCGCGACCATCGCGAACATAATGTTATTCGACCGCAATGCAAAAGGCGTGGAAGGCCTGAAGCTCTGTCAGCGAATGCTGGAAGAGCGCGGCAACGTGCTCGTCATGTTTCCCGAAGGCACTCGCTCGATTGACGGCCGCGTCGGCATCTTCAGACGCGGCATCGGTCTTCTGCTCGCCGGGACGCCGTATCCGGTCGTGCCCTGCTACCTGGACGGGACATCCAGGGCGTGGCCCAAAGGGACGTTAGTCCCGCGTCCTACTCGCGTGCGCCTTGCGATCGGCGAGGCACGCCGCTACGAGCGGGTCCAGCGCACCGACGCCGGCGCGCTGCAGATCTGCGCCGATCTACGGAGCGCGGTGCTCGCGCTCGCGTCCGAAATCCGGCCGCACACCGTGCGGCCTATCTCACAGGAAGCCTGCCAATGATCAACGTACTGGCACACACAGATGCGATTCCCGAGATCTCGCCGGACGAGCATTCAATGACGCTCGCGGACGGCACGGAGCTCTTTTACCGCGCGTGGATTCCACACGAGCCCACGAGGAAAGCGCTCGTCATTTTTCACCGGGGCCACGAGCATTCTGGCCGGTTGGAAGACGTGGTGCATGACCTTCACCTGCTCGACGTTGCGGTCTTCGCGTGGGATGCGCGCGGTCACGGCTTTTCCGGCGGAACGCGAGGTTACGCGCCGACCTTTGGCCATATCACGAGGGACGCCGACGAATTCATTCGACACATTTCGAATACCTACGGGATACGGCTCGAAGACCTCGTCGTCCTCGGCCACAGTGTTGGCGCGGTCACGGTCGCCGCGTGGGTTCACGACTACGCGCCGCCGGTCCGCGCAATGGTGCTCGTGACGCCTGCGCTTCGGGTGAAGCTCTACGCGCCGTTCGCCAGGACTGCGCTGCGCACCATGCGGTTTTTCTTCCGGCGCGGGCCTATATTCGTGTCGAGTTACGTCAAAGGGCGGTTGCTCACACACGATGAAGAACAGGCGCGTCGCTACGACGAGGACCCGCTCATCTCTCGAAGGATCGCGGTGAACGTTTTGCTTGGGTTGCACGATACCGCGACGCGACTGATTGCCGACGCAAGCGCGATCCAAACGCCGGCGCTCGTGCTCGCGGGGGGCTCCGACTGGGTGGTGGGTCTCTCAGCCGAACGAGAATTCTTTGACCGCCTCGGGACAAACATAAAGCGGATGCGCGTCTTTGAGGGCTTGTACCACGACATTCTTCACGAGAAGGAGCGGCGCGCAGTTCTCAACGAGATCAGGGGCTTTATTCGCGGAGCGTTCGCTAGCGACGAGATTCGCTGCGACAACGACGCCGAGGGGTATACGCGCTCCGAATACGAGCGGCTGCGCGCGCCGCTGCCGCGCTCCTCGCCAAAGCGGTTCTGGTTCGCCGCGCAGCGCGCGTTCTTGAAGACGTACGGGCGTCTCAGCCACGGCATTCGACTCGGATGGCGGGCGGGGTTTGACTCGGGCAGCTCGCTTGATTACGTCTACGAAAACCAAGCGCGCGGCGCGTTGCTGGTCGGGCGGATAATCGACCGAATCTACCTCAACAACGTCGCGTGGGCGGGCATTCGTCAACGCAAGGCGAACATCGAAAAGCTCCTCGGCGAAGCCATCGAGCGCGTGAGCGAGACAGGCACACCGGTTCGCATCCTCGATGTCGCGACAGGGCAGGGTCGATATGTTCTCGACACGCTGGCGTCACGCGCGGGCCAAAACGCAACCGCTCTACTTCGTGACTACTCGCCGGCGAACGTCGAGGGCGGGCGGGAGCTTGCGGCTCGGCTCGGCCTGAAAGGAGTCACGTTCGAGCAAGCGGACGCTTTCGACGAAACCTCGTACGAGTCGCTCGCCCTGCGCCCGAACATCGCCATTGTCTCAGGATTATTCGAGCTGTTCCCTGACAACGCACCGGTGCGGCGGTGTCTGGGGGGAATCGCAGACGCGATCGAGGAAAGCGGCTATCTCATCTACACGGGACAGCCGTGGCATCCGCAGATCGAGATGATCGCGCGCGTGCTGACGAATCGCGACGGCGAGCCGTGGGTGATGCGGCGTAGAACGCAACGCGAGCTCGACGAGCTCGTGCGCGAAGCCGGTTTCGAGAAGATTCGAACGGAAGTCGGGGGCCGCGGAATCTTCACCGTGTCGATCGCGAAAAGGCGCCGCGATGGCCGATAGCATCGCGGTCCGAGCGCGTCCAATTAAGAAGACCCTTCCGTCTCGGTGCGCCGCCGCGTGGTACCGCGCGACCCAAGAGCGGCGGCCCTTGGCGGAGGCAGTTCTGTTCTCGGTTGCTCTTTCGCTGCTATTCGTTCTCGTCTATGGGGGGTGCAACGCGCTCGCGTCGCGACGCACGGACCTGGGCGTGTGCTTCTTCGCCTGGGAGCTGCGAATCCCGTTCGTGCCAGCCTTCATCGTGCCGTACATGAGCATCGACCTGTTCTTTGTCGCGTCCTTCCTGCTGTGTGCGGATCGGATCGAACTGCGCGCGCACGCTCGGAGAATCACGCTGGCGATCCTCATCGCGGGCTTGGCGTTTCTGGTGGTTCCGCTGACAACGGGCTATCCGCGCCCCGAGCTGGGCGGATGGATAGGTAAGCTGTTTGAGTTTCTCAGGTCGTTCGACAAACCACACAATCTCGCTCCTTCGCTGCACGTTGCGCTCGCGTCGCTGCTCTGGCCTGTGTACGCCCGTCGCAGATCTTGCGCGCGCTGCCAGCTTGTGATCCGGCCCCTGCACACGCATTGCCGGCTCCGCTGGTTCGTGCATGTGTGGTTCGCGCTGATCATCGCATCTCCGCTTTTCACTTGGCAGCATCACCTGCTCGACGTAGCGTCGGGCGGGATGCTCGCCCAGGTCTGCCTGTTCGCCTTTCCCGAGCGGCCCGATCGCGACCGCAGTGGCGCTCGTGGCCGCAGTGCTATTCGCGCGCTTGTGGTTTCAGAACCGAACCTCCGCGTTGCTCGGTTCTACGCAATCGGCTCGGCGGCTCTCGGGTTCCTGGCGATTGCGCTCGGCTCCTGGTTCTGCCTGCTGCTGTGGCCGGCGGCGTCGCTCGCGCTTATCTCGATTGCTTATGTGCGTGGGAACTCGTCTGTGTTCCGGAAGGCGAATGGAAGACTTCCGATCAGCACGCGGGTCGTGCTCGGTCCGTACTTGTGCGGAGCGTTCGTTCGGCTATTGATGTACAGACCGCGCCGCGAGCCGTGTGCCGAAGCCGCACCGCGGGTGTACTGCGGGAGGCTGCTCACCAAGCGTGAAGCGTTGGCGATGCGGGTAACGGGCCTTACGGGCGTGCTCGATCTCACAGCAGAGCACGCAGAGACGCGGACGTTTCTGGAGATCGATTCCTTGAATACTGCGGCGAGAAAGCTTCAGGAGATCGCATATTTGAACGTGCCAGTGCTTGATTTGACAGCGCCTTCACGAAAGCAACTCGACGCCGCGGTCGCGTTCATCGCAGAGCACGCTCGTCGTGGTGGAGTGTACGTTCATTGCGCGCTCGGAATCTCGCGCAGCGTGGCCGCCGTCACGGCATACATCGCATCGCAGCGAGTGGAACCACCTCTTAACAATGAGTGTGCCGACTTCCGCGCGAGGGAGAAAGTAACAAAAATATCTGCGACCTCCCGTATACTTCCTTGAACTTCGTCCGCTTCGCTCTTGGCGACTGTTAGCGAGGGGCGTCAGCTACGCCGCGGTTGTTCCGGATGTCTTGAACTATTTCTTAAGGACTTCGAAGTAGTAATAACCGACCGCTTCCGTCTTTCCTCCATCGGTTATACCCTTTAGCGCGAGTTCATACTGGCCCGCACTCAGCAGCCTTGCGGGCAAATTCAAAGCGACGGCTTGCCCTCGACGCCCTGCTCGCGCGGACAGATTCCCCTGGGTCCAGATCCCCTGTCCCGTCTGGGTGCGAACCTCGACGCGGAAGCTCTTGTAATCGTCCCCAGGTTCGATTCCGACTTGAAGCCGCACGAGCCGCGCCCCTTGCGGGATGGCCAGTTTCGGGACCGCGCTCCCGGATCGCGAAATGCCGGGCAACAGCACAAAGGAGAGAAGGGTTGGTTGAGCCGGCTTATTTGCTGTTTCGTCTCTTTCACGCTCGAGTTCGCGGATTAACTCTTCACTGCGCTCGCGCTGCTGTTGCTCTGTTTGAAGGCGAGCTGTCAGGTCCCGGCGTAGCGCGCGCTCGTCTGCGAATTGCTGCTCTAACGCGTGTTGCTCCTGTTGTCTCCTCTGCTGCTCTGCCTGAAGCTGCGTGAGTTCGCCTCGAACCATTACCGCTTGCACGACCAACCACGAGATGCCGGCCACAGCAACCAGAGATGCGGCGGCGAGCGAAAGCCTGACGCCCGGGCTAAAGCCGCGAAGCGAGGCGACGAACGAGCTCCACCACGGGGCAGGTGCGATGGTGACGGTAGGACTGCGAACCGTTTCGGTCAGGACCGACTCCTGTGCAACCTTGGACAGGGCCCTGGCGAATTCCACCTTCTGACGCAGCTCGTTTGAGGCCAGAAAGCGGTTTTCAAATTGGCGTCGTTCGCTCTGATCGAGCCCCCCTCGCGCGTACTCGTCGATCAAATCGGCTTCGACCGCCAGAATGTCTTGCTTAACCTGAGGGTCGGAAAAAGCTCGGTCCTCGACGTCAACCTGCTCCTGCTCAGACATATCGCCGAGTAGGTAGCGGACCATGAACCCTTCGTCGAAAGGCCCCTTCATTTCAAAGTTTTCTCCCTTTATATACTAGTGACAAAAAGCGGGAAAACGTCACTATGCTTTTAGACAATCAGCAACGCATATCTGGAGCCGCTCCCGAAGGCGAAGCGCTCGCATCCGCAGAGTGTTGAGCGGTGTCTTGAGTTTCTCAGAGAGCTTCTTCCTGTTTTCGATTTTTGCCCCCTTCTCGCCCTGATAGTACTGCAGGATCAATTCGCGATTGTCAGGAGTGTGTCCTTCGAGGCAACGTTTCAAGCATTCGGCCCTGTGTTCCAAATCGTCAGAGTTGTACGATTCTGTCTGGGTGTAGGCCACCTCGCTCAGCGCCTCTTGCTCTTTTTCGCGCTCCTTGTACACCTCGAGCAGGACCATGCGCCCCACCCCCAGAAAGTAGCCGGCAGCGTTCCGAATCTCTTCTCCTTCAGAGATCCTTCTAGCGACACGAGTTTAGTGGGGTTGTCAGGATCGGGGGCGAAATGGAGCGTTCCAACGCCGCTAACCAAACCAAGATGGGTTGCGTTGCCCGAAGCGGTGACGTTTGCGCCGACTATGTTGCCGGCCCCATCCGTGATGAAGTCCGCGACGCCATTCGCGTTCAACGCAAAAGCGCGTTCAACTGCCGCCGCCGGCAAAGCTCCCAGCAGCAGGACAATGGTTACCATCAGTATTCAAATCTTCAGACTG
>DATIFP010000116.1:0-2960 GCA_035455165.1 Blastocatellia bacterium
GCTCGCCGCAAATGCAGGTTGGCCGCATCGAAGGCGGGTTCCTGAAGATGTTGGTGCGCCTGACCGCCACCCGGAGAATTCTAGAAATCGGAATGTTCACCGGCTACAGCGCGCTGATGATGGCCGAAGGGCTTCCCGATGACGGGCATCTCATCACCTGCGACGTCGATCCAAAGGCTGAAGCCATCGCGCGGCGTTACTTCGATGAGAGCCCACACGGTCACAAGATCGAGATTCGGATGGGGCCCGCGCTCGAAACCATCAAGACGCTCACAGGTCCAATCGATATGGTATTCATCGATGCAGACAAGACGAATTACTCAAACTACTACGAAGCGTGTTTACCATTGCTTAAACCGGGCGGTTTGATTGTCGCCGACAATGTTCTATGGAGCGGCCGGGTACTTGACCCGCAGAGCGCGGATGATCACGCTATCGTGGCGTTTGACAGATTGGTGCAATCGGATCCGCGAGTTGAGAATGTATGTTTGACGGTGCGCGACGGAATGATGCTGGCGTGGAAACGCCCGTAGAATCCCGACGTTATGACGGCCCAGAATGTCTGATGAGGCTGAATTACGCTTCGCGTCCATCAAATTAGTCGTAACCAAACGTCGCCTGCGGGCGTTTTGGTCCCTGGCGGAAATTAGTCAGGTTCTATCAGCTTCAATGTAAATATCCGCGGAACTTCTCAGTACAGCTAAGGAGAGATTCAAACATGAAGAGGTCTCTAGTATTTTTGAGCTTGTGTTGTGTATTAATTGTTGGGTTATGGTCCGTAAGCGCTGCGGTCACCAATTTCGCAGGCACGTGGGCGCTCGACAAATCCAAGAGCGAGGGTTTGCAGGGGCAGATGGCCAACTTAGACCAGACGTGGGTTGTCACCCAGGATGCCAAGACGCTCACTGTAGAATCGAGCTTCTCAGGCGGCGACCGGACGCCTCAACCGCAAAAGAGGACCTACAATCTGGACGGCAGCGAAACCACCATGGAGATGGGTGGACGTATGCCCGGCAAAGCCACTCTGAAGGCAAAGTGGCAGGGTGATGGCAAGGTCCTCGAGTTGAGCTCGGTTCGCAACATGAACATGCAGGGCAACGAAGTCTCCATAACCACTACTGAGCACTGGGAGCTCGTCGACGGCGGCAAGACTCTCAAGGTTCATCGAATTGGGGAAAGCCCGCGAGGAAAGCAGGAAAGCACGCTGGTGTTTACCAAGAAGTAGCTTCTAACGCGCTCTACTGCGCTTTAGAACTATGCGTTCCGAAACTCGCTTGAAGCCTTCTCATGCCGCGGAGCCATCGATCATAGTCGGTGGCTTTGCGGCTGAAGTATTCCGCTACCTCAGGGTGAGGCAACACCAGGAATCGTTCTTCGTCTAACGCCTTCACCACTGCATCGGCGACGTCTGAGGGCTCAAGGGCATTGGCCCGCAGAAACTCGCCTGGCCCGCCTGCCGATCCTCTCAACAGGTCCGTGTTCACGCCCTGTGGACAGAGACACGACACTTTTATTCCGGCATCGCCGTGAGTGATCGACAGCCATTCTGCAAACGCGACTGCCGCGTGCTTGGTCACCGAGTACGGCGCCGAGCCGATTTGAGCCAGTAACCCTGCAGCGGACGCCGTCGCCAGTATGTAGCCTTCGCCTCGCGCGAGCATGTCCGGCAAAACGTGACGCGCAGCGTAGATGTGAGCCATCACGTTCACTTCCCAGATGCGCTGCCATATCTCGTTAGGCTCATCGAAGCCGCCCGGCGTCCCGATTCCGGCGTTCGAGCAGAATAGATCGATCGCGCCATAAGCCTCCGTAGCGCGGGACACGAGATTGACGACGTCAGCTTCCGCTGCAACGTTGGTCCTGATCGCCAGCCCACCGATGTTTTTTGCAAGTGCTTCGGCGCGCTCGATGTCGAGGTCCGCTATAACGACACCGCGCGCGCCTTCCGCAGCGAAGCGTTCGCACAGGGCGCGCCCAATGCCGTTAGCTCCGCCGGTTACCACTGCGACTTTGTCTTTGAGTTTCATCTCCGGGTCTCTGCGTTGAAGCTGCTTTTGCGGTCATCGATGCTCTGCGACTTTGCGACTTTGCGACTTTGCGGCTTTGCGGCTTTGCGGCTTTGCGACTTTGGGGCTTTGCGACTTTGCGGCTTTGCGCAAAACTACTCATACTTCTTAAGTTCCAGCTTGGCGATTGACTCGCGATGCACCTCGTCCGGTCCGTCCGCCAATCGCAGGGTGCGGGCCCCCGCCCACGCCGCCGCAAGCTCAAAGTCCTGGCAGACGCCGCCTCCGCCGCAAGCTTGAATCGCGCGGTCAATGACATTCAGGGCCATATTCGGCGCGACCACTTTGATCATCGCAATCTCTGCGCGCGCGGCCTTGTTGCCGACGGTGTCCATCATATAAGCCGCCTTAAGCGTGAGCAGGCGCGATTGTTCGATCTCGATCCGTGAATTAGCTATGTCCGCCCGGATGGTTCCCTGCGCGGCGAGCGGCTTTCCGAACGCAACCCGCGATCGAACCCGCTTGCACATCGTTTCAAGCGCGCGTTCTGCCAACCCGACAAGCCGCATGCAATGATGTATGCGGCCCGGCCCGAGCCGTCCCTGTGCGATCTCAAATCCGCGGCCTTCTCCCAAAAGGATGTTTGTAGCCGGAACGCGAACATTTTCGAACGCCACCTCTCCGTGCCCGTGCGGCGCGTGATCGTATCCGAACACTGTGAGCATCCGCTTAGTGGTTACTCCAGGAGCGTCCATTGGAACCAGTATCATCGACTGCTGTTTGTGAAGCGGCGCCGAAGGATCGGTCTTGCCCATGAAAATCGAGATCTTGCAGCGCGGGTCGCCTGCGCCTGAGCTCCACCACTTGTATCCGTTTATTACGTACTCGTCGCCGTCGCGAACGATGCTCGCTTGAATGTTGGTCGCATCCGACGACGCGACGGCCGGCTCAGTC
>DATIFP010000117.1:0-31951 GCA_035455165.1 Blastocatellia bacterium
CCCAGATGGGCAAGAAAGTTGGCAAATTCAGGAGTTTACTTCCATAAGCCCAAAAACCAACTTCAAATATTTAAGTGTTTTTGCAGACAAAGATGAAAACCCACATTTGCCAGGTTCAAATTGGGATTTGAATTTCAGTGAACAAAATGGAATAACAAGAGTAAGTATTAGCATTCACAACCAATCACTTGAGCGAATGGAGAAAATGCTTGAAATGGGCTTTAAAGAAGGGTTTACTGCGACCTTAAACTATTTAGAACAATTATTAATTACCGTAAAATAAAAAGACATGAAAAAAATATTTATAAAATCTGGTTTTCTAAAACCTGTTTTAATGATTGCGATGCTTTTTTTTACAGCATTTAAGTCTAACGGGCAACAAATCAAGCCTGCGGAAAGTGGCTACGCACCTGTTAATGGCATTAAGGTTTATTACGAAGTATATGGTGAAGGTAAACCCTTAGTTTTACTGCATGGAGCTTTTTACACCATCGAGATGAACTGGGGACAATTAATTCCTGAGTTATCAAAGACAAGAAAAGTAATTGCCATTGAATTTCAGGGGCATGGACACTCACCGTATTCAGACAGAAAATTAGACATTGTTACTTTAGCAAGAGATGTAGAAGGAATAATGAATTACTTAAAAATTGACAGTGCTGATGTAGCCGGATTTAGTATGGGTGGCTCTGTAGCTTACCAATTTGCTGTACTAAGCCCTAAACGGTTAAGTAAATTAGTAATCATCTCCTCTACTTACAAAACTGATGGTTGGCTACCCATCGTGAACACAGGCTTTAAGGATTTTAAACCTGAACTTTTTGATAACACACCAATAAAAGCAGCATACGATGCAGTAGCACCTGATAAAACCAAATGGACAAAATTTTTAAAGCAGATGTTTGATTTCGCCAAGGTGCCATTTAACTGTGGAGACTCCAATATTTCGAAAATTACTGCACCTGTATTAATCATTTCTGGCGACAATGACGGTACGGATAAAATTGAATTGATGAAAACATATCAACTACTCGGTGGTGGTGTTTCTGCTGATTTACAACCGATGCCAAAATCGCATGTAGCAATTGTTCCTTCGCAGGGGCATGTGAGTCTGATGATGCAAACGAAAACAATCTTAGGTTACCTTGACGACTTTTTGAAGTAAACATAATCGTGCATAAGCATAAATGCGAGTAATGTAAGCACCTAAGTGATGAATACAACAAAATGTGAGATATTCAATGTTCTTTGTTCCTTTTATCAACCGTAAACGTACCTCCTTGTTGATCCGGGGATTTTACCTCTCATCTCAAGGCGACTTGCGCCGGAGCTCCCTCGTTCAAACGGGTCTACTTTGATCTTATGAGATTTCTCCCCCCTGGGGGGGACGCCCAAAACCGGCCATTCAATGTCACCTCAAGACCGGCCATTAAATAACTAGTCGAGCGGGACGTTGACGCCGGCCATAGGCTCAATAGCCTCTGGTGGTATGAGCAACGTTTTGAGCGACGACAAAAGTGCGGATTCCGGGCGAAAGCGGCCACTGCGGATTCCGGGCGAAACCGGCCACCCATTCCGAATGAAACCGGCCATGCCATGTATTCCGGAGGAAATCGGCCACCCATTCCGGCGTGAAACCGGCCACTTTTTCGGTACGGCCGGAATAGGTGGCCGATTTGCCGGAACAGGTGGCCGTTTTACCGTAAACATTCCACCTTTTTAGCTTAGCGACACCCAATAAAACTCAGGCAAAGTTCTTCCTCGAGAACGGGAGACGGCGGCGGCTCAGACTCTTCGTTGAGTCGTCAGCAAAAGATCGCGAGGTCGATCCCGGGCAGGATCCAGGGCGGCCGCCCCCGCCGCAAAAGGAGGAGAGCTTGCCAAACAGGACCTCGGTGATCACCTCAAAACCGGCCATACATGATCACTTCAAAACCTGCCATAGAGATCGTCGGACGGAACTAGGTGGTTTTTACGCCTCTCGCGCCGACTTGTCCATTCCAGTTTGACCTAAACCTTCCATAAGGCGTAGGCGGGAATATACCGAAGAACCGGGACGGACGGCGGGCGTTCATTTCGTCATCTCCTTCTTCTGACTCAAGAAGCCAAGGACAACGCGTGTGAACTCTTTAGACTTCTCGACTGGAGGGTGATGACTCGATCCAGGAATGATTACTTTGCTCGCTCCAGGAATCTTGGTGGCCAACGTGTTGGCGATATTTTTCAGCGTTTGGCTATCCTCGCTTCCGATGATGACAAGCGTTGGCTTATTTATATCGTTAAGTCGCTCATAGGTTGTCTTCTGCGGATACTTCCAAAAGCCCGGTACGAAGGTCGGAACCGCCTTGAAGTTATCTAGCATCATCTGGCGTAGGCGGGAATATGCCGAAGAACCGGGACGGACGGCGGCGTAAAGCGCGCTCGACATTGTGACGTTAACGAAGGCCTCGGCGCCACGGCTTGCTGCCTGGTAAGCCGCTATGGCTTCCTTGATGTCCGGTGGCTGTGGGTCGCCTCGCAATCCTGCCCCCACGAGGACAAGACTACTGATCTTCTCAGGATACTCGAGCGCAAAGTCGGCGGCGATGATCCCGCCAAGCGAGAGACCAACCAGCGTCGCGCGGTCGATCTTCAGGAAGTCGAGCAGCGCTCGCAGATCTTCGATGTGTGAGAACGGTTCGGTGGTCGAAGCCGACTTACCAAAGGCACGCAGGTCGTAGCGCACGACGCGATAATGCTTCGATAAGGGAACCATCTGATCATCCCATAGTCGGCTGTCGACCAGCCCGCCATGGATCAGAACCACTGCCGGCCCCTTTCCCTTTACCTCATAGTAGAGCTTTGTTCCGTTGACCTCCGCCAAACCGTTCGACTGAGACTGCTGCTGAGCGCTTATATGCGCAAAGGGGTGAAATGAACCAACAAGCGCGAACGCACACAGGATTAGTTTCATGCGTCACCTCCCACCTGTATTAGCCTCAAAATACTCAGAGGCACGCAAACAAACAGAAATTGACTAGAGATTCCAAGCCGACGATCAACCCATTTCGACCAACTTCTTTCAGCGCTCATTATTTCGTAACGACGCCTTTCCACGGCTGGTTAATCGCGCAGTGTCGATAGGTTATTCGGCACGTCTTCTTCCGGCTTATAGCATCTGATGAGGAACGAATAGTTTCTATAGCTTCCATTTGGCTGACGCGTAGCCTCCTCGCACTCCTTAACTCTTCGTTCTTCGGCCTCTGCCCTACTCAATCCTTCTGCGTGCGGCCTCGGTGCTCACCCAATACCGGTCATACATGATCACTTCAAAACCGGCCATAGAGATCGTCGGCGGGAACTAGCTGGTTTTACGCCTCTCGCTCCGACTTGTCCATCCCAGTTTGACCTAAACCTTCCATAAGAGCGTCTTTTCTTCTTTATTCTTTTTTCTTGGATATAGATAGCAGTAGGGGCTGTGTGGGGTGCACCCCATTCGTGAGACAAAAAGTTAAGAGACACCAGTGCCGGGTCGAAAATAGTTCTTGCCCTTCGACTGATCGTTCTCTCACAATCAGCCGCGGTTGGTGAAGCGGAAAGCGAGCTCTGCCGGAGGGCAACTCGCCAGGAATAGCCAACTGGAAACTCATCGAGACAATGAGCCGGGGGCGGCAGTAACGGCTGCCGCTCCCAGTCCGCGAATCGCTCATCGGATCGATAGATTTCCCTATGCCTAAGAAAACTCATGCTTGCGCTTCGCACAATTTTGTTTCCAGCAGAAACTTGTCCTCAAACTTAGTGCGTCGCCATCTCCTGGTAGGTCGGATTCAGGTCCGGCTCGTAGCGCGACGGCTGTTTCACTCCGGTCTTCAAGTTATCAGGGACTATTACTTCGGTGCAGCCGCCAATGTATTCCATCGCCCGCACGTTGGATTCGATCCACGACTCCAGATCAGCGCGCAGGGTCGCGTCCGCGTAGGTGTAGTTGCTTGCGCCCAACACTGCCACCAACACCGTCGCCGATTGCTCCTCGCCGGTCGTTGCATCAATCACCGGCACCGTCTGGCCCGCATAGTCAACGAACAGCTTCTCCCCGGCGCGGTGTGTTTGCCTCAGCACCAGCTCTGTTTTCTTCGCCCACCTCCTATAAAGTTCACAGAACTGCGAGTACTGATACCCGCCCGGATTGGCTTGCTTGTACTCTTGCCACAGCAACTGCAGCGTGACGTGCTTATGAGTTTGCAGTTCCATGTGAATCTCGGCGAAGTTGGGCATCGGCCTTGGCCGATTGCTATCACTTGAGCTTGAGTGGTTTTCGGGCTGTGGTTCCCTGGCAGGAATAACAGGGCTTCGATCTCAGCGTCATCGAGCCCTGTAACTGGCCAAGTGATCCGCGCCGCTCGCGCTCGCATCAGGTACTCGCCTACGGACCAGCCGTATAATCAGAAATTGAGCTTCAGCGCCAACTGGATTAGACGCGGGTTATTGCTTGTGGAATTGATGCGTCCGAAGTCGCCGAGGTCGGCGGGGTTGGCGATCTGGCCAGTGTTCCGATCGATTCTGCCTGGAGGCACGGCGTTGAAGTTGCCACTCGGATTTGCAAAGTTGACGTGATTGAAGAGATTGAAGAATTCGGCACGGATCTCGATGTTTTTTGATTCACTGATCGGTAGGCGCCTGATGACGGAGAAGTCCACGTTTGACTGTCGGGGGCCGCGCAAGACATTGCGCCCGACGTTGCCAATGTCGGTGCCGAGCGGGCTCCCAGGAGGAACTAAGCCTGCGATAGCCGTGCCTTTTGAGCTTGGAATAGGCTGGAACTCCTGCACCACTGGCCGGACGAACGCAAGCGGGTTAAAGTAGTAGTCCGCCGGGATATTAGTCATCGCTGTGCTACGGGTTGCGCCTGGCGCCCAGCTCGGCCGCGAGAGTCCGCTCATTGGTCCGAAATAAAATGAGCCAGCGCCCGTATCCATGATGTCAATTGGCAGGCCGGACATCGCGTTGATGATCCCTGCCACTTGCCAATCGGACAGCAGCAGCCGTCCGGCGGTTGACCTGGCCACAAAGGCCGGGCGCGGCAAGTCCCAAAGATAACTTAAGACGAAGCGATGCGGGCGATCGAAGTCGGAGACGCCGCGGTTCGCGCGGTCATCAAGCTGGTTGCCGAGGATGGTCGACGCGTCTCCAACTTGGCCTGAGGCGTTGTCGATCGACTTCGCGTAAGTGTATGAGGCGAGCAGTTGCAGGCCCTTAGAGAGCCGCCGGGTCAGGCTCATCTGTAGCGAGTTGTAAGTCGACTCGGCGGTGTACTGAAACTGCTGAAAGCCGGCGATGTCGGCGCCCTGATATGGCGCTCGAAGCGTGGCGTTGGTGGGCGTGTTGGTGGTAATCACTTGTCCGGTCACGGCATTGACAATCGGCTGTTGCGTGCTGGCAAGCCGCGCCTGGTTGATGCGGACGTTGCGGAACAGGTTGTGCCCGCGTGTGCCGACGTAGGCGGCTTCGAGCAGCAGGTCCTGCGAGAGCGCATACTGAAGGCTGGCGTTGTACTGATGAAAGTAAGTCGTGCGCAGACGGCGATCAAACGTACTACTGCTAAGGTCGACGCCTTCGACGAACGCGGGGAATTGATCTTGCGATGGCAGCGGGAAGAAAGGATTCTCCAAAGGAACCAGAGCGTCCTTCGGACTCCGGCGAATGGCGTAGGTCGGCGGCGAGTTAGTCGTGTTGCCTATGTGAATCGCGGAGGGACGCGAATAGAAGATGCCGTAGCCGCCGCGCACGGCCAGGCGCCCCGAATCAAAAGGCGAGTAGGCAAAGCCTAGTCGCGGGCCAAAGTTATTCGGGTCAACGCTCGTGACGACGCGCTTGCCGACGTTCGGCACGTCGGCCCGGTCGTATTGCGGGATCACATTCCCTGCCTGCACGAACCCGCCGACGGGGGGGCCGACGGGGTTGCCGTGGTCAACCTTCATCCTCGGTTGATAAAGCGCCGGGTCGAAAGTCCCAATCGCGCCGCGCGTCTCGTAAGGCGGAAGGTCCAGCTCGTAGCGCAAGCCGAGATTGAGGGTCAGCTTCTGCGTTAACATCCAATCGTCCTGTAGAAAGAGGCTGTAGTCAGCCGCGCGCAAGAAGCGTGTGGTGATGCCCTCCCCGTTCACCGAGCTGGTAGCCTGGCCGACCAGAAAACGGTTGAAGTCCTGGAAAGCTATCTGGCCGCGCCGGGGACCATTCGCCGTCTGATAAGTCCGGTAAGAGATGATTCCGCCGCCCGTGCGGACGCTGTGACGCCCGCGTGTGATAGAGAGAATGTCAACCAGCGTAATCGCGGAGTTGTCGAAGTTAAGGTCTACGAAAACGCCGGAGTTGCCAATGGTCAGCGCCTCACCCGCGCCGATGCGAATCAGCCCCAGGCCGGGATAGGCGTCGGCGTTCGCCCTCCTAATCCCTACGTCCGAGTCCTTCACAGGAAGTCGTCCGAAGCTGTCCGTGCGGATGACGCTGTGGCCTATGCGCGCTTCGTTGACTGTCCTCGCGCCGAAGGTATGGATGTTCTGAACCGAGAACAGCCGGTTGTCATTCTTCCGGTCCGCCCCGAAGCCTGGGACGTTGGCAGCGTTGTTGGGCAGCGCATCGAATTGCGGCGCGTTGGAGAAGAAAAACTTCACCGCCAGCCAGTCTTTTTCACCGGCGCGGTAGTCAACGTTCGCGTTGAATTGGTCCTCGCGGTAAGTGGAGATGGCCGAGCCTGAGTAGCGCCCGTCGGCCTGCGGCGTGGGGATCAGGAACCCGCCGCCGGGGAGTTTTATGTTCAACAGAGCCAGCGCCGCCGGATGGATGGAGGTCGCGGGCCGCCCGTCCGAAAGCCTTGGTATGAACGTCGCGAGCAGCGTCTGTTGTGAACGGTCGTCGGTTAAACCCGGCGCGACGAGGATGCTGGAGGTCAAACTATTGTCCGACGCGCCGTTGCGCTGGCGCGTGCCCTGGTAGGAGACGAAGAAGAACGAACGATCTGTTTTGATCGGGCCGCCGAGCAGGCCGCCGAAGATATTGGACTGTAAAGTTGGCCGCGGCACGCCAGCCGCTTTCAAAAATGGGTTGTTGGCGTTAAGCGCGTCGTTGCGGAAGTATTCATAGGCGGCCCCATGAAAACTATTGCTGCCACTCCTCGTGACCGCCTGAACGTTTCCGCCGGCGCCGCGCCCGTACGTCGCGTCGTAAAGCGAGGTCTGGACCTTGAACTCCTGAATCGTTTCAGGCGCCGGCACGGCCACGGACTCCGCGCCGTTAAAAGAAAGGCTGTTGGCGTCAATGCCGTTGATCTGGAAATTGTTCTGAGTGACGAGTGACGAGCTTAAGAACGTGAACACTGACCTTCTCTTTTCTCTTGTCACTAGTCACTTGTCACTCGTCACTGTTTTTTCTGGTCACTCGCCACTTTCCTTTTCACGGCGCGAGCTTCACACGCCGGAGCAAGTCCACGAACCTTGGGTCTGCGCGGACCGTATTCAAGCGCGGGTCTACCTTGAGTTCAACCACCCCCTGTTCGTGCTCGTCACAAGCTTTCTTAAGCCACGCCAGCGCCTCATCTTTATTTCCCAGCGCCGCATAGATCTCAAGCAATCAAAGGTCGAGTCAAAGTCGATCACATCGAAGCCATTGGGATAATTGAAACCAAAGAGGTAGCCTCGGCGATTCACGCTGGAGACGCCGCGGTGAAGTCGGCAAACATCAAGCTGATCGAGGCGCGCAATCAACCGGGCGGGAAGGGGCTGGTGGTTCTCACCGGCGAAGTAGGCGCAGTGCGCACGGCAGTCGCCGCGGGCGTTGCTTCTATAAAGAAAGAGGGAATGTTGATAGGTGAGGTCGTTATTCCGTACGCGCACGAAGCTGTGCGAAGATCCGTGATAGCTTAAGCTGCCGAGTCGCGCGAGGGATCGGACAGCGTCGTGTAACAAAGCAACATGCGCGGGAGCGAGAATCTTTGGGCTAGTTTGGATAGGTAATGAAGCACTTAACAATGCTACTACTAAACGCACTCGTTTGGTGCGCGTTCGCTGGCGCGCAGGTACCGATGACCGTGCGAACTGAACGGCTCGGCGGGCCCCGTGGGCTCATTACGACGATTGCAGAAACTCAGGCCATCGCGGTGGCAGTCACAATAACCCGGTTGCCTAATTCTAGACTCTACGCCGTGAATATGAGAGGTGCTCATGAGCGCCTTCGATCATTTGTGCCTAAATATTATATCTGGTTTCTCGGAGGACGCATTAGTGGCTATGTTCACCGTCTACTTTGATGACAGTGGTACAGACTTTACCATCTGACATAGCGGTAGCCGCTTGTTTTGTTTCTGATATTCCTCTCTGGAAACGTTATGAAGCTGCATGGAAGTCTGTATTGAATGATGCAGGTCTAGATAATTCAAGCTTTCACATGGCTGACTTTGTGGCACGGCAAAACCCATTCAGTGAATGGGACGAAGAGAAGAGAAGAAGTGTTATTACTCGCCTGGTTGAAATCATCAATCGAAATGCGATGATGGGCTGCGCTACCGCTGTGGTGAAACAGGATTACGATGAGCTGGTGCAAGGCAAACTCCGCGATAAGCTAGGCCACTATCATTATACGTTTGCTGTACAGAGCTGCGTGTTTTCAATCGCACAGTGGCGAGCAATCAGAACTTCTGATCCGATGGAGTATGTGTTCGACTGGATGCCCCGCAAAAAGGGTAAGCACGAAATCATTGACTTGTTTAATGACATTGCTACTCAAAACACTGCCCTGTGTTTTGGTGTTGAGCCCTACTGCTATGCGTTTCAACATAGAAAGCAGGTTGTCCAACTGCAAGCACCGGATATTCTTGCTTGGGAGGCAAGAAAATACATGTGTGATTGGCAGCTCTCCCAGAGTAAGCAAAAGCCTCGTGGATCGTTTAAGAGTTTGCTTGACCACGTAAGTATTCAAACCAGGTTCTTTGATAAATCGAGCCTTCCTGATTTCGTTGCAGAAGTTTCTGCTAGGTACGAGGCTGTCGGATGGGATGGGCCAAGAGGAGGTCTTCTTTGAAACGTGAGTTGAGCATTCCACAGCTGTTCCTCGGCGTCTCGGAATCCCAGATCGGCAACGACATTTCCACTGCTACGTTCGATCTTTTCAGCCTTCACTGTCCGGGCTTTCCTCGACGACCCGACCCAATCCAATGCTCTGATCTTTGGGGCTTCGCCCACGGCTCGCTTATGCTTTATCTGGCATATCGAGGTCAAATCATTTGATTTTGCCTGTGTAGCTCTGATGCATTCGCGAACCTTTGACATCGCTCGGTCCAAGCTGCGTAGTATACTATGGACAAACTTGAGTCATCGCAATAGGTGGAACATGAGCGAAGTAATAACCGAGAGAATCACCAGAACGCCTGGCGTCTGCGGCGGCAAGGCTTGCATCGCAGGGCACCGCGTCCGAGTTATGGACATAGTTATCTGGCACGACCTTATGGGTATGTCCGCCGACGAGATTGTTGATCAGATCCCCACCATATCTCTGAGCGACGTTCACGCTGCATTGGCTTACTACTTTGACCATGTCGAAGAGATTCGCGATGAGATGCGGCGAGAGGAAAGCTTCGTGGATGAATTCATGAAAAAGAATCCGTCTGCGCTTGAGGCCAAACTGAAGCGACTCAGAGGTGAGGATGCTGGGTGATAAGCCAGTTTCACCTGGATGAGCACATCGCTCCCGCGATTGCATCCGCATTACGAAGACGTGGTATCGACGTAACAACAGCTTACGAGGCTAACCTCCTTGGGTCGACCGACGAGGCTCACCTTCAGTTCGCTCATCAATCAGGGCGCGTGATCGTCACCCATGACGAGGACTACCTTCGCCTGCACGCTGGTGGCAGAAGCCACGCAGGAATCGCCTTTTGCAGACAAGGTAAACGGAGCATCGGCGAAATGCTTGAAACGCTATTCCTTATTTACGACGTGATGTCGTCCGACGAGATGGAGAATAAGGTCGTCTACCTATGAGACGAATACCGCCGACCCAAGCTCTCCGATAGTTCACGCCCAATCCATCTTCGGATGCATCGTGTTCCACTTGGTCGCTCGCTCGTATGCCAGCGCTACTCTCAGAGGCGAAGCTTCGTCGTACAACCCGCCGGTGAACATGATCGATCTCGGCAGGACGTCGATGAATCCGCAAGGCACGCACACTTGAGGATGCCCGGTCAGGTTTGTCACCAGCAGGCTCGCGCTCCCGGGAGCCGGCGATACAAACACATCCCACTTCGACATTAGCTTGTCCATCTCGTGCATCAGCAGCGTCCTTGCTCGTTGAGCGCGAATGTATTCGACCGCAGGGATGAAACGCGCCGTTCGAAACGAGTTGGGCCAGTCGCCCGGCGCCTGACCGGAGAGCTGATTGACTCGTCCGTCGCGAGTTATGTCGTCGAAGGCAGCTGCAGCTTCAGCCGTCAGAATGATGCGCAATGACCCGGTTGAAAACCGCGGGAGCTCGATCGGCTGAAGATTCGCGCCGGCGCCTCTTAACGCGTCGAGCGCCTCTTTATACAGAGCTTTCTCTTTGTCGTTGTTACCGCCTTCAAATTCAGCCTTCAGATACCCGATGCGCAGCTTCGACAGAGGAACATCGGGCGCCCAGTTGAACGGCGCGTCTCCAACGGTGATGTCTCGCTCGTCGGGCCCGTAGATCCCAGCAAGCACGGCCGCGAGGTCCTCGACTCCTCGACAGATCGGACCAATCTTATCCATCGTCCAGCTCAAGCCCATCGCGCCGTAGCGGCTCACGCGTCCGTACGTCGGACGAAGTCCCGCACAACCGCAGCGAGTCGACGGCGAAACGATCGAGCCGAGCGTTTCGGTCCCGATCGAGAACCCGACCAGTCCCGCGGCGGTCGCCGAAGCCGGTCCGGCCGACGACCCGCTCGACCCGATTCGCTCTTCTTCCACCTGCCACGGATTGCGAGTCATGCCCGCGAACCAGCGGCCGCCCTGAGCAAGCGCCCCCATCGAGAGCTTCGCGACCAGAACAGCTCCGGCGTCGCGCAATCGTTCGACGACCGTCGAGTCATAGTCGATCATTTGATCGCGATAGGGCTCTGCGCCCCAGGTCGTTTTGATTCCCTTGGTGGCGAACAGGTCTTTGACGCCGCACGGGATTCCGTGGAGCGGACCGCGATATTTGCCGGCCTTGATCTCACGATCGGCTTCCGCAGCCTGTTTCAGGGCGAGGTCTTCGGTCAGCGTGACGACGCACAGCAGCTTCGGACCGTAGCGTTTCAAACGCGAGAGGTACATTTTGGTCAGGGCAACGGACGAGACTTGTTTGGTTCGAATAAGCTCGGCGAGTTGAGTCGCTTTGAAGAAGGCGACTTCCTCGAGCGAGTTGTATTTCGGAATCTCCTGTTTGGTGAGTTTGAACTTGATAGCCGGCTTCCAGTTGTACTTCTTTTCCGGGAGCGCGGGATGAAAAGCCGTCGCGGGTTCGGTATCGAGCGGGACTTCTATCTTGCGCAGTGTTTCGTAACCCGCCAGCGCTCGATTGACTCCCGGAAGCGCCATAGCTTCCTGAGCGTCGTTCAGCTCGATGCCGATCAACTGCTCGGCCGCGTGCAGCATCTCTTTGGTGACGCGCTGTGGCGTTTGAGGCTGTTGCTGCTGCTCGAAAGCGGCCGCGACCCCGGGCACTTCCAGGAGAGGAGCGGCCAGACCGGCTGTGGCGACATGTTTTACAAAGTCCCGGCGATCGAGATTCGTCGTACGGCGGCGGCTCTTCCTCATCGTTTTCTCACGCTCCTTTTATTGGATTAGTAACCGAGGCGATCGATGGTATTACACGACAGTCATAACTCTCAATGCTGGGTCGTGTGATATTCCTCGTTGCTGGATATTTGATCTGGTGATTTGTGTGCGCGAGGATTACCATCGACTGCCGAGACCTTTGGCGAGGTATGCGGAAGAGGCCCGAAGGGTCGAGATTCATAATCCCGGCGCAACGCGACCGGGTGGTTGGGCCGTAGACCGGATGAGCCGTGAAGGGGCTGAATGAGTAAGACTCCTATGCCGCCCTTACAGGGCTTATGGCGTCGTTGTCGCGTTGACCAGGGGCGGCGCTTCGCTTGCCCCTGCCTGTTGAATTTCGCGCCTCCGGCGCTTGACTCGTTCAAAAACGGAATCTGGAACCTTCGAGATTGTCCACCTCCAAAAACAGATTTCTCGCACAAAAGCAAAGCGCCAAGACATGCGAATAGACCCCATGTCTTGGCGCCAGGTTCCGACTACGAAGACGAGATCTACTCCTTCTTCGCCTGTTGAGCCTTCGAGCCGATCTCTTTCAGCAACTCCTGCACTGCCGTCTCAAGTTGCCGGTCGCGGCCCGCCAGGTTGTCCTCCGGCGTGTTCTCCACCATGATGTCGGGCTTCACGCCGTAGTTCTCCATGTTGGTTCGATTCTTGTCCGCGAGAAAGACTCCCACACCGGGCGTCCGAACCGTTGACCCGTCGATCAGCGAGTAGCTGCCCGTGCCGATCACCGCGCCCATCGTCGGAGTGCCGATCACCTTGCCGAGCCCAAGCGCGCGGAAGCCGGCCGGAAACATCTCGGCGTTTGAAGCCGAGCGCCAGTTCTGCAACACGACCTTAGGCCCGAAGTATCCGGCAAACGGACGCCCAGTGGCCTCGGTTCCTCGCGGCTGCCAGATCTGGTACTCGCGCTGGACGAGAATAGCGAGCAATTCCTGCTCGATATTGCCGCCGCCGTTCCAACGCTGGTCGATGATCAACGCTTCCTTTTCGCGGTTCTCGCGAACTTCCTTTTCGAACTTGCGCAGCGACGGTTGATTCATCGCCTGGATGTGCAAGTAGCCGATTCGGCCGTTGGACATCTTGTCGACCATCGCTCGGCGCTCCTTGACCCAGCGCTCGTAACGAAGCGCCGAGAGACCGCCGGCGTTTATCGGCTCGATGCGTGTCTTCCACGCGCCGTCCGTTGAGGGCTTGTTGTTGAACGTGACTTCGATCTTGCGATTGAGTTTGTGATTCAGAAGCGGCCAGTAGTTCTCGCCGGCTTTCACCTCGCGGCCGTTTATCGCAATCAGGTAATCGCCGTTCGAGACCTTCACCCAATCCTTGTCCGCGGGGCCGCCTTCAAAGACGTGCGTGACCTTGTAGCGACCGGCGGTGTCATCCGAAGTCAGCTCGACTCCAAGATGCCAGGTTGTAACATTGGCCTCGCGCGACTCGCGCCCGCGAGGCGGACCCCCCGCGCCGGTGTGAGAAGCGTTCAGCTCGCCGATCATCTCGTTGATGATGTTCAACAGCTCCTGTCGATCGCCGACGTCACGGACAAGTGGTTGATACTTGGCGCGAGCGCCGTCCCAGTTCTTGCCGTGCATCTGCGGATCGTAGAAACGGTACTTCATCGTGCGCCAGGCGTCGTCGAACATCTCGGCCCATTCTGCCTGCTTGTCGATCTTCACTTGAGCGGTGAAGTTCACGCGACGACGCGCAGCCTCGCGTCCACCCGATCCTGCTCCGAGCGCCGCGGCCGCGCCGCCGCCCGGCTGGCCAGCGCCGCCACCCAGTGCTACGGAGTAGATCGAGCTGCCCTCTCTGAAGAATAGCGAACGGCCGTCTCGAGTGATGTTGAGATCAGAGATACCCCCGCCGCCGCCGAAGCCGCCCCGTCCGCCTCCGCCTCCTTCGCCGCCGGGCGCTTCACCCGCGACGATGCGAGTCAAGCGGCGTCCATCTTCGCCGATCGAGTAGATCACCGGCGTCGGCGCGGGTCGCCCGCTCGACGGCTCGGTCGTCACGAACACGATCGACCGATTGTCCGGTGTGATGGCGTAGTTGAAAACGCCGAAAGGCATCCGGGTTATCTGTCGGGTGCGGCGCTTGAGCCCCGTCCAATCGATGTTGATATCGCGAGGGGGCTGATTGCGCGGAGGCCCTGCTCTGCGCCCACCGGGGTCGCTGCCCTGATCCTGCTGTTCGGCCTCGGGACGTTCTTCAGGATCACTCGGATCGCGCTCTTCCTTTTCAAGCGCGACTGAGTAGATCTGAGACGAAGCCTGCCCGCCGCCGCCAAAACCGCCGCCGCCGCCATCCTCGCGGCGCACGAAGTAAAGTTTGCGGCCATCGTGAGAGAACCGCGGGTTGGCGTCGTTATAAGAATCGAACGTGGCCTTTTTCTCTTCGCCGCCGGAGGAAGGTATCAGGTAGACGTCAGAGGTGCGCGTGTAGTCGGGCTTTGAATAAGCGATCCATTTGCCGTCCGGCGACCACCGAGGTTCGCTGATGTTGCCGTATTTTGAGGACGACAACTCGACGGTTTGTTTGGAGTCGACTGTGTACTTCCGCAGTTTGTTATCCGACGAAACGAACGCGATCTCCTTAGAGTTAGGGGACCACTCGAACCCGAACTTCAGAGCGTCGATGTCGGAGATCTTCTGCGGCTCACCCACGCCGTCCGAGGAAGCGATGTAGAGCTCCTCGCGGCCGCTTCGATCGCTGATGAATGCAATCGACTTTCCGTCAGGCGAGTAAGTAGGAGCTTGATCGCGAGCCGGACTGTCGGTGATTTGCCGAAGGTCGCCTTCTTCCGTTGGAGCGGTGAATATCTCGCCGTGGATCGAGAATGCAATGCGGCGTCCGGCCGGCGCCAGGTCGTAATCGTCCGCCTGTGAGTTGAAGTCGCGGACTTCGGCGACGTTCTCCTGCACTTCGGCGTCGATGTCCAGCTTGATCGGCGCAGCCCTGCGAGTGGCGACGTCCAGCTTCCATATGCCGAAGTCGTGCTCAAAGACAATCACTTTTCCGTCGGCGCTGATGCCGGGGAACCGAACGTCGCCTTCCTTGAAGGAGGTCACGCGCTCGGCTTTGCCTCCATTTTCAGGAACGCGCCATACGTTGGTGAGTCCATTGCCTTCGCGATCGCTGACAAAGTAGATGTTGCCGTCTCGGCTCCACATCGGCCAGGAGTCTATTCCCTCGAAGTCGGCGGTCAGGTCGGTGAACTTCTTCGCCGCGATGTCCATAACCGTGACGTCGGTGTTCATCGCGCCGCGGTAGTACTTGCGCCAGTAGACCTGGCCCTTGCGATTGATCGCGAGTTTCGACCCGTCGGGCGAATAGCAAGCAGAAGTTCCCATGTCGGCGCCGGTATTGCGCTCCGCCGTAGTGTCTATGTTGACCGTCCAGAGTTTGGGCATGAAATCATCGCCGCGGTTGCTCGAAAACAGCACGGCTTTCCCGTCGGGCGTCCATCCCTGGACCGTATCATCGGCTGAATGAAACGTGAGCTGCTTGGGATTGCCGCCGGTGCTTGGGACGATGAACACGTCCATGTTTCCGTTTCGGTCGGATGAGAAAGCAATCCACTTCCCGTCGGGCGAGAACTTCGGGTAGACGTCCCGCGCCTTGTGCACGGTTATGCGTTTTACGTTCTTACCATCCTCGTCCGCCGTCCATATGTCGGCCAGGTATGTGAACACGATGTGGCCTTGATTGTAATGCGGGTACCGCACGAGCCGGGTTTCACGGCCGGCAGCGGTCAACGGCACCCACAGCACTAGCAAGAAAGTGAGAGCATAAAGTTTCTTCATGGCGCCTCCTTAGAGCATTCCTCAAGTGAGTAAGAGAAATGAAGTCCGGGCTTCCAACCTTCCAGTTGCCGAGCTAAAGCAGGCTGAAGCTTAACCGCGAAAGTGTTGCTCGACAAGGTTGGGGAAAGGCACAGACGACCGGGCGCGTGGCCGGGTTACACGAAAGGCGACAGAAGCTCTTTGCGCGCTTTGCGGGTATTTGCGCTCTTTGCGCGAAATCGTGGTTTGCAAAGAGGTATTTCGCGCAAAGCACGCAAAGACTCGCAAAGAGCGCAAAGGCTTGCGAATCCGTTTGTGCCCTCAGGTGAGGACGGGCTATGATGGCGCCGTCTGGATAAGAATGAGCCGGCGGCCCACCCGTTACATCTCAAACAGGAGAGCGTTATGAAGCCCTTAAACCGTGCGTTGTTGATCGGAGCGCTCGTGGCACTTTCCTCCGACCCGTCAGAAGGCTTCGGGCAGTGGAACAAGAAACCTTACACGGAGTGGTCGGAGAAGGAATCGATGAAGCTGCTCAACGACTCCCCGTGGGCCCAGACTCAGACCGTGACCGACACCTCAAATATGACCGGCCAGGGGCGCGCGGACTCCAGCCAGAGTCGTGTAGCCGAGGTCTTCAACGTCAATATTCGCATCCGCTTTCTCTCGGCAAAGCCGGTGCGCCAGGCGATCAGTCACGTCATGGAGATGAACAACAGAGAGAAGATCAGCGCCGAACTCGCGGCTCGTTTGAAGGCTTTCGCGGCTGCTGATTTTCCAGATTACATTGTCGTCACGGTTTCTGCCGATTCGGACAAATCCAGCCGGCTTTTGCAACAAACACAGCAGGTGTTCTATAAGCTCACCACCGGCGAGTTGAAGAACAATACATATCTGCTCGCATCAGGCCGGCGCGTGTTCATCAATGAGTATCAGCCGCCGGGCAGCGACGGCCTCGGAGCCCGCTACATCTTTCCGCGACTCGTCGACGGGAAGGCGTTCATCACACCCGAGAGCGGGGAGGTTCTCTTCCATTCAGAACCCATTGGCGCGGTAGTGCTGAACACGAGGTACAAGGTCAAGGATATGATGTTCGAGGGCAAGCTCGAGTATTGAGTCCCTGTGATGCTCGCAAGTGGACCCAAGGTCTATGATCCAACTACTGATCACGGTGAGCCTGATTCTTGCACTCTCGCCGGCGGCGCCGCGAAACGAGAATCTACGCGATCACCGGCAAGGTCAGCAGGAAACAACGTCGCCAGAACTAGGAGAAGCGGCGCGGCTGAGCGGCGAGGTCTTGAAGCTCTCCAGCGAGCGGAAGTTTGAAGAGGCGCTGCCTCTAGCCAAACGCGCGATCGAGCTTAGAGAGAAGGTGCTGGGTTCCAACCATGAGTTGGTCGCCAGCGCGCTCAACAATCTCGCCTATATTTACCTGTCAAAGTTCCAGTACGCGGAGGCCGAGCCGCTCTACCGGCGCTCACTTAGCATCCTTGAGAAGAAGTTTGGCAACGACAGTAAGAACCTGATCCCCACGATCGAGAGCCTCGCATTGATTCACTTCGCACAAAAAGACTTTGGAGGATCTGAGAAATTCTATCTGCGAGGGCTAACGATCCGCGAGAAGGCATTTGGGCCTGACCATCCGGAGGTGACCCGATCATTGATTCAGCTCGCCAGGTTTTATGACCGGATGGAGAAGTTCTCGAGATCTCTCGAGTATTACAAGAGGAGCCTGGCGATCGAGGAAAAGGTTCTTGGCCCGAATAGCCCCGGGCTGGTTGAATTGCTCGAGAACTGCGCTTGTGCGCTGATGTTCAACGGTAAAATCCCCGAGGCAATGTTATACAGGGATCGCGCCGCGAAACTTCGAGGCGCTCCACCATCTACCCCGGTCAATCGGGGTGTTCTACAGGGAAGCGCAATTCTCCGAGTAGAGCCGCTATATCCTGACGACGCAAGGCGTCACAGAGTCTCCGGCAGCGTGGTTGTGGAAGTAACCGTTGATGAGTGCGGCCTCGTGATTAACACTCGCCCGTTGTCGGGACCCGGTGAGTTGAGACGCGCTGCCGAAGATGCGGCGCGTCAGTGGCGATTCGCGCCAACCAAGCTCGTTGGCGTTCCCGTGAAAATAATCGGAACGATCACGTTCAATTTCAATCTATGAAGAGAAACAGTGTCGATAATCCAGACAACAAGAATAAAGATGTACTACGAGATCCACGGTGAGGGCGACCCGTTGCTCTTGATCCGAGGGCTCGGGTCGACCTGCGAGGGCTTCAAGCCTCAGGTGGAAGGCCTCGCGCCTCACTTCCGCGTGATCTCCTTCGATAACCGCTGCGTCGGCCGCACGGATCAACCTCAGGAACCCTTCACGATTGCGGATATGGCGGACGATACCGCGGCGTTGCTCGACGCGCTGGGAGTAGAAAGCGCGCACGTGTTCGGCGTTTCGCTCGGCGGGATGATCGCGCAAGAGCTGGCGCTTCGCCATCCGAAGAAAGTCCGGCGGCTGGTTCTCGCGTGCACGCACGCGGGACCTCGCACGGCGGCTCGCGCTCCGGAGTGGGCTATTCGCACTTTCGACGAATCACGGGATATGCCGAGGCGGGATGCGTTAAGGCACTCGGTGCCTATATTATTTTCGAAGAAGACGGTTGCTGAGCAGCCCGCCCTTGTCGAAGAAGCTCTGGCGGTGATGGAACACAACAACCAGCCGAAGTCTTCATATTTGTTGCAGCTCGGCGCGGTGATGAAGCACGACACGATCGACCGTCTTTCTCAGATCACGCATCGGACGCTTGTGATGACCGGCACGGAAGACGCGCTGGTTGCTCCGGAAAACTCTGAGATGATCGCCGCGCGCATCCCGAGTGCGCGGCTGGTCAAGGTTCCTGACACGGGTCACGTGTTCTTCACTGAGAAGCCGGACTCGGTGAACCGCGTGTTGCTTGATTTTTTCCGCGAGGAGTAAACGGTGAGACTTGTACTCATGACAATTGCCGCATTGATTCTCTTGAGCTGCGATGCGGCTTTCGGGCAGCAGAACGAAGTTGCGTTCACGTCGGGCGGTCTGAAAATCGGGGAACGGGGTTTCGATTTGCCCCAGCCCGGCTTCATCAAGTTCGGCACCGGGTTTACCTACGAACTGAATTACGCGCGGCGGCTCGTGGATGCAAAGCTCGCCGCGCTTTATTTCGAGGTCCCGTTTGCGGGGACTCCGCGCACAAAGGTCAAAACGACGAACGTGCTCTCTCCCAGGAGCTATTCGTCGATATTTTTCACACCGGGATTGAAGCTGAAGCTGTTGCCCGGGAGGAAGTACTCGCCCTTCGCGGTAATGGGCTTCGGACTGGCGCACTATCGCGAGAGCGACACGCAGATCGACAATCAGCCCAACCCGAATCGTAAGACGACCACGGATGGCGTCTTCGATTTCGGATTCGGGCTTGACGTGAAGGTGATTTCCGTTCTAAGCATCAGAGGCGAAGTGCGGGACTTCTATACAGATCTCCCGCCTCTGAACGTGCGCGCGTTGAGCGATCGGCAGCACAACGCGCTCATATCCGCGGGGATCGTGCTACGATTCTGACTCACGCATAGTGACAAGCGCCGGGGATGACTAAGAACCAGTGGATTGTTTCCGTCGGCGCACCCGTAATTTCCAACGAGGCCGCTCACACGGGCCCCGAGAGAGGTAAGCTATGAAACTGTCAAAACGAATCTTGATACCCGGCATCCCCGGTCTGCTATTGGTATTCTCGCTCACCACTGCTGCACAGTGGGACAAGAAACCGTACGAGCAATGGTCAGACAAGGATGCGCTGAAGGTCCTCAACGACTCCCCCTGGGGAAAGACGTGGACCTATACTTCGCCGGTGACACTCTACAAGGGCCCAGTAACCGGGCGACAGGGCGTTGGCAACCAGACCACGGATCGCCCGGTGGACGCTACGCATGTTCACTTTCGCGTGCGGTTTTTCTCGGCCAAACCGATTCGCCAGGCGATTAGCCGCAGGATTGAACTGAAGCAAAAGCCCAACGATGAGCTTTCGGATATGCTGAAGAACCTCGTTGCCGGTGAGTTCGGCGAATACATAGTGGTTACGATGCTTGTCGAATCCACCGAAACCGGCGAGAACGCCAACCAGGCCAACGGGCTGTTGTACGGCAGGGGAAATGCCGATCTGATAACCAATACATATCTCGAGACCAAAGGCGGGAAGCGAGTGTTTCTCAAGGAGTATCAGAAGCCTCAGAAAGATGGATTCGGCGCGAGATTCCTCTTCCCGCGACTAGTCGGCGATCAGCCCTTCATATCCGAGGCGAGCGAGGAGATTCACTTTCATACGGAGTTGTCGTCCAACTACAAGCCTGACCTCCGTTTCAAGATTAAGGATATGATGTATCAGGGGAAGCTGGAATACTGAGAGATCCCGGATCAGCCGACGTGTTTGGTCTTGCCCCGCCAATACTGCTCGCGTAGCAGGTTCTTCTGGATCTTGCCGGTCGCGGTTCGCGGCAGGGTGTCGATAAAGTCGACGCGCTTGGGGCACTTGTAGTGCGCGAGGTGTTCGCGGCAGAAGTCGATCAACTCGGAGTCGCTCGCTTGAGTTCCCGGCTTCAACACGACGATCGCATAAGGCACCTCGCCCCAGCGCTCGTCGGGCGCGGCGACTACCGCGGCTTCGAGAACCGCCGGATGCTTATACAACAACCCTTCGACTTCGATCGATGAAATGTTTTCGCCCCCCGAGATGATCAGGTCCTTCTTGCGATCGCAGACCTCGATGTAACCTTCGCTGTCCAGCATCGCCATATCGCCGGTGTGAAACCACCCGTCGACGATCACCGCGTCCGTGGCATCCGGTTGGCGCCAGTAGCCCTTCATCACCACGTTCGCGCGAGTGATAACCTCGCCGACCTCGCCGCTGTCAGGCTTTACGTCGCGGCCCTCGTCGTCGACCACTCGAATGTCGACGCCGATCATCGAATAGCCCGTCTTTGCTTGCACGCGGGACTTCTGATCCGCGGGCCATTTGTCCATGTGAGGTTTGATCTTGCTCACCGTCAAAAACGGCGCAGTCTCGGTCAGACCGTAGATCTGAATCACTCGCCAGCCGAACTTCTCCTGCGCGCCTTGAATCGTCGCAAGCGGCGGGGCTGAGCCTGCCGTTCCTACTCGCATCTCGCGCGGCAGGCGAGCGAGCGCCGCGGCGTCCATCGGATGATTCAAAGCCATGTTGATCATCGTCGGAGGCATGCAGGCAAAGGTTACCCGCTCTTTCGCGACCAGACCGAAGAAAGCCGTTGGATCGAACTTCTTGACGATCACGTGAGTTCCGCCCATCCCCGTGACCGCATAGCCCACTCCCCAACCGTTGCAGTGAAACTGCGCGAGCGTGTGCAGGTAAACGTCGCGTTCGTGGATGCCGAACTCGCAGATCGAGTTCATCGCGTTGATGTAGAGATTTCGATGCGTCAGCATCACGCCTTTGGGGCGGCCGGTTGTGCCTGATGTGTACAACAGCGCGGATGTTTCGTTCTCGTCGATCTCGACCGGCGGAGGCGGCTCCGCTGATGCCTGGGCCAGAAGCGTTTCGTAGTCGGCCCACAGGCTGGTTGCGGTTTCCGGTTTGTCTCTTGCGACGATAAAGTGCCTGACTGTTTCGAGCTTCGAGCGAATCTCGTCGATTAGATCCGTGAGGCCCTCTTCGACTATTACCACCTTCGCGCCGCCGTGATTGAGTATGTACTCGAAGTCATCAGGGACGAGCCGAAAGTTCAGAGGCATCAGGATTGAACCCAGCAGCGGAGTGCCAAAGAAAGCCTCGAGCACGCGATGACAGTTTTGCGAGAGGATCGCGACCCGGTCTTCCTTCTCGATGCCGATCGCTTGCATGGCGTTGGCCCAGCGGTTCACACGTTCACCGAACTGGCCGTAGGTGAGCCGCGTGTCTCCACAGACGATGGCTTCTTTGCTCGATTGCGCGACCAGCGCGCGCTTTAAAAAGTCGTATTCATTGAGAGGAACGATCACGACAACCCTCCGTAGGAATATGCTGGAAGCGGCTCAGCATAGCACAAAGGAAAACTTCACGTGTAGCGACGCTGGTTGCCAGATTCGGGAACTTGCGTCGGGATTCGGCGTCTAAATCTTCAAGCGCCAGCCCGAACTAGACCAGACAAATCCCGGCCAGATTGCACGACCGGATGTCCTATCGAGAAAAACCTATGCGAAGAAGTTCAATCGTCTCGGCAGCGGTTCGCTGCACAGCCGTCGTAGCCACGCTCATCTTTGTTGGTGGTTTCAATTCTATATCGTCGCTGGGCGACATTGTTGTTGGTGTGACCGAGTGCGTCCCGCAGCCGGCTGCGGCGATGGGTATTGATGAGCTGGGGGGAATGCTCCTGCTATTTGTGTTGGCGAGCATGATGGTCGGGGTAGGGATTGAGCGTAGCATAACGATCGCTCAGGCAGTGACTCAGTCTCGCGCTTATGAAAGAAGGGCCCTGACCGCCCTCTTCTACAATCGCGTTGATGAGGCGGGAAGCGCAGCCGCGTTGTTTCCCGGAAGCCCGGTAGCTTCGGTGGTAAGCGCGAGCCTGCAAGGCGCCAATCGTGGTTCGGCGGAACGATCCGGAATTTCAAACCCGTCAAAGGCTGCTTTTCAACGGGCTCTGATTGCGCAGACCATGCTTCTGAAGAGACGCCTCTGGACGCTCGCGGCAATTGGATGGTCTTCGCCGGTGATAGGCCTCGTGAGCGCACTCGGGCCATCGACTCGTCATGCGGCGGATCCACCCATTGCATTACTTTTCGGGCTCGCTATCGCTGTACCCGCTATCTGGCTGCATTGGGGATTGAACTCCAGAGTCGACGCGCTCCTTCTCGAAGCTGACCGGATGTCGCTGTCGATCATCGATCAAATGAAGGAGCAGATCGAAAGCACGATTTGATAACCCAAAGGCTTTCAGGCATCATTCCGCGACGTGAAATCAGACTTCCGCTTCCATCACGACATCCGAGTCCGCTTTGCGGATACCGACCTGCAGGGCATCGTTTTCAACGCAAACTATCTGACTTACTACGACGTCGCATGGACCGAGTACTTCCGGACAGTCGGTTTCGAGTGGAAAGATCTGCTCGCCCTCGGCGTTGACACCGTATTGTCACGCACCACGATGGTGTTCAAATCGCCCGCGAAGTTCGATGAGATTCTGGAGGTCCACACGCGCGTATCCAGGCTCGGAAACACCAGCCTCACGTTCGAATTCGAGATATATCCTCGAAACGAAGACCGGTTGATCGGCTCGGCGTCTTCGCTTTATGTGTGCGTCGGCCCGAAGACCTTGAAATCGATTCGAGTGCCCGACGAGCTTCGCAGCCGCATCACCGAGTTTGAAGGAAACAACCTCAACTGATCCTGGGACCGCACGCGGCTCGCGTGCCTGCTTGCAAGCCTATCCATCCCGGGACCGCACGCGGCTCGCGTGCTTGCTTGCAAGCCTATCCATCCCGGGACCGCACGCGGCTCGCGTGCCTGCTTGCAAGCCTATCCATCCCGGGACCGCAAGCGGCTCGCGTGCCTAGTTGCAAGCGCATTCGGTTCACAGAGGCGGGGCGGTACCAGGCTCGCGCTTCGATTCAACGAATTGCAATCAAGCACGCGGGCCGCGTGCGGCCCAGGTTTAGGTCGCGCCACTGGTTGTCGCTCCCTCGTCTAGACAGCCACAGAGACCTTTGATAGTTTGAAGTGGACGTTTGTCAGACTTCAAAGTTGCAGGATTTCTCACAGCTCTACAAACCTAATATGGACTCACAGCAAAGACCCATCGCAAACGTCGTCGAACCTCAACCAGTGGTCGAGGGAGCAGGGGTAAGGCTCAGGCGGAGCATCGGAACGAGGGCACTGGACTATCTCGATCCATTCCTGTTGCTCGACCACTTTGCCGACAACGCGGCTGAGGACTACGAAGCGGGATTCCCGCTCCATCCTCATCGCGGGATCGAGACCGTCACTTACATGCTGCGAGGTTTCGTCGACCATCGCGACAGCATAGGAAACTCGGGAACCATCGGACCCGGTGATGTCCAGTGGATGACCGCAGGCGGCGGCATCATGCACGAGGAGATGCCGCAGGTTCGGCCCGAAGGCATCGACGGATTCCAGCTCTGGGTCAACCTCCCGGCCAGGCTCAAGATGACACCGCCCAGATATCAGGGCATCACATCAAGCGAGATCCCGGAAGTCGAGATCGAAGGCGGCGTCACCATTCGTGTGATCACGGGAACGGCAGGCGGGGTCAAGGGTCCGGTCAGCGGAATCGCCGCCGATCCTACCTATCTCGACGTGAGCGTCCCTGCCGGCTCGTCGTTCACGCATCAGATCTCGCGCGGTCATACCGCGTTCGCTTACGTGTTCGAAGGCGAGGCTGCCTTTACCGACGGCGCCCCGACAGTCGCTCACACAAGGCTCGTGGTGTGGGGAGACGGAGACCACGTCCGTATTGCCACCGGTGAAAGCCCGGTCCGTTTCCTGCTGGTTTCGGGCAAGCCTTTGAGTGAGCCTATCGCGCGATATGGTCCGTTCGTCATGAACACCCGTGAAGAAATCGAACAAGCACTCCGAGACCTTCGCCAGGGGACTTTCGTAAAAGCCTGACGGCTCACAACCAAAACGATTCAACCACCGCTGCGATGCCTGTCCTGCGTCTGGGTGATGGCAAATATTTTCCTACAACCTTGCGATGAGGGTGCCATCAGGTCGAGGCCCGCCTCGCGACCATGTACCCGCAGAGCGGAGTCCTGGATCCTGGCAGCGACCATCTTGGGTTCGAGCATGGCTTTCATCGACGGTACTGTGGTCAATGTTGCGCTGCCCGCTTTGCAAGCGAATCTCAATGCGACGGTCGTCGACGTCACCTGGGTCGTCGAATCTTACGCTCTCCTTCTGGCCGCTTTGCTTTTGGCCGGGGGCTCGATGGGCGATCGTTACGGAAGGCGGCGTATTTTCTGTGTGGGCATCGCGCTTTTTGCGCTCGCTTCCATTTGGTGCGGCGTCGCGCCGGGTATCGGCCAACTCATCGTCGCTCGCGCGGTGCAAGGCGTGGGCGGCGCGCTGCTGGTGCCGGGAAGTCTCGCGATTATCAGCAGCTCATTTGGTGAAGAAAGACGCGGGCAGGCGATCGGAACCTGGTCCGGCTTCACGGCGATCACCGCAGCAATTGGTCCGGTCATAGGCGGCTGGTTGATCGAACATGTGTCGTGGCGCGCCGTATTCTTCATCAACGTGCCGATTGCCCTGGTCGTGTTGCTGATCTCTTTTCGGTATGTGCCGGAATCTCTGGCCGATCAAGATCAGAAGAGGCTGGATTGGCCGGGCGCGGCTTTGGCGACCGTGGGATTGGGGGCAACTGTCTATGGTCTGATTGAGTCTTCGCGTCTGGGCTTCGGAAAGCCCCTTGTCCTGATGGCGATCGTTGGAGGAGCACTCTCATTGGCGGTGTTTGTCCTGGTCGAAGCGCGCACACGAGACCCGATGTTGCCGCTTACCCTGTTTCGCTCGAGGAACTTCAGCGGAGCAAATCTGCTCACGCTGTTTCTATACACCGCGCTTGCCGGATCGATGTTCTTCGTTCCGCTCAACCTGATTCAAGTGCAGGGATACTCGGCGACCGCTGCAGGCGCCGCCTGGCTTCCATTCATCCTGATCATTTTTCTACTGTCACGATGGTCGGCCAGGCTCGTCGGGCGTTACGGCGCGAAGCTCCCGCTGGTCATCGGCCCGGCGATCGCGGCCTCCGGATACGCGCTATTCGCAATGACCAGCGTCGGAGCAGATTATTGGAGAACTTTCTTTCCGGCGATCGTCGTGTTGGGTCTGGGTATGGCGACGAGCGTCGCGCCGCTCACCGCAACGGTAATGGGCGCGGTCCCGGCGACTCGCGCGGGGATCGCCTCGGGGGTGAACAATGCAGTCTCGCGAATCGCCGGGCTGCTTGGGATCGCGGTCCTTGGCATAGTGATGCTGCACGCATTCAGCGGCGACCTCGATCAACGCCTGGGTCAGTTGCCGGTCAGCGCTGAGGTTCGAAGTCTTGTTTACGAGCAGCGCGTTCGGCTTGGCGGAGCGGACCCGCCTGATGGGATTGACCCGGCGACACGGGCGGCGCTTAAGACAGCCATCAATGAATCCTTCGTCCGTGGCTTTCACGTCGTCATAGAGACTGCGATGTTTCTGTCATTGGCAGCCGCGCTGAGCGCGCTTATGATGATCGAAGGCCGGACTGCGACCAGCAAGCGCGCGTCGGATGTCGATGTGAGAACGGCCGCTGAAGGCTAACGAAAGATTCAATGCGGGCAGCGATGCCTGCGTTTTCGGGACCGCAAGAACAAGCAGGAGGGATGATGCCGGAAACGATGAGCGCAACTTCAAACGAACAGATATGGCCTGAGCTTCCTGTTGCTGAATGGCTGGAGACATACTCAACACTTCACATGTGGACTCAGATCGTCGGACACATCCGAATGGTGCTGACCCCCTTGGTGAATCATTGGTGGAATTCGGCGTTGTACGTAACTGCTCGCGGCCTGACGACGTCGCCGATACCATACGGAGTTCGGACCTTCGAGATAGACTTCGACTTCATCGGTCACCAGCTCGTTATTCGGACCAGCGACGGCGCGGTGGATTCACTCGAGCTTAGGCCGCGTTCGGTCGCCGATTTCTACGACGAGGTAATGAAGACGTTGTCCTCTCATGGAATCGAGGTCCGGATTCACGGAAAGCCGGATGAGGTCGCGGATCCCATTCCATTCGCTGAAGACCACAAGCACGCTTCGTACGATTCCGAGTATGCGAATCGATTCTGGCGAATCCTGGTTCAGGCTGACCGGGTGTTCAAGCAGTTCAGATCGAGTTTCATCGGGAAGTGCAGCCCGGTTCATTTCTTCTGGGGTAGCTTCGATCTGGCGGTGACGCGGTTTTCGGGACGGCTCGCGCCCGAGCGCCCGGGAGCGGACTCGATCACTCGCGAAGCTTACTCGCACGAAGTGATCAGTCACGGGTTTTGGCCGGGCGGGGGCGCGGTCCCGTCGCCGGTCTTCTATTCATACACCGCTCCGGCGCCCGCCGGTTTGGACAAAGAGCCGATTCACCCAGGCTTCTACAGCACGGAAATGTCGGAGTTCATCCTTCCGTATGATGATCTCCGCCGGTCCCCATCACCAGATGAGTCACTACTCGGATTCATGCAGAGTACTTATGAGGCAGGGGCGCGTCTCGCAAACTGGGACCGAGCCTCGCTGGAACGGTAGTGGCATTTCTGTCTAAGCGATATCGGTGGCAATCCGTTGAATCAGTGTCATCCGTGGCCCGATGCCGCGCCAGCAAGAGACATTCTTCCGAAGTCATAAACCACGGATGACGCGGATCTGACGGATTTGCGCGGATCCTATCAACCGTATCGCTAGCGAACGGGCTATTGCAGGTCTTTCGATCTAGGGAGCGCAATGCCTTATGATCGTCATCGCTGTTGTCAGCGTCCTTCTCATTCTCACCGTCCTGCTCGACGCCTTCGAAGCGATCGTCCTCCCGCGTCGCGTATCAAGGCGGTTCCGGCTGACGCGAATCTTCTATCGCGCGACCTGGATACCGGCCGCCGCATTGGCGCGCCACATTTCCTCGAGCCGCCGGCGCGAGACATTTCTTGGCTTCTTTGGACCCTTGTCATTGATCTTGCTTCTGTCGGTCTGGGCGATCGGATTGATCGTGGGATTTGCGATGTTGCATTGGTCACTTGGTTCCCCCATCAATGCAACGGACGGCGGCGAGGGCTTCGCTGCATATCTGTATTTGAGCGGGACGACGTTCTTTACGCTCGGGTATGGAGACATCACTCCGCGGGCTCCCGTCGGTCGTGGTCTGGCGATCGCTGAGGCCGGGCTCGGATTCGCGTTCCTGGCGCTGATAATCGGCTACCTTCCGGTCATCTATCAGGCGTTCTCGCGACGCGAAACCAGCACGTCGCTCCTGGATGCGCGAGCGGGTTCGCCCCCTACGGCATCCGAACTGCTCCGCCGTCATTCGCAGAACATCAAGGAGCTCGATCGATTGCTGCTCGAGTGGGAGCGGTGGTCGGCCGAGCTGCTCGAAACACATCTTTCGTACCCGGTCCTGTGCTACTACCGATCGCAGCACAATAACCAGTCGTGGCTCGCAGCGTTGACGGCTATTCTCGACACCAGCGCGCTTGTGATAGTCGGCGTTGACGGCGCTTCGAGGCGCCAGGCCCAACTCACCTTTGCGATGGCGCGTCACGCGGTGGTCGATATTGCGCAAACCTTTCACACCTCGCCTCGCGAGCCCGATCCCGAGCGCCTCCCACCCGACGAGCTCGAGCTCCTGCGCTCGGCGACCAGGGCGGTTGGCGTCGAGCTGATCGAAGGCCCGGCTGCTGATCGACAGTTGTCCGAGTTGCGCCGAATGTATGAACCGTATGTGAAGCCGCTCGCGGATTATCTGTTGATAACGCTTCCTCGCTGGGTCCCGGCGACAGAGGGTTTCGATAACTGGCAGACCAGCAAATGGGGCCGCATATCGGGGCTCAACCTTCCGGCATCGTGCAGTTCTGCAAAAGAAGAAGAGGAGCACTTTTAAGAGTCTGACTCCGCGGCTCGCTTCCACCGGCAGCCTCCCGGAACGCAAATACCTCCTAACCCAAGCCGCTCGACTCTCCACCGAACTGCGAGTGACGGGCGACCCGGAATCGGACTGACTGACCCCCTTCTCCCGCTCCAATTCGGCGTCATCGCCGCGTTTTGAACAGGTTCAAAATAATCCTTGACTTCGGTAGTCGCCGTCAGTATCCTCCGAATTGAACGGGTTCAAAAATGACTCGGAAGGAGGCCGCTCATGGATGTCATTGTCGTTTCGTACGTTCTTTACCTGGCGATAAGCATCGCTTTGACCGTTTGGGTCGCACACACTTTGCATAAAAACGGCAGGATCTTTCTAGTCGATGTGTTTCACGGAAACGAACCGTTGGCCGATTCGGTCAATCACCTGCTCGTTGTTGGTTTCTACCTGATTAACCTCGGCTACGTCAGCCTCGCCCTCAAGCTCGGCTACGACGTGCACAACGCGCGCGAAGGAATCGAAGCCCTGTCGTGGAAGATCGGCATGGTGCTCGTCGTTCTCGGCGGAATGCACTTCTTCAACTTGTACATCTTCAGCCGCATGCGCCGAAGAGCTTCGCTCGCTGACGCGCCACCGCCGGTCGTCCCCGATGGTTACACGGCCGTAAGGGGACAAAGTCATGCGTGAACTCACGGTTCTCTATGACGCGAACTGCGGGCTGTGCAAACGGGCTCAGGCATGGCTAATGAGCAAGCCGAAATACGTTGAGCTCGTCTTTGTGCCAGCCACTTCCGACGAGGCCAGACGCCGGTATCCGCAGCTCAACCATGATCTGACGCTCAACGATCTGACGGTGATCGGCGACAACGGAGCCGTCTACTGCGGACCAAAAGCGTGGCTGATGTGTCTGTGGGCCCTTCGCCAGTACCGGGATTGGTCGCTGCGCCTGAGCTCGCCCGAGTTGCTGCCGACTGCAAAGCGAGTGATCTCGACGATCTCTCAGAATCGTTATCAACTTGAGGGCGTAGGTTCGGTAGTCTTGAGAGGCGCGAAATGACCAAAGCTCGATCCGGTATGGTGAAGACCGACAAGGGTCAGCAAACGCGCGCGGCGATTCTGGAGACGGCGCTCGAAACCTTTCGCGAGCAGGGTTATGAGCGCACAACGATGCGAGCGATTGCCGAGCGCGCGGGGGTCGCGCTCGGCAACGCTTACTATTACTTCCATTCGAAGGAACATCTGATACAGGCGTTCTACGGCCGCACTCACCAGGAACACCTCGACGCTTGCGCCGCCCTGCTCAAAAATGAACTCGATTTGAAGGCTCGACTGCTCGGGGTGATGAACACCAAGATCGCGACCCTGGAACCCTACCATCGATTCGCAGGCAAGCTGTTCAAGACCGCCGCCGATCCGCACAGCCCGCTCAATCCGTTCAGTGACGAGTCGGATCCCATTCGCAAAGACAGCATACAGCTCTTTGCGGAAGTCGTAGCCGGCGCGAAGATCAAGGTCCCAAAGGATCTGATGGCGGACCTGCCCTACATGCTGTGGCTCTACCATATGGGAATCATCCTGTTCTGGATTCACGACCCGTCCGCTCGGCGGGCTCGCACTCATCGGCTGATTGACCGCTCGGTCGACATCATCGTCAAGCTGATCGGCATCGCCAGCAATCCGCTTATGAAGCCTCTACGAAAGAGCGCGATCCGACTCATAACCGAGTTGAGACAAGATGTGTCGGCGATCGCAGACTAGCTGGCGATTTGGTTCGGCGCTTCGGATTCCACAATCGCCCGAGTATCGGCGAGATCCTGCTCGTCGGCAAGCACTAGCAGCCGATCGCCCGGCTGAATAACAGTTCCGCCTTTCGGGACGACGAACTCATCTCCTCTGGCGATCAACACAATCAGCGCGCCTTTGGGAAACCGTGCTTCGACAATCTGTCGGCCGATGACGGGTGAGTAGGGCGGAACCTCAACGTCTACCAGCGCGCTTGTGATCCCGGCCGACGGCTCGAGCTCCAGAGGATATGCGGGCTTGTCTCTTGCGGGCGACTCGAGCCTGAGCCATCGTGCGACCAGCGGAATCGATGTTCCTTGCAGGAGGATTGAAGTCAAAACGATGAAGAAAACGAGATCGAACATCATCTCCGATCTCGGCAAGCCGGCGAGCATCGGAAACGTCGCGAGCACGATGGGCACCGCGCCACGCAACCCGACCCACGAGATCATCGCTCTCTCGTTGAGCTTCATCCGGGAAAACAACAACGTCACAAACACCGCCACCGGCCGCGCGACGAATATCAGGAACAGCGCCGACAACAGGCCGAGCCCGACAATTGGAACGAGGTGCGAGGGAAACACCAGAAGTCCCAGCGCGAGGAACATCGCAATCTGCATCAACCACGCGAGCCCATCGTGAAACCTCATGACGCTTCGTTTGTGGATGAAGTCACTCTTGCCCATCACCAGTCCGGCAATGTATACCGCCAGAAATCCATTCCCACCCAGCGAGCCCGTGGCGCTGTAGGTAAGCAGGACCAACGAGAGGGTCAGCACCGGATAGAGCCCTTCGTACTCGAGCTGCAAGCGATTGATCACCAGAATCGCGAGCTTACCAAGCGCATAACCGAGGGCGCCCCCGAGCAGCATCTGTTGAACAAACAGCGGAACCAGGCTGAGGAGGCTGGTCCCGGGATGGGTCATGACGCCGATGATCGCAGTCGTCATAAACACAGCCATCGGATCGTTGCTGCCGGATTCAAGCTCCAGCAACGGCCGCACGTGACCCTTGAGCCCGACGCTTCGGGCTCTCAACACAGAAAAAACGGCCGCGGCATCGGTCGATGAAACGATTGTGCCTAGCAGCAATCCTTCGAGCAGCGAGAATCCCATTACGCGTTCGGCGAACACAGCGACCAGCAGCGCGGTTATCACCACGCCCACTGTTGAAAGAACAAGGCCCTGCCAGAGCACGGGCCTGACGGTTGACCACTCGGTGTCGAGTCCGCCCGAGAATAAAATCAGCGCCAGTGCGATTACGCCCAGCGATTGGGCAAGGAAAGCATTGTCAAAGTAGATGCCGCCTGGCCCGTCGGAACCCGCAAGCATTCCAAGCACAAGGAACACCAATAACGCCGGAACGCCGAGCTTCGCGGATGCCTTGCTCGCCAGGACGCTGATGAGCAGCAGGGCGGACGCCGCAACAAGTATGTGCTCGACGGAACTCATCGGCCCTTCTCTTTGAATCTGTGGCCGCAGTGCTTGCACTTGTAGAACTGGCCGGCGCGCTTCTTTGTATAAGTCGCCACCCTCTTGCAATGCGAGCAAGTCCTCATAGTACTTCTGACGGCGTCGACGATCGTTTTTGCCCAGATTGGGTTCACTTCAGTCTCCTTGCCGGCTGGGCGTTGCGCCCAGCCGGCTCGATTATCACTTCCGATCGCTGGGGCTCTCGCCTTCTTCTCCAAGGTCGTTCGCGCCGCCTCCGCGCTCGTGGTCGCGTGAGTTCATTCTAACCCAGATTATGAAGGCGACGGCGAGCGCAGTTAATATGGACACGACAATAGCTTCTGAGCTCATAAAGTTTCCTCCCATTCGCCACGGCGATTGGAGTCGCCAGGCGCAGGCAAATAGAGACACTGGGGCAGGGCTTATCCAGCAAATCCTGCTTAGGTTGGAGGTCGACTAGGCGGCCAAGTGTGGAGGCGCCCGATCATTTGGGC
>DATIFP010000118.1:0-11093 GCA_035455165.1 Blastocatellia bacterium
AACAACACCCTCGGGTAGGCGCTAATGAATTCAAACAAAGGGACGCCGGCCAACACTACTATCAGACTTCGAAGCGACTGAGATCCGTCCTCCGTTCCAGCTAGGTATCGGCTCAGAGGAAGAAACGCAAGCCAAGTCACAAGAAGCAAGAATACAGTCGATGCCGCGCGAATTATCGCCGACGCAGCAGCATATTTCTGATGATTCTCCGTTTCGCCAGCCACCACCGCCGCGGTCTCGGGATAATACCCGATCATCGAAATGACACTCATCACGATGACCGCCAAGCCGAGGAGCCCAACCTCGCGCGGCTCAAGCGCCCGAGCCGACGCGATCGAAAGAACGACTGCGAGGACTCGCGTTACGATCTGTGCCGTTCCCGAGGCAAGCGCTGCCCGCGCTGTGCTGCGGCTCAGCGGTTCACTATTGTTTTCGCGTCGAGGTGCGGTTCCGGGGAGGGGCTTCTGCATTTCCGTGTTCGTTATTCGGCTCTTTCGCGGCCAGCCAGGCGCGAACTGATGCCACTGGGTTTGCCAGAGAAAGCTGTCGCTCTAACCTCCGCTGGCCCCGGCTCCTTGCTCATAGTCGCCGTACGCTTCGTAGTAGTACGAGTCGTATCCCTCATCGTGCACGCTGACGTTGTTTAGCACTACTCCGAATATCCTGGCCCCCGCGATTGACAATTCCTGTCGAGTGCGGCGCACGACGTCGCGACTGCTCTTTCCGCCGTGGACGACCAGGATCACGCCGTCGACCATCGTCGACAGTATGACCGGATCGGTAACCTTCAAGAGCGGCGGTGAATCGATCACAATGTGGTCAAATCGCTCGCTCAGGATTCGCAACATCTCTTTCATCCGCGCCGAGCTGATCATCTCCGCCGGATTCGGAGGAATCCGTCCTGAAGTGAGCACCGAGAGGTTCGGTATCGGCAATTCCTGAATCACCTCATCGATCTCCATGCGCCGAGAAAGATAGGTTGACAACCCCTGCCCGGGATCTATCCCCAGAGCTTTGTGGACCGAGGGCTTGCGTAGGTCGCAATCGATTATCAGGACTGACGCGCCAAGCTGCGCCAGTGAGATTGCCGTATTGACCGCTGTAGTCGTTTTGCCTTCACCCGGCTGCCCGCTTGTAACCAATATGGTCTTCGGCGGATTCTCGGTTGACGACAGCAACACAGAAGTTCGGAGCACGCGGTAAGCCTCGGCAACCGAAGACCGTGAGTCGAGCGCAAGCAACTGGTCGGTGTTTAATCCGATTCCACTGCCAGCGGCTTTTCCTTTTCCGTCTCTCAGCGCGAGCTGACCCGAGTGCTTCGAACCGTTGCCGGCCTTCAACGCGCGTTGCTTGCGGCCCCTGATTGCGGGAATAACGCTCAGCGCAGGCAACTGTGTGTATCGGCTGACATCCTCGACGGTCTTTACGGTGTTGTCCAGATACTCAAGGAAAAAGACCAGGCCAATGCCGGCAACAAGGCTCATAAGAAAGCCAATCAGTATCGTCCGGGGCCGGTTGGGCGCAACCGGAGACATCGGCACCTGGGGCGGGTCAATCATCTTCAAGGTGTTGTGCTGTTCGTGCTCCTGTATTTTGGCCTGGTTGGTCCGTTGTAGGAATTGCGTGTACAGCTCATTCGCCGTCTCGACGTCTTTCTTCTTGATGTTGAATTGAATCGCGGCTTGATTCTGCTGCGCGGCCTCGTTTTTGGCGATCTCCAAAGCGGCAACCAGCGAGGCTTCGTCGCGTGTCGCGCGCTCGTAATCGGCCTTCAACTTCTCCTGCAGCGATCCCTTGCTCTCATCGATTTGCTTTTGAATGCTCGCGATCTCCTCTTTTGTCGCGACGATCTTGGGATGCCTCGGTCCGAATGTGAGCTCAAGTTGCGTAAGCGTAACGGAGAGTTCACCCAGCCTCTTCTTCAACTCCGCGGTTCGCGGGTCGGAGAAGGCATCCGGTAGTTGCGCGACGCGACCGGCCTTCACCTCCTCAAAGAGCGACTGCTTCAACAACCGCTCGGTCTGTGCCCTTGTCACTTCGGCGTGGAGCCTCGTGAGTTTCTCGACCGCCAGATTCTCCTTCGCATCTGCTGAATAGATATTGTGGCTGCTGCTGTAATCGGCCAGTTCCTTTTCGGCCTGTTCGACCTTCGCTTTAAGTTCGCGTGTCGACCGGTCCAGCCACTCGGATGCGTTGGTGTACTTCTCGGTCTTGGTTTCGAAGCTTCTCTTGATGAACACCTGGGCAATGTTATCGACAATGTCAGCCGCGAGGATCGGGTCGGTATGCGTGACCGAAATGACAAGCATCCGCGTATCCGCCAGGGGCTCGGCCGAAAGATTTGACGCCAGCACATCAACATAAGGAGCCAGACGCGCGCTCTCTTCGCGAGAGTGCTCGGTGATCGAATTGGCCGTTGGAGTTTCGGCTACCGCTGGGGGCGTCCAGGGCTCTTGCGGCGCGAAGCGCCCGAGGATGCTCTTGATTGCCTCCGGGATCGAGCGCCGTTTAGTGACATCCATGAAACGGGGATTCTGATCCAGCTTCAGATTCACGACTACGTCCTCGAGCAACGGCCGGCTCTGCAATTGGCGAATCCGAGTCTTCATTGCTGTTTGAACGTAGAACATGTCGTCGCCGTCGTCGGCTTGCAGGACCAAATCTCCCGTCCTGACCACCATTCGGTTGTCTTTGCCGATCTCGACGGTTGTTGAAGCCTGGTATGTAGACTTGGTGCGATACACCTCCACGGTAACGACCGCGGTGACGATCACGGCTATGACTATGATCACCAGCTTGCGCTTTTTGATCGCGCGCCACATCCGTCTGAGATAAGTCCGCTCGTCCGCGTCGGGGTATCCGTACCCGTACCCGTAGGGTGTGGCATCGGGATAGCCCCCGATACGCGGGTATCCGGGTCGCATCAAGGGGGCTTCGTCCACAGGCGATACTCTCTCTAGTTCTACCCGTTCATCTGACATAGCTTGTTCTCCATACAACAACCGGGGTGGCTGTTCTCGAAACTCTCGAAACTTTTGGACCGACTAAGGAAGCGGCAACCGTGCTACTGTCGACAGTCCGAAGGCTCTCAACAGAGCCCCGCCAATCGACTTGGTTCTGCTGTTCGGGACATAAATCAAGTCGTTTCCCATTATCGCTACATCTTCCTTCTTTCCGTTCATCACCGCTCCAACATCAACTCGCACTTCTTCGCGTTTGTTAGCGGAGCTCTCGCGAAAGATGATGCACTTATCCAGTGCGGCCTTGAAATTTGTGCCCTGAGCCAGCGATATTGCCTGCCGCAAGGTGGTGCCTTCTTTGAGCGGGAACGATCCGGGTTGGTTCACCTCGCCGGCTACGAAGAAGACGTCGGTTGGCGGGATGTTTACGATGTCACCGGGCTCAAGAAACACATCCTGATCGAGTTGGCCGCGCAGGAGCGCATTGATATTGGCGCTCTTCAGTTCGTACCTCGGAGCGTCGTCGGACGCTTCCTGCCCCGCGCCGGCCTCTTTCGATTTGCCGGATGTAGAAACGGACGCGCCTTCGGCGCGTGGTTCCGTTGATTGTGTCTTTATTCTGCGAATGATGTAGGCGTTCGCGCCGTGCGCCTCGCTCAGTCCGCTGGCAAGAGTGATCAGCTCGAGCACCGACGGACGTCCTTCAATCTGATATACGCCCGGGCTGCGCACCGAACCCTGGATGAAAAAGGAACGGCTGTTGTACTCCTTTACCGCCACGGTGACTTTTGGATCCTTCAGATAATCACCTCGCAACTTGTCGGCGATGAGCTGAGCCAATTCTTCTGTAGTTTTCTTCGCCGCCGTGATTCGACCGGCATACGACATGAGGAAGGTGCCAGCTGCGGTGATCCGATAGGTCTTGGAAATATCAGGCATATTCTCTATCTGAACCTCGATCACGTCGTTGGGTCCAATGCGATAGTCTTCCTCGGGAGAAACGAGCACTGCGGACGATCCGCGGCCGCTCGGCTGTGCCGTCGAAGTGCCCGTCGTAACCCCGCCAGAACCAGTCTGACCCGTTCTGTTTGATTGTGCTCTGCCGACGAACGCAATGCAGGAAACAACAAGCAGTAGACTGAGCGATCTGAGGATCATCGTAATGATCTGTGCGTGCGTTTTTTTGCCTTTGTTCATAATGCACCTCTCGCAACACGGGCAGACGAGACACTTTGTGTCTCGAGTTGATTTGATCTCCGGCCCAACGATTGCGACGCCGAGCCCTCTCGGTCCCGTACGGCCGTCCCTACGTGGCTGGCGACGGCGGATAGCAACAGAAATAGTAGGGCGTTGGAGGGTAGTTGTAAATTGAAGTCAAACAGGCTGTGAACCAACATCCCAAAAATGCCGGCCCCGCATCCTACCGCCAACGCAGCGTAGAGCGGATCGCTCGAGCGAGCACCGCGCGCGACTGCCCGAAAAAGCAAAACCAAGAACCAAACAGCGATGACTCCGCCGACAATCCCGCAGTCGGCTACGACCTGCAAGAAGTCGTTGTGAGCTTGCGGCACCCTGAGCGAGCCGTCGCTTTGAGTGTAGATTGAGAACGCGGTCTCATAAGCGCCCAAACCGACGCCGAGCATTGGATTCGCGCGAATCATTGTCATAGTGTCGCGCCACACCCATCCGCGGCTGGAGTAAAAAGTCTCTTTTGGGGAGGCCGGCGCCGAAGCCTGGCCCTGAGTGACACGGTTGATCACCGGATCAGCGCCGATCCAAAAAATTCCCGCCGTGATAATTGCCACAATGCCGATCACCGCCGCGAATCGCGAAACCAGTTGTGGCGGTCGCCCTCGAGTGCCCTCGTCGCGACGCCGACGAGTCAATTTCACACTCATGAACGTTAGAAACACCACGCCTGCTGCTATGCTGATGATCCCGCCCCTCGAGAGTGACAGCACCGCCGCTATTCCCATCATCGCCGCGGCAAAGCCATAAAGCACCCGCAGCTCGGCGCGCACCGCGCGCGTCACAACAAACGCAAGCGGGATCGGTATGAGCAACTCCATATAGCCGGCGAAGTGATTGTGATTTGCGAACGGCCCGAATGGAGATGTCGCTTGTGTTGGTCGTATCCAGTAAAACCGGCCATTCCACGTGAAGTGTTGGATAAGCGCGAACATAGCCATGCCCAGACCGTAGATCACAAGAAAGTGACTCAACGCGCGGAGCCGGCCGCGGCTGGCAAAGAAGTTGGAGGCGATCAGAAAACTGATCAATAGGAAAGCCAGCACAGTCACTGCCGCTCTAGTGTATTCGACATTTCTCGACAGACTGATCCAGCGCCCGGAGCTGTCAGTGAACGCGATGCTCTGTAAGAGCCCCACCGCCACAAGAGCGGCGATCGGCAAGGCGATATCGGGTACAGTGAGCTTCAGACGCTTGTCAGCCGCTACCTTGATCGACCAGAGCAATACGAGCGCGACTACTAACGCTTCGAAAACAAAAACAGACCAGGGCTCGACCGCGCCGTGCGCCAGCGCGGCAAACACAACCGCTATCAACAGACCCAGGCCGATTGTCTTGTTCAAGTGGCCCGAATTCTCCGCGTAGGCTCGTTCGTCGTTCATTTCAATTGTTCAGTCAGCACGAAGTCGTCAAACCAGATGGTGCCTCGTGTTGGATCATCATAGCTGTACTTGGGAACTCGCTTGATCGTAATCACAACCGCTCGCGCGGCTGCAGGCGCGGTGAACTCAAGAGCGATGCGGCGCCAATCGGTTGACCCCGTCGCCAGCGGCGACGATGCAGCGACCTCGGTCGCTGAAGCAATGTCCGCCACGACGATGCGAGGACCCTCGGGGCTCTCGAGCCGCTCTGTTTTCGTGTAGCACTCGAGCACATAGTGCGCACCTGGCCGCACCGATATCGTCTGCTTGATCTGCCCGTCAAGCTTGGTAGTATCGCGTCCAGCAAAGTCGATCCTGAGCGAGCGGCTGCCAGTGTGAGACGTGGTTTGATCAATCGCCGGCACTGCGTATTCATTGCGGCTGATCATCCAGTCAAACTGTCCAAGGCTCTTGGAGATTTCCGTTTCAAAGCCGCCATTCCAGACGGCGGGCAGCGGACGGCCTGGCTGAGCATATTCGCCGCTGACCAGACCTATCCAGAGCCCTCGAGCCTCACCCAGATTTCCCGCCTTGATGAGAGCGTCGATGAAAGCTGAGCTTTCTGGCAAGCCGACTAGCGAGCCACGATCAATGCCAGCGAAAACCGTTATTGCATCCGAAGCCCGTGACTGGTTCAACAGAAACTGCGCGAGCACGAGGCGCGCCTTCGCATCCTTCGGCGTGACGGCTTGAGCCACAGCTAGATTGCCGCCAGAAACACGCCAAAGCAGATCGAGGGTCGCCGGCAACAAGTTGGGGCTCGATGATGCGGCGATTCGAAATTCCGGAACCGCCTTCGCAAGTTTTCCCTCTCGAAGGAGAAGGTTCGCAAACCGCCAATGCACATCGGTGTAGTTTGGCGCGAGGCTGAGAGCCTCCTGCAAAGCCGCTTCTGCAGCCGCGCGATCGCCCGCGGCCTCCTTTACGGTCGCCAGAAGCAGGCGGTTCCTATAGTCCCAGGGCGACAGGTTGACCGTTCGTCGTGCGAGGACGTCAGTGGCAGTAAGGTCGCGATCGCCCTCGGTCATCTGAGCTTCCACAAGCCGCGCGCTGACCGCTGCAGAATTTGGAACGTATTTGATGCCTGCGGCAATGAGGTCCGGGCGGACATCGACTCGTGCGTCACTAAGCACACCTGCTATCAGATTAGAACCGGCAGGGAGCGAGAGTAGAATAGCAATTAGAAGACCCGCCAGGATCACCGCCACCCTTCCAAAAACAGTATTTACTTTTATTTGGATTTCCATTGCCGTTGCAAAAGCGCTCTGTGAGCGATCAAGCCGGTGCCTCCGAGCACACCCGTATCGTCGAATGCTTAAGCCCCTTTGGGGAAGACGCAAGATGCGCCGATCTGTTTTTCCTACTGCCCCGCCGAAAAAGGGCGGCACTTCTTGGGACACTGACGAAAGTCGCCAGGCTGAAAGACTCAGCTTGCAGGGACCACGCTCAACCGAGGATGTTGTTACGCTCGGGAAGATTCCTGGCCAGCTGCTCACTTCTTGAATCGGTGCTGGTCGGAATCAACCATTCACCGGTCCGCGGGCCGGTGTGCCCGCGGGTTGGCTTCGCAGATCGCGTTTCGGAGACGCCCATCCAGTAACTTTCCAGATTACGCTGAGCTTCAACTTCTCCCATGAGTTAGTCACCTAATAAGCATCCACAGAATCCGCGATTTTTGCCCGTTGTCGAGAGATAATCCCCCTCTACTCTTCTTGTGTGCTCCGGAACTAAGTCGGGCGATCCAAGCGGGGAAGGAGAGATCCTCGGATAGGTGCTGTCGATACGGGCTGTAAAACCTCGCCTTCTGATTTCCTCACATGCTGGCCCTATTGTCGGAACAGCCGCAGCGTCACGATAAGCGGCGCTGGTCGAGAGCTTATTTCATCCGCAAGTCATTGTCAATACCCCGGATAGGTCTAAACCGGCACCCATAATTCCCACCGCTTTCGTTGCCTCCCTGCGCTCGAGTCGCGGCGCGGATGATTGCCCTCTCACACCGAGCGAAAGAGTGAATTGCGGCTCAACTCCAGACTCCCGCAGCGAACCTCCCTTTAAGGGGGATTGATCCCCAGGATGTTACCCACTTGCACACCCAAACAGCCCCGCGCGGGATACAGCCCTGGGATGAGTTGAGTAGTCGGACGCGACTTTGTGGTGTTCCAGCTGTCGCTCCGCGAGCGCGATTTCCGGATGCCCATCACGACTCTGGGGTACGAACCGAAGCTTTGCGCAAGGAAAAACCCCAGAACGCTATGTCGTCGCCGCGGTGCTGGGTCGTGAATCTGAACCGTCAGCCACGCTGGCACAAGTGTTGCGGACACTCTGAGCACTAGCCCCTTCGCGAGCAGTATTAAAGATCCCCACTAGTCGAATAGGAGAGCGAAGTGATCAGACGGAGTTTGGCTTTACTCGCTTTTATGTCCCTGATACTGCTAGCCGGTCCCGCAAATGCTCAGGGTTATTTCGAGTTTCTAGGTTCCCCTCGCTCGGTACCCGACAAGTTCTCGCCTCGCCACGGTATCCGCTATAACACCCAGGGCTACGATCAGCCCGTAGTAAACTGGAGTAAGAAATTGCGCAAGATGGCGAAAAAGAGCGTGCCCGAGTACGCAATCAGCCAGATAATCGAATTCCCTGGCGGGCCGGATGCGATCGGTGAATGGATCGATGAGGCGTTTGATGATGTGCAGCTTCAGTTCACGAAGTGCAGTTCACTGGCAAGCCGCGCCGGTCGCGTTTCGCCCCGTAGCCTTTACGTGATGATAATGCCGTCCGCTTTCTTTGAACCTTACTACAAGGTGGATGTTGCAGGTGTCTATTACCCTTCAACTCACCAGATCAAGGTACTAAACATCTACTACATCTGGAGCGGACCAAACGCGGGTTGGCTGCGACATGCGCGCGATCTTATCAAGTGGGAGATCGGAAACTTCTTCGCAACAGAAGTTGGCGTTCAGCCTGAGCCTCGCCCGACGGGCTGGCCGTGCAACGCCCCAGCTCGCTGACATCGGCGGGCATAGAGGCAAAGCAGTTTGTCGATCGATGATCCGGGATTCGACAATTGACGTTCGCGGAGGAGGGTGTCAGAGCGCTGCTCTACTCTTCGTTCTCTATCTCATGCCGCATACTGATTTGCGCGGCGACGCCAAGCATCGCGGAGACGCTGCAGTATTTGGTTTCAGATAGCTCGATCGCGTGCTCAACCGTTTTTGGATCGATCTTTCGACCGCGAATGTGGTGGACTACCTCAATTCGAGTGTAGATTCGCGGATGTTCAGCGCGTCGGTCGGCGCGTACTTCTATCTCGTATCCGGTGACTTGTTGTCGCTTCTTCTCGAGAATACCGACTATATCCGCGCCCGTGCAGCCTCCCAGGGCTACGAGCAACAGTTCCATCGGTGTGGGAGCCGTCACCTTGTCGTGCGCGAAGCTGGTAACTAGAGCGTGCCCGCTCTGCGATTCAGCTACAAATGCTTCGCCTCCAGCATACCGCAAACGCGCGATCTTCGTCTCGACGTCAGGCTCATTCACCATACTAGCTGTTTGCCCGGTCTTTCCTTGCTCGATCTAATTCTGAATAGAGAAGTTTGGTGCCGAAGGGGGGACTCGAACCCCCACGGGTTGCCCCATACGCCCCTCAAACGTACGTGTCTACCAGTTCCACCACTTCGGCGCCTTTGGAAGACTCCACCTTGTCACATAACCACGCGCGTCGGCTAGTTCTTTTTGCCGGCGGGCGGTTTGGGCGCGTCCTTTGACTCGGCGGGCTTGGCTTGCTTGCTTGCTCCGGAATCCGCGGGCTGTGCAGGAGCGGCAGCAGGCTGAGTTTCAGGCTGCGAGGCGGCCGGCGGATTTGCCGGCGCCCCTTCGGTTGCCGGAGGAGTTATTGGAGCGACAGGCGCTTCGGCAGGACCAACACCCTCACCCAACGACCTCTTCTCGAACAGGCCTGGAATCGAGAAGAGAAACGCAATCAAGAAGAACACAATTGCGGCGGTGATCGTGACCTTAGCCAGCACTGTCTGAGTTCCGCGAGGCCCGAACGCCGCCGAATTCGCTCCGCCACCAAAAACCGCGGCCGCATCTCCCTTGCCCGGCTGCAAGAGCACGAACATTATCAGGATCAAGCAGGCCAACACATACAGAACTGTGAGAATTATTCCAAGCACTTCTAAACTCCTACCTGCCGCTTTTGTAATTGACGACCCCTGCGAACGAAACGGCGTCCAGGCTCGCCCCACCAACCAGCGCTCCGTCTATGTCGGCCTCGCTCATGAGCGAGGCGATGTTGTCGGCCTTCACGCTGCCGCCGTAGAGGATCCTCATCTTCTCAGCCACCCTATCTCCAAAAATCGCGCTTATGCGGGTTCGGATGAAGGCGTGCATTTGTTGTGCGGTTTCCGGCGTCGCCGTGCGGCCCGTTCCGATCGCCCATACAGGCTCGTAAGCAACGATGATACGAGCGGCCTCAGACACTGTCAAGTTACGCATTCCTCCGGATAGTTGTGATTCGACTACCTGCTCCGCACGCCCCTCATCTCGTTCTTTCAGGCGCTCGCCCACGCAAACAATAGTTGACAGACCCGCCGCGATTGATGCCCGAATCTTGGCATTTACGGACTCGTCCGTTTCGCCGTAATACTGCCGGCGCTCGGAATGTCCGACGATTGCCCACCGCGCCCCCGCGTCTCTTATCATTGAAGCGGACACTTCACCGGTGAAAGCGCCCGGACCGGGTTCACTCGCCAGATCCTGGGAGGCGACTTCGATGTTGGAACCTTCGAGCCGGTCAGCGGTCGGCTTTATTGCGGTGAACGGCGGCGCTATTACTATTTCGCAGTGAGTAGATGCCACGACCAGCGGCTTGAACGCACGGACGAATTCCAAAGCCTCTGGAATCGTCTTATGCATCTTCCAGTTTCCGGCGATGACCGGTCTGCGCATGTTCAGATCACGCATTCTTGTCACTTATTTGCTGGCTCTTCCAGCTTTTCGGCGCGCACGATGAAAATGGTCATCAGTCCTGATTGAGTGTCCTTCTTTACCGTTATCTTAGCAGTGTTTTCTTCGCCCTTTTTGAGACTCCACTCGGAAAACTCAGGATCGAATACCTTATCGACAACTGTCCAACGATTGTTCTTGATCAGCTGCTCGTAGAAAGCGCCTATCTTGTCCATGGGATCCGAAGTAGTGATGGCCAGCGACATCATGTTTGTACCCTGGTTTGGCCCCATCATGGCGTTTTGCCTGCTGCCGCGCGGATAGTCGGGCAGGTCCTGTATGTTGCCCCCCTCCGCGACAAGAAATGACGGGCGTTTGAAGATCGGACGCGCGGCCCCTGGTGCTTGACCGACGGCCGGCGTCTGCTGCGCGGCATCTGGCGACGAAACTCCTGTTTGTTCTTCCGCGTTCCTGTTCCGATTCCTGGTTGCGTTGGGATCCATCTCGCTGTAGGCGGGCTTAT
>DATIFP010000119.1:0-42018 GCA_035455165.1 Blastocatellia bacterium
ACTCCGGAACGCACTGCCGCATTCAACGCTTCGGTTGAGGCCTATCGCAAAGTGCTCGATGGCCGTACGGGGATATATGACGCTGATCGAAACAACTTCGCTCCGCACGTGGGGTTTGCGTGGGACCCGGGCGCTGACGGAAAGATGTCGGTGCGCGGCGGCTACGGGTTGTTCTACGATGCGATACTGGGCGCGGTTGTGAGCCAGTCTCGAAACGTTTTTCCGACCGAGATCCCGGTCAATATCGAGCCTGCCTTTACCGCATTTGATGTGTTCTCGCTCAATAATCCGAGCACGCTGGTAGTGCGAGACGGTCGCGGTGGAGCGCAGATTCCCGACATACCTTTGATCGCTCGTGGAACGTTGAATGAGTTTGGCGGCACGGCTGCGGACTTCGTTGCATTGATTGGCGAGCTGTTTCGCCAGAACAAACTGGGGGGCGGGCTTGCGTTCACGCTGCCGGATAAGGGTCTGCGGACGCCTTACGCACAACAATGGCATTTGACTCTCGAGCGCCAGTTCTTGGCCGACTACGCAGTGTCGCTTGGTTATGTGGGGACTAAAGGAACAAAGCTAACGATTCTGACGACGCCCAACCTTGGACCGAATGTAACCCCGTCCGTCCAGTTTGCCACGAACTTTGCGGGGTTTCCGTCAGGGTTTCCCTTGCCGCCGCCACTCGTCCTGGCCGAATGCGAGCGTTTCCAGGACAACAAAAAATGCAGCATTCAACCCAACCGGCCTGAGCCCTCGCTCGGGGCTTATCAGATTTTCAAGAACGCTGCCGGCTCGAATTACCACGCGCTTCAAGTCGAGGGGCGCTCGCGATACAAGCACGGCTATGCGTTCACACTGGCGTACACGTGGTCGCATTCGATCGACGATGTATCGGACGTTTTTCCTATCGCGGGGGCGCCGATAATCGCGCAGGATTCCATGAACCTGCGGCTCGAGCGCGCGAGTTCCAATTTTGATATTCGTCATCGATTCGCGGCCTCGTTGATCTGGGAATTGCCGTTTTATCGCGACGGGAAGACTGGCGCCGCGGCGCGCTGGTGTGGCGGGTGGCAGTTCTCGTCGGTATTTCAGGCTTACACGGGTCAGCCGTTCACTTTGAACCTTCCGAACGACGCGAACCTGGACGGCAACCTAACGGATCGTCCCTCGACGACGGATGGGCTGGTGTTCTTTCGCGGGCACGGACGGCAGCGAGTGGCGATGGCGGGTAACAGCGACATCCCCGATTTCTTTGTGTCCGGGCGCGATGGATTTGTCGGAAGGAACACCGTTCGGGGAGACAGTTTCGTGAACTGGGATATGGCTTTGAGCAAGGGGTTCGCGTTTACCGACAACCAGCGGCTGGATTTCAGGGCGGAGTTTTTCAATGCGCTGAACCGGGCGAACTTCGGGCTTCCGATTCGCACGCTGGGAAATCCGGCGTTTGGGTCGGCGGTCGAAACGGCAAATCCGGCGCGCATTGTGCAGTTCGCATTGAAGTTCAGCTTCTAGGATCAACTGAAGGTTGAGCGCCTTTTCAGAGGCGTCTGCGTAGACCGCGGTCTGGCGGATTGGTTTTCCGCGCGAGATCTTTCTAATATAATGCTGGCATAAGGAAAGCATTCGGATGATCAAGTGCGGGAAATGCGGGGCCCAAAACCTTCCCGGTGCGAAGTTCTGCCAGATGTGCGGGGCGCCTCTCACAACCGAGTCAACCGAAAGCGCGCCTTCGACTAAAACGCCGGGGTCTTCACTTTCGACTACTGTTGTGTTTTCGATTGACCCCCCGGCCAAGTTGGTTTGTCCCGTCTGTGAAGCGACGAATGAGGGCGACTGGGTATTTTGCCAGCAATGCGGCAGCAAATTGAAGGCGACACCGATACCGGTGGCTCCTGTAGAAAGCGACGCGGCGCCGACAGAGAAACAGACCTTTGCGACCACTATCCAAGCATCACAACTCGCCGCGAAGCCGAAACCGGCAGCAGGTATCACCTGCCCGAAGTGCTCCGAGCCACTTATCGCCGAAGCCGCATTCTGTCACAAATGCGGACAAGCGATCAGCACCGCGAGAACGATTGCGATGTCTTCGCTGAAGCCCGCTCAGAAGGCGCGGTTGCTTCTGATAGTCGATGGGGAAGAAACCGGCGAGGTGTTCGAAATAACGGGTGATACGGTCGTGGGACGGGTCGATGGCGACATCACCTTTCCGCACGACGACTATATGTCCGGTCGGCACGCAAGGATAGCGAAGCGCGGCGAAAGGTTCGTGCTTATCGATGAGGACAGCCGCAACGGATCGTTCATGCGCATCAAGAAAGAAGCGGATCTGAAGCCCGGCGACTTTATTCTGTTGGGAAAGCAATTGTTCAAGTTTGAGATGTGATGGTTTCGCGATAAGCTTTGAGTTGCAAGCGATGAAACAGCCCGCCAAAGACATTTCGGTCTCCGTGTTTGCGCGGACGGATATGGGAATGCAGCGCGCCGGAAACGAAGACGCGTTTCTGGTGGCCGATCTCACGACTGGCAACGTCGGTCTCGGGGCGAAGATGAGCACGCACCGAGTCGGAGATCGCGGAAGCCTGATGGTTGTGTCGGATGGAATGGGAGGGGCGGCTGCGGGCGAAATTGCCAGCGCGATGGCGGTCAAGACAATTCGGGAAGCGCTCATGGAAGAGTTGCCCGATACGACCGTATGCGACCGGCTGAAGTTCGCCACCGAGAGGGCAAACCAACGCATATGGCAGTATGCGAATGAGAATCGCCAATTCATGGGAATGGGTGCGACCTTGACCGCGGTGCTCGTGCTCAACACGTCGGCCTACGTCGCGCAAGTGGGCGATTCGCGCGCTTACCTGATAAGAGGCGATCATATCAAGCAGCTCACCAAGGACCAATCGCTCGTCCAGCTTCTCATTGACTCGGGCGCCATAAAACAGGATCAGATCAATTCGGTTCCTCAGAACGTCATCATGCAGGCTCTCGGAACAAGCGAGACCGTTGAAGTCGCGATGGTAACGGTCGAGCTCTGCAAGGACGATCTTGTGATCGTCTGTACCGACGGCCTGTCAAACAAGGTCTCGGCTGACGAGATGGGCGAAGTGCTCCGTCAGGCCGAGAGCCTGAACGCGGCTTGCAGGCGATTGGTCGAGTTGGCGAACGAGCGGGGCGGCGAAGACAACATAACTTTGATCGCCGCGCGTTTTGACGGAGAAGCGTTACACTCGGCTGCGCAAAGCAACTCGATCACCGGGAGTTTCAAAGTGCTGAGCCAGGGCTGTTTTGATGGAGAGCTTGCGGAACTAAGCAGCCGATTCACATCCGGTGAAGCCGAGGTTCCGGACGTCACCACGGCGGTGCTGAACGCAGGCCATCCGGCCGAGCCGAAACCTCAGGCATCCACGGAGCCAGAAAGCCCAACCGAAAAGAAATGATGATTCAGCCGGCGTCAGCGCGGTCTTACCCACAAGTCATCGATTGAAAACTTTTCCCTGTCTACAGTGCGAAAACCGATGCCGCCGAGAAGAAAGGTGTTGTTCGGGTCTTCGAAGAAGCCGAGATTCTCCGACTTGCCGGTTTCGGCGGACGTGATCTGATGGTCGATGATATTACCCTTCGCGGTGATGTTTATGTCGTACTGACCGCCCCGCACCAGCTTCACGATGATGGGGCTTGATTGAAAAGGCTTCGCGGGATCGAATTGATTGTTGCGAACGATATAGATACAGAAACGCCCCGAGGGGAACCGGCCCTCAGGACCCGAAAGGTAGAATAAATAGAAGTTGTTCGAGTCCCTTATCCGCAATGCCCATGCTGCGCCGGCCGCACTTTCGAGCTTGAGATGGAAGTGCATCTCAAAGTCGCGATAGCGAATCTTTGTTGGCATGCACAACGCCGTTGCATTTTCGAATTGAAGCCTCCCCCCAACAAACTTGACGCCCGAGGGGGGCATTGTCCACAGATCGGGGTTTGGAACGTCAAAGTCATCGCTGAATTCAGCCGAGGTCGGAATCGGCACGAGTCTCTTTTCAATCCTTACGGGCTCGCGGTATTTGAACTCCTTTTTCTCGCTGTATTCCTCGAAGTCATCCTTTACCAGCTTGATGACATGAGTTCCTAATCGTATGTCTGTTCGCTTGAGTGAACCGTCCTTGGTCGTCGTGCCCTTAGGCTCGCCATCCACATACACAGTGGTTTCCGGATCGGTCTGAACCATCAGCTCGACGGTCGCCGGTTCGGGATTGAAGGTCCATATGTATTCACTGCTCGGCGAAATCTCGAAAACTCGTTCGAGTGGCACGTAGTCGGGATGCTGGTAGGAGATCTTGTGTTCGCCCGGAACCAGGTTATCGAGCTTGACGGTATTGCTTTCCTTTTCCAGTTCGATTTTGTCGGGTGGAACTTGCTTACCGTCGATGAAGACCTTTGCGCCGTCGAGTACCGGGCCGATCCTCACAAGCCCATATTTGGACACGAGCGCCACGCGCACAACCTCAGAAGCGCCGCGCCTGGGGATCACCGTCCGTGTAATCGGCTCATACGCAGACCCGGCCGATACAGTGATCGCGTAGGAGATGCCGGCGCGCAACTCCCTTCTGAATTCTCCATTGATGGCGTTCGCCACGCGGTTGCCGTTGATGGCAATCTCAGCGTTAGGAGGGTCGGTAAGGACAAAGATCACGCCGTTGTTGGACTGAGATGTCGCGTTCGATCCAGTCGGTGCCCGAGTTATGGTCTTGGCGGTGCGTTTGGCCTCTTTCACCTCGCCGAGGCTGGTGGGAAGAACCTGGGCGGACACAACGGAGGGGAGCGCGAACGCCAGCACCAGAATCGAGACCAGAGCGGCTTCCCGAATGACACGCTGTCCCTTCATTTCGCACCTTCGATTGGAAGACGCGTCCCAGGGAGACCGGCAGGTTGAAATCGAGGGGGCATCACTTCGCGACATCTTTGGCACAACGAAAGCCCACCCATACATACTTCTTATTTGGCTCGTCAGCCCAGCGCACATAGGTCATCAACTCGTCTTTGGTAAGATTGAAAGCGCCGCCACGAAAAACCTTGAGCCTCTTTGACTGCGAGGGAGCGGACGAGTTCGGATATGGCTTGAAGTCATCTTCCACCCACTCGGCAACATTGCCGGCCATATCATTGACACCGGACCAGCTTCTGCCGTTGGCGTACGACCCGACCGCGCGCGGGCGGTTGCGCCCATCTTCTTTCGAGTTTGAGTATGAGAGAGACCACTCATCGCCCCACGGATAGATTCGGCTTTCAACTCCGCGAGCCGCGTACTCCCATTCCGCTTCGGTTGGCAGCCGCTTCTTGGCCCACTCCGCGTAGGCCCTCGCATCATCCCAGCTTACATAGCTCACCGGCAGTTTGCTATCGCCCGGTTCGAATTCGCCGCCCACCCAGTTTGGCGGAGCAGGATGGCCGGTTTCCTTCACGAATCTGTCATAGTCTTCGTTGGTGACTTCATTGATGTCGAGGAGGAAGTCATTCACCGGCACGGCGTGCGATGGCCGCCATTCAGCCTTCGCCATAGCATTGTCCGTTCCCATCTTGAGCGTACCACCTGAAACCCGAACCATCCCCGGCGGGGTGCCGGCAATTGCAGGGCCGGCATTTGTCGCAACCGTATTCGTTCGTAAGGGTTGCATCATCACAACTGTCACTGCGGCCGCGACGCCAACAACAACCGTCGCTACGATCGCGTAAAACTTGAAATTGAAGGTTCGAACGTGAGTCGCAGGAACGGAACCGCCCGGCGCCGCAGCGGTGGTTGCATTCGCCGAATACGCGTATGTGCCGCCGGAGCCCTCGCGTCGTAAAGAAGGTGTTTGCGATGCTGCCTGACGAGAAGCCGGATCTCCGATCGCCAGAGTCGAGTCACTCGATCTAACGGCGCGAGCAGGCCCTTGATGCCCCGAATCAAACGCCCGTGTGCCACTGCCCGATTGCTTTGCCGGTTCTTTGGCGGGGGTTGCCGATACTGAGTTGAGCGCAAAAGTCGCTTGAGGAGTCTCCTTGCCCAGCATTCCTACGCGAACCCCTGCCGCATACAGAGCGGCCTCCAACTCCTGCGCGAGCTGGACAGCCGACGCTTGACGGTCCTCGCGCGACTTCGCGAGCGCGCGCTCCACGACTTGCTCGACCTGGTACGGTATATCGGGGCACGACTCACTCAGCGGGCGCGGGCGTTCATTGTTGTGCTTGAGCACAACTGCCAGAGGCGTCGAGCCGTCGAACGGCACGTGTCCGCTGAGCATCTCGTACAGGATTACGCCGAGGCTGTACACATCCGAACCCGCGTCGAGCTCCTCGCTCCGGCACTGCTCCGGTGACATGTAGTACGGTGTGCCGACAATCGTGCCTTTCTGTGTGAGATTTACGGAGTCAGTACTTGCTTTTAGCTTGGCGATCCCGAAATCGAGAACTTTGACGTGAGGCGCTTCGCCGACGGCGTTGATCAGCCAGATGTTGTCCGGCTTGAGGTCGCGGTGAATTATCCCTCTCGCATGAGCGGCAGACACAGCCGAACAAGTCTGGTTTAGAATCACGAACGCTTCTTCAAGATCGAGCTTGCGCTTTTGCTTGATCCTATGGCGGAGATCCTCGCCCTCCAGGAACTCCATCACTAAATAGGCGATACCCTGTTCTCTGGTAACTCCAAAGTCGGTTACGGCGACCGCGTTCGGGTGACGTATCTGAGCCGCGGACCGCGCCTCGCGCCGAAAGCGCTCGACCGCGTACTGATCGGAAGCCAGGTGTGGATGAAGGATCTTTACCGCAACCGTGTTCTCCATCTGCACGTGTGTCGCGCGGTAGACAGTACCCATTCCGCCTTCGCCGACCTTTTCGTCGAGTCTGTATTTGTCGTCCAGGAGCAGACCCACGAATTCATCGGCCGCGCTCTTTTCCGCGAGGGGCGTGCCGTCGAACGGGCAAAACACAAGTTGATCCTTCAACTCGCGTTTGCAGTTCGGACATTTTTTCATGCGCGATGCTCCAACCGTGCAGAAACCGGTGCGAAAATTGGAATGATCGTACAATGGGCATATAGCACTGTCAAACAGTTGAAAATCCTGCCTGCTGGGTTGAGTTCAGAGTTCAAGCATTAGCCTGCTTCCCACACATCTGCGGTCGACAGCGAGCGGTGGAGTCCTCGAGATGATGTTGTGCTTGACGTCCCAACACATGATGAGGACAAGACCAAGCAAGCTGTGAGTGAGGGGAATCGAGGAGGCTCGCCGCGGCATCGTGAGATCAGTGAGGCGCTCCGCGAGATTGAGCACTGCTCAATCTGGGCGTCGCTCAGCACCATTGTAAGATCTACCCAATCCTGCCGGCTGCCTGGTAAGAATCGACCACACCGGGAGGCAGGGTCGCGGGTCGAGCGATCTGTTGCCACCCAGCAGGATCGAGGAATCGCCCCGGCGCAAACTCCCGCCACGCATTAGTGCCGTGGCGAACGTAGATGAACAGTCCCGGATTGGACATGCGTAGCAAGCGTTTGCCAGCAGACACGCTCCGGTGCACGAGCCAGGCGTCTTCCGCCAGATTGACCTCCGGATACCGCAGCCCTTCCATCAGCAACTGCTTGCGGAAGACGATCGTTCCTCCGTGCACGTCACCGACGAACGCTCGGCGGTGAAGAGCCGGCTGGGTGCTCCAAAACTCCCCGCTGCTCAGCTCTAGCACAAACGCGTTCTCGAGTCCGGTGATGTCCGCCTCACCTGAAATGATCGGCGCGGCCTGATAGCGTATCCGATCCGGCGAATACCAATCGTCGTCATCCCAGTGCGCGACTATCTCCCCCCGCGCTTGCTCGCAAGCAAGGTTGCGCTTAGCGCCAATCGTCAGGCGACCGGGCAAGCGAACATAACGCGCGTCCGGGAGATTCGATACAAGATCCTCGACCGGAGCGTCGCCATCATCGACAATCACCAGCTCCTTTTTCGGATAATCCTGTCGGAGGAATGACTCAAGAGCGAGTTTCACAAATGGGCGCCGGTTACACGTTGGCATGATGCACGAAACAAGCGGCGCGTCACCAAACGCGCGATAGAAATGGAGCTCGTCGCCCAGCAACTCGCGAATTCGTTCACGCGGCTGCGGCTGCCAGAAAGGACCGTTCGTTTGCTTCGGGCTTGTGTTCCCAGAATGAATCATGGCAACGCACAGCGTCGGATCACCGAGATCGCGAGTAGTCGTGTTCGATGCACTCCAGACGAAGCGCGAGTCTTCGCCGATCTGGTCGTCGGAAAAGTTGTGGGCCTCCCAGAAACTCTTTCGATAGGCAAGCGTGTTGCCTCCGACCCAGGCGGGGCCGGGAGCTCTGTAAACGTATTCGAAGGCACGATCGCCAAGCGGGTCGAAGTAGTATATGCGGCTGCTGCCACAAATGCTTGCCCCTGAGTCCAGCATCGCCCGCACTTGCGTACTTACCCGCCGCGGCGGGTACCAGTCGTCATCATCCCAGTGAACGATGAACTCGCCTCGCGCCTCCGCACAGGCCAGATTTCGTTTGGCGCCAATCGTTAGCCTTCGATCAAGGCGGACGTACCGAATACGATCATCTTCGGGCAGACAATCGCCTACCGGTTCGCTGCCATCGTCTATGATCACCAGCTCTGCTTTGCCGTAGTCCTGGTTGAAGAAGCATCGAATAGCTTGGAGAACGAAGCTGCGCCGATTGAAAGTCGGCATTATGCAACTAACAATCGGATCGACGGCCGCCGCAAGCCTTGGAACGGCCTCGAGAGCATCCGGCCGCGGTGGCGCATCGAGTCGCGGAGTCCAGGGGACGGCCGGCACGACGACCGCGCTCAACGGCGTATCGATCCGGATTAGCTCAGCAGGCGCGAAGTTGGGACACGCATCACCTCGGCAGTGCGCGCGATAGTCAGTTTTTTCGCCACGCAGGCGCGCGCCGCAGAAATTGTCCTGATAACGTCGCTTGCTGGCCTCCAGGTGCCGCCGCTCCTCGAGGCTCCGGCGCGCTGTGAACGGCAGGCGATGCACGTAAGCTCCACAAACCCAGATTCCGCGATATCCCGTGCGCATAGCCCGGATGTTGTAGTCCATTTCCCAGCAAGGTCCCAACCTATAGCTTTCGTCTGCGGCGCCTATTGCATCGATCACTTCGCGCCGGACGGCATAGCAGAAATCGGCGAGACTATAGAGTGGTTCGAGAGTGCGCACTTCCTGGCCGAAGCGGACCAGCGCTTGCTGGGCGGTGCGCGCAATTCCGGCAGGGGTGCTATCGCTGTTCGGATAAGCGCATTGCTCGTTCCAGGCCAGGTTGGTGGTCGGCCCCGCAAGCCCATGGCGAGGATCAGCAGTGAGCGCCGTTGACAGCCGTTCAAGCCATCCGGGTCCTGGCAATGAGCCACTCTCCAGGAACACGATCAGATCGGCATCGCTGGCAGCCGCGAGGCGGTTGAAAGCGGCGGCGGCTCCCCTGGCTTCTCGCGTTGAGAATTGCGGCAGACCACTCAGCGTCGACAAGGCTGCCTCGGTATCAGGGTCAGGGCCGTCGGGAAAGAGCATGAGCTGGACGCTCGGCGGGGTATTTGCTCGAACAGCAGTCAGCGTGTGATGTAGTTGGTCCGGTTCAGAGCAGACGTGAATACCGATCGTGACCCGTTTCATGTTGACGCTCCCGACTCCATCGATGCCGTTGGCGATTCGAGTCCCTTTCTGACGCCATTGAGTTGGCGATTGGCGAACAGACCGCGAAGCTCCGGATACTTGTCTCGACCCCAACCGCAGAAATGAAGCACGCGCGCAGCTCGGCCTCGCCACTGCGCTTCGATCGCGCCGCTGGTTCGGATGATCTGGGCGTCGTTCATGTGCAACTGCAGGTTGTAGCGGGGATCAAGCTCCACCCCGCAGTTCATCCGAGCGAGAGCAAGATTGAAGATGAATTGATTGCGCCAGCCGTGTTCCGGGTACTGGTCGACCCATGCTACCGCATTGGGCATATTGCGAATCAGATTGTCGAGCGCCAGCATTGCGCCACGGCTCCCGGCGAACACGCCATCGTTCACCGCAAAGGGATACGATGCCTCGTTGAACGTCCGGCCCAATAGAAAGGCGAGATCGCCCGATTTGCCGGCGTAATGAGTGCAGAGCTCTCGTTGCAGATTACCCTGTCCGAGAAAGGCATCCCGGCAAACGAGGATGCTGCCACGCGGGCAAGCATCTATCATTTCGAAAACAGGACGCAGATCGCCGAGAATAAGCGTGTCGGCGTCGAGGCAAAGATATTGCTGGGCATCTACGACACACGCAATCGAATACAACACCGCTTTCAGCGCGGGGTTCATGTGCGCGAGCGGCTTACACTCGATTGCCGTTGCGCCGTACTTTTCGATGATCCGCCGGCATTGTTCATCGCAGTTGACGGCGAACACTACCTTCATTGCGTCGCTGCAGCGGCCGTTGGCCTCCAGCGACCCCAACATATCGTCGAGCAGGTGTGTATAGCCCGGTGAGACCACGGTCGCAATGCATCGTTCGGCACTCAACTTCTTCGCGTCCAGGCTGATCTCCACACGCGCCAGCGCATCGATCACCACCGGATGAGGCTGCAGTGCTTCGACGGTCACCAACGGGTCGAGCCACAGCGAGTGACAGTATTCCCAGTGATTGGTTTCGACGACCAGGTCGAGGCGCGCGGCTTCAGAAACATCGGCGACGATTTCGCGAGACGGATCGCCTGCGGCTACATTTGGCATTACTGCCACCACCCGGCCATCAGCTATGACAGTGAAATCCGCAAAAGAGCGGCGGGCTGGCACGTCGTCGTTGAGTGCCACCTGGCATCGAAAGCCTGCGAAGCGGCGATCCAGACGGACGGCCAGATGCGACGGCGCGTGCGCGCTGAGAGAGTGCTCGTAGGATTTGCCACGCACGCAAACGCGCAAGCCGTCGTAGCCCAGGCTGCCGTTCATGCCTAATGCTCCGTAGCCTCCTTCTCTGGTTATGATCGGCAGACCGTCCAAATACACAGCTACACCTCAACAGCCTGCTGACCTTTAAGTTCAGCCGCGCGGGCAAAGATGCCGCGCCACTCCGGATACTTGTTTCGTCCCCATCCGCAAAAGTGCAGCACCTTCGCCTCCCGTCCACGCCAGAAGGCTTCGACGCGTCCATTAGTGCGGCACATCTCGACATCCTGGGCCTGAAGATGCAGGTTGTAGGTGGGGTCAAGTTCCACGCCGCAATTGAGCTTCGCCAGAGCCAGATTGAAAACGAACTGGTTGCGCCACCAAACGTCCGGGCGCTCATCGACCCACGCCGAGGCTTTTGTCCAACCGCGGATCAGACCTTCGAGTTCGAGCAGAGCAGTGCACCCTCCGGCGAACAGGCCATCGTTAACCACCATGGGGTATTGCATTTCGCCGTTCAGGCTGCCGAGAATTCGTGAGAAGTCAGCACTGCGACCGCGATAGATGTTTTGAATTGCCCAATCGAGCGTCGTGGGCTCTCGAGAGTTTCCTTCGCGACAAGCAAGAATGCTGCCCTCAGGACAAGCGTCCATTGCGCGAAAGACAGGATCAAGATCGCCAAGCACAAGCATGTCTGCGTCGAGACACAAGAACTGCTCGGCGTCGATCACTCGCGGGGCGCCGTAGAGCACCGCCTTGACGGTGGGATTGACACGCGCGCGCCGAGCGCAAACAATTTCGGTGGCTGCGTACTTCTTGATGACTCGCCTGCACGCATCGTCGGCGTCAACCGCGAAAACCACCACCAGAGCGTCAGGGCAGTTCCCTCGAGCGGACAACGAACCGAGCATATCGTCGAGCAATTTGTCGAAGCCGGGTGAAACGACCGTTGCAATGCACCGCTCGGCTCGCGGTAAAGTGACCGGCACGTTGATCGCGACGCGATTCAAGCAATCAGTCAAAACGCGCTCGCGCTGGGCCGGCTCCGCGCTCAACACCGGATCGAGCCACACCGCGTGACTGTGTTCCCAGCGGCTGCTTCGAACCGTCAGCTCTAGAGACCGCGCGCCGGAGATGTCGGCGACAAGGCAGCGCGGCGGCTCGCCCGAGCCGACGTACGGCTCGATACCAACCTGGCGACCATCGGCAAGCACTCTAAAGTTGGCGTGGGAGTTAGTCATCCGTACGTCATCATTGAGCGCGACCTTGCTGCGGAAGCTCGAAAAGCGCCCGTCGATCTGGAAAACCACTCGTGCGGGCGGGTGACTGCTGAGAGAATGTTCGTAGCGCTTTGCGCCGACCGACACAAACTTGTCTTCATATCCGAGACTGCCGCGCAGTCCGACCACCCCATAGCCTACCTGCGCCTCCACCGGCGACAACGCATCAAGAAATACCTCGGACATTTTCACTCCTCACCTGGCTTGTTCTTCCCTCGCGGCTTTTGAATCGACCGCGGACGTATCGTCGAGAGCCTGTCTACCTCGGTTTTCAGATCTGTGACTCTTTGCACAGTCGCTTGAAACTCGCGCGTGGTTGACTTCAGATCTGCGATTTCCCGGTCGCGGGCGGCTAATTCCTGTTGATGAGTCTGCCGGAGCTGGAGCAACTCGTTTCTCAGAGTGGTCACCTCGTCGCGCATGCGGAGAGCATCCGCGATTGAGGTCTTGCTGGCCTGAATGTCGTTGGTGTTAGTCCCTAACTTCGCGCGGAGGTCTTCGATTTCAGGTGTCGCCCTGTCGATCGTTGCGCTGGCGCGTTCGACCTGCAAGCGCAGTTCCTGGATCTGCGGAGTTGTTTGATCCACCGCCGCCTTGGCGCTTTCAACCTTGGCGTTCAGGTCTTGCAGCTGCGGCAGCATCCTGTCAATTTCTGCTCTGCTAGCCGTCGAAACTGCTTTGTTCTCATCGACGGCCCTGCGCGCCGCTTCGATCTGGATTCGCAAATCATCGACCGCCGGAGGAGGCTCCTCGGCTCGAGCGTAGAACAGCACTTTGTCATCGCGCGTGATGAGCTTGACTCGCGCTCCTTGTTCGAGCCGGACCGGAGCACCGGTGAACTCTACAAGGTTGCGGCCGCCGAGAGACGGGTCGTAAGCCTCTACTTTGTCGACGACAACGCCGGCCGCCTCCAGCCTCTTCTTCGCATCGTCAACCGGCTGTCCTGCTACGTCGGTATGAGTGACGGTGTTGGGCTGTGGCACCAGAATCTTGCTGCTGGTGTTAGTGAGGAAGTCTCCCAATACCGGCCGTCCCGTGATGACTCTTGCGGTGGCATTGGACACGGCCGCCTTGAAATCAGTTTGCTGGACGAAGGTGACGCCCTTGCGAATTTGCGCGCTTTTCAGAGTGTTCTTGCCGGCTCCGGTGGCTGGGGGTTGCGGCCGCGGCGCGTTGAACTTGCCGAACAGCCCGGGCAGCGCGGCGCAACAGAACCGCTCAACAGCGTTCTTGATCAAAGGTATGATCGGCACTACGGACAGCCAGTACTCGACGGTCGGGAAGCTGTGCACGTACTTTCGAAGCGAAAAGTTGCAGACCTTGAATACCTGCCCGTTCCGGATGCTGATGCACGCGAGGTACAATTTGTCATCCGGTCCACACTCGGGACAATCAACCAGCAGGTGATCGCAGAAGCAGTCCTTCAAATATTGCAGCAACCCGCCGAGCAAGTCCGCGAACGCGTTGAGTACGTCTGCGCGATAGTCGACCAGCGGCTGAAGCGGAATCTGCCTGGCCGGGGCGAACAGCTCCGAAGGAATCGAGCTGATCGTGTTGCTCGCGTAGTTGAGCACGTATGTTCGCTTCCGGTCCGGCGCGACCGAAATTGACAGAGGAGAGATCTGGACCGGATGGCGGTAGTTGGGCACCAGCCTGTTGTCCTGATTGATCAAGCCGATTCGGTAACTGTCCTCATAGCTGACCATCAGATGGTTGGTGACGGGGTTGTGTTCCAATCGAATTGCTGTGTTCTCTCCGAGGCCCACTATGCTTGTCGGGGTCGGCGACGCGGCATTATCGAGGGCATTGAATACCGCCACCTGCTTGTCAGACTGGACCGACGACAGAACGGAGACCGCGTAAAGCTTCGCCGACGCGCCCTGGAGTGAGACCGCGATGTCGTCCTCGCCAGGTGTGAAAACAATCGCTCCTGCCTGATCGAGCGCTGCAGTGTGGAAGTCAAGGGGATTGTCTTGAGTCTTCAAATTCAGCCGCCGCACTCGGTCGTATTTGTCTGTCGGCCCTCCCTGAGCGTTGGCGGTTGCGAAGCCCAATCCCAGTTTGTCGATGACTGCCAGGTGGCCGCTGGCGTTGAAGGCATATTTGGGATCCGGCTTGTTGGCAACGTTCTGAGGATTGATCTCGTACAGCCCCTTGCCTTTCCCGATCGCATAGACGTTGTCGGATATTGACGGGCTGGTGGCAAGGGTGACCACGAGAATGTCGCAGATCATCGAGGGGTTGCGGAACGTGTGCTTGAGGCCGCTCACGTCGGCCACCGCGAACATGCTGTCTTTGTTGTTGATCGTCGCGACTGCGTAAAGTTGTTTGCCGTCCTTTGAGAACGCAACATCCTGAACAATCGCGCCCGGACTCCCGGGAAATTCAAGCTCGGCGACCATCTCATTCTTCTTCAGGTCGAACACGTTGATCTTGTTGCCGGCGCCTACCGAATAACCAACCGCGCTGTTCGGAGCCACGCGGACGCGCGTCTGGAAGCCCTTGCTGAAGATCGTAACTATGTCGAGACCCGAATATGGATATTCAGGGAACTGGCGCGCGTTTTCGAACATCGCACAGAAGGTGTGACTCTGAAGCTTGGCGCGCAGCTTGGTGTAGAAGTCGCGAAGGATCGTGTCCTCGAGGTTCTTGCCTGACTTGCCTTTTTCACCCGACAGAAAGACGAAGGCGCCGTTTTCTTTGTTGGTGAGCTGAATGAGAAGATTCGAAAACGTAGTGATGCGCTTTTGAGTCGGCCCAACCGGCTCCTTTTCTTCCCCGGGCTGCGGAGTGAACTGTTCCTTGAAGAAGTCGGTGAGGCTGCTGACACACTCGGTCAGGAAATCCATGAGCAGAGTGCCTTTGAGCATCGCTTCCGTAAGGCTCCTGGGTTTCGGATACGGCTCGATGTGATATCGCGTCTTGCTGTTCGGACTCGAATCGAGAACCAGGCAGACATCCGTGTCGGCCAAATTGCCGGGGGGCGAAGCTGGCGGAGACGTCACCGTGTCTTCGATGAGGCTTATCAGATCGACCTGATCGTCCTTCTCCATGATTATGTCGTTGCCTTCGCAATCGATCGCGTAACCCTTGCGCACGGTCACGTGCCTGCGAGGTTTGCCGAGCGGGTCGGGGCCGCACTCGACCTGCAATCCGCAAACAATCCCCCAACCGTGAAGGTGCTTGTTGTGAAAACGCAGATCGCGCTCGGCGCAAAGGCGGTCGATTGCCTCCTGCACAGTGTCGGCATCGGCAAGCTGGCAGTTGTCGTTGTCGAAGCAAATATCCTCCGCGCATATCTCGGTGAGCGTCGGAAACTTCTTTCGGCAGTCCTCCTTCGCGCTCACGATTCCGGCTTTGACTTCAATCAGCGCGAGCCGGCAGAAGTGATGCCGAAACCCACGGGGCGGCTGGGCGATTGGATTGGTGTTAGGCACCTGATAGGGCGGCCACTCGATTTCTCCGGTGGCGGTGCGCGCGGGGATCAGCCAATAATCGCCCGCGCGGTACTGCCCGGCGGAGAATTGAACCTGAATCCCGCCTTCCAGATCGATCCAGTTTGCGAGCGCTGCGGCCACGCCGCTCGAGTTCGCGTTGCTTCCGAACTGGTCCCAGCGCCGCAGTTTGAGGCCCGGCAGGTTGGCGAGCGAGGCGACCGACGTCTTCATCGTGATCTCTAACGACGCGAGATCGATCTTGTCGATCTGCACCAGGGTGTGTGGGGCGCTCTTCAGCGCAGACTCGTCATCCACTATTTCAACCCACTGGCCGCCTGCGAATCCGAGCACCTCGTCCTTGCCCAGGTCTTCCACAGTGACGACGTTCCCGTCGATCTTGGTGATCTTTGTTTCAACCGACGCATTGTCGCGCGACCATTTGAACGTCGCCTGGTCGCGCGCGCCGCCGGTGTGAATCTCCACGCGATAAAGTTGATTCTCGAGCCGGGTGTAGCCTGCGGTTGGCGGCAGCAGGCACGGGTTCTCCTGATCCGGCGGAAGCTGCGTTCGCGCGTTGAGCAGGCCGGTTCCAAGAGGTGGTAAATCGAGAGGTGTTTCGCAGGTTATATCGCCAGGCGGACTTGTTTGATGAATCTCAAGCAGCCTGACCTGAAACACATTTTGCAGCCGAGTAGCAGTGTCAGGGCCGCCAAGCGCGACCTCGCGAAGGAGTTTGTCGTCAAGCGCGGTGATCTCCCGCCGCCACGCATCCAGAAATACGAGGTAGGTTCCATCCTTAAGGCTGAGTTGCAACTGGGAGCCGGGCGGGCTGGTCAGCGATGCAGTGAATTCGGGATTCGGGAAGTACGGCTGGTTGGTGTAGGTAGCTTCCTGATCCAGTTCGCAAAGCAGTCCCTCGACATAGATTCGTCCCGGTGCGATCGTCAGATCATGTCCGTCCGCGGTCGTTCCGATCTTGAAGCCGTCATTCTTCTTCGGCACGCCCGACGGTCCTACAACGTCGATGGCCTCGGTCTCGGTGCGGTACAACTGAATCGCGAGCTGCTCATTCCAGTCGGAATCGAGTTGCACTCGGCCCTGCTGCATAAGCACACCGCTATAGTGCTTGTTGCGACTAAAGGTTTTGCGGCTGAAGTCACCTGGCATTGGTCATCCTCCTGTCTTGGCCGGTTAGCTCGCGAAAAAGATTCCCGCCTCCAAACCGAAGCGCAGGTACTGATCGAGGCACGTTCGCAAGTTCGCCTCGCGCTGCGGCTGATACAGATCGTGGAACGCTCCCATCTCCGCGCGATCATCTGCGCCTTCTCGAATCTCCACTGCGCAGCGGCGATCGAGCTGGCAATAACCCGCGTTGCCGTATCGAAGTGACGTGAATACGGGTCGCACTCGCGCCGCATCGCTCGCTGTGGCAGGCTGGCATTGGAAGAGCCGCGGCAACTGGGAGCCCGGCGGAACAAATGAAAAACGCACGCATCCCTGCTGCAATCTCTCGGCCCTGACCGGTGCGGTTTCCGAATCGTTTGGTTTCGACTCCGCTAGAAAGATCGTGTTCGACGCTAACTCCATCATCAGCGTGCGAACTCTTCCGATTATGGTTGTGTTCTGAACTCTGAGCGTTGCGCCGGCATCGCTTGCTGCCAGACCCGAGTAAGCCGGTTCCGTTTGATCTCCGGCGTCGATGATGCTGTCCTTGATGCGCACCTGTGCGCCGTCGATCGCCCGTATGGGCCCGACGATGCAGGAGTCAATCTCGACGATGGTGTCGGGCAGCTCGATCAGAACCCTGGCCGCGGCAGACTGCGCCGGAATCTGATTGATTCCCGGGATTGGGCCCGGTACAAGCGTGCAATGACGCAACCGCAGCAGCCGGAGGCCATTGGGCTTGCCGTTCGGTTGCGTCAACGGCACGCGAAGATTGCCTCCCACGATGAGTAATCCATTAAGAGTAACTTCGGCCTCATCGCCACCGGCGATCGATAGTGATGAGGCGCCGCCGAGCACCAGCACCGGCCGGTGATCCTCGTCCGCGCGGAGCTCAATCAACTCTCCTCCAGCCGTGCCGGCGGCGATTTCCGGGGTCTCGAAGAAGTAGTCGTTGCTTTTGACCTCGACGACACCCCCCGAAGCGGCCACGTCATTGAGCGCCAGCTGGATGGTCGATTGCTCGTCGGGAACGACGATCGGGTTTTCGCCGCCGACGAATGTGGTCGCACGCGGATATTGCCCTCCGCCCATCTCCGCGCTGAAGCCATAGTGGTAGCTTACGAGCACGCTGGACGGTGGAGGCTGCGGCGGAGAATGAATCGGAAAAGCGATTCGCCCCAGTACCGGATCGACCGCGACCTTATCGAGAGGCGTGTGGGCCCAACCCGCGCCGTTGTCCGACAGGTTGCATATGATGATCTCGTCTGCGGTGACCGGTTTGGCGTCCACGGTCAGAGAGAAGCTCCTGTCGGCGCCGTAATAGTCTTCTTTGCCCCGGTCAACGGTGCGCCGGCTCAGGGCGATCGGGACGTTGATCGGCTCCGCCAGATGGGAGATCTCGACTTCCGGCTCAGGCTTGTTGAACAACTGCGTATCCTTGCCGAGCGCATCAAACAGCCAGCGATGCCCATCAAGCCGATATGCCGGAGACTCGGTTAGCGGGAACGCGCCGATCCTAAAAAGGAAAATTCCAATGTTCGGGATATTGTACTTGCCCCGGCGCGGCTCGATGCGCCGCACATCCGCGGTGCGAGTGATTCGATCAAACGGCGTGTTGATCGCCTCCAGCGCCTCGGAGTCTCCTGTATCAGCGAATGACCGGCTCTCAGGTCTGATGTGGTTCATGTACTGGGTTGTCGCCAGGAGTTGAAAATACTCGACCGCTCTGGCGGGCCAGTCGGTGACGTCCCGCGCAAGCTGCTCGAGCACCGCGGCGGTGCCTTTTCGCCTGCGGTATGCCAACGTGTTGGCCACAAACGCGCGCTGGGTGAACTTGGCGCCGGGAAACACGAAGACTCCGCGCGCGCCGACAAGGTCGCCTATGTAAGGAACAACCCACTCGGCGCAAGTCTCGATGAATAGGTCGTCGTGAAGCTGATCGAGATTCTCTTCGAGCACCGCTGCTTGTTCGGCGATGATTGACAGCAATGCTTTGAGCGGCCCTCGCTGTCGTTTCTGCTCGAGTTCTTCCAACCGCTTTTCCTGCTTAGCGCTAATCGTCGACAGCGATCGCAGCGACTCGAGCTCTTGTTGCTCGTCTGGATCCAGCAAGCCCTCGATCCGCCCCGCCAGCTCGATGTCGCGAATTCGATAGACCGCCGGGAGAAGCGAATACAGCTTTTCAACATCGAAGGTCATTTCACTACCTCCAGCCCGAGCGGTCGCGGATCCAGAGTCAACAATTCAGCGGGAAAGACCTGGTCGTCTCCTTGAAGCGGGACGGCCGCCGCGATTCGCGTCTTGCGATCGACCGGCAGATCCGAGCGATAGAACTCACTCACCTCGACGGCGACCACGCCGCGGACGTTTTGCATGACCCCGATGACCTCGCTCAGGTGAACCGGCTGGCCGAAAGAGCGCGCATCAAAGCTGTAAGTCTCTCGAAGTTTTTGCCCGACCTGGGCGAGAACTTTCTCCGGCAAGTAATCCGGGTCCACCTGCACCGCCGCAGTCACTCGGAACAGTCGCGGCTGATAGCTCTTTACCGCCAGTTGAACAAGGGGATCGCCGAACCGCCGGATGGCGTTCACCAGGCTTTTGTGAAGCTCGCTGCCGTCTTTAACCTCCGCTCCCTTGGAGCCGGACACCGTCACGAACACACCGCGCTTCTGGCCAAACCACGTCCAGGTTGCGAGCGCTTTATCGATGCCGCTGAACGCGCGGGCGAAGTCTTCGTAGTCTTTCAGCGAAACCACCCGGCCCAGCGTCAACACTGCGAGCGGGGCGTTGCGGCGAGCCTCTGCAAGTTTTTCCGGATCGGCCGCTCCCTCCGGTGACAGGGGATTAGTGACGCCCTTCACCCCGAGCGGCCGGGTCATCAATTGTGTGAGTTGATCCGCCCTGACCAGTCCTCCGAGGCCGATGCCTTTGCGATACCTGGCCTTTACGTTCTCCTGACCGGTGGGCAATCGCGCGCCCGTCGTTCCGTCACCAAAGATCACTGTTGTCTTTCCATCGTCATCCAGGCGTGTGATGTAGATTCGTTCTTCAGAACCGTGGTCGAAGAATGAAGGCACTTCGTGCCACAGCACGTCGTTGACACGGATCTCCAGCGTCGTTTCGGCTCCGCTCGGCGTCGAGGCGCTGACGTAAGTGAGCGGCGGTTGACGCAGCACAAAGCGCTGAAATGCCTGGTTCGCGTCGCCTCCGCCCAGCACCTCCTGCACCGTTTCGCCGTGGGTCGCCAGCGCCACGTTCGCGTTTATGGTGACGGTGTTGCGGACGTAGGGGTATGCGAGCGAGTGATCGAAGGTCAGAACCGTGAAGCCCCGCTCCACGATCACTTCCTTGATCGTCAACAACTCGCTGGCGTGGACGCCCTTGAGATCAGCGCGCTCGCCGGTGAGAACAACCTTCTGCCCTGCCTTCAAGCCGAGGTATGCGCGGTCCAGCGTGAGGTTATTGCCCTGAGCCACGTCGATGATCGGCACCGTGGCCATCAGCAATGCTTCGCTCTGCACCAGCGCGACGGTCTCGCGCATCTTGAAGGCGCTTAGTGAACCGGCATTGATGGCTACGCGTGAGACTTTAGCGCTGATCGAGAAATCGGTGCGTGTGGTTTCCAGATGATCCGTAATCTTTGACGCTTGCGGGGCGCCCGTGCGGGCGGCGAGCACAAGCCAGCCGTCTTTAACGATGCCTTGATAGGTGTTGTCGAGGAAGACGAAGCGCGAGTTGCCCGAGGCGGCGGCATCATCCTCCAGAGTGCGCGTCTCCCAGGAGAGCGGGAAAGCCGCCGGCACAAACTTGAACTTATCGAATTTTGCGCCTCCGCTACCGTCGTCCTTATAAACACTCACGGACTGGCCGAACCGCAAGTTGGCAGGGAGCGAATCCCACTTCGGCGCGTTGTGGCCGAAAATCGCGGCGCGTTGGCGGAATGCGAAGACGCCTGTCCCGCCGGTGAACTTTGCGCCCGCCGTCTGTTGATTGATGTTGGCCACAAGCGAGTCCAGCGACCAGTTCTGCATCCTGGCCAGCGCCGCCAGATCCTCCTCACTCCACTTCTTGGTTATGATCGCCTGCACCGTCGTCTCGTTGAGCACGGTGCCAGCGGGAAAGTCTGTTGGCTTGCCTGATGTCAGCCCGCTTGGACGGGTGTAAGTCGCGGGCGATAACCCGGGGGTTTCGAAATCTATGCGCGTCGTCTGGGCAGCATCATCCAGCGTGACGTTCAGAACCGTCCGCACCTCACGCCCGTTCGCCGCGTCGATCAGCAGTTTGTCGCCTGGCTTCAAGTTTGTTGCAGTGCCTTGAAAGACGGCGCTGCCCATATTCTTCGACAACTGTTGCGGTTGCACGAGGCGCGGCTTGAGCGCGTTCCACTCCGCGCGCGCGTCGATCTGTTCGACGGTCTCGAAGGTCTGTGCCTGCTCGCCCGGCGCCGGAACGCTTTGCACCTTGGTGCCGACGTCGATGACTATGGGTGGCAGCGGCTCGGAAGAAGTCTGTGCGGTCGTGCCGATACTCAACGCCTGACCGAGCGTACCGGGCGCATCTTCGAGCGCGAACGCCAGATAGGTGCTTGCTGCGACGCCGGGCCTCAACTGATAGTCGATCAGCCTCGCCAGCTCCAGAACCGAGAACCGCTCGGTCGCCGTCCGGAGGTAAGCTTCGTTGGCAAGCCGCTCTTGATAGAAGGTCAGCACGTCGCCGATCGTCGCCCAGGCGTCCAGCAACGCGATTGTGAAATCGTCGTCATCGCGTGTCGTCAGCCGGCCGAGCGCCGCCTGTCCGGAAGCCGACAGCCGCGCCAACATGGTGTCTTTGAACTGGGCGTGCGTTCCCGCGCGATAGACCACCGCTCCCAGCCCGGGGCGATTGTCGATCCGCGCCGGCGTCTCAGCCGATATCCCTTCGCAACAGCCGCAGTCGTTCAAGTTTGTTGTTGGGTCAACTGACGAGCCCATTTCTTAGCCTCGCTTCAAAGTGAACACCCCGTGCTCCGGAAAATTAGGATCGTTGTCCAGTCGCGCGATTTCGAGGCGGGCAATTTCGAGCCTTCCAGTTTTTCGCGCCTGGTCGCTGTCGATCCCTTGCCGCTGGAATTTCGTAACATTGATCGAATCGACGCCGGTGACCGCTTGCGCCGCCGCGAAGATCGAGCTGAGAAACACCGGCTGCCCGAAAGTGAAGTTGTCAGGGTGAAATACTCCGCGCCGGCCGTCGGGCAGAAGCCGGTTGCTGAACACTTGCAGCAGTGCGGTCTCGACATCGCCAAAGAAGTATCCCGGGGTGAGGCACACCACCATTTCGATCTCAAGCGAGACGTAGGAGGGACCGTCCACCTCTAGGTCCTGTCCAGCCATCCGATAGCGCTCGAGGCAGGAGCGCAGCTTCTGCTCGAACCCTGTGTCGACCGGTTCTCCGCCCAGACGGTCGATCGTCAAGAACATCGTGTGCCAGCTCCCGGTCCACCGCACAGTCGCGGCGGCCCGTTGTACATCCAGGCCGCAGCGCTCTACGACGTCCTCGCGCACGGCGATTTCCTCGAAGTCGGCGGGTGTGACCGCCCGCTCCTGTCTGCGAAAAGCGCTCGGTGCATTTTGTCGGACGTGCTCGATCGTTTCAGGGTCCACTCCGCCGGTGGCTGGAATCGGACTGCGCACGCCTGTGATCAACGGCTTGCTCAGGTCGGAGATCACTGCGGGATCGCTGCTGACAAGGTGGCTGATGGCGTCCGCGCCCACGTTACCCGCCGCTCCGTTTCCTATCCGATAGGTCGCAAGAAACCTGGTTCCTTCCGCGGGCCGCATCCCAGACTGGCCGTTGCCGAACCGCAGGTAGGTCGCGCCGTCGGTTTCCACCTCCACGACAAACTGTGGATCAGTAGGTCGGCTCCCGAGTAAATCCCGCGCCGGCTTCCACGTTTCCGGAGCGTGCGTCTGGACCAGAGTAATCGCCGGGCGCGGAAGCTGCTGCGGGTCGCTGAACGAGAGCTTCATTGTGGCGCTGGCCGACTCAGGCGGTTTGCTCGGATCGTACGGCGCTGTCTGTGTAAGCGGCGAATGCTTCAGCCGGGGCCGATAGCGCGGAGGCGTGCGCTCGACGGTTGGATCATCACATCGATCCACGATCGACGCCGTAATCCGGGTGAGCGGAGGGCTCGATTCGGGAACGGTGCCGGGATCCAGGGAGGTCACCACCGTGTCGAGGTCAACCGAGATATTCTCGGGCTGGTCGGTGAAGGTCATCCCGTGATCGGCCAGAACGATGTTGCCTAGTGCGACGCTAACATCGTCGTGGAACCGGGTGCCGACTACCGCGGAAACGCACAGCGCGAACGGCAAGGCGTCGCCACGGCTCCACTTGATCTCGGTGACCGGTGTCGCGGTGTTATCGGGGGGGCTGTTGAATTGCCCGCCGAGCAGGTCGCTCGTGACAGTGACCTCAGTCAAGCGGACTGCCCAGCGGTGCAAGGGATTCGCGTCACCGGGCACGCCGGTTTTCGCACCGCGTTTTTCCTCGAAGATCAACACGTGACCTGCCTCGAGATTCGGGAGACTTCCGTCAAGCGTTGCGCTCGTCGCACCTTTCGGCAGGCAACACTCCCGCGCTCCCCAGGTGTAGAACTTCATCAGGTTGTGAGCTTCAAAGATCGTGATTTCATGCTTGAGTTCGAAGACCCGAGGCTTGAATGACAGCGCCTTAGCGAAGGTAGCTGATTTCTGCGCGATGATCAGAGAATCAGGGAGGCCATCCACTCGAGTGAGGAGTTTTGTCTTAGCCGCCCCCGATCCCGGTTCTATTGTAAGTCCGTTGCCCTCGGCGCTTGCCAGCAGCTGCACCCACACTCGAGCATTGCGCCCGTCGTGCATCGGATAGTCGATGAGCCTCGCGTGTCTTCGAACAGAAGCGCGCCGGCGCGCCGTCCGCAGGTAAGCTTCTGTGGCGACTGCGTCCTGCTGATAACTCAAGTAGTCGCCGACGTAGGCCAGCACCTCCACCAGAGCGATACCCAGGTCGGCCGCATTGCGTTCTTTCCAGTTCGGCGCGAGCATCGTCATTCGATCCAGCATCAGCTGCCGGAAGCTGGCGAAGTCTTTTGCGAGATAGTTGATCTCGGGTTCCTTCGCGGGTTCGTCCGGGCAAACTCGCTCGCGCTTACAATCAAGGTCACTCGGGCACAGCGCCTTGAATGAAAACTGGATGGACGACAGGATTCGATCAAAGCCCGCCGGCGGGTCGGGATGGTTCGCGTGTTGAACAAGCCGAAGTGTATAAGTCGAGAAATCGCCGGCTTCAGAGACTTCAACTGCCAGGACGCGAGCGTCGTTCGCGGGCGGCGAGCTGAGAGGCGGCGACGACGACCCGCCAATTGTGGCCGTAACCACTTTGATGTTTCGGATGCGCTCGCCGCCGTCGATCTGTAAGTTCTTTTCGGTCAGTGAGCCAGGCGTAAGCGGCTTGACGAAGTGAACGAACAAAGTCCGTTGACGAGCATCGACGGGATCAGCGGGGTTGTCCGACACTTCGAGAAAGTCGATCCCGTTCAGCGCTGAATGGGCGACGGCGTTACGACGGCGCTCGTCACAACAAAAGTAAATCATCACAGAGCACCTCCGCGGGCGAACTGCGCAGTTTGAGGTTCCTGCGTGCGCCGCACCGTGTACTGGACGGTGACAAACAGCGTCGAGTCTTCGTTCTTCACCTGTACTTCATCCACCTGGATCAAGTCTCCGAGCCACTGTTGCAACGAGGCTTGCACAAGGAACTGCGTCGCCGTAGCGAGCTCGTCACTATTCTCGGCGAAGACCAGTCGCATGAGGCCGCTGCCGAAACTGGGCCGATTCACTCGCTCGCCGGGCGCAGTGAACAACACTTGCTCGATCAGATCGCGAATATGATCGTTGTCGTCGGCCTCGGCGGTGCGCCCACGTCCGTCGAATCGGTACGGATAGTCGATGTTCATCACGCCCTCGCCCAAGATCGAGGATCGCGATCCTCGATCCTTGATCCTCAGTTGGTCTCACGTTCCCGTGGCTCGCGTTTGAGTGATCACGATCAGCAGCGGAGTTCCGGTCGGAGCGCATATGGCCTGGCTATCGAGCAGCAGCAGCGGCTGTCCGTTCGAGGTCACACGGATCGCGGAGGTTACAAACTGCGCGGTGACGCACGGACCGTTTGCTGCCGGGGGCGGCGGAAGCGCACAGCCGGCGACAACGTAAGGCGATGCAATCGTAACCGTCGGTTGTCCGCTGACCAGCACTCGCGGATTCACCACGGTCGGCTGCGCCTGTCCGGCGTGGGAGCAGAGGACCGTCGCTCCGATATGAAGAAGAAAGCCTGGCACTCGAGTCTCCTGTGTCCGACAAATCTCAGTTTGTCGTCGATTTCCCTATGCTCTCAGTCCCCGACAAAATGAAGTTTGTCGGACGGTTTCAAATGATAGTCAGCGCGCCGTTGTTGATCGTCACCGAAGGACCGACCATCACCAGCGAGGCGCCTTTTCCGTTCTGGATGTAAATGCCGGTGTCGTTGACGATGATCGTCGCGCCGGTCGTGCTCTTGAGCATGATCCCGCCCGTCGGACCGGGCAGGTCGCTTATGACAATGCTGTTCTGCAGCGTTGTTTGCAGAACGACGTTGGGGCTTGCTGGATTTCCTGCAAGCGCGAGAGCCGGCACCTCTGCAGCCGAGCCAAACCAGCAGCCGCTCCAGATCGGGTAATCAGCGTTGCCTTGCTCAAACTCCACCCAGACTCCCGATCCAATCTGGGGGATCATGTAGGAGCCCATCTGCTTCCCGGCGATCGGGAAACAGGGCATTGCCCAGCTCGATGGGATCAGGCCGCCGATGTCGGGCACCTGCACTTGCAAGCGGCCGATCTGCAGCGGGTCGACGTTGTTGATAACCATCCCGCGGTATTTGCCGAAGTGTTTGTGACCGTCGTTCATGCCGGAACCCTCGGAGTGATCGAGACCAGGCCGTTCCTGGTCAACTCGAAGCTCTGTTTCATCTCGCCGCGCTTGATCGTGGTGGTTGTGCTCTTGACGTAGTACAGCCCATCGAAGGCTGTTCCCGCGCCTCGAACGCCGACCAGTTGCCGTGCTTTTAACAGCCGGCCGTACCGCACAACATCAAGCGACCCCGTTCCCGAGACCGCATCCGCCGATTGCGATGCGACAGCCAGGCCAACTCCAATCGCCGCCATCGGAGAGAGCTTTGCCGTCTCCTTGAGCGCCACAATATTGGTGATGGGCGCGGGGATCGCGCCTAAAGGCGGCTGGAGCGGATTCAGATTGGGAATAGGAATCGGGATCGGCACTTTGGTTAACGAGTTCTGAATGAAAACGATCGGCAACACCGTATCCGCCCCGTTGAAATTGAAGCTCAGAGACTCGACGTTCGTATGCGCATCCATGTCGAAATTCAGCGCAGGTTGAGGAACGCCCACTTTTATCTCGGGGCCCCAATAGGCGATGTTGGTTCCGGGCGCCGGGCCGGCATCGATGTAGAAGACGTACCCCACGGACGCGGCAAGCCCCTGGATGTACTCCAGGTCATTGCCTTCCTGGACCGGAATGCGTTCGACCGGGATCGGCAGATCGGGGAACAAACTGGGAATCACCAGCGGGATCATGCCGAACATCGCGTACTTCGCGATAATCAGCGCCACTCGAGCCTCAGGCGGCATCGCCGGATAAGGAATCCCGCTGAAGTCCTGGAGAGCCATGACCTTGGTCAGATCCTCGCCGGTGATCGTGAGCATCGACTCGCCGGGCTTGGTGCCGGGAGTCACTTGCTGATTGGTCATCACTCCGTCGATCAGAACATTGGGCGTTCCGTTGATTGTTGCGATGACGATCACGCGCAGCAGCGGCGTCTGGCCTCCGGCAATCAAAAACAGAGTATGGAGCGGCGAGCGATTATTCAGCGTAAAGCTGAGTTGAAAGCCGCTGGGTTTACCCGCGGCAGTTGTAACCTGGACGCTGGTCAGCGCCTCTATGACCGGTTTCGGGACCGGGATGGGAACCACTGGTCCGACCATCAATGTGAGATAAACACCCTTAAGCATTTGGGGTCCCCGGTATCCCTTCAGGAAGCGTGATGCGCAACTTGCGGCCGACCTCCTCGGTCGTCTCTTCTGGACGAATGACACCGTTGGCATCACAAATTCGCCAGAACTGTTCCGGGTCGCCGAGGTACTGGGCGGTGATGTTGTCCAGGCGCTCGCCTTCGGCCACGGTGTGCTCCTGCAGGAGCTCAAACCTCTCCGGCGGAGGAACAATTCGGCGGCGGATGTAAACGATGCTTTTGCCGTCCGGCGTTTCGAGCGTTATCGTTGCGATGCCGTAATACCGACTGGTGATCGAGAACATATCAACCTCACGGGATCCTGGTTATGCCAAGCGCGTTGAGAGTTCCGCCCTGAGCCTTTGTTGCGAGATTCTCCTTTTGCTGGTGATAGGACATAAACAGGCTGTTGCCTTTGTGATCGAAAGGCAGATCGTTGACGCTCAACACGCGCATTCCCAGGCTGACCTTCGCGCGAATCGGATTGAGCGACGGGTCGAACGCCTCTTCGGTGATGCTGAAATCGGTCAAGCGAACGGGGAGCACACGATTCTTGCTCCATATGAAAAGCGTGAGCGGTGTTTCCATCGGCACGATTTCGAGCGTACCGCTGCTGGCGAGACTGTTGTTTGTCTGGATTTGGCTGTTGGCGGGATAGACGATAGTTTCAAGCGCAGCGAGCTGGGGATGGATCCCGGCCTCTGCTGCATTTCGATTCTGGTCCGGTGCTTCGAGTTGATCGGTGGCGTCGATCTCGACATCGACCTTTATCGTCTCGACCGGCGGTCCCGTAAGCCGCAACGCGTCCGAGCGGTCGCCGCCTTCGGCCAGTCCCTTTATTTGCAAGGTGCGAGAAAGCGTGTCGGGGTTGTACTGCAACGGGATGATCCGCAGCACAGCCGATGTATTCGGATCGATCAGGACGATGCCGCCCTTGATGAGGCGCGGAGAATTGGGAAAAGTGCTCATCTGTGATGTCCTTTTTTCGAATGGCCTCTTTCAACTGAGCGGCACGAACAGTCGGAACCGGCGCATCGACACATTATTCCTTTACCTCCGGTACAGACTGGCCCGGCTTAAACTCTTTCGCTTTGATCGCCGCTGCGATTTTGTTGAGGGTCGCCTTCTCTTGAGCGTCCCAGGCCGAATCAGCGGCGGCGGTCAACTCGTCAAACCACTTCATATATCGATCTCGAATGTCGGAGATTTGCTTGATGATCGAGTCAACGCCATCCTGGTCCCAGGTCTTACCCGATTTTTTTAGCGGGCTTTTCTCGGTGGGCAGCGCGCCCTCCAGTTCAACCTGAATCAATTTCGACAACCGATCACGGACTTGATGGGCAATGGTGCGGTGTCCCTGCTCGTGAGTGTCGTAGGGTTTGAGCATCTGGGTGTCAATCGCTGAGGTGTCAAGAAATCCCGCCGTATTCAGAACCCAGGGAAGGCTTGCGCTCACCACCCATATCGAGCCACCCCCCTTGCCCTTTTTGAAAGAGACGCGGACGTTGGTGTCGAACGTCGCCGCGTCGTCCGGCGCAACATTGGGAGGCGTTATTTCCTGGGTGGTGCAGAGGAATGCCTTTGGCAAGCCAGCCTCTGACTTGGGGGTGGCGCACTTCTTCGACTCGGATGCGTATTCGGAGGACGTCACACCCTTAACCGGCTCGTCTTTGCCTGCGGCTGGAATCTCCACGCGGGTTATCGTTGTGCCTGCCTTTTCAACTTTGGCCTCGGCCTTACCCGCCTTTTCAAACTCGGCTTTTTCCTTTTTGCCTTTTGGACCGGCTTTTAGCGCTTCGCCGGCAAGCTCTTCGGGTGTTTTCTTTTGGAGGCTTGGCATGCTCGGCGTCATTGCGGCGATGTGAGAGCCGCTAAACAATCCTTCTGCCGCCATGTCTGCTTCGCGTTCAAAGACGCTCCCGCGCGCCCCGACCGGAGTGGTGCCCCCCGGATCTGACTGCGCGCTGGATTGCTGGATGGTATGAGCCAGCTCGTGCGCCAGCAGCTTTTGGCCTTCGACTGAACGTGGCGAGTATTGGCCGCGTGCGAAGACCACGTCCTGCCCGATCGTATACGCCAGCGCATTCACTTCATTTGCACTCTCGGCGGCACGATCATCGGTGTGGACCCGCACGCGACTGAAATCATGACCAAGACTCGACTCCATTGAAGCGCGTGTCTCAGAGTCGAGCGGCTCACCCGGTGCGCGCGCCACCTCGCTCACGGTCGGGGGCGCCGCGATGGGTGCGACTTCATCCGCGCCGCGCCGATCGAAGGCCAGCTTCTTCTGCGCGCACTCGACGCACTCACCGGTAACTCCGGCGGAAGCTCCGCAGGCGCATTTGCTCTGCGCCAGGTCGGGTCGCGGCACGGGAGGCCGCAACGGCGGAGGCAAGTCTTTCATTCGAGCTTTCGATCGCTTGCTCATCTGCTTGTTAGCTCTCTTACGCCCCCTGACGAATCAACAAATGGAAAACACCTCGTTTGCCTCGGACGAGTTGGCCGGCATTCTCCGACCTCGCGAGCCTTGTAATAATCTCGAAGAGGCTCCGCGCCGACTCTTCGCTCATTTCACCGTCGAGCCCCGAGAGAGCGAAGTGCTCGATCAGCTGACTCGCAAGTCGCGTTTTGCTCGCCGACACTAGAATGCCCAGTGAAGTGCAACCAACTCGAATCTCTTGCTGCGGCGAAGCTGGCCTTGCAAAGACAGTCCATCGGCAGCTCGGCAAGGCTCCGTCGAGTGGGTTGCTCAGGTCAATCATCTCGGCGATCTCTCTGACGTGACGCGGATGGAGCAGAAGAAATTTGGCGGCTCGCTGAAAACGCCGCTTCAAAGCGATCACGATCATTGAGAGCGTCAGTCCGGCGGCCGCCGCTAGGTGCCACCGATGAAGTGCCAGGATTCCTGCAAGCTCGGCGCCGGCCACGCACCAGAGCAGAATCACAGAGATCCACTGTGGTTGTGAGAACCCCCACACGTAGGGCCGCTCGGGGTCTCCGCGCATGAACTCGAAGGTGAATCTGCCTAGATCGTAGGCAACCACGTACCAGGCCAGCGCCGCGCCCGGCGGGTCGCCGCGAATAACGAAGTAACTGCCAACGATGACGGCACACAGGACCCAAAGCGACTCGACCAGCTGGACCGGAAACAGCCGAACCCCCACGTAGTAAGGTGGGAACCCGGCGTCCGTGTGTTCTCTCCGGTAGCAGACGCCCCAGGAATGCGGCCGGCCGTGACAGCAGCCAACCATGAAGCACCCCACTCGACCTAAGGCGAGGAATGTGCCGATGCCCAAAATGGTCAAATCGAGGTAGGGCAGCGGGGGCTCCCTCAGCAGGAAGAGCAGCAGCGTCGTCACTAGAACGACGGCGATTTCGTGGTGATAGTAGATGATCCGCTCTTCACCAGTGAGGATCTTCGTTATCATCACCACGCTGGGAAACGTGATGACCGCAGCTACGATGGTCCCTGCCACCACCCACAGCGAAAGGTGCTGGCGGGTTGCTAACCACGCGGCAATTGCAATGGCCAGCACCAGTCCCGTGCACCCACACAGGTGAAACGAGGACACCGGCCTTTTCTGCCAGCTCATCTGCGGGCGGACGATTCGGTCAGCAACGCGATTGAATCTGTGATGTAGCAATGTTCTCATCGCCCCTACTTTCGAATCTCGGCGAGCGAGTCAACGGTCAGCCTCGTTTAAGATCATAAAACTCAACTTCCGATATGTAGATTTCGCTGCGACCTTGCGCGCGGTACACCGCGTCTGTTCCATTGTCATTGATGAGATCGATGATCTCGTCCTTGGTGAAAATGTTGCGGTTGGATATTCCTTTAGTGAACGGGTGCGCGACGTAGGCGTCCTTTCCGACCTTGGTTGTATTCTCGTGCACGTAACTGGGGTTAACCGCAGTTATGATCTTGTTCACCAGACCGTGGGTGAACTCGACGCGGCTGCCAAAGGGAGCAGCATCGAGAACCTCTTGCTCCGTGCGCGGCTCCGTGCCTGGGACGGGCACAAGATCGCCGCCAGCCTTCGGTTTTTCCAATTGCCGCATCGGTTCGTCTTTCGACATGCGTCCCCAAAGCGCTTTTCGTTTGAGCCCCGTCGAGCCGAGTCTCTTGAATTCAATCTTAGGTCCGATGATCTTGTTGAATTTGTCAGGCCCGTGGACCCTGAGTAGAGCGTAATAGTTTGCAAGCTGGTTGAATTGACCGCAGTCGACGTGCCAGCGATCCTTCCGATCAGGATCAAACAGCTTCTCAATCGCAACCGCAGGTTCTACAGTGGAAACCAGCTTGCACCCGGCTTCGGGGTCTTCCTGCTTGACCCAATAATCCGTGTCGAAGCCCTCCACACGTTTCCCGTCTTCCTTTGGTTTCTGCGAGCAGAAGTCATCCCATTGAACTCCAAATGTAACGCCCTTAAGCTTCTGCGTCCCTTCGACAAGATACCGATCAAAAGCCGATTTCGGTTCTGCCTCGGGCCCTCCCCCGCATCGTTGAAGTTTTAGACCTGCTTTTAGTCGCGGCATGGTGTGGCGAGTGACGTGTCGTACGCCGAGAATCGCGTTGCCCCATAAGGCGGAGACTGCCCTGACGGCTGACTCGTCTGCCTCGACTTCCAACCCATCGTGCCCTGCGCGATCGCCCTCGCTGAGCGCCGGCGCCGGCCTACCACCCGACTGCTGCAGAACATGAGCGAGTTCATGGGCAATAAGCGCGTCACCAACCGGCGTGCCTGGCTGGTATTCGCCTGCTCCAAACGCTATGTCGCTTCCAATCGTGAACGCTCGCGCGTTGAGGCTGGTGGAAAGTTCTGCGGCGCGAGTATTCGTATGCACGCGAACGCGCGAGAAGTCGTGGCGAAAGGCCGACTCCATGCGCGATCTCACGCCCGCATCGAACGATTGGCCAGCGCCCAACTGGGCTCGTATCTGTTCCGGGTCGGCCGACTCTCCTGCGCCGCCATCGCGCGATTTGCTAAAGATCCCGCCTATCGCCCGGCCGATCCCGCCAAACATTCCGGTCACGATGCCGGCAGCGCCTGAGAGGATTCCTCCCAGCGCTCCGAGGAGGCCTGCTCCGCGGAACTGGCTCGCCAACTCTTCCGGCACGCCGGTGAGCTTGCCGGTCTTAGCCCAGGTTGCTGCAGCGCGGCGAACTCGCTCGGTGACAGGAGGAATGTAGTCTCGAGCACTGGAGGCTCTCGCCGCTTCCGGAGCGTAACGGCGCAGTGCTCGCTCGAGATGCTGACTGCTTCGCGTGCGGTAGAACGCGAGCCAGTTCCGAATGTAGGGACATCCCTGCGCAGTGCGTCCGGCAGCCGCAAGCTCTTGATCCGCTGCCGCGCAGACTTCTCTTTCCATCTGATCGAGGAATTCGCTCTTGCGCATCTGCTCAGTGCCCACTTCGCGAGCATCGTCTTCTGCAATCAATGGTGCCGCCGCGGTCTTTGGCGGGCTGGTAGTTTCGTCTGCCGGCGCTATCTGGGCATTACCTGTTGCCGCGGTCCCGACCGGCGGGGTTTGGTCTCGATCATCAGGAAATCGCTGGATCAAGGGCGAAACGCCGCCCGACTGCGGAGGAGTCAGCACCCCAGTCCGCGAACCGTGGGTCACGTTTTGAGCAGTGCGATCAGTTTCATCTTCGCACTGGTCGCCGGACTGGATTGCGGTTGATTGGGGTTGGTTCTTTTGCGCGGTGTGGGCGTGCAGTCCAACCTGAGCAAAATTATGCCCCGAGATGGGAGCAGCATAATGGGTCGGCCCTGAACCGATCGATTCAGGATCGACAGCCAGGGTTGCGGCGCCAGCAGGAGGGGCTGTGCGGCGTGCAGAGTGTTTTTGCAGAGCGAGCGACCTGCCGCCGCACTCTTTGCATCGGCTATCGATTCCAGACGGTCCGCCGCAAGCGCACGTACGCCGAGCAAGATCGAGCCGCGCCGCAGTCGAAGACCGCGATGGCGGGAGCAAGTTCCTTTGTGCTTTCGATCGCCTGCTCATGTAACCGTAAGTCCTCTTGCGCGACCTGGCGAATCGAAACTGAAAGCGCCGTTCTTGCCTCGCGGAGGCTGACCGACGTTGTTCGACACTCGCGAGCATTGGTAATCTCTTACTTTACAAATTCGCTGCTTCGGATCGTCTTAATTTGTTCTTCGTTCATAAGATCTTTACCCGTAGCGTCAGTGGTTTGAGCCATAAAGTTATCCGCCTCCTCGTGAGTGCCTTTATCTAGGAGAACGTGCCCCAGTTCGTGAGGCCATGTCCGGGCTACAGGTGAGGCGAATACAAAACCAGGCGGTTGGCCGTTACCACGGCGGAAATTCTCTCCTATACTTCCTTGGCTCAACGCTTTTACGTAATACATCGTAATGGTGCCGGCAGTCCGGTTCTCTTTTATCAATGCCTTCTCTTCAGTTGTTGGGTTCTTCCCGTCTGTGAATTCTTCTAAGATTAGGTCGTCGCCAAGTATTGCTTTGGACTTCGTGTCATCCAATGTAACTTCCTTCCCCGACTTCACCTCTACATCCGCCTGCTTGTATACATCGTTGGTTTTTTTCAAATGCGTTGCCAAATCAGTGCTACCGTCTTTTAGGTAGGTAACGTTGACTGTCACCGACTTTTTGGAGAGGCCTGCGCCTGCTTTTTCCGAGCCGCCGCCCTTGCAGCGGGACAAGCGTAGCCCAGACCTCAGTCGTGGCATTGCGTTTTGACCGATACCTTTTAGCGTTCCGTTTGGGCGGTGCCAGAGAGAAGCTACTGCGCCAACCGCCGATAAATCAGCATCTTCTTCCAGGGCGTTCTGCTCCGAGCTTCCCTGGTGCATAGGAGCGACTACGCCACGTGTGCCTTGTTGTTGCACAACGTGCGCCAGTTCATGCGCGAGCAGCGCATCCCCTATCGGTGTCCCCGGCTGATATTCCCCTGACGCAAATGCAAGGTTACTTCCAATCGTAAACGCCCGCGCATTGAGGTTAGTCGATAGCTCAGCCGCGCGGCCGTCGGTGTGAATCCGTACCCGCGAGAAGTCGTGGCCGAACGCCGACTCCATGCGGGACCTCACCCCCGAATCGAGCGATTGGCCCGAGCCCAACTGGGCTTGTATCTGTCCCGCATCGGCGCCCTCGGTTGCGCCACCTTCGCGCGCTTTCGTGAAAATCCCGCCTTCTGTTCGGCCAATACCCCCAAACATTCCAGCCGCTGTTTCGGCGGTCCCTGAGAGAGCCCCTCCCGCCGCGCCAGGCGGACCTGCTCCCGATGATTGGCTCGTCAACTCTTCTGGCACTCCGGTGATTCGACCGGACTTGACCCAGACCGCCGCAGCCTGACGCACACGAGCACCAACAACAGGAATGTAATCGTGGGCACTCACTGCGCCCGCCGCTTCCGGAGCATAGCGCCGTAGCGCCCGTTCAACGTGCTGGCTGCTTCGTGTGCGATAGAACCCGATCCAATTCTGAATGTAGGGACACCCCTGCGCAGTTCGTCCCGCCGCCGCGAGTTCAGCGTCCGCCGCCGCGCAGACATTTCTTTCCATCTGGTCGAGGAACTCGCTCTTGTGCATCTGTCCGGGGCCGATTTCACGTGCATCATCCTCTACAATCAACGCCCGAGCGGCGGCAGCTGCGGGCGCGGTAGCTGTCTGGGCATTTGCGGTTGCCGTCGCCACATGCGGCGCGACCTCATCTCGGTCATCAGTAGGTTCTTGCACTGAGGCCGAAACATCCTTCGACCGGTAGCGAGGATAGAGACCAACTTCGCCGAAGTTATGGCCGTGACCCATAGGCTCAAGACCGCGTGGCTCGGATGGTTTCGATTCAGAACCAAGTGTAAGCGGCGCGACGACGGCATGCGGCGCGACGCGGGTGGCGGGGTATCGCTGGAGAGCGAGTCGCTCGCCGTTGCATTCCTTGCAATCGCTGTCGATTCCAACCGATCCTCCGCAGGCACACTTGCGTTGCAGGATAAGGCCTGACGGCGGTCGTGACGCTGGTGTAGCGTCTCGCTGCTGCTGCGTTTCTGTGATTGTTCTCATATGCCTCGCGCGCGCCTCCTACGCGTCGCCATAAGCCCTCGAGCACCGGGTTGCATCGACAACCTCCCCAGTGGCGATTCGATCGCCGCTATTTGCAATCGCCCGCTCATCACAATTACAAACGCGGCCTGCTACATATCTGCCAGGCCTACCTCAGAACGTCGGACCAGGGGCGTGAACCCCCTGAAAAAACTATCCCTACTTTAGATACATTGACGTTTGTGATATTAACTCCCTGAAGAACGCCCCTGTTAAACGATCGGTCTATGAAGTAAGTCGTAGCGCCGACTTGTCCGGCGCCTGGACACTCGTAGATTTGCTGGCAAGATTGTTCGCAAGACCGTAGGCCCGCGTCGTGTAGTTCGCTCCTGGGGCTTAGGAATATGTGAGCATCGTAGAATGTGTTTCTCCTGGCAGGTAACGGAAGACTAAAGTTGGGATCGGAGAATTCCCTTCCTACAGTAAAGACTGAACCAGGCCCTCTGCTGAAGCGAGCAAGTTCGCCGCCGGCCACCCCGGCCACGTTCCCACAATTCGGGACATTGCTGCCGCACGTATTAGAGCCCGGAGTCAATTTCTCACGTATCTGCTTGTCCTTCCAGTCTCGGCCGGTAGGATCAGATACCACCATCTCGGCCACTGCCCCGATTCCCGTTCGAATCCCACGGGCAAGCGCGGCTCCGTCGAATCTTATGGTGTGAAGTCTGGCCATCTCTATTCTGGTTGGGCACTCGGTCTTGCAGCGAGACAACCGCAAGCCCGATCTAAGGCGCGGCAACGCGTTTTGCCTGATATTGATCAGCTTTCCCTTTGCTCCACCCCAGATGCCGGCTACTGCGCCGGCCGCCGCCTCATCTGCGTCTTGTTCCAAAACACCGTGCCCCTCCTCCATCGCCATCGGCGCAGCGCCAGGCCCTTGTTTCCCTTGTTGAACGACGTGAGCAAGTTCGTGCGCAATCAACGCATCGCCGAACAGCGTTCCTGGTTGGTACTCACCCGGCGCAAAGGCAATGTCCTTTTCGATGGTGAACGCTCGGGCGTTGAGATTGGCAGAAAGGGCAGCGGCCTTGGCGTCAGTGTGTACGCGCACATGAGAAAAGTTGTAGACGAAGGCTGTCTCCATCTGCGCCCTGACCCGGCTATCCAGGGGAGCGCCAGAACCAAATTCGGTTTGAACTTTCTGCGGATCCGCATCTTCGTGAGCCTCGTCTCCGCGCCCTTTGGAGAACAGACCGCCGGCCCCCGAGAAGGCTCTCGCGATTCCTTCGGTGACACCGAGGCCTCCGCTCGAGATGGCGCTCGCGGTCCCGGGTTGAATTCCCGGGGCACGCAATTCCATCCCGGGCAGCAGTGACGCCGCCTCTTCAGGCACCCCGGTAATCCGCCCGGTTCTGGCCCAGACTATCACCGCTCTCCTCACGCGCTGGCCGGCAAGCGAAACATAGTCCCGAGCCGCGGCCGCCCCGGCAGCCTCTGGCGCATAGCGCCGTAGCGCTCGCTCAATGTGCTGGCTGCCGCGAGTGCGGTAGTAGCCGATCCAATTCTCAATGTAAGGGCAACCCTGCGCGGTGCGTCCCACTTTGCCCAGCTCGGCTTCCGACAGTGCACGGACGGCGGCTTCCAGCTCATCCAGAAAATCGCTCTTTCGCATCTGGCCGGGCCCCACTTCGAGAGCGTCGTCTTCGACAATCAGTGCAGAGGACGTGGCATCTCCCGCTCTCAGTCTTCGCGCGGTCTCGACTGGGAACGAATTCGCAGTCCCCGTTGCCGCTTTCATTTCATCTGTTGCGCGATCCTGGCTTCCCCCCGCAGGCTCGGCCTGCTTTTTTCGGAACTGTTGTGGCTCCTGGAACGACAAACCTGGTATCCGCTCGACAGCCTGATCCAATTCTGCAGAATCGGTTGAATACACCGAGTCAACCTTTCGCGGGAGCTTACGAGGCGCAACGCTGTGTACTCGTATGTTGCTGAAGGTGTGATGGGCGAAACGGGCCTGTGCATGGCCACGTATTGACCCGCGACCCGAGGCAGACGCTGCAACTATCGAGCTCGCTGGCTGGAAAAGCATTGGCCGGCCTAGAGAGTAGCGCGGCAACGTCAGCAGCTTCCTGTCGCATTCCTTACACACTCCGACAATCCCGGCCGCTCCGCCGCCGCAGGCGCACTTGCGCTGCAAGACAGTCTCGCGCTCCGGCGCCGGCGCCGGAGTCACCACGGTTTCCTGAGTTGCTGCCGCGGCTTCCTTCACGTGATCCCCTTCAACGTGGCTCCGTCTTCTTGCGCGTCACAGTCCGCACAGCTGCAGAAGGCATTTCCGTGCCTCCGCGGCCGCGGCGATTTCTTGCCCAATATCGTTTTCGTACTGATCATTACTTGCGTGTAACCCCAGCTTGCCCGTCTGCAGACCCTTCGAAGTGTTGCCGCCTTGAATCCGCTTGTGATCCGGCCGAGCTTCTGGTCAAGCCTCCGAACAACGCGTGCGCGAGCTGACCGCCGATCAGTCCTGATTTCGACTCGGAGATAACTCGAACGACCTCGACATCGAGAGACTCGATTCGAGTGTCCAAGGCAATCCGCAAAGAGAAGTTCTCCTCGGTCAAGAGCCTCGTCAGTTCGAGCTGTAAGCCATCGGCAATCCTGTAACGGTCGCCGGCCGGGAAGCCCTGCAGCACGAGCTCCTCTATGTGTAGCTCTATCGACCGGCGTTCCCGCGCCGTGTTCTTATGGCCCTTGTTCTTGTCGGCTGGATTAGTCACAAAATCTCCCGGGTCTGGGCTCAAGCCCAATTCGAGACTTCCGCTTCGGTAAGCGGCTTCTCGAGCTTTGCGTATTCGCTGCGCGCGGCCCGCAGAAGGTGGAACATCCGAACCGGTTCGCACGAATCCGCCGCGAGAAAGGCGGCCTGCAGCGCGATGTTTCGGATGTTCCCACCGGCCACGTTCAACCGCGCCAGCTTGTTTATGTCCAGCTTGCCGACCGGCGTCTGTGCCGGGAAGATTCGTCGCCAGATCTCGGCCCGCTGGGCCGCATCAGGAAACGGAAACTGGACGACGAATCGGATGCGACGCAGAAAAGCGGAGTCCAGTACGCTCTTCATGTTGGTCGTGAGAATGGCAAGGCCGCGATAAGTCTCCATTCGTTGGAGCAAGTAGCTGATCTCGATGTTGGCGTAACGATCGTGGCTGTCTTTCACCTCGGTCCGCTTGCCAAACAGCGCATCGGCTTCATCAAAGAGCAGGATCGCGCCGCCCGACTCCGCGGCTTCGAATACGCGTCGCAGGTTCTTTTCGGTCTCGCCGATGTACTTGTTTACGACCTGGCTCAGATCAATGCGGTAGAGGTCGAGCCGCAACTCATTGGCAAGCACTTCGGCCGCCATGGTCTTGCCCGTGCCGCTGGGCCCGGCAAATAGAGCGCTCAGGCCAAGTCCGCGCGAGCCTTTTGAGGCGAAGCCCCACTCCTCATAAATCCTCGCGCGCTGTCTCACGTGCACCGCAATGTCGCGGAGAATCTGACGCTGCAGGTCGGGTAGAACCAGGTCGTCCCAGCAGGCAGCCGGTTCGATGCGCTGGGCAAGATCGTCCAGCCGCGCCCGCGCTTGAGTGCGGCACGCATCCCAAAGGGATTCGAAGATCGAGGATGGTTCAGACACGTCGCAATTGGCGCAATCCTTTTCGCCGTTCGAAATTTCAGCTTCGACCTCAGGCGATTCCCCGCTGGGCCCTGGTACGTTGCCGTCGATTGCCGAAAGGGCTGCAGCGCTGGCCGCATCTATGGCCTCGGCGCTCAGAGTGAACTGCGAAATCACCGCGTCGAGCCGCCCATCCAACCGGCTCAGCCGTTCGCCGAGTGCTTGTTGCCACCGCTCCCTCTGCTCCGCGGAACTGGGTGCAATGATGTTCAGGCGAATGACCGGCCGCCTTGGCAGTGAGAATGGTTCGCGGCTGAGCACGACGATCATGCCGCGCACGTTCTCCAGGAAAGACCGGATCGCGTGCGAATGATCCGAATCGCTGGCATCCACAACCAGCGCGCATCCGCCCAGGGCCGCCTCACGCTCCCAAAGTCGCGATAGGCCCTCTCGCTCAGCCGGCGATTGCGGCACGTCAGCGCCGCGCAACAAATACGATTGGAGTCCCATCTCTCCGCACGCGAATGCGATTACCGCCTCTTTCCCTTGGTGATGTTCCCCGCACAGATTGATCAGCGAGCAATGTTGGGGAGGTTCAGATTGGGTCCACAGACGGACGAGGCGCCGCGCCAACTCGTGGTGAGAGCCCGGTAGCTCCGCCGGGTTAGCCAGTGGCTCGACCAGACCTTGAAGCCGCGAATCTAGGCAGCTGATGCCCGTAAGGTGATGGAGCACGCGTTCATCGATCCGCAGAGGACTGCCGGTCACCGTTTCGCCCACTCCCAATTCGATGAGTCTCCATCGGCGAAGCGGAGCGGTCGGAGTTATTGCGCTCCAGTGAGGCTCGCCCAAAGCGGCCAGCGCCAGGCTAAAGGTGGGATAAGCGCGCTGAGGATCTCCCTGGGCCGTCGCGCAGAGCTCGGCGAAGGCTGAGTCCAGCTCGACACCCGCGCACAGAAGCAGAAGGTCTCGCTCGAACGGTGACAGGCGGAACGCTTCGCACAGCGCATCCAGGGCTGAGCGGGTTGGAAGCGCGCGCGTTGCCTCGAGTAAGATTTGCCGCACCTCCTCCGCCCGGCGCTCGCTTTGTTCGCCGGAATTCTGAGCCGAAGCGAACGACTGCCTGCGGTGTTGCGTCAACGCTTCGCGCACTACCTCCAGCCTCGCCATCAGGAAGCGTTGATTGGCTCGGTGCCAGTCGACAGAACTAGCTGCGGTCATGAGATTGTCACCAAAGGTGAAACGTATTGGCCGGCCGCGTCGGATCCTAGCGGACTCTCCGCGCCGTCAACCTGTACGCGCAGGAGGTAGCTCCCTGCTTTCACCCCACTGATTGGAATACTGATAGTCTCGCTTGCGCCGGTTGGTCCGGCCGGCGGGCTCTGTAGTGACGTCCGCACGGGAGCCGTGAAACCATAGGACTGGGCCGCGACCTCGGACGGAGGGCTCGCTATCGGTATGAACTCATTCAGCATCAGGACGACGCGCTGTGTGTCCCCGATCGCCGGATGTACAGTCAGGTTCAGGTTAGCCGATCTAAGGCCGCCACCAGAGTCCTGTAAATCTGAAACGCCTATCGGGTCAATTATCACCGGGCGCAAGACAAACGCCGCCACGTTCGATTCGAATCCGCGATGCGGCGTGGGGGGCTCACCCAGCAGCGTTCGGTGAATCACCTGCACACCTTGAATCCCGGCCCTGAGAGAAGCGGGAATCGGCACGATGATCTGCGTGTCGGTGACATCTGCGTCCAGGGGCGTCACCTCAACACCGCCGATGTTCACACGCACATCGTCTGCTCGCAGCCCTCGCCCGACAATTACCAGATTCTGACCGGCGAGAATTGGCTGACCAGTGTCGATCGAGCCACCGGGTGTCGCTTGAGATTTGATCTGCTCGATTACGAGGTGAGCGAAAGGAACGACGTATACTCCCCTGGAGCGCACCGGAAGCGGCGACTTCGTCGGCTGCTTGCTCTCGATCAACACCACCGAGGCTTGATATACCGCCGTTGGCCGGTACTTGGCCTGGAAGGCCGACCACATCCTCGATATCTCTTCGGTGCTGAGAGACGCGGGGGATATCTTGATCTGCTCGACCTGCTCGGAAAGCTCCGAGGTGAACAGCGCTTCCATCTCGGGCGGCAGTCCCGATCCGCCGGTGATGAGCGAAGGGGGAGCGAGCGATCGACGAATCGCGGCGCGCGTCAGCACCGGCGTCTCGTACAACAACTGCATCCCGTACCCGAGCAGTATTTCCGCGTGCAACTCCTCCGCGCCGTAAGAGGTCAGGAGGTAATGAAGGTCGAGCGCCAGCGGCGGATTGCTGATACGCTCGCCCCTGCCGTTCCGCGACGGCAGGCCGACGTTCCGCCAGCCTGCGTTGGCAGTGACCTGGTACATGAAGAGGTTCAGGCGGCTCTTCTTCTGCGCAACATCGAGCACATCCACACGGTCGGGCGGCAGAGTGCTGACAGTTACCTCGCCGACGCTGGCGCCGACGTTGTGATCGATCAACCCGTTGTTGAGCAAGTCCTTCAGTACGGCTGTCACAGATGCAATGGCCAGGGCGCTGCTCATCGCTTGCCTCCCTCACGTTGCTTCAGGTAATCGGCCAGGGAGGTGGAGCGCGGACGAGCAGGCGCCGGACGCGGCGCCGGCGTCTGCGGCATTATGGCTTTTACGTCCACTCGACCAATCGTGACTCTGATTGCGGGCGGCGCCTCCGCATTCGCAGGCGCGTGGGTCACTGTTCTGACGGCGGGTTTAATGGGGAGCACAGCTTGTCGGGGCGCGACTGTAATTAACGCGGGCACATGCGTGCGCTCGACAGATCGCGGCGGTTTGAAAGAAGCCAGCGGCTCACTTGCGATTCGCTTGAGCTCGGATTCAAGCGAGGGCCGGTTCTCGTGAGTGCTCGTCTGGCCGGTGACCCGTTCGGGCGCTGATCGTGCTGTCGGATTCAGCGCGCCTGTATCTTCCAGGTTCCGCGGAAGTCTCATGGAATCGTGATTCTCTACCTGGTTCACAGTGGCGGGCGTTGAAGGATGCACAGCAGAGACCACCTTCGCCGCGCGATCAACCCGAGAGCGACGCTGGTCATCACCTGGCGATTCGTCCTCGTCCGGTTTCTTGCGCTGTCTCTCGGCAAGCGCGCTCAAGTCAACGCGCGGCACCGTCAGATCTCCGACGCGCGAAACCTTCTCTGGAATTTCGTCCGGCTCCTCAGTTTGGCTTGAGGACTTCGACACGATTTCGGCCTGGGAGTTTTCGACCTCGAAAGTAGACTGGGTAGCTGAACCAGCCGGAAGGGACGGCGGCTCAAATAGAGACGCGAGCCTCGGCATCACAACCGGGGCGGCATTCAGGCCTCGCGCTGCAAGGGTGGTCAGGTAATCGCTCATCCGTTTACCAAAGTCAGATAGAGTTGGCGCCGCCAGGGACTCAGGTTCAGAATGTCCGACTCGCGCCAGCCGTAGGCGCTCGCCAGCGTGTGGACT
>DATIFP010000120.1:0-17717 GCA_035455165.1 Blastocatellia bacterium
ATCATGCAGGCGAGACGCCCGCGCTCCCAGGTCAAGCCTGCGCTACCAGGTTAAGGTTGCGCTACCGCGTTACCTCGAAGCCACGCTGCCAGCGATGAGCAGACCCACTGTCACACCTACGACGGCTACGACCGCCGCGATATGCCAGCCCGGACGCCAGCGCTTGCCGTTGAACTGGTTCGGGTTCCCGAAGCCGCTCCGGACGGTCTTTACTTCGCTGTAAGCGATTGTGATCTTCTGGTTTAGATCGATCTCGGAGAGTTCGAATGAATCGGCGCCGGGCTCGCCGAGTGCTCCATAGTACTCGTTGCCGTTTCGAAGCACGATCGTAACGCGGTGCCCGACGCCAAACGCCTCTACTCTTTGCCTGATCTTCTCAGAGTCTGATGGCTTTCCTCCCGCGGTCTTGTCGGGCGGCTCCGCTTTCGTCTGGCCGTCGAGCGAGGCGGGCGCGCCAAGCGCCATCATCAAGACGGTAAGCACACCAATCATCATTCGCTTCATTGCCGACCTCCTGGTGGTTGGTTTTTGCGTTGAGAACCAAGTCAGGGCAATGCTTGAGCCACAACGCCGGCTGCAACTTACCAGAGCCGTTTCAGCACTTAAGATCGAGGTTTGGTTGGAGCGGCGAATCGTGGTGCAGCAAAACTAGGACGAATGGCAAGTTGCTCAGCAAGCGGAAGCCGCTTTGCTGGCCTACGAGTGGCGGTACGTGCCACTGCAACCGCCCGCGCCCGCCCGCAGTCAAAGGAGACCGCCAGGCCGCTATTTCCAGCGCACGAGATATTTGCAGCAATCGCCGCCTCTCGCGCGGCAGGTCTCTTCGACCATCTCGACTTCTCGCGCCCCGCACATCATCAGCGCCTGCTTATACCAGCCGATGACGGTCATGCAATCGGCCGCAGAGTAGGTCTCCGCTTCGAAGGTCGTCATCACCCCCGACGTCGGCCCCGTGGGTTTGTAGTCGCGCCATCCTTTATCGTAGTAGACGTGGTAAATCAACGGCGCCCGCAGCATGAATCCCTGAGGATTGCCGGGGTCGAGATAGAACTTCTGTATGCCGCTCAGATTCTGCCGAGCTGAGGCGGCGCCCATCTCTTCAAACAAAACTGCATCGCCCTTGCCGATAACCTGTACGATGGCGTCGTCGAGATGCTGGCCGGTTTGGAAGTGATACCAGCCCGCGCCGTTGAGCGGCTTTCGAAGAACGGCCTGATCCGAAGCGGGCAATGCCGCCAATACATCGTCAACAGCCTTTAGCCCGAAACGGTCTTTCACGAATTGCAGACGAGACTCCAGAATGCTGCCTTTGATTTCCATATGCACTCACTGAAAGACTGTTCCCTGCGAAAACAGTTTTCGTGGATTGTCTTGCTGGGGCCTGGATTAATCGGGGTTCTTGAGAGTCCGCTTAGACTGCGGGCATCTTAAGTGGGTGAAGGATGAAGGTCAATAATAAAGTCACAAGGCGAGCCGGTTAATTTGACGATGCGCGCTCGCTTACCTTGCTCTTCGCCATCATTCGCTCTATCTCGTCGGGCTCGGAGGGGAGCTTGGCGCTCATCTTGACCAGACCTTTCTCCGTCACAAGATAGTCGTCCTCGATTCTCACCCCGAAGCCCTCGTCCGCGAGATAGATTCCGGGCTCGATAGTTATCACCGAACCAAAAGGCAATACGCCGTAGGCACCGACGTCGTGCACGTCCATGCCGATCCAGTGTCCGAGACCGTGGATGAAGTCGTTGTCGAGCGTCCGCCCTTGCTTGTCTCGCAACGCAGACGACTTCATTACCTCTCTCGCCGCGCGCTGAAGATCCGCCATGGCCGATTTGCCGGGAATGTAAGCCTTCTCGGCGGCACGCTGAGCGTCGAGAACCAGTTGATAGATCTCGCGCTGGCGCGTCGCGAACTTTCCGGAAGCGGGATACGTGCGCGTGATATCCGCAGTGTAATAACTGAACTCGGCGGCGGCATCCACGACGACGAGCTCGCCGGCCTCGATGCGCTTGCGGTTCTCGTTGTAGTGAAGGATCGCGCCGTTGATGCCTGACCCGATGATCGACGGATAACCCGGGCGTTCCGATCCCAGCCGGGTCCAGGCGGCCTCAAGCGCCGCCTGTGCTTCGTATTCATAAGCGCCCGGCTTAATGGCGCGCACGATTTCGCGGTGGCCTTCGATTGAAACGTCAACCGCTTTCTGGAGAAGCTCAATCTCGGCGGCGGATTTTACCTTGCGCATTTCAGCAATGATCTTGGAGACATCGACGACTTCGGTCTTTGGAAAACTTTGTCGAAGCATCTCGACGAAGCGGCTCTCGCGGCTGATGTCCGAACCCGGGCCGGTTGGAATGATCGTGTAGATTTTAGGCGAAGGCTTGCCCTCGACAGGTGTGAGGAGCTGGGCCAATCGATCTTTGAATGCAGTCGATGAGGCGACTTCTTCGAGGCCGAAAAGCCGTTGGGCTTCGTCGCCCGGGCCGATTTGAACGCCGGTCCATTGCTCGTGTCTGAGATCGCGAGGCGGAATGAACACCGTCTCGCGGTGGGGCTTCCCGGGAACAACTGCATTCGGAACAAAAATCAGATACGCGGCCGGGGTTTGAACGCCGGTAAGATACATGAAGTCGTTGTGCTGGCGAAAGCGGCCAACCTCGCCGAGGTCTTCTTCGCGCGCGCCAACCATCACGACGATGCCGTCCTTGATCTGCTCGATCAGCCTGTGACGCCGCGCCCGATATTCAGCAGGTGAGATGTTGGCGAGCTTGCCGTTGTCGGCAGCCACGGGCAGCAATAACGCCGCCGAGACCAGGGCAAAAGTTGCGATGATCGTTGAGCGTGTGGTGCGTTTCATAGTCGTAGAGGATAGCAGGACTGGAGGAGTCGGGGAAGCGGTGAAGAGGTCGTCTTGAGCCGGCCGAAGCACGCTTCCCACAAGGGCGCCAGGTCCCTAAGCCGCACGAAGCCGAGCTTTGCAGATCTCCGTGTCCTAATGCCTTAGTGGCGCGTTCTTTTCAAAACGCTAGTCTCTCCGAACCCGATCTTTGGGCGGCGGGTCGCGCGGCGAAGGTGCGCGAGGTGTAATTAAAAGTGGGACTTCTCAGAAGGCGGGATCTTGACATCAACCTACTGACTCCCGTCGGCGAGTCTGGTTCTCATTAACACCCCACGTTCAGTGGGGTGTTGGGCGCGGACGGGTGATCTGGAACCGTTTCAACGGTTTATCCGACCCACCAGAAAACCGTTGAAACAGTTAGGACCAATCGAAGCCCGCTCCAACACCTCAATGAATTGAGGCGTTAATGAGAAGGACAGGTTCTCATTCAGAACCAAGTCCCTCTCTTAATCACACCCTTACCCTGGCGCAGCCCCTTCGCACAAGTTGACGTTGCCCGTGGCAGATAATACCTTGTCGTATTCGCGACAGAGGAACAGCCGTCGCAACTCATAGCTACGGATCAGGAACCAGCATCGACGCGGGTTGGTCCGCAAGAGTTTGCCTGTGAAAGGAACTACAATGACTCAACCATTGATCGACCGACGTACCTTCATCGAGACTGCAATCGCCGGGGCCGCCGCGTTTGCGTGGCCGCGCCATGCTCGAGCAGATGTGCGAGAGCTCGAAGGCATTCGCGCTCAGATCGACAAGCATCACGACGAGACCGTGCAGCGATTACAGGAGTGGATCCGACAGCCATCGATCGCCGCCGAGAATCGAGGCGTCAGCGAGGGGTGCGATTTGATGATGCGACTTCTGCGCGACGCGGGGTTCGGCTCGGTCACTCGAATCCCAAGCGACGGACAGCCCGGCGTCTTCGCAACGCTGGACGCCGGCGCTCCGCGAACACTTGGCGTTTATCTGATGTATGACGTCAAGCAGGTCGACCCGGCGGAATGGTCATCCCCACCCTGGACGGCCGCCGTCGTCGACCGCCCCGGGCTCGGCAAAGTGATCGTAGGCCGCGGCGCGGTGAATCAAAAAGGCCCGCAGGCCGCCTTTCTCGCCGCGCTTCACGCGATCCGTGCCGCCGGTCGCAAGCTCCCCGTGAACCTGGTGCTGGTGGCCGAGGGCGAGGAAGAAATCGGTTCGCCGCATTTTCAGCAAATCGTCCGCAAGCCCGAGGTGCACTCCGCGCTCAAGAGGTGCAACGGCGTCTTCATGCCCTTTGCCTCACAGGGACTCGATGGCGGAGTGACGATCAACCTCGGCGCGAAGGGAATCATCGAACTCGAACTCGTCGCCAGCGGCGAGCGCTGGGGTCGCGGGCCACGCAAAGATGTGCATTCGAGCACCAAGGCTTATCTGGACAGCCCGGCGTGGCACCTGGTCCAGGCGCTTGCGACATTGGTTACGCCGGACGGCAACGAGCCTGCTATCGAGGGCTTCGCCAACAAGGCGCGCCCGCTCTCGAATGCCGAGAAGACGATGATTGCCGAAGCGTCACGCCGGCTCAGCGAGGACGCCGCCAAGAAACAGCTTGGGTCCGAGCACTGGGTCCGTGACGCCAGTTGGCCGGAGGCGCTGGAGCGCCTCGTTTCGAAGCCGACGGTAAACATCGAGGGACTCGTGGGCGGGTATACGGGTCCGGGCGGCAAAACCATCCTTCCTCACAAGGCTGTGGCCAAGCTTGATCTGCGGCTCGTGCCGGACATGACCGCCGCTGAGTCGCTGGCGGCGCTCAAGGCCCATCTTGCCAAGCGCGGCTACGGGGACATCGAAGTCAACATGACGGGCGGCTATGATCCGACGAGCACTCCCGCTGAGTCCGCGCTGATTCGGGCGCAGGCGGCGGTGTACCGCCGGGCGGGAATAGAGCCAATAATGTGGCCGCGGCTTGCGGGCTCCTGGCCGGGCTACGTGTTCACAGGCGAGCCGTTGCGTTTGCCCGCGGGCCACTTTGGAATGGGGTTTGGGGGCGGGGCGCACGCGCCCGACGAGTTTTATTTGATTGAGTCGGCGGACCCTAAGGTGCAGGGAATTGACGGCGCGGCGTATTCGTTCGTCGAGTATCTTCACGAACTCGCGGTTACGAGTTGAGTGGGCAGTTTCATAAACTTGGCGCTCTGCAGCATTTTTCTCGAGCAGGTGCCTTCAACCAAACGGTGCCGATAATTCCACCAACTGACTATCGAGGTGATGCTTGTGTGCAGGAACATCAAACCCCTTTTCAACTTCGAACCGCCGGTGACCGAGGAAGAGATTCGCGCTGCTTCACTGCAATTCGTGAGGAAAGTGAGCGGCTTCGCCAGGCCCTCGAAGGCCAACGAAGCCGCCTTCCTTGCAGCCGTTGAACAGGTAGCAACAGTTTCGAGAAAACTTCTGAGCTCGCTTGAGACCAGCGCACCGCCGAGGAACCGCGCTCAAGAGGCCGCCAAGGCGAAAGCGCGTGCCGCTCAAAGGTTCCCCCGATGAACGTTGCAATTGTCGCAACGCCAACCGTACTGATCGCGCGATCCTCGCCGCGTAGCGGCGTTCTGATCTCAGCCTAGCGTTTTCAACGCCGGTTCCGGCCAGACCGGGACGATCTCGTCGCGTCGACAACGAGTGAGATCTCGCCTGATTCAAACGTCACCACCCCTTGCATTATGCAACCAATTGGTTGCATAATAGTGCTCGTGGTTGCGGATGCGGACAAGGTGTTCAAGGCGCTCGCCGATCCGAGTCGCCGGCGATTGCTCGACATGCTCCATGCCAACAACGGCCAGACGCTGGGCGAGCTGTGTGAGCACCTGGATATGACCCGCCAGGCTGTGACCAAACATCTGCTGCTGCTGGAAGCGGCCAACCTCGTGGTCGTCGTTTGGAGAGGACGCGAGAAGCTGCACTATCTCAACCCAATGCCGATCAGCGAAATCTTCGATCGTTGGGTCGGCAAATACGAACGCCGGCGAGTACGGGCGCTGGCTGATCTGAAAAAAGCTCTTGAGGAGAAAAACGATGGATAAACCAAAGTTCGTCTATGTCAGTTATATTAATTCCACGCCGGAGAAAGTCTGGAACGCCTTGATAGATCCCGAGGTGACCAAACAGTACTGGTGGAACCATCACAATGCGTCTGACTGGAAAGCCGGCTCCCGGTGGGAGCACCGGGACTACGACTCAAAACGCGTGGACATAGTTGGCCAGGTTGTGGAGAGCACTCCGCCGCGCCGGCTGGTTGTCACCTGGGCCCTTCCCGCCGATGAAGGCAACAAGGACAAAACTTCGCGAGTGACCTACGATATCGAGCCGGCCAAGGAGGGCGTGGTGCGTCTCACGGTCACGCACGAGGAGCTCTATCAAGAAATGTACGAGAGCGTATCGTTCGGATGGCCGGCGGTCGTGTCAGCGCTGAAGACCCTGCTTGAAACCGGTACGGTTGGGGCGCAGGCAGGGGCGACAGGCTGTGAGTAATCGGCCCGACCTATCGTGATGTGACTGTCGAACCCGGCTGAGCCCGTTGCTAGTAAATACTCCTCGCACCCGGGTGCGTTGTAATCCGGTTGCCGATGATTGTTCAAGCGGCGGGCTTTGCCATATGCGGATCGTGAGCGCATATCGAATCGATTGAACTGGCGCTCTAGTATTCGTATCATTCTGCGGGCTCTTCAACCGTGAAGGCCCGCAACCGAACGGCCGGAGGAACCGATGCAAGCGTTAAAGGATTCCGCGCGAGAAGTCCTGGACGGACGACACTATGCCACGCTGGCGACCCACAACGACGATGGAACGATTCACACGACTCCCGTCTGGTATTTGTTCGAGAACGGGAACCTCTACGTGGGATCGCCGTCCTTTTCTCGAAAGGCTCGAAACATAGCCGCTCGTCCAAGTGCATCGATGCTGGTCGACATTCGCAAACCGGGAAGCGAACGCTGGGTCTCTGCATCCGGGCCGGTGGCGATTCTGACTGGCGACGAGTCGCTGGAGATCAATTCAAGAATCCTGCATCGCTACCTCACGGAAGCGGCGATGGCGGATCCAAGGGTCGGACCCGCGTTCGCCGGGGCCAACGACATAACGATCTGCCTTAGGCCCGAAACGTGGCGCTCTTGGAGCTCGACGGATCTGGACCGACAATTCTTCGGAGGCTTGCTCGGCAGCGCCCCGGAGAAGTGGTTCCGACCAGTAGACGATTGAACTATCTGACATCAGACCTGATCCTTTGAGTTGCCACTCGAATGAACCGCAGAGAATAAGAGTATCATCTACTAGACCGGCAAGGACATCGGAACGTACGAGCTCACAGGAGGTTGAAGCGTGAAACGAATCGCTTTGATTGGATTGATGCTGGCGTTCTGTCAGACAGCGACGTCTGAGCAACCCGCCCCGAACATAGACTCGCTGAGGTTTCTTCTGGGGAAATGGGTTGGCGAAGGCACGAGCGAGGTCGGCGCGGGCACGGGGTATTTCACGTTCGAGCTGAGCCTCAACAACAAAGTCCTAGTGCGCAAGAACCACGCCGAGTATCCGGCAACAACGGACCGTCCGCTGGTCACCCACGACGACTTGATGGTCGTCTATGCAGACGCCGCCGCGAAACGACTCCGCGCCTTCTACACCGACAGTGAAGGGAACGTCATCAACTACACGATCAGTCTGTCGAGCGACAGTAAGAGCGTGGTCTTCCTGACCGATGCGAACACCTCCGGGCCGCGCTTCCGGCTGACGTACGTTGTTACTCAGCCGGACAAGATGGCGCTCACGTTCGAAATGGCCTCCCCCGACAAACCCAGTGAGTTCAGGAAATTCATCGACGGCGCCGTGCGGAAGGTGTCCAAGTAATCTCGAATGCGAGCGAGGCGTTTCCGCGTTTAGTCGTCACTGGCCTTCGATCAAATCGCCCGGCAGCGCGTTGGCCGAGACGGCGAAAGAGTTTGATAAACTGCAACGGCGTCGGCAGACTGGTTCTCGCAACGCTGGCATCGTTCGAAGCACGACGGTTCTCGTGGAGGTCCCGTGTGACTGGAATAAAACCGCGATCGGTTTTGCTCTTGATCTCGATCATTGCAGCTCCGGTGTGTGCCGCTGAGACCGGAGTATCGGAGCCGAACGGCGATATCTTTGCGTTGACGCGAGCCGAGGCTTCGCACTTTGCGAGCCTCGCGCTCAAATGCGTCGGCAAAGAGTATCCAAACAAACTCGACCACACGATGAATGACGCTTCGGAGGTCCAGAGCCCGCGTGCCCTCCATCCGGCTTTCTACGGATGTCTCGACTGGCACTCGTCGGTGCACGGTCACTGGATGCTTGCGAGACTGCTGCGTCTTTTCCCGGACCTCCCGGAGGCGAACCAGATCAGAGCGGCGCTCAATCAGAACCTGTCCGCGCAGAACGTCCAGGCTGAAGTGGCTTATCTCAATCAGCCAAACCGCCAATCGTTCGAGAGGACCTACGGCTGGGCGTGGCTGTTGAAGCTTGCCGAAGAGTTGCGCGGGTGGGATGATCCGGACGGCAAGACCTGGTCCGCGAACCTGCAGCCGCTTGTCGACGCGCTTGTCGAACGATACAAGAAATTCCTTCCACGGCAGACCTATCCGATCCGAACGGGCGTTCATCCGAACACCTCCTTCGGGTTGGCGTTCGCGCTCGACTACGCAAGGACGGTAGGAGACCGCGAGCTCGAGAGCTTGATCGTCGAGCGCAGCAGGACTTACTTTTCGGCCGATGCCTCTTATCCGGCGGCGTGGGAACCGGGCGGCGAAGATTTTTTCTCGCCAAGCCTGATCGAAGCTGATTTGATGCTGCGGGTGCTCAAGCCGCTCGAGTTTCGCCGGTGGTTCAAGAAGTTTCTGCCCGGCATCGCGGCCGGGCGGCCCCCGAGATTGCTTACTCCCGCTGTTGTTGCCGACCGCACCGATCCAAAGATCGTCCATCTCGACGGTCTGAATCTCAGTCGGGCGTGGTGTATGCGTCACATCGTTTCGGGGCTGCCTGCGCGCGACCCCGCTCGCGGAGTTCTCTCGAAGGCCGCGACTGCGCATGCCAAAGACGCTCTCGCGCATGTCGCAAGTGGCGATTATCTCGGTGAGCATTGGCTCGCGTCGTTTGCGGTTTACATGTTGACTGCGCCCTCCGTGCGATAGGTACGATCGGCCCTATCGTTCGCGTTGTTCCCAGGAGTAACGAGCTTTGCGCCTTTGCGAGTCTTTGCGTCTTTGCGCGAAACCGTTTTCCAAGACTTTGTTTCGCGCAAAGACGCGAAGAACCGCAAAGAACGCCAAGGGATGACTGGTTCCGCCTTTCACCTTGTGGTGTAATATCGTGATCAAACCTGAAATAGGAGAGCGTATGAAGGAGACGGACCCAAACTCGCCGCTTGATTCGATCGGAATATCTCGACGGGCATTTCTTACGACCTCAATTATGGCGCTCCCGACGGTTGCGCTTGCTTCCAAATCCAACGCGGCAAAATCCGAACAGAACTGGCCGCAATTTCGCGGCCCGGGTGCGCTCGGGATCGCGGATGGTTATCCAACGAGAGTTTCCTGGAACGCGGACACGACTGCAGGCCAGATCGCCGGCGTGAAGTGGCGCGCTGAGATTCCGGGACTCGGGCATTCCAGCCCGATCATCTGGGGCGACCGGATCTACGTGGGTACGGCGGTGCGGCTCTCAGGCAAGGCGTCGCTGCGCATCGGTTACTACGGCGATATCAAAGCCGCGCAGGACAATGACGAACAGAAATGGATGGTCCTGTGCTTCGATAAGAAAACCGGAAAGCGGATCTGGGATAAAGTGATTCGCACGAGCAAACCGGCTACTGAACGACACGAGAAATCATCGCACGCGAACACCACGCTCATAACCGACGGTCAACGGTTGGTGGGTTTCTTCGGTTCTGAAGGGCTGTACTGCTTCGACCTCAACGGCAAGCAGCTTTGGACCCGTGACCTCGGAGTAATCAACAACAGTTGGCATGGCATCGGCTGGGGTTACAGCAGCTCGCCGGCGTTGTATCGCGATCGCATCGTGCTGCTTTGCGACGACCCCAAGGCGCCGTTTGTTGGGGCGTTCGATCTTTCCGATGGCAGGGAGTTGTGGAAGACGTCGCGTAAAGGCGCTTGCGAGGGGAGCTGGGGCACGCCCTTCATCTTCAATGACGGCGCGAGGACGCAGGTGGTCACCAACGGATGGCCTTTCATCGTCTCCTACGATCTGGAAACCGGAAAAGAACTGTGGCGCTTGCGAGGTGGGGGCGACATTCCAATACCGACTCCGTTCGTGGCGGACGGATTGATTGTGGTTTCAAACGCTCACGGCGGAAAAGCTCCTCTATTCGCGATTCGCCCGACGGCCAAAGGAGACATTTCATTGGCCGACGGCGCTACCACCAATGAGTCGATTGTGTGGAGCGTTCCGAATGGGGGCTCATACATTTCGACCCCTGTTGTTTACGGCGGTCAAATTTACCTTGCCAACTTCAACGGTGTGCTGCGGTCGTTCGATTTCAAGACGGGAAGCAAGGTGTATGAACAACGATTGGGCGCCGATGCCGCTTGCTCATCGTCTCTGGTTGCGGCCGATGGCAAGATCTACTGCGCGACCGAGGACGGCGTCGTGCACGTGATCAAGGCCGGGCCCACGCTCGAGGTGCTTGCAAAGAATCAGCTAGGCGAGCCTTGTCTGGCTACCCCGGCAATCTCACAAGGCGTGCTCTACTTTCGAACCGCGGGGAGTCTTATTGCGATAGGGTAAACCGCGGTAGCCCGCGCAGCGGGCGACAGGTGCCCGATATTCGGAGAGGTACGCATCGCCTTTCGCCCGCGCAGCGGGCGTGCCACGTCAAATTTGTCCCCTCTGGCATTCCTCATTACCGTCCCTCAATCATCCAGCGTCAACGCTCAACAATTTGACCCCCTGATCGAAGAGCGCTAGAGTCGCCGCTGACGAAAAGATCCTCGGCCAAGGAGCTTCGTTCTGAGATGACAAGAATCAATCCCCGCACCGCGCTGGCGCTCTGCCTCGTGCTGACTTCCGTGGCGTTCGGACAGCGCCCAGCGCCGAGCTCTTCAGAGACTACACAGCCCCCGGCAGCAGGGCCCGCTCCCGGCGCCGCGTTTGTCCGCGAGAACTACTCAAAGTACGAATATCGCATACCGATGCGGGACGGCGTGAAGCTGTTCACTTCGGTCTACATCCCCAAGGACGGGATCACCGAGGGGAAGACGTATCCCATTCTTCTGCAACGCACGCCCTACAATGTAGCGCCTTATGGCGTCGACAAGTATCGAGCGACTCTCGGGCCCTCCGAACTCTTCGCTCGGGAGAAATTCATCTTCGCGTATCAAGACGTTCGTGGCCGTTTCATGAGCGAAGGTGATTTCACCATCATTCGCCCGCACAAACCGGTGAAGAGTCCGAAAGACACTGACGAAAGCACCGATTGTTATGACACGGTAGAATGGCTGATCAAGAATGTTCCGGGCAACACCGGCAAAGTGGGCATGTGGGGTGTTTCACAGCCGGGCTTTTTCGCCGCCGCGGGCATGATTGACGCGCATCCTGCGCTGGTCGCGGTTTCGCCGCAGGCTCCCGTCACCGATTACTACATGGGCGACGACTCCTATCACAACGGGGCGTTCATGCTGGCGCACCGCTTCCGCTTCTATCAAGGTTTCCGGCAACGCGAGGGCGATCCCGCGCCGCCGCCCGCCGCTCTGCCTTTCGACTACGGCACGCCTGACGGCTACGAGTTCTACCTCAATATGGGATCGCTGGCCGACGCTAATGAGAAGTACTTCAAACAGCGTCAAGTTTTTTGGACACAGAATATCGAGCATCCCTCATACGACGAATTCTGGCAGACGCGCTCAATCTGGAAACACCTGAAGGGGATCAAGCCGGCGGTGATGATCGTCGGTGGCTGGTTTGACCAGGAGGACCCGCAAGGACCGCTGCGCATGTTCGACTTCATGCAGAAGAACTCGCCGCCGCAGAACCTGATGCTGGTGATGGGACCGTGGAACCACGGCGGGTTTTCGCGGGGCGATGGCGACAAGCTCGGCAACGTGAACTTCGGGTCAAAGACCGGCGTCTACTATCGCGAGAAGATCGAGTTTCTGTTTTTCCTCTTCCACCTGAAGGGCAAAGGGGACGGCAAGTTTCCCAAGGCCTGGCTTTTCGAGACGGGCATGAATCAGTGGCGCAAGTTCGATGCGTGGCCACCTCAACAAGCGCACTCCAGAACCATCTATCTCGACGTCAGAGGCAAGCTGTCGTGGCAGGCAGCGGCGACGCAGGTTTTTGACGAGTATCTTTCCGACCCGAATCGGCCGGTGCCTTATGTCGGGGCGGTTTCGATGGCGGTGCGGAACGATTACATGACCGAGGACCAGCGCTTTGCCGCAACCCGACCCGACGTGCTCGTATATCGGACCGAGCCGTTGGATCACGACGTGACGGTCTTTGGTCCAATCGCGATTGACCTGAAGGTTTCGACGACCGGGACGGACTCCGACTTCGATGTGAAGTTGATCGACGTCTATCCGGGCGACTATCCGGACTTCAACAATCCTCCGCCGGCTCCCGCACCGGGCGCGCCGGCAACGCCGGTGATTTCACAGATGGGCGGCTACCAGCAGTTAGTCCGCGGCGAGCCGTTCCGTGGCAAGTATCGAAAGAGTTTCGAGCGGCCGGTGCCCTTCGAGCCTGGCAAGCCGGATCGCATTGCGTTCATGTTGCCGGACATCGCGCATACTTTCCGCGCCGGCCATCGAATCATGATCCAAATACAGAGTTCCTGGTTCCCGTTGACCGACCGAAATCCGCAGAAGTTCATGGACATCTCAAAGGCGCAGCCCTCCGATTTCGTGAAGGCGACGCAGCGAGTGTTTCTAGGCGGAGCGGATGGCTCAAGGATTCAGTTCCTGGTCGCGGAGTGACCTTTGCGTCTTTGCGGACCTTTGCGTCTTTGCGCGAAACCTAGATTTTCAAAAGGGAGATTATCGATGACACACTCTCTCGTTCTCGCAACCGTAGCTCTTCTATTGGCCGCCCAGACCCCTCGCCCAACGAGCAAACAAACGTTCACCGTAGTCGAATCCTCCATTCGCGAGATGCAGACCGCTATGCAACAGGGCCGCATCACCTCGCGAGAGATCGTGCTGCAATACCTCACGCGCATCGCGACCTATGAAGACAAGCTCAATGCAGTCATCGCGGTGAATCCTCACGCGCTCGAAGAAGCGGAAGCACTCGATCGTGAACGGGCGCAAGGGAAGCTTCGAGGCCCGCTGCACGGAATTCCCATCGCGCTCAAAGACAACATCCACACGACCAATATGCCGACCACCGGCGGCGCTCTCGCGTTCGACGGGCTCGTCCCGCCATACGAGGCCACGCTCACAAAAAACCTGCGCGAAGCGGGGGCGATCATCATCGCCAAGACCAACATGACCGAGCTCGCCAACTGGGTAGCGACCGGCATGCCCGCGAACTACAACGGTCTGGTCGGACATGGGTTCAACCCTTACGATCCGCGCCGCGATCCTCGAGAGGCGACGTTCGACGGGCGGCCGGCGCTGTTCACTGGCGGGTCGAGCTCGGGGGTCGGGACCGCGGCGAACTTCTGGGCGGCGAACGTGGGCACCGAAACATCGGGCTCCATTCTGAGCCCCGCGAACCAGAACATGCTGGCCGCCATCAAGCCGACCCTCGGGCGCATCAGCCGCCACGGCATCATTCCCATCACCGCCGACCAGGACACTGCCGGACCCATGGCAAAGACTGTCGCGGATGCCGCGATTCTGCTTGGCGTGCTCGAAGGCGCGGCCGCGGATCCAAACGATCCGGCGACCTCCAGGTGCTCGCGAGTCGGCGACTACACAAAATTTCTCAATCCTGGCGGTTTGAAGGGCGCTCGCATCGGCATACCTCGAGCGCTCTTTTACGACAAGATCACCCCGCCCGGAGCAAAGGAGCCGCGCGGAGGGCTCGACCCGGCGCAGACGAAGGTCATGGAGGAAGCTATCACGATACTCAAGCAGCAAGGGGCAATAATCGTGGACCCTGTTGAAATACCAAGCATCGCGTCCACCGATCCGCAAGAGAACTTCCTGCTCTGGAATGTCTGTGCAGGCCTGGACAATGCCAAGGGCAAGGACGCCGCCTGCTCCATCGTTTTCAAATACGGAATGAAGCGAGACTTCAACAAGTGGCTGGCATCGCTAGGCGCGGCGGCTCCGGTAAAGACGCTCACCGAACTGCGGCAGTGGAACATCGCGCATCAAAGAGCGGGCTCGATCAAGTATGGACAGGCGCTGCTGGACATTTCGGACGAGATGAATGTTGAAGCCGATGCCGCTCGTTATCGTGCCGATCGAGAGAAAGATCTTCGACTCTCGGCCACGAACGGCATTGACGCCGCGATGAAGAAGTATCAGCTCGACGCATTGTTATTTCCCGGCCCGAGCAGCGCCGCAATCGCGGCTAAGCCTGGCTACCCGACCGTGATCGTACCGTTTGGATTAGTCCCGAACGCTCCGCCCAATGCGCCGTTCCCCGAAGGCTTCGCGGCAAAGCCATCGCCTTTCGGGGTAGGCTTCACGGGGATGGCTTGCAGCGAGCCTCGACTGATTGAGCTTGCGTACGCGTTTGAGCAGGCGACGAAACGCCGCGTCCCGCCTCCATCGGCGCCTTAGTGCGACGAAGACAATGGGGATTATGTGTCCGGACCGCTGCGTTGAGAATAAAGCCAACGTCGTCGTTCGTATCCGCTTTGCGTCTTTGCGGGACTTGGCGTCTTTGCGCGGAACACCCAACGAATAGTCGTCACTCGCGCACTCTGAAGAACGCTCGCCACACCGGACTCGCATCTAAGAAAACGTCTACTCGATAGGTTGCAGGCTTCAAGGTCGATATTCCGGCCTGCCACCACGAATACGCGGGGTCTTTACCCGGCTTCAGATCCACCTTCGACGGCTTGCTTTCTATCAACACCCGGCCCTCAAGATCGTAGATTCGAATCATCGTAGCCGCTTTGATCTTTTCTTTAGGCTGCCAGGTAAGAAACACCGAAAGAGTCCCTTCCTTGGAGCGGAATTCGTGGGTCTCCTCAAGCGGTCTAGGGACAGGCTTTGTTTCCACACGCCTCGCGAGGGTTCCCCATTGGACATTTTCAAAACGCGTAAGCGCGGGTGTGAAGACGCCACCGCTTGCAAGCTGCTGAAAGTTTGTTGTCGTTTGTGTCGAAGTCGGCTTTGAGGATGAGCTGACCGGGACCGCAAGCAATCCCGGAGTCGGGTTCCCGAGTTGCAAGCCGCCGTAATACGACTTTGTGGAACTCAATCCGGGAATCAGGCTTCCTCCGACGACTCCGATCAAATCGCCGTACTCATTCAGCAGCGATGAGCCAATGACACCCGGGTGGCTGCAGTTCAAATTGATCCGCTCGCCGTTTTGAGGGAACCGGTTCTTGCCGACGATATCGCACCGGACGAGAATACGAGCGCCCTCGGGAGAAACAGCCAGAGTGAACACTCGACTCCCAACCGGCGACTCCGCGTTTGGCGAAAGTTTGATGAACCGTTTCTGTCCGGAGTCTACTTTGAGGAAAGCCAAATCCTGCCACTGATCCCAACCAAGCGCCTCCTGGGTTTCGAGCCGCCGGCCATCCGGCAGCAAAACGCGTAATTTGGCTGCCCCGTCTATCACTTGAAACGCCGTCAGCAACACATCGGTGTCCACAAGAAACCCGGACCCGGTGTCAATGCGAACGCCTTTGGCGTCGAGTTTCTCGATAAGAACCGTCGCTGCATTGGCGAGCTCGTAAATCTGTGACTCAGTCAGGGGCTGCCGAGCTTGTTCCGGAGGCGGGCCAGTGGGGTTTGCCGGATTCGTCGGGTTCGACGGGTTGCTTTGCGGAGGACCGGTCGCCGTCTGAGCCGCGGGATCAGTCGAAGAAATGATTTGAAACTTATGCTGGCCCGTTGGTTCTCCGTCGACGCGAGCCTCTAACGTCCAGAGTCCGGTCTCCGAGGTTTCGGAAAGCAGCAGCGTGAAGAACCCTGCGCAGCGTCTTTCTCTGACTTCGAGTTTGAAATCAGAAACGGCGACGACCTTGTCTGCGGGGTTCTTCCAGTGACCCTCGAATTCGTGGAGCCCCGGCACTCCCTCCCACTCGCAATAGACGAGCACCTGACGATCATCGGGGACCTTAAAGACAATTCTCGGATCATCCATTACATATCTTCCGCCTTGTTCGTGTCCCTTGCTTCCCGAGATCGAGCGTGTGAGTCGAAACTTACTCTGGCTGGATTGGGAGCCAGTTGATTCTGCCTTAGAAAGCGCCGCCGTCATGAATAACGAAAGTATCGTGAAGGCGAGACACGTTCGACTAATGGGCGAGTTGTTGGTCATGTTGAGCTCCTATGAGTGCTTTAACCCGGTGCTCTATCAATTTATTCGATTGCGCAATTCTAGCATCGTCCTGCGATCCAGGAACAAGTTCACAATCCAGATCCGCAAACTACAGTCCCAGCGCTCGGCATTTACGCAATCCGAAATCCACAATCGGCAGTCTCGTTTGGCTTAGTCCCGAGCGCGCTTGTTCTCAGAATGGTTGGCGAAGCGCAGCGTCATGGGGGTAGTCGTGGGTAGTCGTGTATGAGGAAAACAGGGAAGAACCCAGTCAGCTAACCCCGGCTTATTACCATTCGCAACGCCGCTTGCTTGAGAGCCTGGCTTACTCCGGTGCTTTTCGCTATATGCCGAATCTCAGGCTCAGGAAGAGTCGGGAGGAGCTTCAACGCGAGCTGCGTGGGCGTGCGGGGGTTGTTCACAAGAGCAGAGCGTATCTCCTGGCTGGATAACCATTGAGCCGTCTTCGCAATCTGATCGGCGACAGACGCAGAGATCGAAGGCATCCTCGCTATGCGCAGAACCTCTTCTGTGGTTATGCGAGGATTCTTGAGCAGGTAATACAGAATCTGCGGATCGTTGTCCTGTATCAACACCGCTCTTTCGCTTCGGTCGGCTTTGGTGGCGAGAATGGCCTTCTCAGAATAAGGCTTCGCCCGAATGCGGTCCCATACGGTTGAGGATTTCCCGCCCGCTGACTCTTCTCTTTCATCGGGTGCCTCGGGCGTTGCCGTCAAACTCGAAAGAATCTCATACGGGTCCGCGTCAATCGAGACCGCAAACCCGCTGTCGAAGAGTCGCACGACGGTTGCCCTCGTAGCGAAAGAGCCGCCTTCGCTAAGCCTCAGGTTAAGGTGGATCGTGGACATTGGTACGGGTCTCTCGGTTGAAGGGAGGAACAATCCGCGCGCGCTGAGGGTTGCTTCGAACTCGTGTCGAAGCTCCTCATCACTTTCGAATTTGACGGTGAAGCTTTCTATCGATTCGTTAGTTACTTTCAAGACACAGCCTCCGCGTCTTCAAATTCACGCAACTCCTCGCGCTGAGGCTCGCGCAGCCAGAAGCCTGTAATGAAATCTCGAGTGTGTCAAACTCCAAACTCTCCCACGTTTTTGGGGCAACTCCGTAGGAGTTGCCTGTCTATAGAACAGCGGGACATTGGATCAGCCGAACTCCGTAGGAGTTACCTGTGCTTTAGCCTACGGGGTCATTGCATTGTGAGCGGAGCGACGAAGAGGTCACTCCTGACGGAGGAGCGCCGGTAAAATCGGCAATATGTTGGCGGTGAAAGTCCGCTACAGGCAAGGCCTAGCCAGCCAGTCTGGCTCCGAGTCATGGGACGGCGGTAGCAATGCCGTAGTCCAAGCGTTGACAGGGGAAT
>DATIFP010000121.1:0-10680 GCA_035455165.1 Blastocatellia bacterium
TCAAGCTTTAGTGCCCGAACACCTTCCTTCTGAGCCCGCTCGATTGCGCCGGCAGTGTAGCCGCTTGCCGATACATAAACACCGTTTTGAGGTGGGATCCCAACATCCTTCAGCTTTCCTATGAATTCGTCTAACTTCTGAACGCCGACGGCCGATCGTTCATTCTTACACTCGAAGGCGATTCTCATTGTGTACCCCGCTAGCTGCCCGACAACTAACACATCTATTTCTCTACGCCGTCTGCCGCCTCCTACAACGGGAAGAAATGCATTCAGTCGGATCGTAACATCCGGGTTGTCATGAAAAGCAGCTGTGATTCTCTCAACAATCTTGCCCTTCTTTATGTTCGAGCTGGTCTGTGGCTGTTGATCGAACTGCTTCGTGCGTTTTTTCTTATTCGCGGGCATGCTGGAGGTCAATTGTTCAAAGCAAATAATATCAAGGTAGAGAAGCAGGCGAAAGGATGTCGACACTTAAGAGTTATGAAACGAATGGAGTTCTGCTCAATGATTGCGTGTCTCAGTCGTTGATGGACGGTGAGATCCATCTAATCACATCGCTAGGCAGATGGTGCTTTACTTCCCCGACACGTCAAAGCAAGCCATCTGTGTTTGATTCCTCACGAGCAATCGGCCATTCGCGATAGCAGGATAGTTCCAGGTCTTTCCTTCGATAGCTGAAAACTTCGCGACTTCGGTGTGCTTGTCCGGAGCTGCCTTTACCAGGACCAACTCGCCGTCCTCAGTTATCACGATCAAGTGTCCGCTCGCCAGAATCACCTGGCCGTAGCCGTATCGCCCGCCCTTCCAACGCCGCTCGCCGGTCTTCAAATCGACGCAGGTCAGAATCCCTTCATCAAGCCCGTACACGTTGCCTTGGTACACGACCGAGCTGTTGAACTTGTTCTTCATCGACGTGTTTTCCCAAACCTTGCTCGCGATCAGACCCTCGCCGCTCGCGGTGACCTCCACCAGCGCCGCGCCCTTGCCGTAGCCCGAAGAGATGAAGAAGCGGCTGGCGTCGATGACGATTGGCTGTGAGACGTTGATGCCCATGTCGGTGTTCCAACTCGTTTCCCATAACTGCGATCCGTCTTCGGGAGCGAGACCCACTATACGGTTTGCAGTCTCGACGAGGATCTGGCGTTTGCCTGCGAGCGTTACGAGCATCGGCGAAACGTACGCCTGGGTGTCATTGAGAGATCTCCAAACCGGAGCGCCGGTGAGCTTGTTGTAAGCGACCACGGACTTGCCTGGCCGGCCGCCCGGAAGGACCACCACTTTGTCGTCGACGATCAGCGGGGAACCCGACATGCCCCACGGGAGATTCGATGCGCCGTTATCCTTGAGAATGTTCTTCGACCAGAGGACCTTTCCGGTCCTGGCTTCGAAGCAAAACAGGTCACCCTCGGCTCCGAGCGCCCACAATCGCCCGGCTTCCCAGGTTGGAGTTGCGCGAGGGCCGTCGCCGCCCATCGACTCTCTGAACTCGGCGTCCCAACCGTGCGTCCAGATCTCGCGCCCGGTTTCGACATCATAAGCGGCGACGATCTCCTGACTCCTTCGCTGCTCGATCGTGAACGCCATGCCTTCGGCAACGACAAACGACGCGTAGCCGCCGCCGATCGGCTGCTTCCATAGGAGACGAAGGCCTTCTGCGGGCCAGTCGGTGCGAATCGGAGTCTCATCGTAGCGGCCATCCCGATTGGGGCCACGATAGTTCGTCCAGTAGCTCCGCGCAGCCTTCGGCGCGCCCGTGGGCGCCGCCTTCGATTCGTTTGCATTCGCGGTGGGCGATGCGGGGCTCTGCGCCTCGCCGTCGGGAGAAGAAGCGCTCGCGACGGTCTCTCGCTGACGCGCTCGTTGTTGTTCAAGCTCGGCGTAGTGGGCTTCGAGCGATGGATCGGGCAAGACAAGAAAGCCGCGGCTGTAAGCAAAGTAGAGATAAGACGCGCTCAATATCAGAATGGCAAACGAGGCGAACACCTTTTTGCCCGTCTCCGTATCGCTGCGCATCCAGAGGAGCACCAGCCCCAACGGAGGCAACAGTATCGTCGCGATGGTAAGGAACGCCATTGAACGATACCAGGGGGTCGGAGGAGCGCCTGATTCCATGTCATTACTCCTAACACAAACCTATTTTTTCGCGAACACTCTTTTCGCTTCGAAGGAGCCTCGCTGATCGTCGAAGTAGTAATCAACAGTCAGCGTCTTCCCGTCAGGCGACAGAGTCCACTTGCGAGTAATCTTCCTGGTCACTGGGCCGTTAGGAGAATCAGTCGTCACGACGTCCTCAATGATTATCCGTTGTCCGTCCGGCAGCCACGCCGACTTGCGCTTGCCTTTGGCGTTCGGCTGCGCACCCGGCGGCGTGAAGTCCGCCTCCGAGCCATTCAAGGTGTAAACTTCGCTTACGGTCTGCTCGCCCTGCTGGGTCTTGATCTTCGTTTCCAATTTGATCTGGTCGCCGGTGTGAACGACCATCAAGGTCTGCTCCAGGCCTGGGGGGTTGCTGAAGCTTCGGTTGGTGTCCATCACCCACGTGCCGCTGAAATCCGGCCTTGACGAAGCCGCCGCGATAGAGAAACAAAAGGCAACGACCGCGCTACTGATCCCGAGCTTGGTTTTCATGACCGAACCTCCTCCCTGGGAGAGCAGGCGTCTCGCCTGCTCTGCTTGCGAATCGCACTGGTTGCGACGTCACGCAGGCGAGACGCCTGCGCTCCAGGTGTTCACCGTCCTATGCAATAAAGATTCTGCTCTCCTCGAATGAAGATCATTCCGTCCGAGATCGCAGGGGAAGCATACACCGGTTCCGCAATCGAGTTGGTCGCGATAACCTCGTGTTTCGGCCCGGCCTTGATCACAAATGTGTCGCCGTCCTCGCTCGTCAGCAAAATCTTCCCATCGAAAGCCACCGGCGATGCAGTGAACGTAGCCGGAATAGGAATACGGCCGCCTTCGTAAACTATCTTCCCGGTCTTGGCATCAAGACAGGTGATGATTCCTCGATCGCTCATCAGATATAGATAGTCGCCGTACAGAATCGAAGAGGGCACGTAAGCCGTTCCCTTATCGTATTGCCAGGCAACGTTCTTCGTGTCGGTCAGGTCGCCCGAGCCTCCAAGAACGATGGCGAAGGTCTTCTTCACCGGGAACCCCGCGTAGACGAAGACCATGCCGTTGCCGGCCACCGGGGTCGCGATGGCGTTGCTCTGGTGACCCTTCGACCGCCACAGTTCCTTCCCGGTCTTCGGATCATAGGAGATGATCAATTCATTGCCGCTGGTGATTAGCTCGGCTCTTTGTGCGGTGCGGACGATGAGAGGTGTTGACCAGCTCGCCTGAACCTTGCGAGGGGTCTTCCACGCCTCTTTCCCGGTTTTCTTGTCGAGCGCAACGATGAATGATTTCTCGCCGTTGTCCTCGTCGCATTGCAGGATGACTGTTTCTTCGAACAGGACCGGAGACGTGCCCGGTCCCATCCCGAATGTAGCGATCTTGCCGGGCACCGCCTGCCATATCAGCTTGCCGTTGTAGTCGTAGCAGTACAGTCCCTCGCTGCCGAAGTAGGCGAATACATAACGTCCATCGGTGGCTGGGGTTGGAGACGCATAGCTGCCTTTGCGATGACGGTCATCGTAGACCGTGCCCTCATAAGCTGTTCGTTCCCACAACACTTTTCCGGTTCCGCGATCGATCGAGAGCACCTTGAAAGTATGCTTGCGATCTCCGCCGACGCTGTCAGGATGCTTAAAGGGTTTGCCGTCGTCCTTGTGCTCCACGGCCTTGGCGCCGGGAACCGTATCGCCTTCGATGTCGGTGGTCAAAAAGATCCGATTCTCCCAAACGATCGGAGAAGAATGTCCGCGGCCGGGTATGGGAGTCTTCCATTTGACGTTCTTGGTGCTGCTCCAATCCATCGGAAGGTTGGTCTCAGTCGAGACCCCGTTGCCTTCAGGACCGCGCCAGCCGGACCAATTGCTCTTTGGCGTGGCGTGCGAGGACAACGGCGCGACTGCTGCAGCAACGAAAAGACAAACAGCAAGAGTTGAAAGCGATAACAGTGACTTGCGTTTCATTAGCTGGCTGCTCCTTGTCAAAACTAGAACGCGGAATTGGGCGCAAAGTTAACGATCACTTCGCCGGCTCGCCGGCAAGCTTGCGCTTCAGAAAATCGAGGGAGTACTTATACAGGTTCTCCGGCCCGATGGAGTGCTCGCGATCGGGGAAGATCTGAATCTCAAACTCTTTCTTCAGCGCGGTCAACCGGTCGCGCAACAGATAAGCCTGGCTCACGGGTACGTTGATGTCTTTTGCGCCGTGCAAGATCAGCACCGGGCATTTCAGGCTCTCCATTCGCAGAACGGACGAACGCTGTTTGCTTGCCTCTTCGGTCATTCCGGTTTCCGCCTTCATGTTTTCGCGAATGCCGTCGAGACCCGTCTCGTCGTACGCTTTTTTGAAATCGTAAACGCCCCCGCCCATCACCACTGCTTTGACGTCATCCAACTGCAACGCCAACAACGACGCCGCCATCCCGCCGCGCGAATAACCGACGATCCCCATTCGTTTGGCATCGACGAACGGCTCACGCTGCAATCGACGATAGCCTTCAGTGAGCACCTTGAGCGTCTTTGGGCCGACGTAGTCCCCAGGCCCCTCCGATGTGCCGTAGCCGGGCTGCGATACGGCAAGTCCGGCGTATCCGTTACGCGCGTAAGTCAGCCCGGTGGGTATCCAATCGCGCGCGGTGGTAGCGTGACCGGGAATCAGCAGCAATCCGGGAGAACGCCCGCCGCCGCTGGGCTCAAAAGAGATCGCCTCGACGTGCTTGCCGTCTACGGAATAGTCGCGCTTGCAGACTTTGACGCCGGACACATCATGAACCGCGCAGCCATCCTTGTTCATGGCTTCAATGAGCCTGGAGAAGTCCGGCCGCTGCTGAGCCATCGCAGTCGAAGCAACCAGCACAGCGAAGGCCGCAAACATAATGAATCGTGCCGTGCTCATGATCGAGATCAGTTGGTTCGCGCTGCAGTAGCTTTGTCGCTTATGCAGAAGAGATGTCTCTCTCCTCTAACGAACAGCTTGTGATCGGCGATAGCAATCGAAACTCGACTCGGTTCGCCGATGGTGTTTGTGCCCAGGACTTCGTGCTTTGGGCCGGCCTTAATGACAAACGTGTCGCCGTCATCACTGGTCAGCAGGATCTTGCCGTCGAACGCGACAGGAGACGCCCCGTAGAACTTGGTCGCGACCGGGACGCGCCCGCCTTCGTAGATCACCTCGCCGGTCTTCGCGTTCAAGCACGATAGTATGCCCGCATCGCTCATCAGGTAGACGTAGTCGCCGTACAAGATAGGCGAAGGAACATAGGAAGTGCCTTTGTTGTAGCGCCAGACAATCCGGTCCGTCCCATCGAGATTGCCTGAGCCGCCGAGTCGAATTGCGACGATCGTCTTTTGCGGAAACCCCGATGAGAAGATCGCAAGCCCGTGGCCGACGACCGGAGTCGCGATGGCGTGACTGTGCAAGCCGGTGGCGCGCCACAGCTCTTTGCCAGTTGCTGGATCATACGAGATCAAGAATTCGTTTCCGCTCGCGAGCAACTCGGTGCGCTCGGGAGTCTTTGCGATCACTGGTGTCGCCCAGCTCGATTGGACCGGACGTTTGACTCGCCAGACCTCCTTGCCCGTCTTCTTGTCGAGCGCGGTCATGAATGAATATGTCCCGTCGAACTCCTGGTCGCAGAGCAGGATTACAAGATCCTCGTAGAGCACCGGCGAAGTGCCGACCCCCATTCCCATCGTCGCGATGCCGCCGAGGCTCTTTTTCCAGATCAGCTTGCCGTTGAAGTCATAACAGTAGAAGCCTTCCGACCCGAAGTAGACGTAGACGTTCTTGCCGTCGGTTACCGGTGTCGGGGCAGCATACGTGCCCCGACGATGGCGGTAGTCGTAGACCGGGCCGTCATAGGAAACTCGGTCCCACAGAATCTTGCCGGTGTCACGGTCGAGACAATACACCTTGAAGGTGTGAAGCTTGTCGGACCCGGTCCAATCGGGATGAGTGAATTCCTTGTTGCCCATCATGTGCTTCACCGGTTTGTGATCGGCAGGCGCCGGCCCGCCTTCGATGGCCGTCGTCAGGAAGACCTTCTTCTCCCATATGATTGGCGAGGAGAAACCGAGACCGGGAATCGCGGTCTTCCAAAGAACGTTCTTCGTTTCCGTCCATTCCGTGGGAAGGTTCGTTTCGTTCGAGACGCCCTGGGTATCCGGCCCGCGCCACTGGGCCCAGTTCGAGCTCGTTGCTGCAGGTTTCGTTTTGGCCGGCACGGACAAGTTCGAAAGAAGCGTGCAAGCCAGTGATGAGTAGAGCAGCGCGGTCAGGATTCGTTTCACGGATCGATTTCTCCCTGTCTTGTTTTTGCGATTGACCGGACCTCTTTCGCGAAGGCTTATTCAGGAAACCAATTTGATGGGCACACTAGGTAGAACCTTACGGCTTTTGGGCCGACCCTGTCGAGTGCAACTGTTCCTTTGCGTCTTTGCAGCCCTGGGAGCGCACGCGGCTCGCGTGCTTGAGTTCGAAGGGATTGCGATCAAGCACGCGAGCCGCGTGCGTTCCCAGGGCTGCAAAAGAGGTATGGACGATCTGCACTCGAGTTGTTCAAAGATTCCCTGCCTTGACTTGGTCAACCGCAACATAATATCTTGAGTTTCAACGAGTCAAGCATACCGCAACGTCAGTGGAGCAAACTTGCGTAGCTGTTATTCGTTAAACCCAGACCAAATGCCAATCGGTGAAGGCCAATCATGAACGCCATTCTTTTGAAGTACCTGACTCTCGCGTTGATGTTTCTCTTTTTCGCGCCCCCCGATCGCGTCCGTTCGGGAAGCGACTGGGCCGACTGGCGCGGGCCGGCTCGCGACGGAATCTCTCAGGAGAAAGGCTTGCCGGTTCGCTGGTCGCCAAAGGGCGAGAACCTCGTTTGGAAGGCGCCTTACGGGGGCCGCTCGGCGCCGATTGTGATGGGCGGCCGCGTCTTCCTGTTCAATACCGCCGGCGAAGGCGAGTCGATGCAGGAACGCGTTATGTGTCTGAACGCAGACACGGGCAAGCTGCTATGGGAGCACCGGCAAAACGTCTACGAGAGCGATGTGCCGCCTCGCCGCATCGCCTGGTCGTCACCGGTTGGCGATCCCACGACCGGCAACGTTTATGTCTTTGGCGCTTGCAACGAGCTGACCGCTTTGTCCAACGACGGCAAGGTGCTCTGGAGCCGCTCGCTCACCGAAGAATTCGGCGCGTGGACCACGCACGGCGGCCGAACAGCCTCCCCGATCATCGAGGGCGATCTGGTAATCGTAGGCACGATCATCGACGGATGGGGCGACACCGCGCAACGCAAACACCGCTTCTACGCCTTCGACAAGCGAACCGGCGAGTGCGTGTGGACGAGCGCGCCCGGCGGGAGGCCTTACGATACTGTTTATCCTACTCCGATTGCGGCGACCATCAACGGTGTGAGGGTGATCATCGTCGGCGGCGCCGACGGCGCGGTCCACGCAATGAAGGCTCAAACCGGAGAGCCGGTGTGGGGTTACGCGATCACCAAGCGTGGAATCAACAACTGCGCAGTCCTCAAAGGGACGACCGTTTTCGCATCACACGGCGAAGAGAATCTCGACACTAACGAACAAGGCTTGCTCGTGGCGATTGATGGCACAGGCAGAGGCGCACTCGCTAAGGACAGGATCAAATGGGAGGTCAAAGGATTTCACGGCAACTACTCCTCGGCGGTGGTCGATGGTGACCGTGTATATCAGATGGATGACAGCGCCAACCTCTTCGCATTCGATGCCAATACCGGCAAAGAACTCTGGAAACAAACCCTCGGCACCATTCAGAAGGCATCGTTAGTGTTGGGCGACGGCAAGCTATATGTCGGCACAGAGAACGGGAAGTTCTTCATCCTCAAACCAGGGCCGACCGGCTGCGAAATCCTGAGCGAGGTCGAGCTTGGACCAGTTGAGAAAGTCGAGCTGAAAACCGAAGCGGGCGATGAAGCAATCGCCGCCAACGAGCAGATTCTTGCTTCGGTTGCGGTTTCGCGCGGACGCGTTTACCTCGTGACCACCAAAGCAGTCTATTGCATCGGAAGGAAGACCGCGTCGCCCGCGTTGCCGCCGATCAGCACGAGCGAAGGCCCGACCCCTCCAGATGCAACAGTGGCGCACGTGCAAGTCGTGCCCGCGGACCTGGTCGCAAGGCCGGGCGAAGCGGTTAGCCTCAGCGTCCGGCTCTTCGATGATCACGGGCGTTTCATACGCGAAGAGGCGAACGCTACGTGGACTCTCGAGGGTCTCAAAGGCACCGCGCAGGGCGGCAAGTTTACGCCCGCCGCCGATGCCGGATTGCAAGCGGGAATGGTAAAAGCAACGGTTGGAGGCGTCGCGGGAGTCTCTCGCGTGCGTGTGATCCCGTCATTGCCGATCACCGAAAACTTCGAGTCCGTTCCAGTTGAGGCCGTTCCGAAATACTGGATCGGCGCCGGTGGTAAATATAACGTTCGCGAAATCGATGGAAACAAGGTGCTGGTCAAGAATCCCAACCCGCCCGCTTTCAAGCGCACTCGTTCATTGTTCAGCCCGGTCGGCTGGTCGAACTACACAACTGAGGCTGACGTGCGGGCCGCCGAGAAGAGACGTCAAATGGGCGACGCCGGCGTTGTGGCCCAGCGTTATGAGCTTGCGATCATGGGGAACAGCCAGAAGATCGAACTGCGTTCCTGGCAGATTGAAGAGAAACGAACGGTAAGGAAGCCATTCACCTGGAAGGCGGATACGTGGTACCGGTTGAAGCTTCAAGTTGAGAATCTGCCCGACGGCAAGGTTCGCGCTCGCGGCAAGGCGTGGCCGGCGGCCGAGACCGAGCCCTCCGAGTGGACCCTTGAGCGAATCGATCCGCACGGCAATCACCAGGGCAGCGCCGGCGTTTTCGCCGACGCGCCGAGCGAGATCTATATCGACAACATAAAGGTTACGCCGAATAAGTGAAAAAGGAGGCGTTCAGAGTACCCGCTTCAGCCGGGCAGCATCATCGCGCATCGAAAACGACCCGCCTAAAGGCGGTACTCTGAGCACCAGCTTCCAGGGAGTACCAAGGAGTTACAAAGGAGTAATTGATGAGCAAAAGCAATCCTAAGTTCATGTTGATTCTCTGCGCGGTGTTCGCGCTCATCATCATAACCAGGATCGTTTCAGCGTCCGATCCCGGCAGCGGTGACTGGCCGATGTGGGGCGGCACCGCCGATCGAAACATGGTCTCGAATCTTAAGGGAATGCCGTCAAGCTGGGACGTAAAGACCAAGAAGAACGTCAAATGGGTCGCTTCGCTAGGCTCGCAGAGCTACGGAAACCCGGTGGTCGCCGGCGGCCAGGTCTACGTCGGCACCAACAACGAAGCGGCGCGCGATCCCAAGCAAGCCGGCGATCGCGGAGTCCTGATGTGCTTTCGCGAATCAGACGGCGAGTTCCTGTGGCAACAGACCAACGAGAAGCTTGCCGCCGGGCGCGTCAACGATTGGCCGTTTCAGGGCGTGTGCTCCGCCCCGCTGGTCGAGGGTGACCGTCTCTATTACGTGACGAATCGGTGCGAAGTGATGTGCCTCGATACCCAGGGGTTCCGCGACAATGAGAATGACGGGCCTTACAAGGACGAGAAGCTGACTTCCCAGACCGACGCCGACATCGTATGGAAGTACGACATGATGGAAGAGGTCGGCTCGCAGCCTCATAACATGTCAAACTGCTCACCAGTGGCGTTTGGGGACTTGATCTACATCTGCACCTCGAACGGACAGGATGAAAGCCACGTCAACATTCCTTCGCCGAAAGCCCCGGCGCTCATCGCAATCAACAAGAAGACCGGCAAGCTGGTGTGGGAAGACAACTCCGTTGGCGATCGTATCCTCCACGGGCAGTGGTCGTCGCCATCGGTCGGCAAAGTCGGCGACGTAGTTCAAGTTGTTCACGGACAGGGAGACGGCTGGGTGCGTGGCTACGACGCGATGACCGGAAAGAAGCTTTGGGAATTCGATTGCAACCCCAAGGATTCGGTGTGGCCAAAGACGCGCAATGAGCTCATCAGCACACCGGTGGTCTACGACAACAAGATCTACGTCGCTAACGGGCAAGACCCGGAGCACGGGGAAGGCGTCGGACACCTGTACTGCATCGACGCAACCAAGCGCGGCGACATAACTCAGAGCGGACTCGTTTGGCACTACGACAAGATTCGAAGGTCGATCTCGACCGGAGCGATCTACGACGGGATGCTGTTCTATCCGGACTTCAGCGGTTTCCTGCACTGCCTAGACGCGAAGACAGGCAAAGTCTTTTGGGTCCATGACATGTTCGCGGCGGTTTGGGGCTCGCCGATGGTCGTAGATGGCAAAGTTTATCTGGGTGACGAAGACGGCGACGTTGCAATCCTGGCGGCAGCCCGCGAGAAGAAGGTGCTCGCTGAAATCAACATGGGCAGCTCGGTTTATTGCACGCCGATACCGGCCAACGGCGCGTTGTTTATCGCCAATCGCAATCAGCTGTTCGCGCTTGCCGAGAAGAAGTAAGCGCTGTTAGTAGTCCCGCCTTCAGGCGGAAGTTTTTGGCAA
>DATIFP010000122.1:0-2873 GCA_035455165.1 Blastocatellia bacterium
GGATGATGATCGTCATCGAAAAGAAGATGGGCCGGCCGACGAGCTTCGCCGACTCCAGCACGCCGCGCCACACCGCCGGCCTGTCGTGCGGATCGACTCGATTCTTCTCCATGTACCTGAAGGCGTTTTCAGTTACGACTATCCCTGCATCGACCAGGACACCGATTGCGATCGCTATGCCGGATAGCGACATCAGGTTCGAGCTGATGCCCATGTAGTACATGAACAGGAACGACAGAAGCACCGCCAGCGGAAGCGGAATCGTGACGATCAAAATCGAGCGGAAGTGAAACAGAAAGACGATGTGAGCAAGCGTCACCAGCAGCAGTTCCTCGATCAAGGCTCGTTTCAGCGTGTCCGTAGCGCGCAGGATCAGCTCGGTGCGATCGTAGAAGGGGACGATCTTCACTCCCGGCGGTAATCCCGATGTCAGCGATTCGATCTTTTGTTTAACCGCCTTGATTACATCCAGCGTGTTGACCCCGTAGCGCGCGATCACCACGCCCCCGACCGCCTCCTTGCCATCGCGGTCCAGCACGCCCACCCGGAACGCATCGCCCAGCTTCACCGCCGCAACGTTACGGACGTAGATCGGCGTTCCGGCTGACGCGCCGATCACGATGTTTTCGACATCGGCGACCGAATTGATCAGACCGATGCCGCGCACGATGGACCATTGCCCGTTCTGCTCGATGACGTTGCCGCCGACGTTCGAGTTGCTTCGCTGGACCGCCTCGACAACCGTCGAAAGCGGCATCGAGTAACCGCGGAGGCGATTCGGATCGACGTCGATCTGGTATTGCTGCACGTGTCCGCCCACGGACGCGACTTCGGCAACGCCGGGAACAGAGTTGAGCTGATAGCGAATGAACCAGTCTTGAAGCGTGCGCAGATCACGCAAGCTATAGCCCTCTCCGTCGACCGTGTACCAGAAGATTTGGCCGACGCCGCTCGCATCGGGTCCAAGCGTCGGCACGACCCCCTCTGGAAGCTGTTTGGCGACCAGATTCAGCCGCTCGAGCACACGCGTGCGCGCCCAGTAAAGATCAACCGAGTCCTCGAAGACGAGGTTGATCATCGAGAACCCGAACGCTGACTGTCCGCGCACCGCACGTACTCCAGGCAAACCCTGAAGCGTGGTGGTGAGCGGATAGGTCACCTGATCCTCAACTTCCTGCGGCGACCGGCCGATCCAATCGGTGAAAATGATCACCTGGTTGTCGGACAGGTCGGGTATAGCGTCTATGGGCGTCCGGGTCAGCGCCCAATAGCCCCAGCCTGCCAACAGAATATAACCCGCGACTATGATGAAGCGATTCTTTAGAGCGAACTCGATTATGCGGTTGATCATGGCTGATCCCGTGATTCGTGATGCGTGATCCGTGACACACCGGCGGCAGACATTGCTCACTTCCCGGTCACTTTTCCAGTATCACGAGCCACTTCTCATTTGGCATTGACGCTCATCGTTGCTTGTCCCGTCCCGTGTGGACCCTGGTAGGCGATCATCGCCTCCCAGGTGCCCGCCACTTCGATGTTGACCTGTGCGCGGTACTTACCCGGCGTATCGGTCGTAGTGAGCGTCGCTGCGTCGTTCATCTCGGCCATCGAACCCATCGCCGCCATCCGAAACTTGAGCGAAGCCGCGCCTACATCAACCGTAGCTCCTGAGGCATCGGTAAATTCCAACATCAACTCATTGTCTCCGCTCTTGAGCTGTCCTGTGGAGCTTGCAAGGGTAACGGTCATGTCGCCCGCCTTGGCCGACTTGATGACCTTCTCACCGCCCGACTTAGCACCCCCACACGCGGCCGAAACCAGAGCAATAACTGCGATCAAAATTGAAACGACAAGTGTGTTCGTTCTCACAACGTTCCTCCTTCGTAGATCACACCTTTCCAGACTATCAATCTGGAGACCATCTTCCGAATGAGATTCCTTCCGCGAAGCATTCAATTCCGCTCGTGAATGCAGACTCGCGTGACTTGGGCGACCGGCCTTCAGTGTTCGCGTGCTTCAGTTGGTCCAGTGGCGAAGGATCGAGATCGCAGAACAAGGACAGATAGAATGCCGGTTCGTTGGAAGTGAATGTGCCCCGTATGGGCACACTACTGCGTCTAAATCAGGAGGGTTCCGGTTCGGAGGTATACGCGTGTCGATTGAATGACGCGGCGGCCGGTGGATTGAAGAAACCTTGAAGACTGCGACGAGAACTGAGCCTGCAGAGTTGCGTCATTCGACGGGCCGGCTTTGTAGTCGCGTTGGGTGGTGAGTACGCTCCCCGGCTTAGCGGGCTGGGCCTCTCCGGGATCCTCGCACTGCGAATAGCAACAGTTCTTAGTCAGTGTAACGCGCGGCTTATTCTGGCGAGCGGGCCGGCAACAGGCCGCCGTGCAATCGGCCTCGCCCAGCGCGAACGCGACAGCAGCGAGCGAGTTCCCCGCCACCACTGCCGCAAAGAGAATGATGAGAAGTTTGCGCGTTCTCACTGGCCGCCAGTCTAGCACCCTCCGCTTTGTACGGTCAATTGTTCAAATCCTCGGCGCAATCTCTGCGGGCTCGGCGCCTCTGCGGTGATTGATTCTCGGTGGTGCCTTCACCGCAGAGCCGCAGAACCCGCAGAGATTGCGCCGAGACCAATGCGCGCGGCGAGGCCGTGCTTGCGCCGCTTCGCGCGTTGCTGTCTAATCAATCGCCTGATGACCGCAAGAATCTACAGCGCGGAATGGGTGCTGCCGATAAGCTCACCCCCTGTTCACGATGGCGCGGTGGTTGTCGAGAACGACCGCATCGTCTTCGTCGGAACTCGAGCCGGGGCCGCGCGTTCTGAGTTTGCTAGCGCGGAAAACGTCAGCTTCGGCCGAGCAGCGATT
>DATIFP010000123.1:0-9916 GCA_035455165.1 Blastocatellia bacterium
AAAAGCGCCACCGCAACATCATTCACTCGAGGTTCAAAGAGATCTACCAGCGCAAGCGCATCATCTGCCTTTACATTCCCGATGAATTCGAGTTCATGGATCCAGAATTGGTTACCTTACTGGAAGAAAAGGTCACGCCTTATCTTACTGCTTCCAGCCGCGAGAATATGGTAGACAGCTAACTGATGGGTTACAATGCGGCATCCACTCATTCACCGGAGGAACGAATGGCCGCTCAGGGGACTCTGTTTAAGCCGGACTTTGTCGAGCTCGAAGAAGATGTCTCCGATAGCCCCATCTGGAATCGCGACCTCGCGCCCGTTCCAATCCTGAAACGCACCTGGACTACTTACAACTACGCCGCGCTGTGGATCAGCATGGCGCATTGCATTCCGACTTATATGCTTGCGTCGGGGCTGATCGGCTCCGGTATGAATTGGTGGCAGGCGCTGGTGACGATCCTGCTCGGCAACACTATCGTCCTCGCGCCCATTCTTCTGAACTCACATCCCGGAACAAAATACGGCATCCCGTTTCCGGTGTTCGCCAGAGCAAGCTATGGCACGATAGGCTCTAACCTGCCGGCTCTGATGCGCGCGCTGGTAGCCTGCGGTTGGTTTGGCATTCAAGCGTGGATCGGCGGTCAGGCGATCAACGTACTGCTCACCTCGTTTGTTCCGAACTGGCACACCATGTTGGGCGGTCCGATTCAATGGCCCGCCTTTATTGCCGGCTACACACCGACCGAGCACATATCATTTCTTCTGTTCTGGGGTCTGAACGTGTACATCGTGTGGCGCGGGATGGACCTGCTGCGGAAGGTCGAGAACTGGGCCGCGCCTTTCGTGCTGGTGATGGCGCTCGCGCTGATGGTGTGGGCGATCTGGCGAGCCAAGGGCCTCGGCGCGGTGATGGAGGACCACGGCAAGTTTCACAGCCTCTCGGAATTCCTGCCGATCTTCGTTCCGTCGCTGACCGCGATGATCGGCTACTGGGCGACGCTCTCTCTCAATATGCCGGACTTCACGCGCTTCGGGCGGAGTCAGCGCGAGCAGATGGTCGGGCAAGTTGTAGCGTTGCCAACCACAATGACGGTGTTTGCGGCGATGGGTGTCATCATCACGTCGGCCACCACGATCATCTATGGCAAGGTGATCTGGGACCCGGTGCTTTTGATCGGCGAGTTTCGTAATCCCGTCGTCATCGCTGTTTCGATGTTCACGGTGATGGTCGCGACGCTTTCAGTCAACATAGCGGCGAACGTCGTATCGCCTGCAAACGATTTCGCCAACGCCTTTCCGAAATGGATCTCATTTCGAGCCGGCGGGCTGATGACCGGATTGATCGGAATGGCGATGCAACCGTGGCGTTTGCTGGCTGACCCGTCAGGCTACATATTCAACTGGCTTCTGGGGTATTCGGGCGGCCTCGGCTCGATAGCCGGGGTGCTAATCGCCGACTACTGGTTGATAAGGCGCAAACAATTGAAGCTTGCGGATCTCTACCGAATGCGAGGTGCCTACACCTACGCCGGCGGTTGGAACTTGCGAGCTGTTGCGGCCACCTTGCTTGGCTGCGCGCTAGCCTGGGGAGGACTTGTCGTCCCGACGCTGAGGCCGCTTTATGACTATGCGTGGTTTGTGGGATTGTTTGTCTCAGGTGCGGTTTACTTTTTATTGATGAAGAGCGTGCCGGTTTCGGATGACGCTCCGCGACTGGAGCCCCTCCCGGAAGCTGAAGGTGATTGACCGGCGGCGCTGGTGGTTTGATAGCATACGGTGAAACGCTGGTGGTGCGGTTCGAGACTGAGGAGGAATGAGTATGACTCCGGATCGACGTGTTGCGTTTTCGCTGATGCTGTTCTTGCTTTCTGGCATTGTTATGTCGTGCGCTTCAAAGCAGGAAGCGTTGTCGGCCGATGTTGAAGCGATCAACAAGCTGCATCAGCGTGAAGTTGAGGCATCCAGAAAATGGGATATAGACACGCTCGTCTCTCTATGGAGCGACGACGTTGTCATGTTGCCCGCGGGAGAGCCGGCGTTGATCGGCAAGGATGCGAATCGCGCTTCGATAATGAGATTACGCGACGAGAGCGGCAATGCTCAGATCGCCGATTACATCCTGTCGTTCAATGAGGTGAAGGTGGCCGGGGATTGGGCTTTTGAGTGGGGAACGTATTCCGGGACGGTAACACCCGAGGGCGGCGGTGATTCCTTGCGAGCGACCGGCAAAGTTATTCGCGTGCTGAAGAAGGGCGCGGATGGAACCTGGAGAATTGCGCGTGCAATGTACAACAACGATCAGAGCTGATCGGGGACGTGCCTTGAACGTCGGACGGCTTGTGAGTCTTGGCTTCCTGATCGCCGCGGCGATTGGTGCGCGCTCCGCCGGTGCGATTGCCGGACAGAGACCTGTGAAACCCGAAGCGCCGCCGCCTCGCTTGATCTCAGAACTTCGAAGCAAGAACGCAGTCGTCAGACGAGATGCAGCCAATCAACTGGGAGCGACGCGCGCGCGTGGCGCAGTGCGAGCGCTAGTCGAGGGGCTATCGGACAAAGACGCTTCGGTTCGCGAAGCGGCCGCGTTTGCGCTGGGACAGATCGCCGATCCCGCTGCCGCGCCGTTATTGATTCCACTGCTCGCCGATCCCGATTCGGAAGTGCGTTCATCGGCTGCGTTCGCGTTGGGGATGATAGGCGAGCGGAAGGCGTTGCAGGCGCTCTCATATGCGACCGGGGACCCGTCGCCTGAGGTGCGCTCATCGGCAATCGTCGCGCTTGGGTTGATGCAAGACGCGGGAGGCGTTGACGAGATCACCGAGGCGTTGGATGATCCGTCGTACGACGTTCGGTACGACGCGGTGTGGGCCCTCGGACAGATCGGCGAGCCGGACGTGGAAGAACAACTGCAAGGCTCGCTGGTAACTCTGGATCTCATTCGAATCGACGGCGCGTGGCGGGAGGCGTATCGTCAGGCGCTGCAGAATTCGTTGGAGAGCTTGAGGACAGAAGCGCACGCCAGAATGGCTCAAGAGACGCCGACCAGAGCCCGGCGCGCCACGGGAATCATTCGGGACAACCGTTATGCAAGTACGACGCGCGCGATTGCCATCAAACAATCAGTCAAGCCCGCAACGACTGAAAGAGCGGCGCGCACGAACGTTAGCGGCTCGGTGAGATTGCGTGTTCTAGTGGGAGCCGACGGGCGAGCCGTTCGAGCATACGTCACGAGGCGGCTCGGCTACGGACTCGACCAGCGGGCGGTCGAAACGGTGCTTCAGTACAAATTCGATCCGGAGCTGCTGGGAGGCTTGCCTCAGACAACGTGGGTCGATCTTGAAATAAAGTTTTGAATTCGTCGCTGGTCAACTGTTTCTTGTTTATTGATTTCTAGTTTGGGTTCGAGTTTCCCGGTTAGACCCTAGAACGCCGGAAATCAAAACCAGAAACTGGAAACCAGTAACCAGAAACTATGAACAGATGACCGATGACAAAGGACCGAACTACCATGTCACGAATCGTAAAGTGCGGTTTGATTCAAGCATCCAACGCCTGCTCGATCGATGAACCGATCGAGAAGATCAAGCAGGCAAACATAGTCAAGAATCTTCGGTTCATCGAGGAAGCCGCAACCCGGGGCGTTCAGATTGTGTGCATGCAAGAGGTCTTCACTACGCCGTACTTCTGCGCGGAGCAGGAGCCTCGCTGGTACGAGGCAGTCGAGAAGATTCCAGATGGACCTACGGTCAGGCTGATGCAGGAAGTTGCCGCGAAGCACAATATGGCCGTGATCGTGCCGATCTACGAAGAAGAGATCACCGGCGTCTATTACAACACCGCGGCGGTGATCGACGCAGACGGCAAGTACCTGGGCAAGTATCGAAAGAACCACATACCGCACACCAAGCCCGGTTTCTGGGAGAAGTACTACTTCAAGCCGGGGAATCTCGGGTATCCGACTTTTGAGACTGCGTTCGCACGCATTGGGGTTTACATCTGCTACGATCGACACTTTCCCGAGGGCGCGCGAGCGCTCGGGTTGAACGGAGCGGAGATCGTCTTCAACCCTTCGGCCACGGTGGCGGGATTGTCGGAGTATCTGTGGGAGCTTGAGCAACCGGCGCACGCGGTGGCGAACGGATATTTCGTGGGCGCGATCAATCGAGTCGGGCACGAGCAGCCGTGGGACATCGGCGAGTTTTACGGCAAGAGCTATTTTTGCAATCCGCGCGGGAAGATCATCGCGCAGGCATCGCGTGATTCGGACGAGCTGGTTGTCGCCGATTTGAATCTCGATGAAATTCGCGAAGTGCGAAACGTCTGGCAGTTTTTCCGCGACCGGAGACCGGAGACTTACGGTTCCCTGGTGAAGGAATAGGCTCGCTTCCTCTTCAACGCTCGCTTGTCTGAAAGTGGAGAGTGCATGCTCGAATTTGCGATAACCTTCAAACCCGATATGCCGCACGAGCGGATGATCCGGCTTGCGAAACAGGCTGAAGACGCGGGTTTCGGCTACGGTTGGATCTTCGATTCCCACGTGTTGTGGCAGGAAGCGTATCCGTTGCTCACCCTGCTTGCCGTCAACACTGCGCGGATGCGGCTTGGGACCTGTGTGACGAATCCAGCGGTGCGAGACCCGAGCGTTACGGCGAGCCTTCTTGCAACGCTGAACAGGATCTCGGACGGGCGCATGGATCTGGGCATCGGCCGCGGTGACAGCTCGCGCCGCGTGATGGGCAAAAAGCCAACGACCATGGAGCGTCTGGAAGAGACGGTCAAGGTCATTCGCGATCTTTGCGCGGCGAAGACGATCGAATACGAAGGCCGCGAGATTCAGATGCCGTGGGCGGATTCGGGCGTGCCGCCCGCCTGGATCGCCGGTTACGGGCCGAAGGCGTTGCGATGCGCGGGGCGAATCGGCGACGGCGTGATCCTTCAATTCGCCGACCCAGCGTTGATCAAGTGGTGTCTGGGTTTCGTCCGCGAAGGAGCGGAAGAAGCAGGCCGCGACTTCTCCAAAATTCGGGTTATGAGCGCGGCCCCGGTGTGGGTGTCGAATGATCTTGCAAAGGCCCGGGATCAAGTCCGTTGGTTTCCGGCATTGGTTTCCAACCATGTCGTTGATCTCGTCTCGCGCTACAAGCCCGAAGAATTGCCCGCGGAGTTAACTTCTTACATTCGCGATCGCAAAGGATACAACTATCTTCATCACGCCGAAGTTGGAAGCTCGAACGCCGAGTTTGTGACCGACGAAATCGTCGACCGTTTCTGCATCGTAGGTAATGCCGAGCAACATGTTCGAAAGCTACAGGAACTCGAAAGCGCGGGCGTAACTCAGTTCAATATTTATCTGATGAGCGGCGACGAAGAAGAAACCGTTGATGCGTACGGCCGGGATGTCGTTCCCCGCTTGCGATAGACCGGCTGGGATTTTCGGATAGCCTGCGTCTCAGAATTTGAGTTCGGAACGCGGACTGGCGCCGAGCGGCGCGAGGAGGCAGCGATGAACCGCGTGAAGAAAATCACCTGTTTGTTCCTCCTGCTTATCACCCCTCTGTCGGCGACGGCAACGCAATCTAAGGAAAAGAGTACGGCTACGGAGACGGTGAAATCCATTGCCGGGGACAAGCGAGACCCCGGCCTCGCTCGTCAAAAGATTGTCAGTTTGCTGTACGAGGTGCTCGAGGCGCAGAAAGCCTTCCCGGACCAATCGCTTCGCGTGGTGATTCAAGCTCACATTGCCGACATGCTATGGACGATCGACGAACCGCGAGCCCGGCATCTGTTTCAAGACGCACTCGTCGAGTCTGGCAGGCTCGCCGAGAGTACATATGCGCAGCCGCTGAACGCCAGCGGAGCGGTTTTGGCTGCGCGCGCTCAAGTAATTCGGTTGCTAATGACGCACGACTTGAACTGGGCGGCGAAGGAGATCGAAAGGATAGCTGACCTCGCCGACCCAGATCCGAAGTCTCGAACCAGCCGCCCGTATCTCGAACGCGTCGGACTGCAGATGCAGCTTGTATTTCAAATCGTTCAGAAAGAACCACAGCGCGCCACACAGTTGATGAAGCCCCTGGTTGAGAATGGTGACATCAACTACGTGATGATGGTGTTGGGACTGATCAGGTCCAAAGACGGGGCCGCTGCGGAGGAGCTTTTCGTTCAGACGCTCGCGAGGGCGAGACAGGCGCAGCCGCGCTTCGATGGGATCTACAGACTCGCCTCGTATGTTTTTCCGGGCTTTGGCGAAGGAGTGCTAAGGTTTTCGCCGGAAGCTGCGAAACGCGATCCATTTGCGCCTGGGCCAACGAACCCCGCGGTGGTCGAGCAGTTTCTCGAATTCGCGTACGACGTTGCGACTCGGCGCCTCGACGCGTCTCTCGCTGACGCAGCCGGCGCTCGCCTGGATGCGGGTTCGTCGTACGATTTCGCAGTGCCGAAACTGCTCTGCGGATATTTTGATCGGTTCATGCCGGACAGGGCGCCAGCCTTTCGCGCCCGATTTGCCGAGGTGTCGCGGCGCGTTCCACCGGACCAGCGAGCGTACCTGGTGATGACCGAGCCTGGCACAATCCAGGAACTCCAATCGAGAGCCGATGCGGCCAGCGAAGCGCGGCTGAAGGATTTACTGTATCGGCGAGCGATCGCGCAGGCTACGACAAGCGGAGACTTCGAGCGAGCCTCTGAGATCATCGCTAAGCTTAGCAGCGAGGCCGGTCGGTACGCCGCCAAAACTACTTTGCGTCGTACCATTGACGACAAGCGGGGCGACGAAGCGCGGGACGCGCTCAATAAGCAGGATTTGGACAAGGCGGAAGCGCTCACGGCCGAGATATCGAATTGGTACTCGCAGCCATTCCTAGTGCCCAACCTGATCGGTCAGTTGTCCAATAAGGATAAGGTGCGAGCCGCGCGAATCCTCGACGAGTACGAGCGTCGCGCGGTTGGGATCGAGGACGGTATCGAAAGGTCCGTGGTGCTAATGGAACTAGCGGGAAGCGCTGCCAACCTGGACTCGGCTCGCGGCTTCCAGGAAATGAAGAATGCGATAGCAGAATTCAATCGCGCGGGGTTTGTCCCCGAATTGGAGAGATATCGCGAGAACGACCTCAGCGGTTCGAGGACCAACATCGGGCTGGGTGGTCTGCTCAGTAACTGGCAGCTCTCCTGGTTGGGACGAACGGATTTCGACCAGGCTGTTGCGTTGACTCGGCAATTTCACATGAATGAAGCGTCCGCGGTGATGCAACTGGTCGTCTGCCGAGCAGCCCTGAGCATGATACCCCCGGCTTCCAAAGCCCGGTCCGTGCCGATACGGGTCATCAACTTGGCGAGGTCCATGTGACGGTCTCGGAAGTGTCACAATGACGAGACCAAGTCTTCGGACATCTTCATAGAATAGACTCGCGGTCCCACTTTGGTCGTTGCAGCGGAGGAATGATGATCGCTATGTCGCACTTCAAGACATTAACGAGTATCTGGGTTGCGGTCCTTTGCGTCCCGGCCATCGGTCAAAGCACGAAGCCAATCTCAAAGACTGCGGGTGAGTCGCTCCCGAGTGCGGAACAAACGGAGCTCGAGAAACAGGCTGCCCAAGATCGGCGGCGAGCGGTCGCGCTACTGAAGGGCCTGATTGAAGCGACAGATAGCTCTCCCGATGGAGAATCCAAAGTGGTTCTACTGGCGCGCATCGGAGAGACGCTCTGGAGCTACGATCAACAGCTTGCTCGTCACACATTTGAAGAGTCGTTAAAGGCTATTGAGTCAATCTCTTCCGAAGCAAGTAGCCCAGCCGGTTCGATCCTGGATGTCACCAATCGCTCGCAGTTACGTCGAGAAGTCGCAGAGGTCATTTCTCGTTTGGATACGGCTTGGGCGAGGAAGATTGCATTGGGGGGCATCGAGGCTCCAGACAAAAAACTGAACTCGAAGCTCGATTTTCACAGCATCATGAGCCTCAGCGAATCAGACCCGCGATACGCCGCCGAAGTCCTGAGAACGAATCTCGATGTCCAGGGTGCCACGTTGCTGCGAGAGGTTCTAATGAAGATCCGGCGGACGCAGCCCGCGCTTGCAGACGAAGTCTTTAATGAGGCTTTGTCAAAGGCTGAGAAGAATCTCAGCCAGCCGTTCGGGTTTTTCTTTGAAGTGTTTGGTTATGTCTTTCCGGAATCAGATCACCCAGAGAAGGATGAAGAACAATACTCTTTGTCGCTGGCCTCGACGCCTATCAATGAAGCGCTAATAAGACGATTCCTGGCATTTGGATATCGAGCAATTATGCAGGAGGCTGATGAAATCGCTAAGGAGTCAGGAACAATCTCCGAGCGCTCAGGTTACGGCTATGAATATGTGATGTCGATGTTGCCGTCGTTCGTTTCGTATATGCCCGACGAAGCCGCAAAGCTGCAAGCGCGCTGGAACGCAGTCGTGGGCAGCCTGCAGGGCGGCCAAAAGCACATCAGAGAATCGGATCTCTTGCGTCATCCACCACCCGTTGAATCCCTGGTTCGCGACGCCGAGACGGCTAAAAGGCCAGACGAGAAGGCAAAGTACTATTCGCTTGCGGCGTATCGAGCTCTGTTGGACGGCGCCTTCGAGCGAGCGTTTTCGATCCTTGCCAAGATACCCGATGAGGAAGACAGAAATCGGGCGCGAGAAGATTTTCTATCAAAGGCCGCCGAAATTGCGCTCGAAAAGGGAGACCTCGAAAATGCATACCGGTACGGGAAGGAGATCAGTGAAGCGTATGACCGGAACGAGATAATGGAGAAGTTGCTTCACGCGTTACTCGATAGGAAGGAGACCACGAGAGCGACACGGATTCTCGACGAGCGTGTGCAAGGGGTCACGAAGGATGATCAACTAGACCGAGCGCGTGAATTGCTGAGCCTCGCCGAAATCGCAGTCCGCTTGAACCCCGAACGGGGATTTGATATTTCCAGATCCGCCGTCGAAGCGCTCAATCGCGCTCGGATGAGGGATGGGTCGCCTTATACTGCCCAGATAGCCGACTTCGACAGGAGCCTTCTATTGCTGGCTCGCAGTGATTTCGAGAAAGCTCTCACACTTGCTCAGAGCCTCAAAAACGAGAACTCGGTGTACGCACAGATCGCTGTTTGCCGGGGGATTCTGACGTCGCCTGGCTCAGCCCGCTAGTCTGTGGACATCTGCCGTAGACAGTTATCAAGCCGGCGAACACAGGTTTCAATCCCGACCCCCAGTGAACTGCGGCGCTCGGAGCTCTTCACCTTTTCCTATCTCCGTGACATACGTTTCCTGCTTGAATGGCTTGAATCCGCGCTTAAGATAGTTTGGCAACGCGGCAGCGTCATCGAGAGTGCATGTGTGAAGCCACACTCGATTGGCGCCATCGCTCCAGGCTTGTTGAACGGCGATGGTCAGAAGGTGCTTGCCCAATCCTCGGCCGAGGAACTCCTGCAGCAGACCAAAATAGGCAACCTCGATTGAGCCGTCGTCGTGTCGCTCGAGCTCGAAATAACCGGCAGGCGCGCCTTCACAATACATAACCCAAAACGTTATCTCCGGCCGCGCAAGCTGAGCTCTTATCTCTTCAGCCGTCCACTGCAGCTTGTCGGTCCAATGATAGAATCGACCGACCTCGGTGTAGAGATACCGGTAGAAGGATGGAGGGCATTCCTTCACCCGGTCGATGCGAACTCGTGGATCGTCGACACGAGCGGCGTTGAGGTCTTCGGGGCTCTCAATCTGCAGGTAGGTGCGAGTGACTTCAACATTCATCGAGATGGAATACTAAACGCAAGAGTTGAGAGCCGCAATCTTGGACTGCGCCGCCGTGTCGTGACTTACGCATTCGATGTCTTGCCGGCGGCGCTTTGGCTTGAGTTTGTCAGCGGTAGCGCTGATGGCCCAGGCTGGAGCCAAAGCGCCGCCGA
>DATIFP010000124.1:0-14895 GCA_035455165.1 Blastocatellia bacterium
TTGCCGCCCAAGAACCCCAAGGTTGACAGGAAAGCTTTTGTGGGAATGCCGATCCCTCTGGCTGCGGCAGTGATAGCCTCTATCGTCCACTTTTCACCCCGGCCCGTTCAGTTCGTCGTCGAGACAAGGCTGTGGTCGCTGGCGATTGGGCCTCGAACCTACGGGACTTCGCTGGTTGTGCTGGTAACTTGCCTGGCTTTCCTGATGATCTCAACGCTGCGCTATTCGAGCTTCAAAAACGTCGGCGTCGGCAATCGCAATCCACGAATCCTGATAATCGCGCTCGCGCTCGTAGTGATACTCACGTGGTTCTATTCGCGGTGGTTCCTATTGATCATGGCGACTGCCTACGCTTCGCTCGGTGTGGTCGCCAAGCTGTGGTCACTGCTGAGACCTCGTCGCGCACCGGAGCGCCGCGAGCTCGATCTGGGTGGGCAAAAGGCGAAAGACATTCCTTGACCACGGCGATGTTCTAGCCGCTGGCCTTAAGCGTTCCCGACAATCTGCCGGATGTGTCCTCAATCGTGAGCGAGCCGGTCACCTGGATCGGCTTCTCATGCTCCGTAGCGGGCTCGCTCGGCGCGTGCAGGACCCCCGAGAGCTGCTCCGCACCGCCCATCAGAATCAATCCCGTAAGCAACGCATCGAGCAGCGGGTTTGCGTCTGGCACGCCCATCGTCCGGAGTATCCTGATATTGCCTAATACCAGCACCGCTACGCTGAGTATGCCGGCCAGAACAAAATAGACCAGCTTGCGCAGCCTCTCGGCGCGCGCCCCCTCGCGCTCACCCTTGCCAACAAACGAGGCCAGGAACAAGATCGCAGTCACAATCCTGTCAATCGCAAACGACGCGAGAAACACGAGCGCGATTGCGGTTACTCCATCGATCTTCATGGTTTTATTGCTCCTTTCTTGTCGTTAACTAGCGACTTCCTCAGCAGGGAAACGCGCGCTTCCTGCTTCCTACTCCTCGCCTTAGGCCACGCACCAGGACCCGAGGCGTCGCTAGGACAAACCCCGCTGACCTTGCCGGTCGCTCTGCAGACCCTTCTCAAATTCTCTTCCGCCGCGCGACACAATGCCTGCCGATCCCGGGGCTGGCGTTCGGGCTTCCTCTGGACGGCAGAAGCAAAGAGCGATGAGGAAATGCTCGTGTCGGCCTCGGCGACGGCCGCCTTTGTTTGGGCCATCGTCAGCGTCGTTCTCACATTCCTACAGTCGCAGTTGATCTTCGCACACGGGTCCGGTTGCTGATCCGGGGGTTTGTCCGGCGGCGTTTGCTGGACCCGGAGCGTGACCGTAACTTCATCGGATATGTTGCCGGCGTTAGCCCGAATAAGGTTGCGCCCAGGCGAGAGCGTGACTCTGGATTGAAACGTTCCAGTCCCCATTCGCACATCAAAAGGTCTCCCGTTGACCGTCAAGGCGACAGTCTGCGTGCCAACGTTCTCGACTCTTCCAGTTACGTCAACCAACCGACGCACGACGGTCTCCCCGTTCTTGGGTGAGTCGATTATTATCCTCGGATTGCGAGGAGGGACATCGGCCCGAACCAGCATCACCTGGTCCGCTGCGTCGCCGGCCGAGGCTCTGATCAGATTCTCGCCGGGAACCAGCCTTACTTCTTGCGTGAACCCGCCGTCAACAACCCGCACTCTGGACGCAACGCGGTTGACGGTTAGTGTTATTGTGTCGCCCGGCGCATTCTCGACCTTTCCAGTTACGGTTACTGCGCTGTCCCGGGTCGGGCCGCTTCGCGGGGAGGTGATCTGGATCGAGACGCTCGGCCGTTCTCTGCGCAAAGTCACCTCATTGGAAACGGCATCACCCTGCGAAGCTCGGATCCGATTGGCGCCAAGGTCGAGTTTGACCTCCCGCGAGAAGACCCCGCCGTTTCGTATCTCGACGCTTTGAGGAGAGTCGTTAACCGTGAGAGTGATGGACCTGCCGCGCGAATTGGCGATTGTGCCGGTCACGGTAGCGGATGAGCTTTGGGTAGAACCGCTCCGCGGCGAGGTGATTTGTATGATCACCGGCTGCAGCTCTCGATTAACCGCGACTTCATTCGAGAGAAATTCACCCTGTGAGGCTCGAATTCGATTGAGGCCAATTGCGAGTTTTACCTCCGCGCTGAATCTGCCGTTTACAATGTCCACCGTTTGCGCCGAACCATTGTTGGCGAGAGTAACCGTCCGCGCTCTCGCATTTGCGATTGTGCCGGTCACTGTAGCGGATGAGCTTTGGGTAGAACCGCTCCCCGGCGAGGTGATTTGTATTATCACCGGCTGCAGCTCTCGATTAACCGCGACTTCATTCGAGAGAAATTCACCCTGTGAGGCTCGAATTCGATTGAGGCCAATTACGAGTTTCACCTCCGCGCTGAATCTGCCGGTTACAATGTCCACCGTTTGCGCCGAACCATTGTTGGCGAGAGTAACCGTCCGCGCTCGCGCATTTGCGATTGTGCCGGTCACCGTAGCGGATGAGCTTTGGGTAGAACCGCTCCGTGGCGAGGTGATTTGTATGAGCACCGGAGGAGACTCTCGATTCACAAGCACTTCATTAGAAACGGCGTCACCCTGTTTAACGCGAATGACGTTCGTCCCGAGCTCCAGCGGTACCCGTGTTTCAAAGCCGCCCGCCCTCACTGGCGCGGCGCGTTCTGAACCGTTGACGCTCACCGCGACGCTGTCGCCGCGCGGGTTCTGAATCGTTCCACGCACTTCAGAAACCGGACTCTGCGTGGAGCCGCTCTGCGGCGAAATGAGGGTGATGACCACCGGCGGAAGTTTCCGCGTGACTACTATCTCGTTGGAGAACTTATCTCCGAGGGACGCCTGGATCCTGTTTTCACCTATGCCGAGCGTTACATTCGAGGCAAAGACCCCGTTACGCACCGCAACCGCCTGGCGGGACTCGTTGAGCTTGAGCGTGATAGTTGCGGCAGGGGAATTGGCCAGCGTCCCTTCCACGATGACGGCATCCTGCTGAGTTGTGAAACCGTCAGGCGGGTTGGTAATTGCAATTCCGGCCTCTAACCGAGATACCTCGACCACCGCTGGGATTGCGTCCGTCGCAAGCACCCGTATGACGTTCAGTCCGACCGCGAGATCCACCGTAGCCGAAAATCGACCATTCATCACCCCGACCGCCTGAGTGTTCCCGTTAGTGTCGACCGTGACTGCGCGATCGTCGCTGTTATCTACAATCCCGTTCACTTCGATTTGGCTTCCGGTGGAGACGGTACTCCCTGCCGGCGAATCGATTCTGACGACCGGACGCAGCTTCCTGACTATGGTGACAGGATCTGACGAAATACCGTTGGCCGACGCGCTGATAATGTTTTCACCTGGGGTGAGAGGCACCTGGGCCTCAAACAAGCCGCCCGGAGCGGGCAATGTTGACGGCGACCCGTTTATGCTGAGTGTAACTGTGTCAACTCCGGTGTCGGTCGTCCTTCCGGAAACCGCAATTTGAGCGTCCAGCGTGGTTACTCCGCTGACTGGCGAAAGGATAGCAACCCGGCCGAGCCCGCCGCCGGCGAGAAGGTAGAGCACCGCCAATCCAACAAGCAGCCAGCCAGCCTTGGCCGCCGGCTGCCGCTGAGCGGTTCTTCTCCTTCGTGCACCCTCTCCGCTGAGAGTCATTCTGAATCGAAGGTGCTTCATCGAAGTCAACCTCAATTCCCATGTGGTCTCACATAGAAAGACGAATTCAGCAGGGGCTTTTTTGCAAGTTAACACTACCCAATACTAGGTCTGACGCGAGCGCGGCATGAGGTCCCGGGGCCGGGATGCGTGTCTACCTAAGGAAGAAGCCCATCTGCTGCGGGGTCGGCAGAGTTTGCTGCTGGCGGTATTGTTGCTCCGCGGCTTGAACGCTTTGGATCTTTGTTTGAAACAGGCTTGCAAGGTTGTCATATCGAACCTGGACGTTCCCAAGCCAGTACGCGCGGTTCTCTTTGAGCCAAAGATCCGAATACATTGAACGCAATCTCGTGGTCGCATCACGCAGGTCTTCGAGCCGCGCGTTTATGCTGGTGATTTCGTTCAAGTCGCGGAGCACTCGTCCGCGGTCGCTCATGTTCAGATAAGCGTCCCAGTAGTATTTGCCGATTTCGCTCGCGAATTGAATTTTCATTCCGAGCTGATCCAGGCGCATTGCGGCAAAGATCAGGCACTCGAGCGTGTCCGCATTCGCGCGAGCCCTGGCCCGGTTTCGATAGAGCGAAACGAGCGCCCGCTCGGCGGCGCGCCTAAGCTCGCCCGCGACGGGCACTCCTTTTTCGATGGCCTTCCCGCCGAGCTCAGTAAAAGGATCCAGCCAAAACGCATCGTCGTTAGCCTCGCCGAGTCCCGCAGCTCTCAAGATCGAGTGCGACCGCGACAGCTCCTGTATCGCGTCGCGAAAAGCATTGCCTTCGTTTCGATAAAAGGCCCAGTCATACCTCGACTTGAAAGTCTCGATGGGCGTTTCGCCGGCCTGCCACGAGCAGGCAGCGCCAAATACGATCGCGGGCCAGGTCATGCCAAACAGAGCCTCGCCATCGTCGTCCCAGGTTGTGTTCAACATCCCGAGCGCGCCGTATTTCTGGCCGTCGCGCACGAAGTTCTTGATGTTGATGAACGCGGCATCCAGATTCGGGAAGATCCTGTTCCAGTTGCTGGCGCCGGGCGAGACGAACAGATCAAGCCCCGCGTCCTTGTAAGGCTTCAGCATGTTGTCGAAGCCTTGCGAAGGCCCGTAGCTCCAGGCCACTGCGATGACGTCTTTCGGCAGGATGCTGAGCAGCTCGGGATAACGCATAGCGATGTCGCCCCAGAACATCAGTCTCTTGTTGTAGGGCTTCATGATTTCGCTCACCCGTTTGAGATGTTCGAGATAAATTCGCCCGAGCCCCACTTCTTTGGCACGTTCTTTGGTTTGACCCCGACCGAGCTCGAAAGTCTCATCCGCGCCGATGTGAAACAACGGGCCCGGGAACAGCGGGACAAGCTCGGCATACAGATCTTTGATAAGCGCGTACGATTTTTCGTTCACCGGCGCGAGCACGTGGCCGTGAGGCGTTTCCGCCAGGTCGCTGTACAGCTCGTTCTTGAGAACGTGATGCAAGTGGCCAAACGCCTGCTGCTCGGGAAGAATTGTCACGTAATAGCGCTTCGCGTACTGGACGAGCTCCTTTACCTCGCTCGCAGTAAGCGAACCTTCTTTTGGCCCAATCAGCGGATGGCTTTGATAGTCAAACACATGCTCGATGTAGAGCGAGAACAGATTGAGCTTGAATGCGGCGCAGGTGCGGACCTGTTTCTTCATGTAGTCCAGCGTCGGCACCGGTCCGCGGCTTATATCGTCGTGGACACCTCGCCAGCGCATCGCCGGCCAGTCTTTGATGGCGACCGCTTGCACGCTCGCTCGACTATCCGCCCCGCGGCGGATCAGTTGCCGTAACGTCTGCGCTCCATAGAACACGCCCTCGCCGGTGAGCGCGCCAATGACGACTCGCTCGCGATTCGCGTCGAGGACATAGCCCTCATCGTTGAAGTTGTCATCGATCGCAAGGTTGCTCGCTTCGAGCGTTGATGCAAGCCGCCTATCGTCGCCAACTCGAGCGAGATAAATCGACTCGGATTTGGGCATCGACCGTTTTGTCGTGATCCTAAGCTTGAATCCGGTTGCCGATTCTACTTCTTCAACGACCGACTCCGCGGCGATTCGATCTTCATCGGAGTGCGCGGAATTGATGACGACGCGGGTCTTTGCGGTGATGGTGAAAACACCGTCGCGCTTGTTCACCTGCCTGGGTTCGGGGATGAGTCCTGTTTCCTGGGCTGAAGCGACCGTGGAGAAAAGAAAGAACAGTAGGATCAACCGCGCGTTTTTTGTCATCGTCCTGGCGAGCGGGGTTGTTACTGATGCTCGGGGTGCGTGCAACCCGTGAACTCCTTGAGGTAAGCATTGCCTTTGTAGTGCAGCTCTTGTTTTATGCCGATCTCCGAGGTGTAGTAGCCGTCGATTGTCGCGTACTTGATCGTTCTGAAGAACCGCTCCTCGACCGTCTGCGGAGACCGCTCGTTCCTGCTGATTTCCGTCAGCACCTCAACCTGGTGCTCCGGGGTCGAGTCGGCGAATGATCTGCCGAACTTCTCGCGGCTCATTTTCTCGATCGCGGCCAGGCCTTCGCGCCAGTTCTGTTTAGTGATGTCGGTAGACTCGCTGACTACGAGGTCGATATAAGCGGCCACCCCGGCAGCCTTTGCTCCGGGCGAGTGATCGTCGGCAGGTATGATCAGCTCAGACAATTCGATGACAGTTCGGTTCTCTTCTTCGGTGAAGAACTTTAAGGGTTGGGTCTTCGCAGGCGCCGCAGACTGAGCACCGTGACTCAGATGATCATGGGGCGCCGGCTCTTGTGAATTACCCAACACCGGCAAGGTAGCAATCACGCCGACGCTGGCGCCTATCGTTTTGAGCGCATCGCGACGAGTCACTTTGTCTTTCGCGTCTGCCATCATCGAGCCTCCAAAGGCGTTCTTTCATCATTGGCGTCGCGGGATCAGCGAACCGAACCATTCCCTCCGCGTCGGGTTCTCCGGTGCTTGCCGCACCGTGCAAAAAGTCTTGCCGCCGACGCGTTCGAGGTCATCGAGCCATTCGCTTTGCGCAAAGAAGCGACCCAGGCCGTCGGGATTCAGCGTACGATCAGGAAACTGATGCTCCCACTCGACGTGAAAGGCTCGCTCCCAAAAACCGTGCTTGCTTGTTATTTCGACTCTGATTCGCTGTTTCACAAACCTTGCTTTCCTCAGGCGGAGCAAAACTATACCAGGCATCATGCATTGTCAAATACTCATCTGTAGAAAGGTGTCACCGGATCTCGCTCAACCAAATGTCGATTTCACTGGACGCCTGAGTGAAGTAGATAAAGCGCTCATCTTTGGGTAACGCGAACCCGAAAAACACGTCCGGCGTTATTTCCATAACAGTTGAGACCCTTTTGGTTAGGCTGTCCACGACTTGCAACGCGCCCTCGTTAAAGAACAATAGCCTACGGTTGTCGCTCAACCACCTGGGACTGGCGCCTGAGTCGGTGAGTTTCTCGTATCTGTGGTCCTTGAAAGAATAAACCATTATCCCCGCCGACTGGTTCGACCCAACTTTTCGCCAGCCGGCCAGCTTTAGTCCGTCATCCGACCACGACGACGGAAGAAAATCCTTGAAGTTTGAATCGGCTTCGGTGAGGGGCTGGGGAGTTTGTTCCGCCCACTGTTTCCGTGTTTGGATGATAAAGGTGTTGACGTTGTTCAGATAGTAAGCGAGGCGCAAGCCATCGGGTGACCAAACGGGACAGTAGGTATACTCCGTCTCGGTCGCTACGCGAGTTAGTTGCTTCAACTCGGAGCCATCTTTGTTGACGAGCCATATCTCGTAGTTGCCGCTGCGGTCTGAATAGAACGCTACCCGCTCGCCATCGGGCGACCACCTTGGCATGCGATCCTTGTAGATGTCTCCGGTCAAGCCGATCTTTTCAAGTCCGGCGGACCGCGTCACGGCCATCACGAAGAGGTCTTCACGGTTCTCGCCATGAGAACTGAAGACCAGTCGCCGGCCGTCGCTGGTTATGTCCGGCTGCGTCGCCAGGCTCGACCCTTGCAAAACCCAATGCGCCGCGCCCTCAGTCTTCGCGGTCTTAGAGTCGAATGCGATCTGTTTGATGTTGGCCTTCTTATCCACCCGCACGTAAGCCATTCGCCGGCCGTCGCGTGAAAAGCTCACCTGCTGAATGTAGGCTGAGGGAATCGTGATCGGCTCCGGTTGTCCCAGAACCTTGCCAGTCAGCTCATCAATCGGCAAACGCCAGAGATTCATAGTGCCGTTACGATCGCTGACAAAGTAGAGATACGCGCCGTCGGGTGACCAGACCGGATTCCAATTCTCGAAATCGTCTTCGACCGCAACAACCGGATTCTCCCCGTTGGCGGCAATCGTCCACACACTTCGTCGTCCGCCTCTTTCAACGCCCCAGAACGCGATCCGGTGTCCGTGTGGCGACCAATTGGGCTGTACTGCGTCGCCTTTGCTGATGAGTCTCTTTGCGCCGGTTTCGACATTGACTGCCCAAAGTTGGCTCGGAACGATCGTGCGGTCGGGGCTGATGACCCGGTCTATCGCGTATGCAAGCTCTTTTGAATCGGGAGACCACGCGGGATTATTGCCTTCGTCGGTCAATCGCTTGATGTCATCGCCGTTCGTGCTCATCGTGCAGATGCCGGCCGACTGAAAAGCAATGCGTTCGCCGTCCGGAGAAAAAGCTGGTTGACTGGCGTGAGGTGCGTAGTTCTTGGTCAGGTTGACTGGGGCTCGTTCACCTATCCGTCGCATGTAAATGTCCCAGCGGCCCGCCATCGCGCTGGTGTATACCAACGATTCGCCATCGGGCGAAAGCGAAGGAAAGTGTTCGGTTCCTCGCTCCTGGGCGATCGGGATTGAATTGCCGATAACCAGGAGTTTTGCCGGTACTTTTGCCATTTGATTGGAGCGGCTCGTCAAATAGAACAGAGCCGCCAAGGCAAGCAATCCGCAAAGCGCCAGGGACGCTTTTGCCTTGCCTCGCGCTGGCCTCGCCGCTATTGGTTGGTCCGCGAGATTTCTCAGATCATTGCGCAAGGCATCGGCGGTTTGATAGCGGGATTCTCTCGATTTCTCCAACGCGCGATATATGATTCGTTTCAATTCGGCTGGCAGCTGGAGTTCTTTATCAATGGCTGCCTCGTGATGCAGGATTGCATCGAAGATGTCCGCGGCCGTCTCGCCTTTGAAGGGTCTTTCACCCGTTGTTACTTCGTACATCACGACGCCCAACCCGAATATGTCTGCGCGATGGTCAACGTCCTTTCTCGAGACCTGCTCGGGCGACATATAACTCACGGTGCCAATATAGAGTTCGGGATTGGTTCGCAAGACGTCCTCCGGCATTGCCTTCGAAGGAACGTTCGCCATATCGCGTTCAATTGGTTTGGCTAGCCCGAAGTCCAACACCTTTACGAGGCCATCATCGCGCACCATAACGTTTTCAGGCTTGATGTCACGGTGAATGATTCCCGCCGAGTGGGCCGCACTGAGGGCGGTGGCAATTTGTGAACCCACCTCGATCACTTCGCGTGGCTGCAAAGGTCCGGTTGCAAGTTTTTGGCGAAGCGTTTGACCCTGGATGAATTCGGTGGCGATGTAGTGAAGTTCGCCCTCCTGGCCGATTTCGTGGATGGTGATGATATTAGGGTTGTTGAGCGCGGAGGCGGCGCGAGCTTCGCGCTCAAAGCGCTGCAATTGCGCTTCATCCTGAATAAACTCGGCAGGAAGTATCTTGAGGGCGACCGGGCGGTCGAGTTTTAGATCGCGCGCGAGGTAAACCTCCCCCATCCCGCCCGCGCCGATCAAGGATTGAATCTCATAGTGGCCCACCCGGCGTCCGGTCAGCGCTCGAGTCGCGTCGGCCTTTGCGGTCTCATCAGCGGAGGCCTCGACGATCGACGAGATTGCTCCGGCAAGCGGCGCTTCTTCGATAAAGTCACCAGCTTCTTGGTGCGATTCAAGCAACGCCTCGACCTGCCGCCTCAACTCCGGATCGCCTTTGCAGTTTTCGATCAGAAATTCGCGGTGCTCATCGGGCTTGCGCTGAAGAGCGGAGTGAAACAGTTCTTCTATTCTTTGCCAACGGCTGGGCGTCATCGGGATTCGTTCTTCATCTCTTGATAAAGCCACGCCTTCGCCAGCTTCCAGTCGCGGATCACCGTCTGCGGTGAAACGTCCAGCACTTCGGCCGTTTCTGCGACGCTCAGACCGCCGAAAAAACGCAGCTCAACGACGCGGCTCTTTCGGGGATCGAACTCCGTCAGGCTTTCCAGCGCCGAATCGAGCGCCACCAGATCAGCAGCTCGCCCTTTGGAAACGTCCATCGCCTCATCGAGCGGAAGCTTCCTGACCGGTCCTCCACGTTTTTCGCGTTGTTTCGTCCTGGCGTGATCGACCAGAATTCGGCGCATCATCTGGGCGGCTACGCCGAAGAAGTGCGCTCGGTTCTGCCAGTTCACCTGTGTTTGATCGATCAACCGCAAGTAAGCTTCGTGCACAAGCGCGGTGGGTTGCAAAGTGTGGCCGGGGCTCTCGAGCCGCAAGTAGCGGTCGGCCATGCGCCGCAGTTCCCTATAGACCGCGCGAATCACGTCATCGAGGGCCGCGGGGTCACCGCTGTTCCAGGCAATCAGCCGCTCGGTGATTTGCTGCTGGGTCTCGTCGATCTTCTGTGGCGATGGCTCGTCCATACGCGTCCCGGTGGTGAGGAACGGACTGGCTTCTGTTGAGCCAAGTTGCTCTTACTGAAGAATTCTTTGAGCTGGTTGTATTTTCTACCCCCATTTGTCGCGTTAATCAATGTGAGAAGTACCCGTGGCTATGTGCCGGCGAATCACCGCGGGTCGAAAACGGGGCCAAACCAGGACGGTGCGAGTCCTGTTCAGTTCTGACGGTGCGGCGGATCATGAGTTCGCTCCCCGGGCCGATATGTCGGGTCGAAACTGGAGAACCCCCGGAGCGACGCTCACAAGGAGACACGATGAGACGCACAATCACGCGACTAACAGCGTTTTGGTTGGTATCCGGGGTCCTGTTGGCCGGCTCCGCGACGCAGTCGGAGACCAGTTGGGCGGTTGCGAACGCGCAAGATCGAATGAGCGTCACTCCAACGTTCTAATCTCCGAGAAGCTACTTGGACTTTTCCGCGGAGAGACGATTCGCGTCTGCATAGGCCAAAAGATAGATGCAAGCGGCAGGGTATCAGCGATTGCGAATGGCAGGATTGAGATCTACAGTGAACGCGAAGGGATCATTAAGTCCTATGATCTAGCTGTTCCACCGAAACAATTCCGTTGCCTGGACATACCCGACAGCGACTTGAATATTGAGGCCGAATCGGAACCCAGGCGTCTTCAAATAAGGTTGCGAATCCTCGTCTCTGCTTGCGCAGCCAGCAAGCCGCTGGATTTCATCGGATCGATTGAGACCTCGGCGAATCCGAATTTGATAGATGCGTTCTTCGAGTTTGGCTGCGCCGGTCGCGATTGTCCACCACCGCCTCCGCCGCCTCCGCCGAATACCTGAGAGTAATCCGGTGGCAAGTTTTGCCACTTCAACCTTACGTTCAAAGAAGTTCACGATTTGCGCATCCTGGCGTCGAGACAAGACCTTCTGCGATAACCATTAGACAAATTCCGCCCGCATCGAGAGGAGCCAGCGTCCACATTGGCCCTCTCAGAATCCATCTGACGGAACTTACCTCATCACCTTGAAGGCGCTCGCTGGTTCCAGAGGGCTACCGGCTCGCTTCGCATGAAGCCCGCTCGAGCTTGTGCTAACATCCCTCCATGCTGCTGACGCGAATCGAGGCCTCTGGTTTTCGCAACCTCGAGGGCCTCGCGGAATTCGGCTCGGGGCTAAATATCTTCTACGGCGACAACGCTCAGGGTAAGACCAACTGGCTCGAAGCAATCTATACACTGGGCAGCACCAGGTCATTTCGAACCGGCCAGCTTCGCGACTGTCTTGCGTTCGACCAACCGCAAGCTCTCCTGCGCGGCGAGATCCTGAGAGGCTCAGTCACCAAGCAAATCCAAGTGGCCCTCGGTGACTCCTCTAAGCAACTATTCGTCAACGGTAAACGCGATACGCTCGCCCGCTACCTCGGCAATCTCTCCGTATTCGTCTTCTCACTCGAAGAAATGGATGTGATTCGCGGCGACCCGGGCCAGCGCCGGCGGTTCCTGGACCGTGGTGCGGTTTCGGTCAGCCCGCGACTGCTCAACACGCTCTCTCGTTACAATCACGTAATCAAACAGAAGAACCGTTTGCTCGGAGAAGCAGGCACAAGCGGCTACTCCAGTCAGTTCGTCAGTCAGGTCGAGGCGTGGAACGAACAATTGGTTGAGCTCGGCGCAGCCATTCACGACGAGAGAACGAGTTACGTGGCAAGACTGAACCAGGTGCTCGACCAGAACGATCACGGCCACGCGATCTTCGGCGCGGAACGAATCAGCGTGCGCTATCGCTCACAGCTCGAGGGCAAGGGCAATTTGAATCAGTTTGAGGGTCTGTTTCGCGAACGATTGGCCCTGAGACTCCCGGCCGAGATAGCTGCCGGGCACTCGCTAATCGGGCCGCATCGTGACGATCTCGAGATACTGGCGGACGGGCGCGAAGTGGCCCGATACGGCAGTGCCGGCCAGCAGCGAAGTGCCTTGTTTTTGCTTGATTTAGCACAGGTTTCCATCTACAATTCCATTTACGAAGAAAGCCCCGTTTTGCTGATAGATGATATCGACGCAGAACTCGACCGGTCACGTATTGAGGCGCTGCTTTCGGAGCTTGAAGGCCGCGTCCAAACGTTCGTGAGCACGTCGCGCAGGGCAATCGCGAATCGCTACCGAGACCGAGCCTCACTCTACCGGGTGGAGCGGGGTAAGGCGTTTAACGAGAGTAGTCCGGCGAGCGTCAGCTTGTCCGTGACTCGATAAACACTCGAGTAGTCCGACAAACCTTGGTTTGTCGCTTGAATTGATGACAAAGTATTGCACTAACAAATGACAAACTAAAGTTTGTCGGACATTGTTACGAGGAGATAAACGTTGAGTACCAAAACTCAGGATTACGGCGCGGCTTCGATCACCGTCCTCGAAGGCCGAGAGGCGGTGCGAAAGCGGCCCGCCATGTACATCGGATCGACCAGCGAGCTTGGCCTCCATCATCTGGTCTACGAAGTAGTTGATAATTCTATAGACGAAGCGCTCGCGGGATATTGCGATCGAGTAGAAGTCTTCATTCACATTGACAATTCGATCACTGTCATCGACAACGGCCGGGGCATACCGGTCGATATTCACAAACAGGAAAAAGTATCCGCGGCGGAAGTCGTGCTGACCAAGCTCCACGCCGGCGGCAAGTTCGACACCAACGCTTACAAGGTATCGGGCGGTTTGCACGGCGTCGGCGTGTCGGTCGTGAACTTTCTCTCCGAATGGCTGAGGATCGAAGTATGGCGCGACGGCACGACCTACGAACAGGAATACGCTCGCGGCATAGCGCAAGAGAGGCTCAAACCGACTGGCAAGACCAAGAAGCGCGGAACCAAAGTCTCATTCAAGCCGGACACTCAGATATTCGAAGTCACCGAATTCAACTTCGATACGCTTTCGCAGCGGCTGCGTGAGAAAGCATTCTTGAACTCGGGCGTCCGCATTACGATCACCGACGAGAGAACCGACAAGTCGCACGAGTTCTTCTACAAGGGCGGAATCGCGGAATTCGTGAAGCATCTAAACAAAAACAAGAGCGTGCTGCACGCGCAGCCGATCTATTTCGAGAAGCTCGGGACGACAGCCGATCCGGTCGCGATCGAGGTCGCGATTCAATACAACGACGGCTATAACGAGATCGTCCACTCGTTCGCCAACAACATCAACACGGTGGACGGCGGCACGCACCTGACCGGCTTTCGCGCGGCCCTCACCAGAACGATAAACAACTACGGAAAATCAGCCGGTCTGTTCAAGAAGGACGATGAGAAACTCGCGCCTGAGGACGTCCGCGAAGGGCTGGTCGCAGTGATCAGCGTCAAGCTGCCTCAACCGCAATTCGAAGGCCAGACAAAAGGCAAGCTCAACTCCGACGTGAAAGGGCAGGTCGAAGCATTTGTTAACGAAGGCCTGGGCCGGCACTTCGAAGAGAACCCGTCGGTCGCCCGCAAGATCATCGCCAAAGCCATCGAAGCGGCGCGCGCTCGCGAAGCCGCACGAAAGGCCCGAGACTTGACCAGACGGAAGGGCGCGCTCGATTCGGCGTCGCTTCCGGGCAAGCTCGCCGACTGCTCCGAAAAGGACCCGGCATTGTGCGAAATATTCATCGTAGAGGGAGACTCCGCAGGAGGCTCGGCAAAGCAGGGACGCGACCGCCGCACGCAGGCGATCCTTCCACTCAAGGGAAAGATTCTCAACGTCGAGAAGGCCCGCTACGACAAGATGCTGGGACACTCCGAGATTCGCACGATGATAACTGCGTTCGGCACGGGGATCGGCACAAACGATTTCGACGTATCGAAGCTCAGGTACCACCGCATCATCCTGCTGTGCGACGCCGACGTCGACGGCTCGCACATCCGCACCCTTCTTCTGACGTTCTTCTACCGCCAGATGCCCGAGTTGATCGATCGCGGCCACGTGTACATAGCGCAGCCGCCGCTGTTCAAAGTCAAGAAGGGCAAAAACGAGCAGTACATGCACGACGAGAAAGAGATGCAGGCTTACCTGATGCGCAAGGCGACCGAGAACCTCACAGTCACGGTCAAAGCTACGAACGCGCAATTCAAAGGCGCGGACCTGCGCAAGAAGCTCGAGAAGCTTGCCGAACTTGACGGCTATCTGGACAAGCTCGAACGGCGCTTGCACGATCGCAAGATCGTGGACACGGTCATCGACGCGCTCGCGGGCCCGAAGGGACTGATCACCTTGAAGGCCGCGAACAAACTGCACGAGGTATTCGAAAAGGAGAAGCTGCTGCAGAAAGTGTCGGCGGCGCTCGAGGAAAACAACTACGAAACTGAAATCGAAGAAGACGAAGAACACAGCGCCTTCGAGATCGCGGTCACTCGCGCGCGCGGCAACGGACGCATACTCATCGACTTGGAGCTGGCAACGCATGTCGAGTTTCAGAAGGCGGTCAGTCTCTACGGCGAGCTTCACGAACTGAGCCGCCCGCCGTTCGTGATCACCGAGAACGAAACTCACACGATAGTCGATTCGCGTCCGGCGCTGCTGGAGCACATAATGTCCGCGGCCAAGAAGGACATAACC
>DATIFP010000125.1:0-16925 GCA_035455165.1 Blastocatellia bacterium
AGAGCAATACCCGGACGCAACCTACAAGAAGTTTCCCTTCGTCGTCGACCGCGGCGAAGACGTCTGGGTCTACACCTCTAACGGCGAGCGCTATCTTGATCTCTATGGTGGGCACGCAGTAGTGTCGACCGGACACTCGCATCCGCGCATCGTCCAGGCAATCAAAGATCAAGCAGAGCGTTTGATCTTCTACTCGAACCTCGTCTACAACGACGCGCGCGCTCGCGCGGCCAAAAAACTGGTCGAGACTGCCCCGGACGCCCTCTCAAAGACGTTCTTCGTCAACTCGGGCACCGAAGCGAACGAAAACGCGATGAAGATCGCTCGCATGCTGACCGGCCGCAAAAGGATCATTTCGTTTGAAGGCGGTTTCCACGGCCGAACTCCAGGATCGGTCTCGGCGACCGGATTGCCAAAGTATCGCGAGAACGTCTCGCCCCTCCTCGAGGGCCACGTTTACGCCGAATTCGGTAACATCGATTCGGTTAATAGCCTGTTGGACGAAGACACCGCGGCGGTCATCCTCGAACCCATTCAGTCGATGGGCGGCGTGAGAATGGCCGACTCCGAGTTCTACCAGGCCCTGCGCACGCGTTGCGACGAAGTGAACGCGATGCTCATCTACGACGAAGTGCAAACCGGGATGGGGCGCACGGGAGAGTTCTACTTTGCCGGACGCTTCGACGTTGTGCCCGACATGATCGCGCTCGCCAAGGGCATCGCCAGCGGTGTGCCGATGGGCGCGGTGCTGATGACCGATGCGATTGCGGGCGAGATAAAAACCGGCGATCTGGGAACAACTTTCGGCGGCGGCCCTCTGGCGTGCGCGGCGCTCGAAGCTACGGTCGATGTGATTCGAGACGAGAGGCTGCTGGAGAACGTGCGAGAGAATTCGGAGTACTTGTTCGCCGAATTGCGAAAGATGCTTCTGGTTGAAGAAGTGCGCGGACTCGGCTACCTGGTCGGTATCAAGTTTGCCGGCGGGAGCGCGAAGCCCGTTCAGCAAGCCTTGCTCGCGCGAAAGATCATCACCGGGCTGTCGGAAGATCCGAGCGTGTTGAGGCTGTTGCCTCCGCTGACATTGAAGCGGCCGGAGATTGATCTGTTTCTCGATGAGCTCGGTCGAATAGCCCTCGGATGAGAAATAGACCGCGGATGACGCGGGTTCGACGGATTGACACGGATCGGATCCGTCAATATCCGCCCGATCCGTCGAATCCGTGGTCTACGACTCGAAAGTCATGAAATTGAAATCACGGGACTTTCTCAGCACCGCCGACTTCACGCTCGATGAGCTGACTTCGCTCATCGACCTGGCGGCGAAGATCAAGGCCGGCGACTATCGCGAGCGACCACTCGCGGGCAAAAGCGTCGCGCTTGTGTTTTTCAATCCGTCGCTGCGAACTCGCGCCTCGATGGAGATCGCCGTCTACGAGCTTGGCGGAAACGCGGTGACGCTGGACGTCGGCAAAGGAACCTGGAGTCTCGAGCATCGTGACGGAATAGTAATGGACTCTGATAAAACGGAGCACATCAAGGAAGCCGCCCGCGTGTTGTCGCGTTACGTCTCCGCGATCGGCGTGCGCGCGTTTCCCGAGATGAAAGACTACGAGGACGAGATAACGGATCCGGTCGTGCGAGGTTTTGCCGAGCACAGTGACGTGCCGGTGTTCAACCTCGAGTCCTCACGGCATCATCCGTTTCAAGCGCTCGCAGACGCGATGACTATTCGTGAAAAGCTCGGGGCTTTTTCGCATCAGCGGGTCGTGCTGTCGTGGGCTTATCATCCGAAGCCGCTCCCGATGGCCGTGCCGAATTCGTTTGCGCTGATAGCCGCGCAAAGCGGGCTGGACCTCACGATCGCCTGTCCGCCCGAATACGATCTCGGTGATGAGGCCATGGCCGAGATTGAAGCGGGGGCGAAACCGAGCGGCGGGCGAGTACGGATTTCTCGCAATCAACGAGAAGCGTGCCGAGGAGCGCGCATCGTGTATGCCAAGAGCTGGGGCGGAAAGCAGTTCTACGGTCGCGCGGACGAAGACATTCAGGTTCGTCAGCAATACAAGCATTGGCGGATCGATGAAGAGATAATGAACTCGACCGATGACGGGTGGTTCATGCATTGCCTGCCCGTTCGCCGAAATGTCGTGGTCACCGACGGGGTGCTGGACGGTCCCAAAAACGCGGCGATCGATGAGGCTGAGAATCGCTTGCACGTGCAGAAGGCCGTGCTGGCGGAGATGATTTAACGCAAAGGCGCGATGACGCAAAGCGGCAAGGAGAATGACCATATTGGCTCGCGGCGCTGCGTCTCTGCGGCCTTGCGTTAAGGTTTACCCAATGATCAACGAACGACTCGATCTGCTCCGCGAAGCGCTGCCGTACATTCAGCGTTTCAAGAACAAGATCTTCGTAGTGAAGCTTTCGGGCAAAGTCACCGAAGATCAGGAACAGCTAAACTCGCTTGCCGAAGAAATAACCCTCTGTCAGCAGGTTGGCATTCACCTGGCCGTCATTCACGGCGGAGGTAAGCAGCTCACAACAATCGCCGAGCGACTTGGAATCGAGCAGCGCATCGTCAACGGCAGGCGTGTCACCAACGCCGAAACGCTCGAGATAGCAAAGATGGTCTTCGCCGGCCAGATCAACATGGACATTCTGTCGGCGTTGCGAAAGTCGGGGTGTGAGACCGTCGGGCTATCCGGGGTTGACGGCAATATCATTCACGCGCGCCGGCGTGAGATCCAGAACGTCCTGAATCAGGAAACCGGAGAGGTCGAACTAATCGACTTCGGGCACGTGGGCGATATCGTCGAGATCAACGTTCGCTTGCTGCGTCTGCTGTTGGACAACGCGTACGTGCCGGTCATATCGTCGCTGGGCGCGGACGAACAAGGGAACATCTACAACATCAACGCGGATACGATTGCCGCGGAGATCGCGGTTCATCTTCAAGCGGAAAAGCTCGTGCTGCTCACCGATGTAGACGGAATTTTGCTCGACCGAAACGACCCATCATCTAGAGTCTCGCGGCTGACTGTTGACGAAGCCGAGCGGCTGGTTCGCGAGCGCGTGGTGTCGTCGGGGATGCTTCCGAAGGTTGCGGCTATAGCGCACTTGATTCGTCGAGGGGTCCGAAGCGCGCATATCATTAACGGATCCAGGCGCAACGCGCTGCTCTACGAAGTCTTCACCGACGAAGGCGCCGGCACGATGATCACCTCTTAATGCCCGGCCCGAAGTACCCTCCAACACATATTGCCGCTATACTCTCGGCGAATCTTTCTTCAAGGAGGCCGTGATGACCGGAGCCTTTCACAACGCGCGGTTTCTGTTGCTCGCCCTAATCATGTGCTTGATTGCGGGTAACTCGGGACTGGCGCAGAACTCGAAGAGCAACGCGGGCGAGGAGCCGTTTGTAGCCGACTACTACTACAAAGCCAAGTGGGGCTACGCCGACGAGTTCATTCGCTTGTTCAAGAAGAATCACTACCCGGTGCTAAGGAAACAAATGGAAACCGGGCGAATTCTGAGCGTGACCGCCGCAAAGCCTCGATATCACGCGACTGAGGACGGGCGATGGGACTATCGAGTGACGATAGTCTTCAAGAACATGGCTGCGGCGTCCGACCAGGCCAGCGAAGAGCCGATCATCAAGCAGTTGTTCCCTGATCAGGAAACCTACAGGCGCGAGGAGCAGCGGAGGTTCGAGATTCTGCTTGCGCACTGGGATGTGCCGGTCGTCGGCGTCGATCTGACGAAGTGAGCTTTGGTGCTCCTTTGTGCCTTAGTGTCCTGGTGGCAACCGCTTTAGGAGGTCGCAGACCCAGTGGATAACAGCTAACCCGGTGGGTGAAGGTCGTCGCACCAGCGGATTTCTTCCGGTTCCTCGACCGAGGCAATATCAAGGTTCACAACAACTGGTTCCTGACCGCTTCGAACCAGAACGCATTCGAGCGCTTCATTCGTGCTTGCGTTAATCTCCTGGTGAGGCACGTAAGGCGGCACGTAAATGAAATCGCCGGCTCCCGCTTCGGCGGTAAATTCCAGTTGATCGCCCCAACGCATTCGCGCTTTGCCTTTTACTACGTAGATTACGCTCTCCAGCTCGCCGTGATGATGAGCGCCGGTCTTGGCATTCGGATGAATGGTCACGGTTCCCGCCCAGAGCTTCGACGCGCCTGCTCGAGCGTGGGTAATTGCGGCAGCGCGATTCATGCCGGGCGTTTGAGGCGTGTTTGTGTCGAGTTCGCCTGACCGAACGATGCGAACCCCGTCATATTTCCACTTGCGTTTAGAGTTGTTCATCTGACGTTCCTTATCAGCCCTCCTGTCCAAAACCGTGCCTGTATCCTTGCGAATCATGTATCCGTGTGAATCCGTCAAATCCGCGTCATCCGGGGTCCATCCAATGGGAACAGATAGACCACGGATGACGCGGATCTGACTGATTCACACGGATTCCTTGTAGACCGGTGTTGGATCTCGATGGCGCTTCTTATCGTTTGTGAAGATCTTACGGCGAAACTCCGGCTTCGGGCCAAAATTTAGTAACAATCCTATCTCGATTTCAGTCGCCTTCAGGTAGTTCAGTAATTGTGCTTCGTGCGCGGGGCTGACGCCTTCCGCACACTTGAGTTCAATGATGACCAGATTCTCAACAATAAGGTCGGCGTAATAGTCACCAACCTGTTGGGTACGATAGTAGACCCTTATGGCTTGTTGTCGTCCGATCTGCAAACCAGTGCTCATCAGCTCCAGCGCCAGAGCCTTCTCATACACCTTTTCTAAGAACCCGTAGCCCAGCTCGTTATAAACTTTGTAGAATGCCTTGATAATCTGCCCGGTCAGATTCTCGTGTCTCAGAGTCATTGGTGTATCCGTGTGAATCCGTCAAATCCGCGTCATCCGTGGTCTATTTCCTTGCGGGCCTTCGCCAACGCCTCCGTTACTCGAATCGGAGACGTGCCACCAACGGCTTGCTTACTCGACAACGACCATTCCAACCTCAACGAATCATACAGATCTTCGCCGAACAACTCCGAGAGGCGCTTGTAGTCTTCGACGGTGACTTCGTCAAGCGACTTTTCCTGCTCAATCGCGGACGTCACGACCTTTCCGACAAGCTCGTGAGCCTTACGAAACTCGAGACCCTTCCTCACAAGATAGTCTGCGAGGTCGGTCGCGTTTGAATAACTCTGCGCCGCTGCTTCGCGCATTCGCTCGGGGTTCACGCGGATGTTTCGGAGCACGGTCGCCATCACCCTCAACGAGCCGCCGAGCGTATCGATCGTATCGAACAGCGCTTCTTTGTCTTCCTGCATGTCTTTGTTGTAGGCGAGAGAAAGGCCTTTCATCGTCGCGAGCAGCGCCGCGTGATGCCCGAACGTGCGGCCGGCTTTGCCGCGAATTAATTCGAGCGAGTCAGGGTTCTTCTTCTGAGGCATCAGCGAAGACCCGGTCGATACCGCGTCCGACAGCTCGATAAATCCGAACTCGGAAGTCGAATACAGAATCAAGTCCTCCGCCAGGCGGCTCAAGTGCATCATCGCAATTGCCGCCGCGCCGATGAATTCAATAACGAAATCGCGATCGCTGACTGCGTCGACGCTGTTCTCACACAGCGCTTCGAACCCGAGTCGTCGTGCGATCGCGTCGCGATCGAGCTGGAAGCCCGACCCAGCAAGCGCGCCCGAGCCCAGCGGCAACCGATTCACTCGCCCGCGAACCTCTGCGAAACGCTCGCGATCGCGTTTCAACATCTCGTAATACGCCAGCAAGTAATGCGCGAATAAGACAGGCTGGGCGCGCTGGAGATGAGTGTACCCGGGCATGACTGCTTCGCGATTTGCTTCTGCGAGTTCAATCAGCGCGCGCTGGGTGTCGATGGCCAGACCCGTGACGTGGTCGATCTCGCCTCGGAGAAAGAGCCTGACATCAGTGGCAACTTGATCATTGCGGCTGCGACCGGTGTGCAACTTGTAGCCAGGGTCTCCGATGATAAGTACGAGTTCGGCTTCGACGAAACTGTGCACGTCCTCGGCTTCGGAGTGATCAAGATAGTGGTTGTCGTCGCGGGCCCGGCGTCTTACTTCTTTCAATCCCCACGCTATTTTGCGCGCCTCATCCTCGGCTAAGATGCCGGCGCCAGCCAGCGCCTCGGTGTGCGCGAGGCTGGCTTCGATGTCCGCTTCGATCAACCTCCTGTCGAAGGCGAAGGACGAGTTAAACCGCGCAAACTGCGCGTCGGCTTCGCCTTTGAACCTGCCTCCCCAGAGTTTCATGCGTTGCAGGATACTATGGGGGCAGATGAGCCACAAAGGCACGAAGAATGAAGCCGCACGAAGGGATAGACATGAGGCTCCTAACGGAGCCCTGGACGAACCGTCGGCCAGGATTCTTTTCCACACTTTGACCTACGAAGTTCAGAGGTAGCCAACAGCATCCGATCCAGACTACCTTTGTTGCAAACAGGTCTATGCTCGTTGAATCCGAGTCGTCCGTGGTCTATCCTTTGTCGCAAGGTCGGAACGCCTATGAAAGAGATGAGAGTCGTCCACGCCGCTTGCCCGCACGATTGTCCGGACACGTGCGCAATGGTGATCGAAGTTGAAGACGGCCGCGCCACGAAAGTTTCAGGCGATCCCGGGCATTCTCCCACCCAGGGATTTCTTTGCACAAAGGTGACTCGCTATCTCGAACGCGTTTATAACCCCGGTCGAGTTCTCCACCCGATGAAACGAAGTGGCGAGAAGGGTGAAGGGCGTTTCGAGCGCATAAGCTGGGATGAAGCGCTCGACACGGTGGCTGAGTGCTTTCAAAAGATCGCCGGCTCCCCGGACGGGCCCGAAGCAATCCTGCCTTACAGCTACGGCGGGACAATGGGGGTTGTTAACAATGGCAGTATGGACCGGCGCTTTTTTCATCGACTCGGCGCAAGCAAGCTCGCGCGCACAATTTGCTCACAGGCGGGCGGCGACGCGTTGAAGTACACGCTCGGCGCGAAGATCGGCACCGACATGGAAAACTTCCATCGCGCGCGCTTGATCGTCCTGTGGGGAACCAACACGCTCGCCTCCAACATTCACCTGTGGCCTCAGATCAAAGCTGCTCTCGCGAACGGCGCGAGGCTCATCGGCATTGATCCTTATCGCAATCACACGCTGGACCACTGTCATCAGTTGATACAACTGCGACCCGGCACCGACGCCGCGCTCGCGCTCGCGATGATGAACGTCATCATCAGCGAAGGTTTGGAAGATCGTGATTATATCGAACGCCACACTCACGGATTCGATAAGCTACGCGAGCGAGCCGCCGAGTTCCCGCCGGCGCGAGTCGCCGAAATTTGCGGCATAACAGAGAACGAGATCGTGAGCTTCGCACGCGAGTATGCGACCAGTAGACCCGCCGCAATCAGGGTCAACTATGGTCTGCAGCGCCACGCGGGCGGAGGCATGGCGGTTAGAACGATTGCGTGTCTCCCTGCTCTAACCGGGGCGTGGCGAGATGCCGGAGGAGGGGTGCTGCTCTCGACCAGCGGGATGTTCGCGTTCGATGATCGGGTCCTTCAAAGGCCCGACCTGACGCCCGGCAATCCGCGGACAATAAACATGACGCGGCTCGGCGAAGCGCTCACCGAAGCTCGCCCGCCTGTTCGCGCGATTTACGTTTACAACTCGAACCCTGCGGCGGTTGCGCCGGATCAATCCAAGGTGCTTGCGGGGCTCCGGCAGGAGGCCTTGTTCACCGTGGTGCACGAGCAGTTTCAAACCGACACCGCGGACTACGCGGATATTCTCTTGCCTGCTACGACTCAGCTCGAGCACCGCGATCTGGTGAAACCGTACGGTCACTATTATCTGGTTTACAACGAGCCGGCAATCAGCCCGCTGGGTGAAGCAAAGTCGAATTGGGAAGTTTTCAAGCTGCTGGCGGAACGAATGGGATTCGAGGACGACTGCTTCAACGATACGGACGAAGATATCATTCGTCAGGCACTCGCGACAGATTACGCGCCGCTCCGCGGCATCACTCTCGAACAGCTCAAGCAAGACGGCTGGGCTCGGTTGAATCTCCCTGAGACTTTCGCGCCGTTCGCTGACGGCGGTTACCAGACGCCTTCCGGTAAGTGTGAGTTTTACTCCGAAGCGCTCGAGGCTGCCGGGCTCGATCCGCTTCCGGCATTCATTCCGCCTCGCGAGTCGCCCGCTAGCGCGCCCGAGCTTGCAGCGAGGTTTCCGCTGCAGCTCATCAGTCCGCCTGCCAATTCCTTCTTGAACACGACCTTCTCTCATCTTGCGTCGTTTTTGAAGAGCGAACGCGAGCCGTTCGTTCAACTCAACGCCGAGGATGCCGCGAGTCGCGCCATCGAAGACGGCGACGCGGTTCGCGTTTGGAACGACCGCGGCGAATGCCAGCTAAAGGCACGGATAACCGATCGCGTGAAGCCGGGAGTAGCAGTCGCGCTGTCAATCTGGTGGAACAAGCTCAGCCCCGGAGGAACCAACGTCAACCAGACAAGCTCACAAGCGCTCACGGACATCGGCGGAGGCGCGACCTTTTACGATAATCTGGTGGAAGTGGCCAAGCTCTGAAGCTCATCCGTCTCCGAATCGTCCGAGACCCCTCCTTGTTTTCTAGCCCCAACTAGAACGTACCAAAAGCCGACATACCCGAACACAGCGGCGTCTGCTTATTGTCCAGAGGCCACCGGCTTCCCGCCGACTGCAACATTTTCAACCGGGCCTGCCATTTGCTCATTCGTACGAATCCGGCGCTTTGCCGGAGAAACGCTATCGGCGATCTCAATGCGGAGCTTACATGATCAGATTGAGAAGGCTATTGCTAAACCTGGTGGGGCTGATATTGATCGTGATCGGTCTGGCGGCGATCGTTCCCTTGCTGCCTCTCACTCCGTTGAAAGCCGAGGTGGAGAAGAGTCTTTCTCGAATGTTAGGTCGTCGAGTTACGGTGCGATCGGTGAAGCTAAGCGTCCTCAAGGGCCCTTATCTGACGCTGACCGGGATGATCGCCGAGGAATCGCCTGCATTCGGGAGCGACCCTTTCCTGCAAGCCGAAGAAGTACGCGCCGATATCGGCGTCATAGAGTACTTCCGCAGTCGTCATCTGGTCATCGATTTGTTGTCGCTCGAGTCGCCGAAGATCAATCTGGTCAAAAGCGAAAGCGGCGTTTGGAGTTGGACCACTCTGGGAAAAGAAATACCCGAGGAGACGTCGAAAGCGGCGAGTCTCCAGGCGCTCTCGCTGCTCTCGCCTTTCGCTCTGGCAGATTCAACCTTGAAGAAAATCATAATCAAGGACGCCTCGGTTAAATTGATCGACCGCACTGAATCGCAACCGCAAGAGACTCTGTTCAACGGGATCGCCCTGGACGCTCGACTGACGCCCGCCGGTGATGGAATCCACGCAACCGGGAATCTGATCGCCCGATCGGAAGAACAACTCGAAGTGGACTTGCTCAAGACTGATCTTCCGCTCGACCTCAACATCGATACCCGCGCGCCGGCGCTTTCCGTCAGCGGGTCGATTGGCCCGGGGCCAATTGAAACGAAGAATCTCAGCATTGGGAACCTCGTGATCAAAGGCGAAGTCGACGCGCCGCCGGCCGAGGGCCTGCGAGCCAACGGCAGGATCACCGCCGACGATATGTTTATCAATAGCGTCAATATCAGCGAGCAGGTAGCGCGCGCGATAAAGGTCAGTCCGATAGGTGATATGACCGAGGGCACTCGAATGGCAAACCTGGAGACCGATGTTCAGCTTTCGAACGGTTTGTTTACCACTGTCGGACTCCGAATCCGGCAACTGGACGGGCTCGGCGATGCAACCGCACAGAGCGGAACTTTCAAAATCGAGTCCGCATTGAAGGTGAACTATTCGGCCGTCGTCACGTTGTCAACGGACGCGACCTCGAGGGTTAAGTCGGCGAGTCCGATGCTGGGGTTGATCGTCACAATACTCGAAACGAACAATCAGCTGTCCGTCCCCATTAGCATCGTCGGCGACGTACGCAAACCGGTAATTCAGGTGGACACGAACAGAATATTCTAGAGCTTTCGTTCTAAGGAGGAACCCATGTCTCATCATCGAATCTTCGACGGCTGCAGGATCATAGTTGGGGCCGCGGTTATCGCACTATCAGGGTTGATCTGTTCCTCGTGCACTACCGCTGGCACGAGCACAAACACAAACGAGAGCGTCTCGCCCTCTGCCCCCGTACAGCCAGCTCCTACAGCGGTTATCGAAGCCAGAGAGCCAGATGCTTACAGCGTGGTCACGACGATCAATGTTCAGCCAACCGGAAATGCGCCGCAGACCAGCATCCCTCCTCTTCAATTCCGGTTCGCAAGACTCGGAACCGACCGGCGATTGTCGTTCAATCTGCCGGAGCCGGTCGGCGAAGTGATCTATATCGAGAAGTCGCCGCTCAAGTATTTGATCTTCCCGAGCCGCAATCAGTATGTTGAACTCGATCCGAACGAACTCGGATTCCAACTCGGCGAGTTGATGAGTCCTGCTTCTGTCATCGCGCGACTGAAGGAACGCGGTCGCTACGAGACGATGGGCACGGAAACAATCAACGGCCGCGTGGCGATCAAGTACCGGTTCGCAGGCTCAGCCGACACTCACACCAAAGCGGGGACGGCGCAAGCCGATAGCATCGTCTACGTCGATCAGCAAACCGGGGTACCCTTGCGCTCGGAAATCGAAACAACTACATCGAGCGGCGCGGGGGCGCGAATAGTCACCTCGGCCGACGAACTGAAGTTTACCGCCGATAACTCGATGTTTGAGATTCCCAACGGGATGAAGAAAGTGACATCCACCGAGTTGAAACAACAGGTTCAAAGCTTTATGGGCGCTATGCGAGCCGTAGCCGGGTATCTCAGGCAACAAGTGAGCGCGCCGACGACGGGCGGGCAGTAGTGCTTCGCTGTCTGCCGCCGCTTTGGCTTATTTGGATTGCGGCCTGTCTGAAGCAGATGTGGACTGCGGCGGCCTGTCTGAAGCGGCAGCCGCTCGCATCCTGCCGCCGCTTTGGCTTGAATTGGCGACCGCTAAGCCAGCCACAGCGATGTGGAGCGCGGCGGCCCGTCTGAAGCAGCAGCCGCTCGCATCCTGCCGCCGCTTTGGCTTGAATTGGCGGCGGCCATGCCAGCTAATGTCAGACCCGCTCGCGGTACTCTCGATAGAGTCTGCGCAGGTTTTCTCGCGGGTCCGCGTAGTAAGCGGAGGGATCAATATCTACCCATCCCAAATCTTCAGGTGGTTCGCAGACCTCGACATTCACAAGGCGGCCTATCTCGCCGGCAGCCGGCTTGGGTGAATGATCGCTTCGCCAAAGACCGAAGTACCGCTCGTGAATCGCGTCATCCAGCGGGGGCCACCTCCAAAGCCACTCAGCGTAGTCTCCATAGCACCAGACCATCGCGCCGAGGCAACCAGACCTGAGCAATCCTTCAAGGGCGTCGTGGGTGAACCGCGCCGCTTCGTTCTCGCCCAGCAGAGTTACCGGCCCCGGCAATGAATCGTCTGTTGCCGGCGCGCCAAATTCCTCAAACAGCACCTCGCGGCCACCCAACCAGCGCGTGATCGCCGCGAGAAAAGGCAGCACCATCGCATCCGTCTTACTCTCTGCCCAGTCGGCATAGATCGGATATCCGTGCATGGAGAGAAACTCACAAACCCGTCCAGCTTCCTGCGGACCGAGCTTGCGGTCTTCCTCGAGATCTTCCATGTGCAGACCCATTGTGATCGGACGGGATGGATCGACGTAGCGGATCTCTCCAGCGATCTGCTCGAGCCAGGCGACCGCGGACTCACGTGACGGAGGAACGACGCAGTTCGAGTTCTCGTTACCCAGATCATAAGCCCACACCGCCGGATGATTGCTCAACGCACTTGCGACTTCGCGTGCAAGCAGTCGCTGAGCCGACAGTACGCCGGGATCGGTGTACCAGTTCCTCGGTCGTTCCCGGACGACTTTGCCGTTCGATACGATCCGGAAACGTGAACAACCATCGCCCTCTTCCAATGCCCATTCAGGAATCCAATTGACCCCGCTCATGTGCCCGGTGAACAGCGTCGGGACGAGAGATAGACGGCTTCGCTTCGCGACGTCGGCCACATCGACAAGCCGCGCGAGCGATTGGTCCGAAACGGCATTCGGTGAGGGCTGGAAAGTCTCCCACAACAGGAAGATTCGCACGCTGTCGAACCCGGCCTGAGCAATCTGTTCGAAGTCGCGCGCGACTTCTTCGCCGTCAAAGCGCTCCCACCAGTGCATCGCGCTGCTGATCGGCCAGTAATTGATGCCGAGACGGAAGTTCATGGCGATTAAGGCTGGGCAGAGGGATGTGTTGGGTGAGCCGCGTGAAATTCTTCGGTTTCGTCGCGTTTCCGTTCGCCCTATCTCTACGCGCGGACTTTTTCTGAAGACAATCGCCCGAAATCATCCTCGAGCCGGACGATGTCATCCTCTCCGAGATAGCTTCCTCGCTGAATCTCAATAAAGACGAGGGGTTCATCGCCGGGATTTTCGATGCGATGCGCTGTTCCGATCGGAACATCAACGGTATCCCCAACTCGGACCACCACATCGCGTCCGTCGAGCGTCACTCTGCCGGCGCCTTCGACAACCATCCAGTGCTCGGCCCTCCGCGAGTGCCTCTGATAACTCAGCCGCTTGTGGGGGAGCACTTCGATGCGCTTGACCTTATAGCCATCGGCCTCGTCGAGCACGGTGAAGCTTCCCCAGGGACGCTGATCGAATTTAGGATTGTTCTCGTCGGTTTCTCGCATTCGTAAGACCTCTTCGTAAACCTTGATGTAGTTTTCAACCATTCGCTCGCGGCTGAAGTTTTCTTGCACATAGGTGCGCAGCCGTTCTGCGTCAAGTTGTGGGACCAAACCCAATGCTTCAAGCGCCGCGTCCACCGACTCGACGATAAAACCAGTCTCGCCGTGTTTTATTATCTCAGGAACCGAGCCGCGCGCGTAAGCTATAACCGGAGTCCCGCAAGCCATGGCCTCGACCATGCTCAACCCGAACGGCTCGTCAAAGCTGATCAGATGAAGCAGCGCGGTGGCCCCTCCGAGAACCTCATCCCTCAACTCGGGTCCCACCGAACCAATATATCGCACGCGGTCTCCGTCGATGTGGGGCTCAACCTCGCGTTCGAAGTAATCACGATCTTGAATTATTCCGGCTATGATGAGCCGTCGCTTCGAGCGTCGAGCTACCTCGATTGCTTCGACAGTTCCCTTCTCCGGATGAATCCGGCCAAAGAAAAGCAGGTAATCGCCCCGCTTTCGGCGAAGTGTGAATTCCTCCATCGGAATGCCGTGATAAACGGTTGCGATATAGTTAAGCTTCGCGCTCCGGTCTGCGTCGCTTATCGCTGCGTAGTAAGCCCGGCCGTTGTACTTCTCATAGGCAGGCATTATTCGTTCCGAAGAGAAGCCGTGAATCGTCGTGAGCACCGGCGTTTGGACCAGCCCGCTAAAGCTCAGCGGCAAGAAATCGAAATGATTGTGGATGAGGTCGAACTCGGCGGCGCGCTCGAATGCGGCCGAGATGTGGAGCGCTTCCCACACTTTCGGGTCGAGAGTGGGATCTTCAGAATAAGGCTGGGGACAGACTGATATGAGTCTGGCGCGAGTGATCGAATCGGCGGTTGCGAACAAGGTGACGTCGATGCCACGCTCCACCAATCCCTCCGTCAAAATCGACACGACTCTCTCCCACGGGCCGTAGTGCCGGGGCGGCACACGCCAGGAGATTGGTGCAAGCATCGCAATTCGCATACAGGCTGTACCCGAGCAAGATTTACCTCACAAGCGTCAACGATCTTGGCGTCTTTGCGCAAACCGGTCTGGCGCCCGTTGCCCAGGCAGCTCACGCCGACAACAGCGACCTCACGGTTCGGACAATCGCCGTCCGATCGATTCCATAAGCCGCCAGCAGTTCTTCGGGCTTGCCCGAGCGTGGCACTTCTCGCACCCCAAGCTGATGGACTCGGATTCCCGCAGGCGCGGCGGCGCTCGCGACCGCATCGCCAATTCCGCCCCACGCAGCGTGATCCTCCACGGTGACGATCAGATTGTTTGTCTCGCTGCCCGACGCTCGCAGCGTCTCCCCGTCAATCGGCTTCACGCAAAACAAATCGATCACGCGCACCTTGATGCCGTCGGCGGCGAGCTGATCGTAAGCCGCAAGCGCTTCGAACAGGGTCACGCCGCACGCGACGATGGTCGCCGCATCGCGATCGCTTTGCTTCAAGATCTTCGCCCTTCCGATTTCGAACTGTTCGTCGCCGGAATAGACGACCGGCGTCTTCGGTCTACTGCTGCGGATATAGACGATTCCTTTATGTTCGGCGGAGATCCGAACTGCGTGCTCAGTCGCAACCGCGTCCGACGGATAGAGCACGGTCGAACCTTCAATTGCCCGCATCATCGCGAGGTCTTCGAGCGCCATCTGCGAAGGCCCATCCTCCCCAATCGATACGCCGGCGTGTGATCCGCACAACTTCAAGTTAGCCTGCGACACGGCGGCCATCCTTATCTGATCGTAGGCGCGGGTCAAAAAGCATGCGAAGGTCGACGCAAAAGGGATCTTGCCCATCGCGCCCAGCCCGACCGCCGCGCCGACCATGCCCTGTTCCGCGATAAACAATTCGAAGAAGCGTTCAGGGTGGGCCTTCATGAACTTTTCCGAATACGTCGAGTTCTTGGTATCGCCATCGAGCGCGACCACAATCGGGTTGGCATCGCCCAGCGCGGCAAGCGCGGCGCCGTAAGCCTCACGCGTGGCTACCTGTTCACCCTGGTTGTACTTTGGCATTGCAAGTGTCCCGGCCGGACCGCTCGCCACGCTCTTCGCCGATCGTCCCTCGGGTGGCTTCACCTTCAGGGCCTCTGCGTTCGTGACCCTGGGCTGCAGCTCGGCGAGCGCGCGCTCGAGCTCATCGCCTTTCTTGAGCGCCTTGCCGTGCCAGCCGTCTTTGTCTTCGATGAACGAAACTCCCTTGCCCTTCTTCGTGGCGGCAACGATCACAGCGGGTTTGTCGGTGACAGCCATCGCGCCGTCGAGCGCCGCGATGATCTCCGCGACGTTGTGCCCATCGATCGCAACCGCGTGCCAGCCAAACGATTCGAACCGCCGCCGGTACACTTCCGTATCGTGGCCGTACATCGTCCGCTGGCTCTGACCTAATCCATTCACATCCACGATGCCGAGCAGGTTGTCGAGCTTGTAGTAGGACGCGTGCTCCGCGGCTTCCCACACCGAGCCCTCGGCGACTTCGCCGTCGCCCATCACGACGAAGATTCGATTCCCCGTCTTGTCCAGATACTTGCCGGCCAGCGCCATCCCGACGCCGCACGATAGTCCTTGGCCCAGTGAGCCGGTAGCCACTTCGACCCACGGCAGATGCGGAGTCGGATGTCCTTCAAGATCGCTCGTGAATTCTCGAAGCGTCTTCAACCGCTCCACCGGGAATGCGCCCGCTTCCGCCCAGGCGGCGTAGAGCAGCGGCGCCGCGTGGCCTTTTGAAAGAACAACCCGGTCATTCACAGGATTCTTAGGGTTGGCGACGTCATATCGCATTGCGTAAAAGAAAACCGCCGCCATCAAGTCCGCCGCCGACATGCAACTCGTCGGATGCCCCGATCCGGCTTCGGACGTCGCGACGAGCGAGTGAATCCGCAGCTTGTTACCCATCGCCTCGAGAGCTTCAATTAAGTCTTTGTTGATTCTGGCAGGCTGTTCCATCGACCGCACCTCGGTGAACGAATTTGTGAAAGACAAGAAACAAAGAACAGCTGGTTCCGCCACAGTAAGCCGCATCCGTGGCTGTGGAGTGTGTTGAGCCGACTTCAATCGCGCGCTAAGGTCCAATATACACAACGAACACCTGCGCTTCAATGCGGCGACTGTTTGCTTGACACCGACATGGCCCGTGCCTACGCTCTGAACTGTCAATGGAAGCAAGTTCAGTCTACGCCGAACGGACCGAACCCGCGAATCGCGTCGCCTCCACGCCCTTCTCCTATCAACCTCGCCGAGGGCTCAGCATTCCCGCACTAACCGTGCTCGATGCGGGCGGTCACGTTATCGAGGAAGAGCAGCGGAAACTGTTTCGCTTTCTCGCGCAGCAGGGCCGCGGAGCAGACATTGTTTTCGGGGTCGGCACAACCGGAGAGTGGAACCGGATTTCAAACGACGAACGCCAACGCCTGATTTGGATTGAGACTGACGAGCTCGCGCACATCAATCATGATGCATCCGGACGAGAGCAGCGGCCGGTCGAGGCCTGGGTGGGAGTAACCGCTCCAACCGTCAGCGAAACTCTGTCGAACCTCGAGTGTGCGCTCGACGCGAGGGCCGATGCCGCGGTCATTGCGCCGCTGTCGATTACGGATCTCAAGGACATAGTTTTTTTCTTTCAGAGAGACGTCAACAATCTGTTCGATCGCCGGGGACGCTGGCTGCCGCTTTTTCTGTATGACAACGCGGACATCGCCGCGGATCCGCGCGTTCCGCACATGCATACTCGCGATGTAAAGAGACTGAGCCGCCTTCAGTTTGTCTTTGGAGTGAAGGTGTCTGCTTCGCGCCGGGTGCTCGGAAACTACACCAAGGGCGCGGCACATTTTAAGGACAAGGGTGAGTTTGGAATCTACATCGGCAATGCGATGCTGATGTTTCAGTTGTTCAAGCTCGAGGACGGACCGCTCGGACGAGTGCGCGAATATTGGAACCGTTATCTGCTCCACAACGAGCTGCCGATTGGGGTCGTACCCGGCCCGGCCAATGTGTTTCCACGTGAGTGGCAGCGGGCCTGGCGCGCGTGCTATTCGGGCGATGAGCGATTGATGGCGACCTACAAATCCGCCTT
>DATIFP010000126.1:0-29387 GCA_035455165.1 Blastocatellia bacterium
GAAGACGCTGAATTGGCCGACCCTGGTCTCACCGGTGTCTATCCTTGCGTCGGTGGTGTTTTCGGTGTTTGTCGGAGTGGGATTCGGCTACTATCCGGCGCGGAAGGCTGCGGGGCTGGACCCAATCGAGGCACTGCGTTACGAATAGCGGGCCGCCGGTTTGATACCTTGTGACTGGCCGGCGGGGCGCAGCGTCGTTGATGTTTGTTGCGAATCAGTTGTAGTAGACGAATAACCTCCTTGTCTCCCGCCTCAATCGGGTATAATAAAACTCGAAACTTGAAGCCTTGGTGAGCGTTTCATAGAAGGTCAGGAACTTGATGAACAGGGTGGTCACAGCGCTATCGATTTGCCTCGCACTGGTTAGCGGATCCGGTTGGGCAGCCGCGGCTCAAATCGACCCTTCACGTCCGACCATTCAGGACGTCAAGCAAAGCCTTGTGCGCCAGATCATCAGCTCGGCCAACACGCATTATCAACGCGGGGAGAATGCTTACAAGGCCGGGCAGTATGACGTCGCGCGCCGCGAGTTTGACGAGGCTGTTGACACAATTCTCACTGAGTCAATCGATGTGCGCAGCGATGACGAGCTGCGAGTCTATTATCGAGAGTTGATCGAGAAGGTCAATCGCTATCAAATTGCCGCTCTCGAGCAAAAAGATGGCGGCTTCAACGAGCAGCGCTACGAGCCCTCGCCGCTCGACAAACTCGCTTCTCTGTCCGATGCGGAACTGGAGGAGGCGGGCGCGGCTGATGAAGACGACGCAGCCGCCCGGTTCAACTTTGAGTTCGCCTCCGCGCTCCCGGTCAGACAGTTCATCAACTATTTCACCAAAGGTCGCGGCCGCGCGACCATGGAAGCGGGCTTGCAGCGCTCGGTGCGATTCCGCGAGATGGCTCAGCGCATCTTCAAGCAGGAGGGCGTTCCCACGGATCTGGTCTGGCTCGCGCAAGTGGAGTCGGGCTGGAACCCCTATGCGTATTCGTGGGCGGCTGCCAGGGGCATCTGGCAGTTCATTCCCTCGACTGGCTCGCGATTTGGTCTCACACAGAATTACTGGCTTGACGAGCGGTCGGACCCGGAGAAATCCACGCTGGCGGCCGCGCGATACTTGAAGTGGCTTTCGAGTCGCTACAACGGCGACTGGTCGCTGGCACTTGCGGCATACAATACAGGGGAAGGCAACGTAGACTCTGCCATCGCGCGCGCGGGCTCGCGAGATTTCTGGCGGTTGCATCGGGGTGGTTATCTTGCGCAGGAGACCCGCAACTACGTGCCGGCGATCCTGGCGGTTGTGACCATAGCCAAGACCCCGAAGAGGTACGGGTTCGAGTTGCCGCCGACATTTCCTTATCGCTACCAGACGCGATTGGTCGCGAGTCAAACGGATCTGCGTCCGCTTGCCAAGAAGCTCAAGATCACTTACGGAACGCTCCTCGATTTGAACCCCGAGCTTCAACGCGGGGTCACGCCCCCGGGTAAGCACGTCATTCGCATACCGGCTGCGATGGCCGCCAAGGCTACTGGCGAGGCGGCAGAGTCAATCCCCGTATCGAACAACCCGTGACGCGCCGTCCGCAGTTGGCGAATCCCTGGCTAGCTTTGCGGGTCTTGGCGAGCTTTGCGCGATACTGTTTATCCCCCCCAAGACTAACAACCAGCATCCATTGCGCATCATGTAGATCCAGCCAGGGGACGAATTAGCCGCCGATTACAATACTATTGCCCGGCTTGAACGGCTTTGCTATGATCCGGTCAGTTTGAATCCGAAGCTTTAGCCGCGCATCCCCCACCTGCCCTCGCTCGACTACGCAAACCGGGGTCTTCTCGATGCTTTCCATCCTGATCTTTATACTCATCATCATCTTCCTTGCACTCGTGTCTGCATTCATTCCAATAGGCAATGAGAAGTCAACGGTGCGCCGGCTGCCGTGGGTTACATTTTCGATCATGGCGATCAACGTCGTCGTCTTCTACGTAACCCTTCCCGTCGTTGCCGGTCAAATGGAGGAGCTGTCGAGGGCGGGGGCGCAGATGGACTTGTTCCTGAAGCAGAATCAGGAACTACTCGCTGATGAGAGCGTCCGACAGAAGCTCACGGACGTAGGGGTCATGAGCAAACTCGAAGCAGACGAAATCGCCGCACAGATGAAGCGCTCTCCGGAGATCGAGGCTGAGTACAACGAGTGGCTTCGAACCAGTGAAGCCAAGAAGCTGCGCGACGAGCTTGACAAGAAGATCACCGCATTCAAGAACGCAGCCGCTGAAACCGTCTGGTATAAGTGGGGACTCGCTCCGAACGGCAACTGGAAAAGCTATCAACTGATTACCGCCGCTTTCCTGCACGGCGGCAGCATTCACCTGTTCGGCAATCTGATATTTTTCTTCGCAGTCGCGTTCAGCCTCGAAGACCTCTGGGGCAGGCCCGTCTTCCTCGCGTTCTATCTTCTTGGCGCCGCCGCTTCCTGCATCCCCAGCATTGTCAGCCCGGCGGCTGTCCCGTCTATTGGGGCGTCAGGCGCAATCTCGGCGACGATGGGTGCCTTTCTGTTCAGGCTGCCGAAGACAAAGATAAAACTCTTGTGTTTGCACTTCTGGTGGATTCGATTGATCTTCGGAAAGAAACCGATAGTCGTAATGATCCCGGGATACATCTATCTGGCATCCTACTTCATGGCTCAGGTTGTCTATTGGTACTTCGACAAAAAGGCGGGGTCCGTTTCCAACGTCGGGTATTCGATCCATATCGCCGGGTTCATGTACGGCGCGGCGTTCGCGGGAATGATGAAGCTCACAAAGATCGAAGAGACGCACATCAATCCAAAGATAGAGGCGATGGTTTCATTCTCGGCTGCGCCCGCGGTCAATGAGGCCCTGGAAGCCATGGACAAAGGCGATGCCGTCGCGGCCGAACGGAAGCTCCGTACACACCTCGCGAAACAGCCGAGCGACACCAACGCACTGCTGGCGGCGATCCAGGTCTATCAGCAGACCTCTAACTTCGAAAAATTGAACGGAATGTACGGCCGTCTGATTAGGCTCCACCTGACCAATGGAGACAAGGAAGCAGCGCTCTACGCTTACGACAGCTTGCTGTCCGCCTTCCCCGATGACCATGTCGAGCCGCGAATTCCAGCTCGCGACTGGCTCACCATTTGCGAATATCTTCGAGAGTCAGACATGGTCCGCGAAGCAGCGGTGGAGTACGAGAGGCTAGTCCATGCTTGTCCTGATGACCCGCTCGTCTCAAGAGCCGCAGTCCAGGGAGGCGAAGCGGCGCTCTTCGTAAACGACCCCGAACGCGCGCTGAGGATGTTCAAGATCGCCGATGCGATGCACGCCGCCGAGCCGTATGGTGGGCGTTCGCGACTCGGGATCGAAAAGTGCAAAAAGATCCTGGAAGCGCGCCCAAGTTGGACCAAACGTCCCGCTCCCCAGAAGATTCCCATATAGCAACGCACCCGATCCGACCGGCTCGCCAATATTGAGGCATCATCGCGGCAGCCTGGTTTCCTTGAGCCCTTCCCTGCCCTAGAAAGTAACTCTCAGACCGAGCAATATCGTGCGTGGGCGCTGCGTTCGCCGCGGCAGCAGAAAATCCGCGTCATCGCGGTCTACGAACTCCGACCCGAAGTTGAAGATTGTATTATTGAAGACGTTGAATACGTCCACCGACGGCCGAACGCGGATGCGATCGCCAACCTCGAACGTCCGCGACGCTCTGAGGTTAATCGAGCGCGCGCGCGGTCCGATGCCGTAGTTCCGTGGGAGACTCCCGCTTGTACCGATCGGCGCAAGCGCGAGAGCCGACTTGACGTCGTCGGCCGGCGCGCTGCCCGGACGCCTCCACAAGGGCCGGCCGATTTCGGTGAGAAGGTTCGGGCGGTCGTTTTCGATGTCGTTCAGGTTTCGATCGAACCCCGCGCCGATGTTGAAAGGCTTCGACGATCCGAGCGAGATGATCGGCGCCAGGTCTACTTCAATTCGTGGAAGTTGAAAAACTCCACTAAGAGTGAACCTGTGCCGTTGGTCTTGAAGCGACAGCGCGCGCTCGGCCCTGCGGTCGAATAAGTCTTGAGGCGACGCTGTATTTGTAGTTCCTTCGTCGATGAACTTCGACAACGTGTAAACCGCTCGAAGATGCGCCCTTCTGCCAAGCGTGCAGCGAAGCGAGAATATTCCGCCGTGATAGAACGAACTTCCGGTGGACTCGAGAAGCTCTACCTGAGTGAGTGAAGGATCCGGCCGCAGAGGTCGAACCGCGCTCAGCGCGGCCGTGATGTTTGAAGACCTCGGAGCATTGAGGCCCAGAGTTAGTACTCGCACGCCGTTCTCTGTAGTTATGGCCCCGGAGCTCGACGATGTGTTTGCGCTCAAATCGAATCTGACTACGTCCGCGCTTGCCCCTGAGATCGGGCGCTGCCCGCCCGCACTCGGCCTATTATCGAAGTCGCGGCTCAAAAGGTATTGGGTGAAGTTCCGAAACCCGCTCGGCAACAGCGGAGCGTTGACGTTGCTCTCGCGCCAAAGATGCGCGCCGCGAGTGAAAATGTAGTCGACCGTTGCGACGGCGTTCTTACTGATTTGGCGTTCTATCCCCAGTCCGGTCTGTAACGTGTAAGGAATTTCCAGATCGGAACTGACCCGGCGCAGGAATCGTGTTTCGGCTATGCCGAACCGATCGACCAGACCTTGATCCGTGATTGGCTCAGGGAACTTGACCGATGAGAGGACCGCCGGCTCTAAGTCGGAGTCGATTATCATTGTTGACTCACCGAGAGAGAAGTCATCAATCGTACGGAGCAAGGCCCGGTTGTAGAACAACCCGAACCCCGCTCGAACGACGGTCTTGCCGGGCTCCGCAAGCTTCTTAGAGCTGCGAAACAGCTTGCCGCCAAATGGATCCCACGCGATCGCAACGCGAGGGCTGAAGTTCTCGCGGTCATCGAGGATCGATTCGTTGTCCCAGCGCAAACCGAGCGAAACGGTCAGGTTCGGCCTGACCTTCCACTCGTCCTGAAAGAACAGACCGACAACGTCATTTGACAGACTGCTCCTGGTGTCGAACCTCTGAACGAAGCGGTTCGGGCTGTTTGCCAGAAAGTCATCAACCGTGTCGAAGGTATATTGCCCTCCCGTAGCGAATAGATCGTCAAAGGTCGAGCGAACGAGTTGAATGTCGGCGCCCGTCTTGAGCAGATGCGTTCCGGCGATGAGCGAAACAACGTCCTGGACCTGGGTCCGCCTCTCTTGTCGCGCGAATGCCGGCGACGAGTCGCTGCCGGTGAACGCGCCGGCAGTGACACGCGGCGACGAAACCAGGACTCCCACTGAGTCGAGGCTTGCCCGGCTGCGCGGCAAGAGCCGCGAGTACTGGCACCTCGCCTGATTGATGAATCGATTTCCTATGATGAGGTAGTCTGAGAGGCTTACTGAATCCGAGTCGCGCCCCTCGAGGAGGATCGTCCCGGGCAGTCGCGTACCGCCGGGGAAGCCGCGTTTGTTCTCCCCGCGTAGCAAGTCGGATCTCACACTGGCGTTGTGCGATTGAGAGAAGTTCAAGTCGGCGCGAGCATTCAGTAGATTGCGATTCTCCGGCGTCGATATCTCTTCCGAGAACAACCCCACCTGACTGCCTGGAGCCGCCCGCTGAGTCGGCTGTGGAAGCGGGAACAGAGGATTGGTTGCAACGGGCACAAAGGCGCTGATCGCGGCGAAATCCGTCAAATCGAACCGCTCATAAGTCGCGAAGAAAAAGTCTCGTTGCCTGCGAATCGGGCCGGAGAGTACGAAGCCCTCTCGCCGTTCCTGCTGAGGAATACGGCCCAGCCCGCGCGCGTTGCGGAAATAGGTGTTTGCGTTGAGCGACTCGTCCGCGAAATACGAATAGCCGTTTCCGTGAAAGCCATTGGTGCCGGCACGCGTTCGAAGGTTGATGCGCCCGCCCGAAGCACGGCCGTACTCGGCCGCGTATTGGTTCGTAATAATCTGCACCTCGGCGATTGATTCCGCGTTGAGCGATATGCGCTCGCGCGCCGAGCGGTCGTCGTTGTTGTCGAGGCCGTCGACGGTAAGGTTGTTCGAAGTAGCCGGCGCACCGGTCAGAGAAAAGGAGCCAGCCTCCTCCGGGGTGCCTCGCAGGAAGACACCTCTTCCCTCATCGGCAAGCTCCGATGTCGAAAGCGGAGCTTCCGACACTCCTCCGAGCAAAAACACAAGCTGCAGGGGATCGCGATTAATGATCGGCAAGTCCTCCAGCTCCCGCTGCGCGATCGTATCACCGACAACCGTGCGATTCGTATCAACCAGCGGCGGGCTGGAAGCAACCACGGTGATCTGCTCGTTCACGCCGGCGGCGGACAACTTGAAGTCAACCACAAAGGTCCGTCCGGTCGTTGCCTCGATCAGCTGGCTCTCCTCATCCTTGAATCCGTTTGCACTTGCCTTGAGCTTATAGTTCCCCGGCGCGCTGACCGGAATTCGGAACCGGCCCTCCGCATTGCTGACGGTTGCGCGTTCCACACCGGTTGTCATGTGAACCACGACGACTTTCGCACCCGCGATAACCGCACCTGTGGCATCGCGAGTCACGCCTTCAAAGGTGATGTTGTCCAGGTCATCCCCGAATACTACAGCGGCCAAGGTTAACGACGCGATGAGCAGGCAGATAATCAACACGACGGGCACATAGGATCTTTCGAGCATCTTAACACCCCCGATTTAAAAGCAGGTTAGGACTTCTGGCAGGGCCAACCCAGGATAAGGTTGTGAATAATATATGCTTCAACGAGGGTTGGATACAATGCAAAAAGAGATATATTTAGTTCCTTTGGAAGCGAGACGCAGGAGGGTGCTCTTTAAATGGTTAAGCAGCGCGCGACGTTCAAGAGCCTAGCTTTTCCTCAATCAACGCGGCCGCCGTTCTTCACTACGAGCTCGATGCGCTTGCGTGGAACGAGAGCGCTTTTGGATCGTTCATCGGTGGTGAACATCTCCTGAGTGACGTTCTCACGAATGTACTGGATGAAATTCTCGAACTCTCGTTGCATGCGGTTCATCTTCTCGCGCATGTTCAGGATTATCTCAACCCCAGCCAGGTTCACGCCGAGGTCGCGCGTCAGGTTGAGTATCAGCTCCAGCCGTTCGACGTCTTCCTCGGTGTAGTAGCGCGTGCCCTTCGCTGACCGCGACGGCTTGATCAGTCCCTCGCGCTCATACAGCCGCAGGGTCTGCGGGTGAACGTCGTACTGTTCGGCCACCACGCTGATGGTGTATTTCTTTGCAGCTTTGCTCTTGGGCATTATTCTTCTTGTGCCGTTCGGTCGGCATCATCGCTCTTGCTGCCGGTCTTGGTCATCCCCTGTTCTTCATCCTTCTTGTATGCAATCGCCTCGCGCTTTTCGGCTACCAGGATCGATTCAAGTCCCAGCGCTCCGGCGCGAATGAATTGATTCATCTTGCCCTGTCCGGCCGCGAAGTCACGTTCAAATTCCTCAACCGAGCGCCTATGATGACGGTCGTTCTCGCGTACCAACGTCCAGAAGACCAACGCGATGCCACCGATAACAACGAGCCACGTGATCAACTGCGTCATCTGTCACCGTCCTCTACTCGACGCCCATCTCCGCCCGCGGATTCTCAGGGTTGTACCGCGCGTATCGCCCGAGGAGCTCTTTAGTTTCCTCGCCTATCACCTTCGGGAGAGTGATCTTTACTTCAACGAACTGATCACCTCGAACGCCTCCCGCCCGCAAGCTCGGGGCGCCGCGCTCCCGCAGACGAAACCTCTGACCCGACTGCGTTCCAGGCGGTATCCTGAGCAGCGCTTTGCCATCAACCGTCGGCACTTCTATCTTGGCCCCAAGCGCGGCTTCGGGGACGGTGATCGGAACCGTGCAGTAGATATTGTCGCCCTGCCGCTTGAAGTACGAATGCTCTCCGACGTTTGTGACTATGTAGAGGTCGCCCGGCGGACCGCCCAGCCGCCCAGCGTGGCCTTTGCATGGAACGCGAATGCGTGAGCCGGTATCGACGCCGGAAGGCACCGTTACGGTGATAGTCGCGCGCTTGGGGATCACCCCTTCCCCCCGGCAGTCGACACAAGAACCCGCGATCTTTCCAGAGCCGTCACATTCACCGCATTTTGAAGTTCCGCCGATTCGCCTTGTGTGTTGCCCGGTGCCATTGCAAACGCTGCAGGTGACGCTTCGATTCGCGGCCTCCCCAGTCCCTTTGCAGGCGCCACATGCCTCGCTGTGGTCGACTTCGATTTTGGCGGTGAATCCCTGGATAGCCTGTTGGAAGGGGACGCCAAGCGCATACTCGATATCGCTTCCGCGCGCCGGTTGTCTCTGCGATTTAGGATGAGTACTAACGGCGCTGAAGATCTCTGAGAAGATCTCACGGAAGTTAGCTGCGCCGAAGTTGGCGAAATCAAATATCGGTCCTCGCGCTGACGCGCTCCCGGCAGCTTGCTCCGAATAGAAACCGTAGCGGTCGTAGACTTCGCGCTTCTTGGGATCGGAGAGAACCTCGAAGGCTTCGGATATCTGTTTGAAACGGTCTTCGGAATCCCGGTTGCCGCCGTTTACGTCCGGATGATAGCGGCGCGCGAGCTTTCGATAAGCTTTCTTTATGTCATCCGCGTTCGCATTTCGCGAGACGCCCAGCAACTTGTAGTAATCCAAACCTTGCATAGTGATGCGTAAACACGGTGCGTGACGCGTGATCCGTTGATCAGGCTCTTCCTCGGTCACGAATCACGCGTCACGCATCATCTACTTTTTGTCATCGACATCGACGAAGTCGGCATCGATCACAGTGTCGTCGCCACCCGTGCCGCCGCCTCCGGCTGCCGCGCCTGAAGCGCTGGTGTCGCTCGGCTGCCCCCCGGCTTGTGAGGCTTGCTGGTACATGATCTCAGCGAGCTTGTGCGAGGATTTTACCAGACGCTCGTACGCCGCATTGATTTCGTTGACGTCACTGGAATCGAGCTTGCCCTTTGCCTCTGCAACCGCCGCCTCAATATCGCTCGCCGTCGAGGCGTCGACCTTTTCGCGATGCTCGGACAAGGTTCGCTCCGTCGAATAAATCATCCCGTCGAGCTTGTTTCGCGCTTCTATGCGCTCGCGTGCCTGACGATCCTCTTCGGCGTGAGACTCCGCATCGCGCATCATTCGATCGATTTCATCCCTGGCCAGCCCCGAAGAAGAAGTAATAGTGATCTTCTGCTCGCGGCCCGTGCCCAGATCCTTTGCTGAAACATTGACGATACCGTTCGCATCTATGTCGAAGGTCACCTCGATTTGTGGAACTCCTCTGGGAGCCGGAGGTATCCCGACGAGATGGAACTTACCTAGAGTTCGATTCTGCGCAGCGAGGGAACGCTCACCTTGAAGCACGTGTACCTCGACTGAGGTCTGGCTGTCCGACGCGGTTGAAAAGATCTCCGATTTGCGCGTCGGGATCGTCGTATTGCGTTCTATCAGTTTTGTGAAGACTCCGCCGAGCGTTTCGATTCCCAAACTCAGCGGTGTAACGTCCAGCAGCAGCAGATCTTTGACTTCACCGCCGAGTACTCCAGCTTGGATAGCGGCACCCACGGCTACTACTTCATCGGGGTTCACTCCCTTGTGAGGTTCGCGGCCGAAGAACTCCTTCACCATCTGCTGGACCTTCGGGATGCGAGTCGATCCTCCTACCAGAACAACCTCGTCGATCTTATCTGCTTTGATCCCCGCGTCCTCGAGAGCTGCTCGGCACGGACCCATCGTCCGCTGCAATATGTCGTCAACCAGCTGTTCGAATTTCGCCCGCGTCAGCTTCATGACGAGGTGCTTCGGTCCTGATTGATCGGCTGTGATAAACGGAAGATTTATCTCTGATTCCATCGTCGACGAGAGCTCGATCTTCGCCTTCTCGGCCGACTCCTTTAGTCGCTGCAGCGCCATCTTGTCTTTCGAAAGATCAATCCCCTGGTCCTTTCGGAACTCCTCAATTATCCAGTCGATTATCCGCTGATCGATGTTGTCGCCGCCGAGGTGAGTGTCACCGTTGGTGGACTTGACTTCGACGACTCCTTCCCCGACTTCCAGGATGGAGATGTCAAAAGTCCCGCCGCCGAAGTCGAATACGGCGATCGTCTCATCCTTTTTCTTGTCGAGCCCGTAAGCCAGCGCGGCAGCGGTAGGCTCGTTCACTATCCGCATCACCTCAAGGCCCGCGATCTTTCCCGCGTCTTTGGTAGCCTGTCGCTGAGAGTCGTTGAAGTAAGCAGGCACGGTTATCACCGCCTGGGTCACTTTCTGCCCCAGATAGTCCTCGGCCGCCTGCTTGAGCTTCTGGAGGATCATTGCTGAGATTTCAGGTGGGGACCATTCTTTTCCGCCCGCCTGAATTCGGACGTCGTTGCCCGCTCGTGAAACTTTGTAGGGCACCATCTTCATCTCTTCGCTTACTTCATCGAAGCGCCGCCCCATAAAGCGCTTGATCGAATAGACGGTGTTCTCAGGGTTGGTCACCGCCTGTCGCTTGGCTACCTGACCAACGAGCCGGTTGCCATCTTTGGTGAAGGCCACGACTGAAGGAGTGGTCCGAGCACCCTCAGAGTTGTTTATTACTACAGGCTCACCACCTTCCATAACGGCAACCACCGAGTTGGTCGTGCCAAGGTCAATTCCAATTATCTTGCCCATTCTTTAATGCCTCCACGATTTGAAGTCGTTGAAATCTTAATATGTGAGCGGATTCCTGTCAAGTTTTTTACATGTCAGGGCATCAACCCCGTGGTTCTGGGGAGACAGATGGTGAGAGCCGGCTCAAGTCCTGCGATGGCCGACAAGAACCTGGAGCCCGCGAGCCAAATACTCGGTTCCGGAGATGACCACGCAAACCACCACGATCGCGTATCCGAAGGGCAACAGGAAGGTGAATCTACCAGCGGTGTGAAATAGTAGGAACGCAGTTATGAGCGCAAGCTCCGCCAACGTGGTTATTTTGCCAGACATCGTTGGGCTGAAGTCTCTGAATCTGGTCAGCATATACACCCCCAACGCGCCCAGAACAATCACCACATCTCTCGCGACCACGACGCCAGCTAGCCAGGTTGGAATTGACGGAAACCCACTATGCGGCACTGCCATTACCACAAAGGCGCTGGTTGTCAGGAACTTATCCGCCAGGGGGTCAAGAAGTCGCCCGAGGCCGGAACCCTGGTTGTACCGCCTGGCGACATACCCATCGGCGAAATCCGTCAGACCGGCGACAAGAAAGATTGCTAACGCGATGTCGTATCGTCCACGAAGAACCAGGTATAAGAAAGGAATTGTGAGGACAAACCTAAGGCAGGTCAGAAGATTCGCGGCCGTCAGAAGGGTGCGGGGAGAAATCCCGTTTTCGCCGGTTGACATCGTTCGAGCGGATTATACGAAGCTCAAACGGACACCGCAAACGAAGAAAACCGGCGCTTTCAGAGTTCGGAATGAAAAATGAGGACGAGCACTGCACATCCAGTCTCTCGTCCTCTACCATTCCGCTCACTTCAGGAATTGAGGAGGCACCTCAATTGCTGCTTTCAGTTGGTATACTTTTACCATATGTGATTGGTTCCGTGCAAGCACTATTCAAGAACGCCCCCATTCAAGATCGCCGGGGATTTGACGAAGATTGAATGCTCGAAACAACTCTTAGGTCGCCGTAGATAAATTCTCCTGCATATGCTATAAAAAAAGCGAATTGAGGGCTCAAAATGCCTCAGTGGCGCAGCTTGGAGTTGAACAAATTCAGTCGATGAAGAGCTGTCACGTTTTGATGCGAAAAGCAGAAGTCAACTATCAACAGGATGCGCCGCAAGTGGATGGCTTGCAGTCTGGGATTGAGGCTGCCAGCGGTGGTTCCAACGGGCTCGATCGCTCAGAAGATCGACGTCCTGATCTGCGCTTACTCGAGCTTCTACCGTTTCTGGAAGAACGCATAGTCCTAAAGATGCCAAGCGAACTTCGCCACTTGGACGGAGTCCTGGACTACCTCAACGACCGAATGCTGAAACTCGGGATTGTAAAACCCGATGACTCCGAGGTGCTCCTTGCCCTGGACGAGGCCATAGTCAATGCGGTCAAGCATGGCAACAAGTGCGATCCCAGGAAGGCGGTTCACATTGTGGCTGAGTTCAGCGCCGAGGGCGCGAAATTCACGGTTAGCGACGAAGGAGCCGGCTTCGCGCGAGAAGACGTACCGGACCCGACTGATCCCTGCAGACTTCTCGAACCAAGCGGACGAGGGCTTCTATTGATAACTCACATAATGGATGAAGTTTGTTTCAATCAGAGCGGCAACCGCCTGGAAATGTTCAAACGCACTTGCGACAAGATCCACCCTGGAATGACCATTGCAACAGACGAACGTGACCCCGTGTGATCCAGCACCGTTTGTAAAACACCTCAAAATCACTCGCGATCGAGGGGACCGGTAGTTCTGCGGGCCGCGCGAGCGAGTTCCGTACCTTCATTTGTCGGACGCTGCTCGACTTCGATCGACGGTTTTCGCCATTGCGGTCGCAGCAAGGCGAGAAGTGCGGAAGCGCGAACCCGATCGGATATATCCTCTCCCATTACTCGTCGCGCGCACTGTTCATCGTATCCCCATTTCACCAGCGCGGATCGTAGTCTGTGTTGATCTTCCCGCGATGCTTTGTTCAAAGCATCTATCACGAATACTTCAAACATCGCCCGATCCTCGGGCGACAATTGCTTGATGAACGAGTCATCAACAACCTCGCCGGCACGCAGCCGGCCGATCTCACGCTCCACCAACGCAGCGTTCATGCGAAGCAAGGGCGCAGCTGAAACCAGGTGAGAGCCTTCACGACGGTGCTTCCGTCTCAATCTGACCAGGGCTATTATCAGCGCCAGCAGGGTAAGCTCCAGGAGAACGAGAGCCCCGATCAGGTACCAACCGTCAGCCTCAAGTCGAAGCATTCCAATCCTCCGCTGCTCGCAGACAGACCACCAGAATCCAACAATCGAGCAAGGCATGTTCCCGGATCCCGGTGGGTGCTTTTTCTAGCTTGAATGGAGAATGAAGCTTCGAATTCCGAACGAAGGGGAGGCTGGCGCGACGCGAGATCGTATGAAGCGTTGTGTCAGCCTGTTACTGAACGCCTCAGCTTGGCGAGTTGTCTCCGCCCTTCTCGGGCGACCAGCGAGTCCCAAAGTAATACAGATGAGAAAGAGAAGGGCCCAGAGTGATGCGCCGCGCCCGATTTAGGGACGCGCTTTGAACTTCTCGTATAGCTCCGTGTGCCTACTAGTGAGCGCGATCGCGTGCCCGTTGATGAACACATGTCTGATCTGCGTTCTTATCTCAAGAGGGTCCCCATCGGTGACGATCAGGTTCGCAATCTTACCCTTTTCGACCGAACCGATTTTGTCGGCGACTCCAAATATCTCAGCGGGATTGATCGTCACAGCCCTGAGCGCTTCGTCTTTCGGCAGGCCAAACGCTGCAGCCCTACCCGCATGATAGGGGAGGTTTCTTGAGTAGGCTGAGTCGTTGGTCTGAAACGCTATCTTCACTCCAGCCTTCGCGAGGATGCCGGCATTGGTAAAAGGCGCGTCGTAAGGATCGTCTTCCTTCACCGGTACTCGATAGACGGGCCCAACTATGACTGGAATGTTCTTGGCCTTGAGTTGATCCGCCACTTTGTAGGCTTCAACGCCTCCAGAGATAATCGCCTTGAGTTTCATCTCGCCGACAAACGCAATGACGCCCTTTATGTCGCGCTCCAGATTCACGTTTATGACGACCGGCATCTGACCGCGCACGACGGGAATCAGAGCCTCAAGCTTCAAATCCACGTCCTGTTTCGGGAGACTCGGGTCTTTGGCTCGCGCGTCCTTCGCGTCGCCATACGCCGTGGCGTCACGTAGAATTTTTCTAAGGTTCTCAATTTGCCTTTCCTGTTCGCGCCTCGCTTCTGAAGGGGACCGTTGCTGACCTCCGAACTCCCCGCCAAATCCGCGTCCCCCGCCCGCTCCTGGCCAATTGATATGCATCGCAACGGGGGACTTCAACACCATCTCGCGAGGAGTCCAGCCGTCGAGGTTGAGCATCGCGCTTTGGCCGGCGATCAACCCTCCGCGTGGAGCAGTCAAGGCGGTAGTAATTCCGTTGACCCGAGTAACCGCTATGTGAGAGCTGTCAGGACGGATCGCGACCTCGACTCGAATATTCGCGTTGTTGTCGCCTATCTCGTTCGTGTCAACTGAGCCCGCCACGGACCCGATCTCAGTAAGGCCAATTTCAGAATCGGCGTCAATCATTCCCGGATAAACCGAAAGACCTCTTCCGTCGATTACCTTCGCGCCAGACGGAACTGAGGCATCGGCGCCAACGGCCGCGATCCTGCCGCCCGAGATTACCACCGTGCCGTTCTCGATCACGGGCCCTGTGACCGTCACAATCCGCGCGTTTCGGATGGCATAGCTCTCCGAACCTTGAGCCGAAACCGCACCCGAGCCGCCAAACGCAAAGAAGCCGAGCGCCAAAGCGCAGACGAAAGCAACGGTGGCGAAATACGTGTTAACTCTGTTCATCGTTCGTCTCCTTGCGTCAGGGTCGCGAATCATTGGGCCGAGGCGACTCGTTAGGTCTGGGCTGAGGTTCGTCAGGTCTTTCGCCGCGCGGTCCGCGAGGGCCCCCCTGCCGCTGATCGCGTTCACGCTTAATGAGGTCCGCCTTCTCGCGCTTGAGCACCTCTCGCTGCTTCAGGTCCTCGTTCCTATCGAAGTAAACCTCGCCTTCGATCATCGTCATTTCCGGCACCGTATAAATGGAGAACGGATGCTGGCTGAAAATCACCAGGTCGGCATCCTTTCCGACATCGATCGACCCGACATGCTTCTCGATTCCAAGCTGAATCGCCGGGTTCAGGGTCACGGTTCGCAGCGCTTCCTCCTCGCTCATTCCGCCGTACTTCATACCCTTGGCGGCCTCCAGATAAAGCCGGCACGCAAGCTCATCTGAATCGGAGTTCATGGATACGACTACTCCGCGCGAAGCCATCAGCGCAGCGTTGTAGGGAATCGCATCGTAAGCCTCGAGCTTGTAGGCCCACCAATCTGAAAACGTCGAGCCGCCGGTCTTGTGCGCGGCGATTTCTTTCGCGACCTTATAACCCTCGAGCACGTGCTGGAGGGTCTGGACGTGGAAGCCTAACTCGTCTCCGAGATTCAATAGCATCAGGATTTCATCGGCGCGATAGCAGTGCGAATGGATCATCCGCTTGCCCTGCAGGATCTCAACAAGCGCGTCGAGCGCGAGATCGCGACGCGGGGCAATTGCGGTCTTGTCCGTCGCTTTCTTCGCATCATACTCCTGCCACTCCCGCATGTAGTCTTTGGCCCTGGTGAACGCATCGCGGATCGTCTCTTCCACGCCCATGCGAGTTGCGGGATAGCGCCTCGGCGCTGTCGCAGGGCCCCCCTGGTTGTTGGATCGCTTCGGGTTTTCACCGAGCGCGAACTTGATTCCCGGCGGCGCGTCAGGAACAAACCACTGATCGACGGGTTTACCGATCTTCCATTTAAGCACGGCGTTTTGTCCGCCGATCGAGTTTGCCGATCCGTGCAGGACATTTGCCATGGTGGTGCCGCCGGCAAGCTCGCGGTAGATTGCCGGGCTGTATGGATCGATCACATCGCGAATTCGAACCATCGATGTCACCGAGAGCGAGCCTTCATTGACGCTACCGTCTATCCCCGTGTGCGAATGGCAGTCGATGATGCCGGGCGTGACGTATTTGCCGGTGGCATCGATTATGCGAGCATTCGGGTCGCGCGCCTTCACGTTGGGACCGACCTCAGCGATCTTTCCATCACGTATCAAGATCGAACCGTTATTTATCGTCCCGTGCGAAGCAGTCAGTATGGTCGCGTTTTTGATCAGGGTCTCCGTCGGAGCGGCAGTTACAGAACCGGCTCCAGCAGTCATCTTCCGGCTACCCGTCGTCTGACCAAACACAGATACGGCCACCGCCAGACTCAACGTCAACGATAGAATCGCATTAGCCTTCTTCATAGCTCCCTCCACATCGACTCACGATTCGCATTCGAAAATTCGAAAATGCGAGATCACCTTGGTCTCGTTCCCGTGAAATCGAACGAACCCATCGCGCCCATCACCATTGCGCCACGGATGGAATCGCCTTCGATGGTCCCGCTGATCACCGCATCGATTACCTGGCCGCCCATATCGATTGATGCTGTAAGCCTTATCTGATTTCCGGTAACTCGCCCGCTCCTGATCGCCACGTTGCCCATCGGAGTGCCCAGCGTACCGGTTATCTGTTCGCCGTCTCTGGTCAGCGTCAACTGAGCGTTTACTTCTCCTTGGGGCGACTGAACGGTAAGCGACCACGTTCCGGACGGATCGACTGCCGGTCCCGGGCCTGCTCCCGCACGTCCGCCCCCCATTCCGCCGCGAGCCGGGGGCGCATCAGGCTTTTTCAACTCGATCTGATTCCCGTCGATGAAGACGTGTCTGACCTTCGCGTCTCTTGCCAGAAGATCGCCGGTCGCGACAACGAGGTTAGCGATCTTACCGACTTCGATCGTGCCGAGCTGGTCCGCGGCGCCAAGGATTTCAGCCGCGTTAATTGTCAGGGCGCGTAACGCTTCGTCCTTTGCTAATCCGTTCTCAACGGCTTTCTGCACGTTTGCGATGAAATCCTGCGGCCGAAGCGTCCCCGAAGTAAACGCAAACTTCACGCCCGCGCGCGCCAGCATCGCCGCGCCCTTCGGCGTCTCGGCGCGGGCCCGTAACGTTCGCAACGTCTCATCTTCGTCGTCGGACAGATCGGCGGGGCGTCTTGGAAAATCAACCGATAGAATCACCGGAACGTTCTTCGTCTTCAGCAGGTCAACCACGCGATATCCATACATCGCGCCCTCGATGATCGGCTTTAGCTTAAACTCATCTGCGATCATCAATGCGCGACGAATGTCGCCATCGGTGTTCGCTACGAACAGAACCGGCATCTCTCCCGTAAGCGCCGGCTGTAAAGCTGCGAGCCTCTTATCGTGCTCGGGCCTCGGCACGCCCCGCTTGATTCTGTTGTATCTCTCGACTTCGTCGCGGTAACGAGAGGCATCGTAGAACGATTGTCTGATGTAAGCCACAGTGCCCATCAACGATCCGGGATATCCTCCGCCAAAGCCCCCGCCCGCGCTGAACTGTACCGTCAAGGCTACTGGCGCGCGGACCACTAGGCCCGACGCTTCCGCGCCCGCGAGGTTGATCAGCGCGCTTTGACCCGCAAAGATCCCCTGCCGTGGACTGCTTAGCGCGGAGGTGACACCCACCGAACGCGGGTCATCAAATGTCGAGCCGGGCTTTACTTGATCTGCAGCCGCAAGCGATGGGTCGCCGAGTCGCGCCTCCGGTGACGGCTGCTGACCGGAGGCGGCCGCTTGCCTTCCGCCCCCGCCCCCGCCTGCCGGAGCTTGACCCTGAGCGGGTGCCGCCAGACCGAGATTTGTGTACCCGTCTATAAGTCCGGGATAGACCGTCATTCCCGTGCCGTCGATCACGCGAGCATCACCCGGAATCTTGACTGCTTCACCGACCTCGGTGATCAGTCCCTTGCGAAAGACCACAGTGCCTTTTGCAATCGTCTTCCCGGTGCCCGTGATAATCTGCACATCTCTGATGGCGAAGGCGTCAGGCGCGTCAAGCCGAGCATCGCGCGGCAGCGCGAACGTCAGCATCGCAACTGCCACGCCCAGCATGATGCTTGTGCGCTTGAGTATGTTGTTGCGCTCGATTGCCCAACCCTTCAAGCGAGAGAACGTGTCTGCCATTGCGGTGGCCTCCTGCAAAATGAATCGCAATGTTCAAAATGAAGTCTGATTGAGTGCCTGTCCGTGTGACCTGAATTCGCCTGTGCGGCGTCCACTGTGGCGGGCATAATCTATAGCAAGCGGAACAGTAGCGCAAGCGTACCCCCGTTGGGCACACCTCTTTGTGACCAGAAGTTCGCGCCCGCTGAGGTGAATCCTATTCGTTCGAGTTGTGACGATCGATTAGATGTCAGATAATGCTCGGGCGAGAGACTTATCGTGGCATCCACTGAATTCGACAAGGATTTCGGATACCTCATGCGGTTTCTGGATAAGGTAGCTGCAGCGGCGAGCACGTTATCGGATCCGGCCGCTCGTGCTGAGTTGACTCAACTCATCGCCGATGAGAAGCGCCGCTGGGCACGGGGTCGCGAGTTGCTCGCGGGAGGCAACCCGGCAGTTGAAACGAAACCGGGTGGAATCGAAACTCCGACGGCGATAAGCGAGTCAAGTGCCGCCGCTAAACCGGCACCGATCTTCACCGTTGGCAGCCTCAGGCCCTGAACGAATTAAAGCATAGTAATAATATTTGGAATGCCGGCGGCACAGTTCGCGTCCGATGATGCGGGCTTCGCCGCGCCGCTTGCCCTCTGCGATTCTCAATGAAAAACGAGTAGGAACCTTGCCAGCGAGCCAAAGCGCCGCCAAGGATATGGGTGTAATCAATCGTTGATGGCCGGCGGCGCAGTCCATAGGCCCGCTTCATCGTCGATTCACAGCTTAAAGTTGAAGACGATCACCGTCGTGGTCTTCACAGGCGCGCCTCCAATTGTCGACGGCTTGAACTTCCAGCCGCGAGCCGCCATCACCGCTGTGTTCTGGAAAAGCGACGGTCCCGAGAGGGCCCGTGCCGATGTTACATTTCCTCGTTCGTCGATGCTCACTTCGACCCGGACTGTGCCGGATTGTCGCGCTACTCTGGCGCCCGCGGGATAACCCGGTTCAACCTTTCTGATGGCGCCGCCGAGTACTACTCCCTCAGACACACGACTGGGCTTAGCCGGAGGTTCGACAGGAGCCGGCGCACTGCCAAGTGCGCCAGTTGGGACTCCCGCAGGTACTCCGGCGGGGATTCTGTTCTCACCAACCGCGCGGCTATCCGGATTAACTGCAGCATGCGGCGGCGATGGCGCAGGAGGTAAGGGTCGAGCGGCTTCCTTCGCCGTTTCCTTTGGAGCAGGCGCAGGCGCCGGCTGCTCAGCGCGCGCGGGTTTTACGCCCGGCGTTTCCTGTCGAGACGGTTGATCTGGTTTGTCACGCGGAGTAACGACGACTGTCAACGAGTCTCCGGCCGGAGACGATTCTGTTCCTGCAGGTGTGGAGGCCGCGGCCTCCGGCTGTGCCGCCTCCGATTGCGCGGTCTCAGGCGGAGCAACCATCGTCAGCTCTTCGTACTGCTTGTTGAGTTTTTTATCGAATACGAACCCGCCGATCACTGCGCCGGTGCCGAGCACGGCTACGACTCCGGCTGCTAGAGCCGCCATTTTGAACCGAGCTGGCTTTTTGACCGCCATTGGCGACGTGATAGCCACCTTCGTCAAGGCACTCAGGCTGGGGTCGTCCGATCGTACCTCCGCCTCTTGAATCGAGCGCTCCGTCGGAAGCGGCGCGAGCCCAGTCTCAGCGTCCGGCAGCACAAAGTTCATCGGCGCTGCGGACGGACTCTCCGCAACTAGGGTTGCAACACCCTCAGGGATCTTTGAGGTAACCACCGGCCGCGGCTCTTGCGTGCCTTGCGGGCGTCGTAGAGGTCTGAGTGGCACGGGGATGGATTGAATCTGACGCGCAACGGGCACCGGTGTGGACTGAACCTGGGTCACTACGGGCACGGGCGCGGAGTGGACCGGACTCGCCGCTGGCTCGGGTAGCGATTGCACGTCGCCTAAGACTTGTAGCGGGGCGGATTGAACCTCTTTCGCCTGCGGAACCGGTTGGGCTTGAACTTCGCTCACTGCTGATGGCGGAGATTGAACCTGACTCACTTCCGGCGCGGATTGAACCTGGGCCACTACCAGCGGCGAAGATTGTGCCTGACTCACCACCGGGGGCGGGGCTTGAACCTGACTCACTGCCGGCGGCGGGGATTGAACCTGACTTACTGCCGGCGGCGGGGATTGAACCTGACTGACTGGTCTGACGGGAACCGGTGCGACGTCTCGCAGCATCGCTGGAGCTAGTGGCGGAGCGACGGTAGGTGGCACAGGTTCTTGAACCGGTTCGGGCCCAGAACCGCGCAGATCTCCTGAAGGTTGTTCGATGAGTTGAGTCAGCCGGATTGCCCTCAGCGCGTAGTCTCGTGCGCGTGTGTCTTCGCCCAGCGCTCGATGTATGCGTTCCAGTTCGCGGCATTCGGCGGCGCCTTCCGCTGTCATTCCGTTCCTCAGGTAGATGTCCTTCAGCTTTATTCGTACGTCTATGGTGTCAGGAAACCTCGCTGCCACCCCCTTCAACATTGCTATCGCCTGATCCACCTGTCCGTAGGCGACGAGAATTTCGGCTTTGGAGATTTCGTGAACGACCAGCGCACTGTCGAGTTCCTCGGCGACGCGATTAGGAGGCATTGAAGCAACGATGGGGTCCAGGTTTCCCGATGACATCGCGGCCTCAACCAACGAATTGCCAAGAGCCGCGGTCAACGCGGGTTTATTCGACAGTCCGTCGTGTCCCTCCGTAAGCTTGTTCAACGCCGCCAGCGCTTCGGCGCTGTCCGGTCTTATTGCCAGCGCCTCGTTGTAGGCATTGAGCGCCCGTCTCCGTTCTCCCCTGGTGGCCAGTTGAGCGGCTGCGGCGATGAATGCTTCGTATGCTTGATCGTTCATTCTCTCGCGCAGGTACAGCTCTCCCAGCTTGATTCGGGCCGAAGCGTTCGAGGGGTCAAGGTCGACAACTTTGCCGTAGACTTCCAGAGCTTCACGGGTTTGTGCGTTGCGTCTGTAGGCTTCGGCGATTTGCAAGTAGTGCTGGCGCGCCTCAGTAGGTAGACCGGCCTTCGCGTACACATCTGCGAGCTTGATCCAGCAGACGGTGTTTCGCGGGTCAATCGCCATTATCTTCTTGAGGACGGCAATCGCCTTTCGCATGAAACCGCTTGCGATATAGCCATCGGCGAGTCTCGAGAACTCTCGCACCGCATCCTCAACGCGGTTCGCTCTAACGTATAACTCGCCCAGAGCGCTAATGCTGGGCAGGTCCCCGGGATCAGCTTCGATGATCTTCCGAAATACTTCGATCGCCGCCTGGTGGTTATTCTGCTGCACGTACTCTTTTGCTGTGCTCAAAGCCAGAGCCTTATCAAACTCCATACGCCCTCCTGCAGCGCTATGCGATTGCGCGAACGGTCTCTTCTGGCCCGTTATTGTCCCACGTCAACGGACGGACACGTTGTTCTCGAATTGGGGGGTCGCGGTAGTTCTAGCAGGTGAATCGTGGCCATTTAAGCACATAAGCTCTTTGCTGGAAAGAGTTTTTAACTACCGCCAGACAAACAACTTAACTGCGTGATCAGTACAGAGGCCCAATGGTACCTGCCTGGGTATGAGATAAACCGGCGAGTCGGCATTGCCGCTCTGCTCTGTGCTCGAATCGAACCTGAAAGGTGGGAGGGTTGAGCTCTCCGATCCACCTCAGTTCTACCAGCCGGAGCCAGCGTCTGGTCGTCACACTCCAAAAGCGTGTTAGAATCTCACGGGCAACGTCGATCGAAACAAGTTCGTATAGTTCACTGATGTCAGATCCAAAACGCGTTTCAGAGTCATCACCGGCCGTTGGGCCGAACGGTCGAACGCCCGTCGCGCTTGGACCCTCCACCGACCTCGAAAAGCCGAGCTTGCCAGAGACTCGCGAGTCACTACCGCCCATCGGGCTGCGAGGCTATTTCCGAATGGCTCGCGTTTTCGCGTCATTTGGGTTGTTCATGCTGCGAGTGCTGCTGAACACGCGGGGTTGGTTCACTCGAGGCGCGTCCTTGCCAGAACTTCGCCGCCGCGAAGGACAGTTGCTTCGCGAAAAACTGATCGCCCTCGGACCCACATTCATCAAGACCGGGCAGTCGCTCGCGACCCGCGCAGACGTGTTGCCCCTCGAATACATACAAGAGCTCGCAAAGCTCCAGGACGAAGTGCCCGCGTTTCCTAACGAACAAGCAAAAGCGATCATTGAGAGCGAGCTTCGAGTTAGGCTCGAAGATATTTTCGAGAGCTTTGAAGACGACCCCGTAGCTGCGGCCAGCCTCGGCCAGGTCTATCGAGCCAGGCTGCGTACCGGGCAGATCGTAGCGATCAAGGTGCAGCGCCCCGGTATTCGAGATCAGATCGACTTTGACATCACGGTGCTTCGCCGAATAGCCCGAAGGCTGGAGCGGTATCCGAACCTCGTGCGAGGCGTGGACTGGCAGGGAACACTCGATGCCTTTTACTCGACCATCCACGAAGAGATGGACTTCGAACAAGAGGCCCGAAACGCCGAAATGTTTCGAAAGAACTTCGAGCGGTGGAAAGAGGTTTACGTTCCTCAGATTTATCAGGTGTTTTCCACTCGGCGATTGATCGTCATGGAGTTCATCGAAGGGTTAAAGGTTATCGACACAAAGGAGCTGACGCTGGCCGGCCACGACCCACACGAAGTCGTGAAGCTGCTGTCGCGGACGTACCTCAAGCAGTTGCTCGAGGACGGGTTCTTCCACGCCGACCCGCATCCCGGCAACCTGCGGGTGATGGCCGACGGCCGGCTCGCCTTCTTCGATTTCGGAATGGTCGGGCGCCTCGACATGAAACTCCAATCGAATCTGATCAACGCGTTCTTCCATATAGTCGAACGCGACGTTCACGGTTTGGTGGATGACATGGTGCGGCTGGGGTTCATCGAGCTCTCTCCCGAAGACGAAACGCGATTCAAGCCGATCATTGAGGGACTGTTCAATCGCTACCTCGGATTGAGACTCGGAGATGTAAACTTCAAAGAGCTGATCTTCGATCTGGCGCACGTAATCTACGAGTTCCCTTTCAGAATTCCTGCGAGTTTTACCTACATCGTCCGTGCAGTAATGACACTCGAGGGCATCGGCACGCAGGTTGATCCCGACTTTCGGTTCTTCGAAATCGCGCGTCCTTATGCGAAGCGGTTCATGTTCATTCGTGAAGGCCGCTACCTGCGAAGCCTGATAGTCAACCAGGTGGTCCGAGGCGAGAAGGGCAACATCGAATGGGAGAAAGTGTGGAAGCTCGCCAAGATGGCGTTCAAGTACTACGTTCGCGGGGAGAATAAGCTTTAGGTAAGACGAGCTGTTTCGAGGCTTCGCTCCGAGCGACTCATCCCATCCCGCAGTCTTTTGCGCCGCGGCGCTCCTGCTCAAGAACCACTCCCCAGGCTCGGGGCTTGATAACTTCGTCTCGCTCTTACCACAGTGTCGAAAGCACCAACCTCGACCCTGAGCATGTGACGTTTGCCATCCGCCTTGTTGGTGTCAGGATAGAAACCCAAACGATATTGGTGGCGAAGCTCCTCGGCGATAAGCCTGAAGGTCTTGTTCAGATCTGAGGCTTCGCTGCCGTAGTAACGCCCCGCCGAAGCCTCCGCGACTCTTACAAGAAAACTCACGGCGCCTTCGTTGCGCGCCTCCGCACGCTGCCGGCGCTGTTCCTGTCGGCGTCTCGATGGAAGGGGGTCCTGGTCCCGACGCCAAACGCGGCGTTTTGGAAACGTAAGAGGATCAATCCAACCGCGCCGCGCAAACATGGTTTCGAAGAATACCGTGTAGATCATCGCGCCCGATTCGGCGGCCTCGTCGAGCAAGTCTTTCTCGGAGATGGCGCTGCCCACGTCCTTACCATCGGTCAGCACAATGATCGCCTTGCGTCCGTCCACCTGCTTGAAGCTGCGTTTGACGATCTGAGCTATCCCGTCACGCAAAACAGTGCCTACCTCCTCTCCCGTCCTGGCGCTCCTCACCGACCTCTCCAGGGCTTTCCGTTCAGAGGTGAGTTGACTCAACTGATGAACGTCATAGTCGACGCTTACGATCATCGCTCGGTCCTGAGGCCTCAGCTCTTTGAGAAATTTCACGGCAGCACTTTTGATGTCATCCATCACCGGTTCGGTGCTCTTGCTGGTGTCGATCAGCAGCGCCACGTTCAAGGGCTCTTCGGCCGCATCGAAGTACGAGATCGGCTGCTCGGCGCGGTCCTGGTAGAGCTTGAAATCCTCAGCCTTCAACCCTGAGATGTATCTTCCTTGACGATCGCTGACGATCACCGGAACGCTCACCAGAGTTGTTTGAACCTTGATCGGAGTGTCGCTTTGCGTCTCTTGAGCCGAGGAGACTGGCGTAGCGGCGAGTGTTAGAGATATGACGGCGGTGGCGAGCGCAGTGCGATTGAGGCTCATTGTGTGCATCAGAGGCAAGTGACCGAGGCGAGTTGCGGAGAAACATTAACAACAATCTGGCAGCGTTCTTATGAGCGAATGAACCCGCAGTAGTTCGACGAACTCGAATTGAACCCCGGGAAGATCGCGTTCACGTTGCGCGCGCCCATATGACGCGCGGCGATCTCCGCGAATACGTCTCGGAAGTCTGTGGTCAGCGCCAGATCGCGGCCCTCGTACAACTGATCGGTTGCAAGGCCAGGCCATTTTCCGTACACCTTTCCGCCCTTCACCTGACCTCCCACCACGAACAGGCAACTCGCGTGACCGTGATCGGTGCCTCCCGATCCGTTCTGGCGAATCGTTCTGCCAAACTCCGTCATGGTCAGGATCACAGTATTGGTCATTCGATCGCCGAGGTCTTTGTAAAGGGCCGCAATGCCCTGGCTGAAATCCTGGAGCCGGTTCGCCAACTGCCCGCGTGAGCTCCCTTGATTGGCGTGCGTATCCCACCCGCCGACATCCGCGAACGCAACCTCGATGCCTACCTCTGCTTTGATTAACTGCGCGATCTGGAGCAGCGAGTTTCCAAAAGGCGAGCGCGGATAGCTCGCGCCGTTCGCAGGCTGGAACTGTTGCGGGTTCGCCTTCTTGAGCATCTTCACCGCCTCGAAGGCTTCCTTCCCGGTCCCGTGAAGCGCATCACCAAGGCTCTGCGAATAAAGCTCCTCGAAGCCTTTTGCTACCTGCGCGTTTCCCTGCCCTGCTCTTACGCCGAAATCTGCTATGTTGGTCATCGCGATCGACGGAGCCGGGCCTAGCAACGTGCGCGGAAGGTTCGCGGTAAGGGCGACGGCCCGGAACGGAGATGCCTTCGAATCCTTCTTCGCCTGCATGTAGCGATTCAGCCAGCCATCAGCAGTCCCTTTGTTGCCGGGCGTCGCGGCTTCCATGTAGTCCTGCGCATCAAAGTGAGATCGTGTGTTGTCCGGTGACCCGACGGCGTGAACAATCGCGAGATGCCCCGCCTCATAGATCGGCTTAAAGGGTGCGAGCGCCGGATGGAGAGCGAAGTAGCCGTCAAGGTCGAGAGCTGCGTCGGCGTTTCCACTCTTCGGCTCGGGTATAGCAATGTTGGGACGGACGCTGTAATAGTCCTTGTCGCCAAACGGAATGACCGCCGAGATGCCATCCATCGCTCCGCGCTGAAAGATTGCGATGATGACCGGCCGATCTTTACCCGCCCCAACGCTCTGCGCCAGAATTGCCCGCTTCAAGAACGACGGCGTAGCCGCAAAACTCGCCAATGCTACTCCCGATGATCTGATGAAGAATCTGCGTGTTACTGACATGAGTTTCTCCCGTCTGGTCCGTCACTCGCGATCCGTGATCCGTGATGCGTGATCGATTCACGCCTCACGAATCACGCGTCACGCGTCACGGTTACCTTCTTTGGAACTCCGGCGAGCCGAGGACCAGCCCAAATATCTTCGCGCCCTCGAGATCTTCGGCCGACATGACGATCTGAGGTCCGGCATTCCCGCGCTGTCCGAAGCGTCGCTCGAGACGCTCCGGGTTGCCGACACCCTTCTGGCCTTTACCCGCCGCGCTTGCCGGAGGGAGAGATTGCATTGTGTTTTCAGCCACCAGATCATCGCCCTGCGGTATGGGCGGGACTCCCCCGAGCTCACCCTTCACCGCGACGCCTTCCTTTAACTGCTTGGTTAGCACAGCACGGGTTTCGCTCGAGATGTCGCCATTCAACAGCGAGGTTACCGCTCTCTCCATGATCCCTTGTCTGTCTGACATCTGGACACTCCCAGCCGCGCGCTTCACATCAAACGCGGCGCCCCGGAGCTTGTTCGTCGTAAGCGCCAACCCGAAGTTCAATCTCTCAAGAAGCGCCCCGGTATTGACCCATTGGTCCGCCCGATCAGGATAGCCCGTGGGCGCCTGATACAGGTAGAGCGGCTGACCCATCTTCGAAATGAACTGCGCCGTCTGCATTGGGACCGACATGTCGGCTCCCAGCGCCCGCACCGCGGAAACGGCGAGCTCGAAGGGCGATTTGATTTTTGCGCGATAAGCTTCCTTCGAATTGAACTCAGGAGAGGTGAAGATCGTCCTCAACATCTCGCGGATGTCGCCGTCGGTCTTCGCATACACCGATGCCAGCCGATCCACCAGCGACTGCGGCGGTGTATCGCTGACGAACCGTCGCGCGAGCTTGGTTGATATGAACTTCGCGGTGTTTGGGTGATGCGCCAGGATGTCGATTACCTTCTCACCATCTTTGATCCCGCCGCCCGATGGAATCCGTTGGCCCAGCACGGTCTTTTCGCCGTTGTCGTGCATAAACGATCGGAAGACAAACTGTGAGGCCTGGCGCGGTCGATCCAGCGTCCACCCAGTGAAGCAACGAGCAACCTCTTGAACGTCCTTTTGAGTGTAACCCCCTTCGACGCCCAGAGTGTGAAGCTCCATTATCTCCCGAGCATAGTTCTCATTGATACCCGGCTTTCGATTCCTGAGCAGGTTGGGAACCTGCCGCTGTTGCGCGGCCATTTGATCGGGACTCTGCGACTGTTCGCGTTGCATTTCCCGGTCGCGTTCGACAGGAGCGTCGGAGCGTCGCCCCAATCGGGGGTTGTCCAGTCTGTCACCGAGCGCTCCGGGCCTCCGCTGCAAGCCTCCCTGTCTGCGCATCTGTCGCGGGTTTGGCAGCCTTGCATCGGGCGACATCGATTGAAAGTTGTCCAGGTAGACCAACATTGCCGGGCTCTTTGCGGTAGCCATCAGCAGATCTTTGAACTTGCCCATCGTATTCGGACGGATGACGTTCATTTCATAGTCAGTCGTGAGGTTGCGATCGGCGTTCTTCGCCCAAAAGATGTTGAAATGGTTGAACCAGAAATCGGTCATCGCTTCCTGGAGCTGGCGCTCGCTGTAAATCGCTCGAATGATCTTTTGCCCTTGGAGCTCCTGCAAGAGAAGTTGCGGCGGTCTGAGATCGTGCTCGCGGTAGTACGACGTCACTTGCCGGCGATATTCTTGTCTGGTGTTCTCATCGGCTCCTTCGCCCGGCGGCAAAACCGGTGCGTTCTTTCCCTGCCGCAAGCCCAGCTCGCGCGCGAGCAACTGAGGCGGCGGATACTTCTCTTGTATCTGAGCCAGGCTCATGCGCAACGACGGAAAGCTCGCAAGCCGGGCTTCGATGCCAGAATCTTCGATTCGCTCGGGATGGAGCTGCAGGTCGAGATACTTGTCGATTCCCATCCGCTTGACGCGTTCGAAGTCTCCCGGGCGCGAACCGTAGCCTGCGCGGTTGAGCAGATGAATGATCTTCTGATCATCAGTCAGGCCGGAACTCTTGCCCTTCGATTTAGTGTCGGCCGCGACTGGCAGGATCGCGCCGAGCACAAGCACGCCGGCCATCGCAAACGTCAAGGTCCCCGATGCGGCCCGTCGCCCGGACGCCCTCGACCAACCGAAGCCTCTGATTAAAGGTTTCATGTAAACTCCCTCGTTGCGGAGTGATAATCTTGGATGAGATTGGGTTCGTGTCATTTGCCCGGTTCCCCCCTTCTCTTAGGGCTTAGACTCACTGTTCCGCCATTTAGTTTGAAAACTGCTATGGCTAGAAGGCTTGCCGAACGCCGGGATCGCCTGCTCGAGAGGCATGCTCCAGGTGAGCCGAGGCATAAGCCTTTATGGTCTCAATGTGTCGCCACCGCACGCCGTGAGTCCGACGGAACAGTCTTATCTTGAGATTCGCCACCTCGCTGTTGACGCAGTAAAGCGGCTCTCCGTCCGGATCAATATATTCAGCCTGGAGCATATCGCGCAGCCGGCACTGAGCCGCACCCTCAATGTAAACGTTGGTGTTCATTGCCGAGAATGACCAGTAGCCCATTCCGAGCTTTCGCTGCCATTGTTCAGCCAGGCGAATTCGAATAAAGCGCTGCTCCTCACCCCGATGTCTAAGATAGAGCGATTGAATGGGTGGCATTGCCCTGCCGGCGCGACGAGTCCGAGCCGCGAGGCCTTCAAAGACTGTGCCCGGGTGCTTGTCAAACGCGTTCGAATGAACCCAGACCCAGTCGTCGACGTGCTTTCGACCCCAGAGGTGAGACTGGCAACCCGGTTCCTCCTCAACCGTGATTCGGTCGCCGTCGACCGCAATCGCTCCGCTGAACTTCGCGTCCAGATTTGGAGAGCACACAAACGAGGAGGGTCTGGCGAGCCGGACGAGCGCGGGCGACGCGTGATGGTAGGTTGACGCGCAGGGCTCAAAGCTCAAGTCCCACTCGATGTTGTGGTCCGCGGAATGAACAGCTCCCGATGCTCGAGAGGTGGACAACAGACTGTCGGCAATCCGAACGCTGAACTCCCGTTTTCCTTCGAGCGCCAACTGATCTATCGGAAAGTCGCGTCGGATTCCGATATTCCGGTCAGGCGCGGTTCGAGAAAAAACAGCAGCCCACAAGCCGGCGGTTGGCCGGCTTTCCGAACCGGACGGCGAATCGATTGTGTAGCGAAACCAAAAGCCCCGCTGCGAGGCGCGATGATTCAGCGTCAGAAACCATACTTCGTAGTGAGGCGAGCTTTGCCCGTCCCATCGGCAATCATTGTCGGAAAAGTTAGCGGCGAGATTGGAAGTCCGCTTATAGCTAACAACCATCTGAGCGCTCTCTTTGGGTTAGATTCCCGGATCCTGCCAGCAAATCTGAACGACCGCGACTCCGATGACGGGTAGACCTTACATCAACGAAACCGATTGAATCAAATATATGAGCTGACTGTGAGCCGAGGCGTGATACGGTTCGCCGACCCTGCGCATTGACGCGCGCCTCCCCCAGCAGGAATAATCACGGGGCTCACGGAAGGAAACACTCAGCGCAGGACGCGGTGTCAACGAGTCTCGAGGAGATGATCTTCAAACAGAGTTAATCAGTCGCGCGCCGACGCGAGATACGACTGATGTCTGTCTTATTATGAAGGGTTTTATCCTAGCAGCAGGATTGGGCACCAGGCTTTGGCCGCTCACCGATGATAGAACCAAAGCTGCGATTCCCTTTCTTGGCCGGCCTTTGATCGATTATTCGGTGGAGTATCTAGCCTCGTACGGTATT
>DATIFP010000127.1:0-23774 GCA_035455165.1 Blastocatellia bacterium
CATACTCACCTGCGAGCCTACCTTGTTGGTCAACGGGAACCAGTAGAATCGAGATCATCAACTTGGAACTGACAAGCTAAGACCCAGGCGTGTTAACCACTCCAGTCGCACCCTGCTCGCGCGCGGCTTTACTCTTTGATACCAGGTAATGCTTGATGAACTCATCGATATCGCCATCAAGCACACCATCGACATCCGCGGTCTCGTGCTTCGTTCGAACGTCCTTCGCCAGCCGATACGGATGCAACACGTAGTTTCTGATCTGCGAGCCGAACGATATGTCGCGCTTCGATTCCTCGAGTTGAGCCGTCTCGGCCCGGCGCTTCTCCATCTCGAGCTCATAGAGCCGAGACTTCAAAATGTGCATCGCCACTTCGCGGTTCTGATGCTGCGAACGCTGATTCTGACACGTCACCACGATCCCGCTCGGCATGTGAGTTATTCGCACCGCCGAGTCAGTCACGTTGACGTGCTGGCCTCCGGCGCCCGATGAGCGATACGTGTCCACACGGAGATCTTTCTCGTTCACTTCGATCTCGACGTCGTCCTGAATGTCGGGGTACACGAACACCGAAGCGAAGCTGGTCTCGCGGCTCGATCCCGCGTTGAACGGGCTCAATCTCACAAGCCGATGCACGCCGGCCTCCGCCGACATCAACCCGTAAGCGTATTCGCCGGCGAGCGTAAACGTAGCGGACTTTATTCCGGCTTCTTTGCCCGGCTGCTCGTCGACGATTTCGACCTTAAACTGGTGTCGTTCAGCCCATCGGAGATACATGCGCAATAACATTTGCGCCCAGTCCTGCGCGTCGGTCCCTCCGGCCCCCGCGTTGATTGTTACAATTGCGTCGCGCGAGTCATTAGGTCCCGAGAGCAGCATTTCGGTCTCGGCCTCTTCGATTTCCCGTTCAAGCCGTTCGATGACCGCCTGCAGTTCTTTCAGAGAGGCTTCGTCCTCGGCGGCGAATTCGATAAGGACTGCCGAGTCTTCGACGTCCCGCTGGAACTGATCGGATTTTTGGATTGCTGTTTCGAGGCGGCTGCGCTGGCGAAGAACTTTTTGAGCGCGCTCCTGATCGCCCCAGAAGTCAGGCTTCGAGCATTCTTCTTCTATTCGCGCGAGCTGGGTGCGTTTTGTTTCGGGGTCAAAGAAACCTCCGCAATTCCGCGGCGCGCGCGGCGAGGTCTTCGTACTTCTGTCGCAGTTCTTCGATCATGACGATTCAGCTCCTGAGCGGCGAGCGCCAAACACTCGACCACTCGTTTTCCCGATTTTGAATTCTAGCACGACCGGCTTGTTGATGTCGCCGCGAGTATTGACCGGCGGGCCATCCGGTGTGGGGAACTTAGAAGAACTGGATCAGACGAGCCTGCGAAGCAGGCGCCAGCATAAAGCCCCGGGTGAAGCGAAGCGCAACCCGGGGTCACCGGCGACCCATTCAGCAAGCCCGCGAGCGGGCGGCAGGGTTCTCCTTCGCCTTGCCATCCATCTCCGTCGCCCTCTTCGAGGGCTTGTTATGGTATCGGTGACTTCCCCGGGTTGCGCTTCGCTTCACCCGGGGCTTCATGCCTCGCCCGCTTCGCGGGCTACCATCGATCGCGCTCCCGTCAGACGGAACAGGGGGAGATCGAAGACAAACGTGAGGATTAACACGATGGTAGGTTTGGAGTCGGGGTTCATCTCGTGCGAGTGGTCTTCCAGCCCTCGGCCTGCGAGTGCTCCCTGCGCAAGCATGCAGGCGGGCGGGACGCCTGCGCTCCCAGGTAAGAGTCGCGCCGGGCCCGCATGCCCGGCGCGTTTCGCGTTTACCCGCGATCCCCCGGACGCGAGGTCCGGCAGCGCCCGCGCGGGAATCCGCGCCATCCCCTCAGGACTCGGCTGTCAACCTGACTGCCGCCGCGCCGAGCACCCGGCGGCTTGCGCGCTCCTGAACGAACACCGCAATCTTCACGTTCTGCCGTTTCCAGATCGATTCCAAATGAACAACCGCTTCCGAGCTGAAGCCTTTGCCATCGACCGTTCCAATTTTGGTTAGTTTTCGGGTCACGGCCGAGTGACCCAATTCGCGTCCGGAGTTCTCGCCGCGAGATACCTTGCTTACCAAGCCGCTTTCAGCAACGGCTAGCATCACTTCGGCCTTGTCGCCGCGCGAGATATCGGGAACACTCGCGACCTGGACCGTAAGAGTGACGGAGCTTCGGGCCGAAGCCGCAACGGCGACGCTTACGATTGCTTTTGGCACGCGCGTCGCTTTGGCTATCGCGTCGAGTGCTATTGCGCGCTTGCTCCCGACAAACGCTGTTCGGCCGTCTACAACCATCTGGGGCGTGTACACCTCCTCAAGATTTAGCGCGCGGGAATAGTCGTTCTGTCGCTGGCTGAACTGGGCGGATGAAAACGGATCCTTCCAACCGAGCCGATTCCAGTAATCGACGTGCTCACTGAGTGCAATCACCTCAACCCCCTTGATTAGCTGGTTCTGATCGAGCTCGGTCAGCAGCTTGTCGGCTGGCGGACACGTCGAGCAGCCTTCAGACGTGAATAGCTCGAGCAGAACGGGCGAAGGATTGGGCGTTGCGCTCTGACCACTGGCGACGGTTTGCCCTAATTCAGCGCCCAGACCGGCAACAGTCAGCAAAACGACCGACAGGAAACCTGCGATTCTCATTCGCTCACCTCGGTGATTGTCAGCGTCAATTCGAATACCGGCGAACCACGTGCGATATCGGCAGACCGACGCAGAGCATATGAATGACGAGACCCGTGATGACCGCGCTCAGTGGACTGAAGAAGCCGCGATGGAAAGTCAAAGGGAGCACAATCCCATACATGAAAAAATAAACCGCGACGCCGTAGAGCAACCCACAGAGAACGGCGCGCCGCACAAGAATCTCAAATCTCCGACTCGTGAGGTAATAGACCGAGCAAACCACTGTCGCAATCGTGAAATGAAGCACTGCGCCCAAAGCGGCGGTGCGAAGACCGCCCTTGAAGGAGTCGGAGCCGAGCAGTCCGCCCGCAACTGATTGAAGCACCCACATCGGACTACGCCCGCGAAGCCCACCGTTAATGAAGGCGGAGGTGATGTCCAGTATGCCCGCCAGCAGACCGCCCCAGATGATCGCCCGATGACTCTTTGGCTCTTCCAGCGAAAGTGCTGCCGACTCTGCGCTCACAGATTCTCCTTGACCAATCGTCGACCGTTCGAGATTCTCCGGCTCGTCAGATTGTAAGATCTGGTCGTAGCCGGCGTCGCGCACGTTCAGATGTTTTAAAAGCAGGTTTGGAGGTGTTTGGTGGAGTCGCGGCGCCCGAGCGAGCCTATCGAAGCGACCCTCTCAGCGCTTTTGGTGAGACTCCGAGGACGCGCCGCATGTGACGCGCGAGGTGACTCTGATGCGCGAAACCAACTTCCAAAGCGATCTGGCTGATTGAGAGTTTTCCCTCGCCGAGCAAACTCTTCGCGCGTTCGACTCGCCGACGAATCAGATATTGATGAGCGGGCAAACCAACGGATTCGCGAAACAGGGGCTTGAAGTGCGATACGCTCACGCCGGCAACGGCAGCAATGTCGACCAGCGAGATGCTCTGACCCAGATTGGTCTCAATATAGTCAACCACCTGTCTGAGTTTACGATCCGACAGGCGGCCGTTCTGCTTTCTCGGTTCGAACCAAACGGAGCTGTGACACTGCACGAGTCGGGTCGCTACCGACACCGCCAGGCTGTCAAGATAGAGTCGCCCACTCGGATAGCCCGACTCCATCTCAGCTTTGAGCGCCCACCCGATGTTCTCCAACTGCACGTCGCGAATCTGGAAGCGATTCCTGATTTCGATTCGCGGCAGGTCAATACCAAGTTCTTCCGCCACCACGTTCAACAGCTCGGGCGATACACCCATCACGAGGGCCGTATCTTTTTCTCTTATCTCCCATACGCCGGGCAGGCCGGCAGGGATGATATCAATATCACCGTGTACTACCGTCCCGTGGTAGCGCTGTCCGCCTCGCCGGCACGACGTCTGAACTGAAGGACCGACATGAATTGAGACAATCGTATTCCGCAAGGCGGGCATCTCGACCAGCCCCGGCGGGTCGGAAAGCAGGCTCAAGCGAAAGCTCTTCTCGTGGATCCGGTTGAATGGGAATGACGATAACGGCTTTGGCCTGTAATCCAGAGTTGTTGATTGAGTACTCATATTCTATTCCGCCGGTCCATGCTCCGTGAACATTGAACCTTCGGTCGAAGGACTTTTGCAAGGTTTCGCCGGGACTCGCAGCATCTTTCCATCCAAACGTGCTCTTTTTCGTCTGAATGAGCGCGATCGGTCCTCTTCTCGTTCTCTCTCTCTCCTCTCTCAGCGCATCAGACGTGATGAGCGGAGTCCCGGCGGCACAAGAAGCATTTCTTTTCATTGTCATGCGCGCTCGTTAGCATACTAGCAGCAGATCGCAAGCCGGACATCGTTGATTCAGCGAGACGGAGGTTTCAAATGACCACGACACTACGGACCAGCAGCCTGGCACTCTCAAAGGGTTCCCGGGTGGAGCACTGCGCGGCTCTCTGGGCATTCGTCTTCGCGGTGTTCCATATAGTGTGGGCCGCCGGTTGGTACGTCGGGCTCGAACAAGAGGAGGCGCGGAAGGCGTTCCATCACGCCTGGACGCTTGTGTACGATCTTGTCATCGCCGGAATGTGCCTGGTCGGCGGACTAACGGCGTTGGCGATCGTCGAGCCATGCGGCCGTCGATTCCGTGGCCGGCTGATACGCCCGCTTCTGTGGACCGGCACGGGATTGTTGGTCCTCCGCGCAGGCGCCGGTATCGTACACGGGGCGTACCTGACTGCGACTCAACAGTTCACTATCAGCCCGAGCCTATTGTGGGAGGGCTGGTTCTGTCTGGGCGCGTTCTTGTTCTCACTCACTCTCTCGCGCTTCCGGCGCACCTGACGGTCGGTCATCGGACCGCCTCGTATCGAGCAATCTGATCAGCTTTCTCTGATCGTTCTCGTTGCGTGCGAGAAGCCCGGGCAAGCATCGCTCGGCCTGGTGTGCTAATCGTCGTCCGAATGTGCGCGGCGATTCCGACTCTCCCGTCCAATTCTGCTTTTACGCGTCCGAAGGTGAGCGACGCTGCGCGCAACCGACCCTACAATTGGCTCTCAGCAAGCAATAAGCCAAGTGAGATGAGTGACAACCCGTGCTCTCATCCTAATCCGCTCACACAAGGAGTAAGACTAAATGAAGTTCAATAGAAGGACACTTCAACAAGCGACAGCCATACTCATGGCAGCATTTCTTATGTTGTCATTTGGTGCGGTTGCGCTCGCGCAAACCGAGACCGGGCAAATCACGGTAAAGGCGACCGACCCGCAAGGCGCGGTGGTTGGCGGCGCTACTGTCAGCGTCAAGTCCACCACGACCGCCGTCGCTCGCACCGCGACTACCAACGAGGAAGGAATAGCGATAATCACCGCGCTGCAACCGGGTTTGTACGAGGTTACGGTGAACGGGGCCGGCTTCGCCCCGTACAAGCAGCAAGCAAACGTAACGGTTGGCGCGAAGCTAAACATCGAAGCGTCGCTTTCGGCGACCGCGAAGGGCGAGACAGTAACCGTCGTCGCCGGAGAATCAGGGGTCGAAGTCAACACCCAGACTCAGGAACTCTCCGACGTCATTTCGCAGAAGCAGCTCGTCGAGCTGCCAACAATCACGCGCAACCCTTATGACCTGGTGGCGATATCGGGAAACGTGTCGTCTGGTGATCCCAACAATATGACGATGCGCGGTACGGGCTTCGCGATAAACGGTCAACGCTCGGCCAGCACCAACATCCTGCTGGATGGCGGCGAGAACGTCGATGCCTTCGTCGCCGGGGTCGGGCAGAGCGTCCCGTTGGACGGCGTTCAGGAGTTTCGCGTTATCACCAGCAGCTTTTCGGCTGAGTACGGCCGCGCCTCGGGCGGTATCGTCAACGTTGCAACTAAAGCCGGGTCGAACAGCTTCCACGGCTCGCTTTACGAGTTCAACCGTATGTCGGCTCTGGCTTCGAATGACTTTGACAACAACGCTCAGGGAATACCGAAGGGGGTGTTTACTCGCAACCAGTTCGGCTATTCGGCAGGCGGCCGTGTGATCAAGGACAAGCTCTTCTTCTTCAACAGCACCGAATGGACGCGGGTCCGCAGCACCGGCGAAGTCATCAGCATCGTGCCGACGCCGGAGCTGATCTCCGTGTCGAATGCAAACACAAAGGCGTTCTTTGCACCGTACCAGCTCGTGACCCCGATCAACGGAACGGTCTACTCGGTCGGCACCGTGAAGTCGCTGCTCGGACTCGGAGGCTCGAACGCATTCAACGACCTGCCAAGCAACCTTCCCGCGTTCGGACAGGTGCGATTGCCGAGGGCGACCGACCTCGGCGGCGGCTTCCCTCAGAACGATTGGCAAACCGTGGCAAGATTCGACTACAACTGGAGCGAGAACACGCAGCTCTACTTCAGGTCGGTCTACGAAGACGGAAGCTTCGAGAAGGGCACGATTAACTTCAGCCCGTATGTAGGCTTCAACACCGGGCAGACGACGCGCAACCAGAACTATCTGTTCAACGTTACGCACGCGTTTGCGGCCAACATCGTTAATCAGAGCAAGGTGGTGTTCAATCGCCTCACCCTGCAGCAACCGCTGGCTGAACAGCCTCCGGGACCTACGCTGTACATTAATGACACGGTATCAGCCCGGCTTGCCGGTTTCCTGTTCAGATTCCCGGGCTACAGCGCAACCACTCCGGGCAGTGCCATACCTTTCGGCGGCCCGCAGAATTTCCTTCAGCTCTATGACGACGTCAACTGGACAAAGGGCTCGCACCAACTGCGGTTCGGCGGCCAGTACGTTCACATCCGCGATAACCGGACCTTCGGCGCTTATGAAAACGCGGTTGAAGGGCTGAGCGCGGCCGGGCAGAGCTTCTCAACGGCGCTTCCCAATTTCGTCAACGGACAGTTGCGGATATTCAGCGTTGCGGCCTTCCCGCAAGGCAAGTTTCCCTGTCACAACGACCCCGTAACCGGGGCGAGGATCGAGACTCCGGACTGCACGCTTCAGACGCCTCTCACCAGCCCGAACTTCAGCCGAAGCAACCGCTATCACGAGTGGGCTGCTTACTTCAACGATTCGTGGAAGGTTCGTCCGAGACTCACGTTGAACCTGGGTGTTCGATATGAGTATTACGGAACGCAGCACAACGCGAACCAGGCGCTTGACTCCAACTTCTACCTGGGCGAGGGCTCGACGATCTTTGAGCGAATCAAGAACGGCCAGATCCTGCTCGCCAAGGATAGCCCTATCGGAAAGCTGTGGCAGACCGACCCGAATAACTTTGCTCCGCGCGTCGGGGTTGCCTGGGATGTGTTCGGGAACGGCTCAACCAGCGTGCGCGGCGGATATGGATTGGCCTATGAGAGGAACTTTGGAAACGTCACGTTCAACGTCATTCAAAATCCGCCCAACAATGCTACGGTTGCGATCACTGCCGGCGTAGACGTGCCGGCCGGATCGCTTCCGATTACCCCCAACAACCTCGGCCCGCTCGCCGGCAGCGGAATCAGCAAGTCGTTTCCTGCGGTGAGCCTCCGCGCAGTTGATCCGAACATCGTAAACGCCTACGCGCATTTCTGGAGCTTCGCCGTCGAGCGCCAGCTGAGCCCGACCACGGTTGCGTCTTTGGAGTACTCCGGATCGGCAGGCCGAAAGCTGTACTCGATATCGAACATCAACCGCGCGGGCACCGGCTTCGCCTACGGAGGAATCCCCAGGCTTGCCTCCAGGCTGAACAACAATGGCGCGACGTCAATCAACTTCCGCGGGAGCGACGGCCGGTCAAACTACGACGCGCTGATCGCCTCGATTGAGAGCAGCCGTCTGCGCAACTGGGGTTTGCGCTTCACAGGGCGATACACTTACTCGAGGGCAAAAGACAACCTGAGTTCTACGTTCAGCGAGTCAAATAACAATGCCAACCTGGGCTACACCGATCCCTTCAACCCCGATCTCGATTATGGGTTCGCGGACTTTGATAATCGACATCGGATCGTAGCGAGTTGGACCTGGGAAGTTCCAACACCCAAGCTCACCAACCGAGTCGCCCAGCATCTTCTTGGCGGATGGGAACTGACCGGAATCTTTCAGGCCCGCAGCGGATCGCCGTTCACAATATTCGATTGCGTGAACGGCCAGCAGATGTGCTCGCGCGTGTTGCTGGATGGCCCGGTCAGTTTTAAGGGCTCAATCAACCACGATTCGGTGGGCGTCTCGGATACTCCCAACCGCTACAAGTACATCGACCTGTTCGGTCTGCATCCGGGCGCGTTCGTAGATCAGTTCGGATTCGGATCCGACTTCCCGCCCTTCCCGTCTAACATGTCAAAGCGCAACGCGTTCCGCGGCCCGGGCTTCTGGAACATGGATGGAGCGGCGTTCAAGAACTTCCATTTGACCGAGAACGTCAAGCTCCAGTTGCGTCTTGAAGCCTACAACGTGTTCAACCACGCCAACCTGTTCATTTCCGGAGGTGAGGCGGAGATTCAGACAGGAGCACCCGTCGATGCTAGCGGCAACTTCCTAGGCGGTGGATTTGTGCCGGCCAATTTCTTTGGGCGCCGCAACATTCAACTCGCCGGGAAAATCATCTTCTAACTCTTCCTCCAAGAGAGTTAAATTTGGGGAGCCCACGGGCTCCCCGTTTTTGTGTCTGTCGGGAGGCAAGCTGCATCGGCGCTTGAAGCGTCAGTCCCGCTTATTCCTCTTCAAGAAGCTGTCGGTCGCGGCCGCCAACAACAGGACCAGGCTCAACACCACACAAGCAACCGCAAACACGTCCCCGTGGCGCGTGTAGAAAGTGACTCCATTCGCACGCGCTTCATCATTGGTCTTGATCTTCCAGGTCCGCATCGCGGTTTCGAACAAGGGCGTTTCACCGTGCGCGATTCCATACGTGTCCACTCGAGCCGAGAGCCCCGAGTTGGTCGCGCGAATTACATCGACGTCGTTCTCGACCGCTCGAAAGATCGCGGTGGCCAGCAGTTGCCTGGGAGCCGAAGTGGGTCCAAACCAGGCTTCGTTCGAGATCTGGACAAGCGCCGACGCTTGATCCCGGCGCATCCGGCGTGCCAGGTCCGGTCTCGTCGTTTCGAAGCAAATCAAACTTCCTATCTTTGCGTCGTCAACCTCGGCTAGCGGGACATCTGTGCCAGGCGCGATGTCCCCTACCAGCGCTTTAACCCGGCTCATGAAAGGCAGCCAGTTTCGCGCCGGGATGTACTCGCCGAAGGGAACCAGCGCGTTCTTGTCATACTCGAAAACCTTGTCGCCGGAAGGCGAGATCAAAATAGCGCTGTTGTGCAGAGCGTCGCTTGCGTTCGCGCTCGCGGGAACGCCCCACGAATTCAGCAGGAGATAGACCCCGTTGCGCCGGGTGAATTCTCGGAGTTTGCGCTGGATATACGGATCGCGGTCGTATTCGAAGGCCATCGGGGATTCGGGCCAGATGACCAGCTCGATTCGCGCTTCCGTAGAGGCGCCAGAGCCGCCGTTGGCTTGAATCGCTTGCTCGGACAGTGAAACATGGCTCTGAAACATTTCATCCACAAACCTGGCATCCTCCCAGGGGCCGTCGATCGGGACGTTTGGTTGAATGACTGCTACCGAGAGCGATCCGGATTCGTCCCCCGCCGGCCTGAGGGACTCGCCGTAGACCACGGTTGCGATCGCAATCAACCCCGCTGCGGTGAGCACGACGATCCCCCGCCTCCGTTCCAGATAGACCAGCGCGAACACCAGGGCGCTGCTGGCCGCGACCATGATCGCGCTCACGAGGTATACGCCGCCAAATCGGGCGATCTGGATGACCGCGGGTTGAAACGCTTGCGAATAACCGAGGGGGTTCCAGCCCATGCCGGTCACCTCGAGCCGCAGCCATTCGCTCGCGGCCCAAATGATTGGAGCGGACAGAATCAGCCATCCGCCGAAGCGCTTAGCCGCCAGCGCCAACACCGCCGCAAACAACCCGGTGAATACTCCGAGGGTAGCCGAAAAAACAATCAGGATTCCGTAGCAGAGATAGAGGGGAATCCCTCCGTAGTTGTGCATCGAGTAGGTGACCCAATATGACGACCCGGCATAGAAGATGGTTCCGGTGACCAGACCCAGAACCATTGACCGCCAGAATTTTCGCTCGCGTATGACGGCCATGATCAGCGGTGCGGCGCCGACCCACCCCAGCGACCAGAGATTCCAATCCGGAAAGGCGAAAATCAGAAGTAGCCCCGAAAAGATCGCAAGCGTCAGGTTACTTATGAATGGCGCCGATTGTTGGTAGGGGAGGACCTTGGTGACTCGAAACCTTCTGGCGAGCAAATCCTCGCGAGCGTAAACCGGAGGAACTGCCTCGCCGGACCGTTGAATGCGGGTGGAGAAATTACCCGTTGTCGATTGCGCATAGCGGATTTCAACTTTGAAGGTCATGCGCTTCGGTGGATTTCCGAACGAGGCGAAGGGATTCTTCAATCCGCAATCCGCAATTCGCAATCCGCAATCTCGTGCACCATATCCGCCATAAACGAGCTCCGCACAAGCGGGCCAGAAAACACGTGGCGGAAGCCGAGTCGTTCGCCGTAGTCACGATACCCGGCGAACACGTCGGGATGAACGTAGTCCTCGACGGGCAGGTGCGCGCGCGTCGGCTGCAAGTATTGGCCGATAGTCACGACGTCGACCGCATGCGCGTGCAGATCTTCTAACAATCGCTCGACTTCATCGCTTCGTTCGCCAAGACCCACCATGAATCCCGATTTGGTCAGTACACCGGGAGCGTAACTGTGAGCCTCGCACAGCACGTCGAGCGATTGCTGATAATCAGCCTGCGGTCGCACGGTCCGATACAGTCTCGGCACGGTCTCGACGTTGTGATTGAAAGTATCGGGGCCGGCTTCGAGCACGGCGTGAAGCGCATCGACGTCTCCCTTAAAATCCGGCGTCAGCACTTCAATCTTCGCGTCGGGGAGACGTCGTCGCACAGCGCGAATGGTCTTTGCGAAATGCGCCGCGCCGCCATCCGCGAGCTCATCGCGATTCACCGAGGTGATCACTACGTAGTTCAACCCGAGTTGCGCCGCGGCTTCCGCAACCTGTTCCGGCTCGCCGGCGAGCGATTCCATCGGAAGACCTCGTCCCGTTTTCACCGAGCAAAACCCACAGCTCCGCGAGCACACGTCGCCGAGGATCATGAACGTCGCGGCGCCCCGCGAAAAACAGTCGTTCCGATTGGGGCAACGCGCTTCTTCGCAGACGGTGTGGAGCCCGCGGGTGCGAAGCATTTTCTTTAACGAGTGATCTGCCTCGACATTGCGCGCGGGCTTGCGCAACCATTCGGGTAGCCTAGGTCCGCTGAAGCGATTGGTTTTTTCGATCTGGATGAGCATGCTCGCCAAGGCTTCCGCGGCTTAGCGCGGTACTGGACCTCCAAACATTGCTGAAGATTAGGGTCGTCCCGGCCTCCCCTCTGTTATCGCTGCGCTCTAGGTGGTTTCACATCAGTTTCCCGCCCAGGGGAAGATCATCACGCCCTTGAAGCCCTGGCTCGATAGCTCGGTCGCAACCTGTTGAGCATCCTCCCGGCTGCTGTAGGGGCCGATACGTACTCGATACAGCGTGTCGGAACTGGTCGGGCCCTGGGTGTAAGCGCTCGCATACTTCTTCTTGAGTTGTGCTGTCAGCTCATTAGCTTTTTCAGCAGTGCCGAATGACGCTCCAACCTGCACCACGTAGCGCGCGTCGCTCGAAGCTGGCGGCGGCTGCGGAGTCGGGGTCGCCGGTGGAGGTCTCGTTGCAGGCTGGGAGGCTTGATTCTGCGAGTTCTGATTGGCGGCGTTGCCTTGATTCGCGTTTGCGGCTGTGTCTTGCCTGACCACGTAGAGCCCCGCCCAGAATGCGCCCAAAAGCAGCGCGATTCCGATGATGAAAATTGCGACGACTTGCTTGTTGGTCATGTTTAATAGCTGGTTTCTAGTTTCTAGTTGCTCGCTTCTGGCTTTTCCGAGATGACCGCATGCGGAAATAGAAACGAGAGACTAGAGACTTCGCTCTACCCTTCCTTGCTCGTTTTCCAGCTCGCGAAAGCATTGATCATCTCCAGGGGAATGGGAAACACGACCGTCGTGTTCTGCTCGACGCCGATTTCGGTCAATGTTTGCAGGTAGCGCAACTGCACGGCAACTGGTTCGACCGCGATCACTTGTGCCGCCGCGAGCAATCTCTCTGACGCTTGATACTCGCCTTCGGCGTGGATGATCTTTGCTCGCTTCTCGCGCTCCGCTTCCGCCTGTCTGGACATCGCGCGGCGCATCTCCTGCGGCAGATCGACGGTCTTTATTTCAACCAGCGCAACCTTGATTCCCCACGGGCCGGTGTGCTTGTCGAGTATCTCCTGCAATCTCGCGTTCAACTTTTCACGTTCGGCCAGCAGATCGTCAAGTTCGGCTTCACCTAGCACCGAACGCAGAGTCGTCTGCGCGAGCTGCGAAGTCGCGTACAGGAAGTTCTCGACCTCGACCACCGCCAACTGCGGATCGATCACGCGAAAGTAGACCACCGCGTTCACCGAAACCGTCACGTTGTCGCGAGTGATGACGTCTTGAGTGGGAACCTCCATCGCGACCGTGCGCAGGCTTATGCGCACGATGCGATCGATCGGGCGGAAGACCAGGATGATTCCCGGCCCCTTTGGCTGGGGGAGCAACCGTCCGAGGCGAAAGATCACCCCGCGCTCGTACTCGGGCAGAATATTGATGACGCTCAGGATGTAGAGCACGAGTATCGCTACGGCGATGATTGGAAACGTGAATAGCTCTGGCATGTCGGACTCCTATTCTAGTTGCTCGCTGCTTCGCGCGAAAGGCGGAATATGGAGTGCGCCGCCGTTCGTAACCTCGCGCTCGGTCGGCCTTGCTGGCGGCGCTTTGGCTTTGATCACGCGAGGTGAGACCGATTGCTTCAAGGGCGGCACTCAAGCCAAAGCGCGGCCAGGAAACTCTCCGATTGTGTGTTCGTCGAGGGCCGCGCACTCCATAGCCTGCCTATTCGTCGACTGCCGAAGCTCCCTTCGGAACGACCGCTTCATCCTTCTCTGCCTCAACATCGAGCGTCAATCCCTCGACGCCGGTCACTCGCACGTTTTCGCCGAGTGGGACGTTCATCGCCGATCGAGCGCGCCACAATTCTCCTCGGACGAACACCGTTCCCTCCGGAGTAAGCGCAGTTTGCGCTCTTCCCATTAACCCGATCATTCCCGACGTTCCGGTGGTCACTTTCGATCGTCGAGCCCGAATCGCCAGTCTCAGCATGAGAGTCATTATCAGACCAAACGGAATCACCACCGCGAGCACAAGCTTTAGCGGGAGACGCATCTCGGGATTCGGTACATCGATCAATATCAGAGAGCCGACGACCGCGGCCACTATCCCGCCCAGCCCCAGCACACCGAATCCTCCGACTTTTGCCTCCAGCACAAACAACCCAATCGCGACTAAAATCAAAGTCACTCCGGTTAGACTAATCGGCAGCATGTGAAACCCGTACAGCGCGAGCACCACCGAAATCATGCCGGCGACTCCGGGCACGATCGCGCCCGGATGTTGAAACTCGAAATAGACGCACAGCGCTCCGATCGCAAAAAGAACAAACGCGATGCGTGGATCGGCGAGCGCCATCAACAATCTTTGTCTGATGGTCGGCGTGATCGTGACGAGCTTCTCATCGCCGAGGTGAAGAACAGATTGGCTTCCATCGACGCGCGTTATCGTTCGTCCGTCCAACTGCGCGAGCAGATCCTGTTCGTCTCGCGCGACGATCTCGATCAGGTGCTTGTCCAGCGCCTCGCGTTCGGTGAAGGATTTGCTCTCGCGAATCGCCGATTCGGCGATCTGAGGATCGCGTCCGCGTTTCTCGGCGTGGCTTCTGAGAAAGGCGGCCGCGTCGTTGACGATCTTCTCGGACATGGTCTTGTCCATCTCGCGACCATCCGCGAGCACCGGGTGAGCCGCGCCCGTAGCGGTTCCCGGCGACATTGCGGCTACGTCCGCGGCGATCAGTATGATGAACCCGGCGGATGCGGCTCGCGCGCCGCTGGGCGCGACATAAACGACAATGGGAACTCGAGAGCTGTCCATACGCGAGATGATCTCGCGCATCGATGTATCGAGCCCGCCCGGCGTGTTGAGAGTGATGATCAGGCAGGAAGCGCCTTCGCGTTCAGCTCGCGTGATCGCGGACGTGATGACTTCGGCGCTTGCGGGAGTGATTTGATCGTCGATCTTGAGTTCGAGGACATCGGCCCGCGCGTTGGTTACAACGAGCATCAGCGCAGCGAACAGCAAAGTTTGTTTAAGCGCGGTCATGGTTGTGCGCTCGATCGCTGAATCCTGGGTTCGGCTTATCAGTTTATCACAAATAGAAGCCAGGCTCGCGCAAGGTGGTTGTCGAGTGCGCCGCCGTCCAGAGGAATCTCGTCACCATTCGAATCGCTAGAGGCGTACACAAGCCAAAGCGCCGCCGAAGGCACCGAATCCGACATGTCTAAGCCTGGCGGCGCAGTCCAAAGATCACGGCTCGAGCGAGGGTTCGTAGTTGGTGATGAACTCGAGAAACTTCGACACCTCGATCACGTCTTTCCCGATGAAGCGTATGCTGTGCGAGTCGGTGCGTTGGACGATCGGCAGATAAGCCAGCAACTCCGACGGACGATAAGCCTTGAAGCGAACGTCGAGCGTGACCGGCGTCTTAAGCTTGTAGGGTTTGAACTCTTTGATACGCGCGATCGCTCGTTTGGTCTTCTCGCGGATCAGCGCATAAGCCGTCTCGGGCGTCAGCGTCTTCGCAGCGTGGAAGCTGATCGCCCATTTCACCACCGCGCCTTCGATGTTGCCGAGCAGGCCGGTCGCTTCTTTTACAATCGCATCGTCACCCGAGATCATTATGATCGGAACACCGAAGTGTCCGGCGATGGCGGCGTTGATTCCGGCCTCGGGCATCGAGGTGCCATTTAGTCTTATATCCGCCAGCCGCGCGCTCGAGATCGTGTGAGCACGCACGCCTGTCATGTTCGTAGTGCTCGAGTGATAGCCGATGAAGACCGCGCCGTCGAAAGTCTCGTCGATTCCTTCCATCATCATCAGCGGCCGAGGCCACGAGCGAACAATGGTCACGTTCTTCGGCAGCTTTTCAATCAGAAGGTTCTCGCCGTTGCCGTGTGAGTCGCTGATGACGACTTCAGTGGCGCCTGCCTCAAAAGCGGCTTCCGTGGCGGCTTTCACCTCCTCGGTCATGAACTCGCGAAAGCGGTTGTACTCGAAGCCTTGAGGCCCGAGCTGGTCTCCGGTGACGGCTCCGACCACGCCTTCCATATCGGCGGAAATGTAGATTTTTAGTTTCCGGCCCTGGGCGTTTGTCGTGGGCAGCAAGACAAAAAGCGACGAGACTAGTGCAATGCACGTCAATCGGGTTCTCATTCCGTGTCTCTCCTTGTTGGATGCTTTTCTGTTCACCCGGGGCGCACCCCGCGAAAGCGAAATCACAAACCGAGCTGCGATTCAATCCCACGAATCCGCGTCACCAGCCTGAGCAATTCACCGTCGCTGATGTGATCGCCCCGCGCCGCTTGTTCACATCGCGCGAGCAGCTCCGAAAGCTCCCGCTCGTCGAGCCTGGCCCTGCGAACGGCCGCGGCCGCCAGCTTCTCGTTCCCGGTTTTCGGCGGGACGCCGCTGAAGCGGCACAGCCGTTTGCGGAACTCGGAATAGATGTTCTCAATCGCAAGATCGGTCGCCTCGGCGAGCCTGGTGATATTTGCCATCGACGAAACAAACTCCAAATTTGTAGTTCGTCGTTCCCGCCTCAGCGGGAGCGGGCGCCCGAACCTGCGGCCGTAGCTGTAGACGATCAGAACGACGATCAACCCGGCTTGCGCCATCATCCAGGGAACCGGTGTGCCTCGAAAGTATGCCATCAAGCCCCCACTCGTCGTCGACGAGCCGTAACCGTGATGAAACTCATCGAACGCGATCTTTCCCGCAGGTCGTTCGACGAGCAGATTGAGCGCGAGAATGACGTTGTCGGCTTCGGCAATGCCGTTGTTTGCAACGATGTGCGGATCGGTCAGCAGCACGACGCGGCCTTTCCCCACCGCTGCGTCGGCGAGGACCGCTGCCTGATCGTCTCCATAGTGATAAGTGGCCGAGCGACTGTCTACTCTCACCCGCGTCGCATACTCGGAGAGCGCAACCCTCTCAACATCCCGCGTAAACGTCGTCGGCTGGAGAGCGCGTAAAGGCGATCTTGATTCAGCCGGCTCCGTATGGATATTTGCATCGCCCACGGCAACGTCGATCTCTCGGTCGATGATGATGAGCAGCCCACCAGCTTCGACCCATTTGCTCACTGCGGCGAACTCCTCCTCATCGGGGTTGCGAGTGGCCGGCAAAGAAATGACCAGAAGGGTCCCGGGCTCGTGATCTTTCAACTCAGTAAACGGCCTCTCGAATCGCGCGACCGGGTAGCGGCTCTCATCGAGTAAGGTATAGAACGCAAGCGTGCCGTATGGAGTCGAACGATAAGATGACCGATCGCCGGAACGCTCGTCCTCTTCGGTTGCGCTTCGGTCGACGAAGAAGACGAAATTGAGCGCAACCACGATGAGGAACAAACCAGCGATCAAGAGGATTGCGGTGGCGTTTCGTTTCATCTTTGAGTGCGCCGCCGGAGTTGAGTGACCCAGGAGCCTCGCACCTGGCGGCGCTTTGGCTTTGTGCCCGAAATCAGTGGCTCAGACGGAGCGTGCCGGACCCGAGTCGCCGTTCGTCATTGCGCTCTGGCATTTCCAGCGGAGTGCATCTCCGTATTAGCCAAAGCGCCGCCGATTGGCGGCGCACTCCAAATCACTTAACATTGAAGAGCGCGGGTGGTACGTCCTCGAGCTGCCACGTGTTTCCGATGCGGGCCAAAACGAACACCGCGGTGCCGGCCTGATCCTTGCCTTCGGTCCTCACCTTGAGCCCCACATCAAGCGCCACGCGACCCGAGTCAATCGGATCCGCGCGCAGGATCTCGGTAGCCCAGGACGCGGGTCTCGAAACTGTCAGGCCTTGCACAAACCGCTTGAGATTGTTTCGGATCACAAGCGTGAACAGCTTGTCCGATGACGGCTGTTTGATGGCGGCATCGAGCGCAGCGATATAGCCGCGAATCGACTCTTCGATCTGGGGGGCGCCGCCCGACGCGCGTTCCGCTTGAATCACGGCCTCGTGCGCGGCGACTTGCGCGGCGGCTTCATCGGCTTCGACTACTGCCGCGCGGAATTGCCGCGCGGCCTCCGCGGCCTGATTTCGAGCCAGCGCGACCTGGCCCAACGTTATGCGGGCCCACGCGAGCGCCGAACCCACCGGCGGATTCACCTTGATTGCAGCATTCGCCTCTGCGGCAGCCTCATCGAACTTCTTCTGCGCCGCCAGTGCGCGGGCCAGCCAACTGTGCAGTATTGCGGTGCGCGGATCGGCGCGAACGGCTTCGCGGAGCTTGGCCTCTGCTTCCGGATATTGCGCCTTATTGAACGCACCGATGCTCTCGTTCAACAGAGTCTGAGGCGAGGTCCTCGTCGTCTTGGATTCGGCATCCCGGGCATCGTTGTCATAGCTGCTCTGGATGATCAATTTCTCGGGGTCCACCTCGACCGTGGTGATCTTCTCGGCGGTCGCGATTTCGGCAGTCGCCAGGTTCTCAGAGGGAACCAGCACAGATCCGGTCACCTGTTTTCCCGAAGCGGTGACGGCTACAACTGTGACGTTGACGTCCCCGGTACCGAGGTTGCGGAGATTGATTCGCTGGACGCCCGGCTTGTCGGAGGGCAGCGGCGCGCCGACGATAATGTCAGGCTCAACGATCGAGTCGATCCATTGCTGAAAGATTCTTTCTACTTCCGGCGACGTTCCTTTTGTCAGCGCTGAACGCAGGTCGTCAGTGGTGACGAAGCGGGTTTGCGGTCCTGCGAAGACGGTCTTGATCGTTGAGATTAGCTTGTCGCGTCCCGCCGTCTCGGCAAGCAATCTCAACACCAGAGGTCCCTTGCTGAAGATCGCCGCACTGTAATTTGGCAACAGCGGTGTCTGAAGCCCGAGCTCCGCGTCGCGGCCTGACTGCGCCACCGGCGTGTAACTCCACCGCATTCGCGTAAAAAGATCGCGCGCAGCGTCTTTGGCGAAGCGATCTTCGAAATAGAGCGCGGCAAGATAACGCGGAAGTGAGTCGCTCATAAAGGCTGCGCTGCGAGGCCTCACCGGGGTTCGGCTCTCTTGAGTCGAGCGCGCCTCCTGCCCGCGCAAACGCACACGCCCCTCGAGCCATATTCGAGCGAGCGCATCCGCAAGCACTTCGATCACTCCGGCGCTGAGCGTGTCGCGACGGAATGTCTGCTCGTTCAACACCAGCAGTCCGGGCTCGACGAGATTCCCCGCGCGAACCGAGGATACTATTCGGAAGGTCGTCCCCGGCGGCGGAGGACCAAGCGTACGCGTGAGAAAATCAATGACACGACCCGCTTCTTCGCCGAGCTGCGACGGAATCGCGCGCGGGTCCGCCGGCCTGGCATCGTTTGACGCGACGTTGATCCCGGGCTGCACGAGAATCTCGACCCTGACGCCGCCGCGTTCCGAGCTGATTGGCTGATCGAAGCTCCCGGCTACGACCATCGGTAGAGAATTGAGCTGTTGTTCAAAAGTCGAGTTCTGGCCTGCCTCGCCCTTGAGCGCGCCGCCCGAAAGCGCCCGGAAGTTGGCTGCCGGCGACGCGGCACTCAATGTCAGCGTGAACGGCGCCGTGGTCGCGCCATATAGAGTGAACATCGTTGAAGGCATCGGGACCCACACCGACTGGGCCGTGAGCAAGACCTCGCCGGGATAGATGTGCAGCAGCGGCGTAGATTCGGGAGCTTCGATTCTGTAGCTCAATTCGACCGTCGCCTTGGCCCCGCCTTCGATCGGAGTTGAAGGGGTGATCGTTATCTGGCTGAGAGTGTTGACGCGCCGATCGTCGACAGTATCGACGGTTGCGGAAGCGCCGTTGACGGTTGCGGAGCTCACCTTCGCAAGCTTGGTGAGCCGCAGAAAGAGCTTCGGCTTTGGCGATTGGCTGAGGTTTGAGATGCTGAGTGCCGCTCGCACATCGACCGCGCTCGCGGCGGTGTCGATGCGAGCGGTGATGTTGTAGCGATCCACCTCGACTTCCTGCGCCGCCGCGCTGATCGCAAAAACCGCGGTGATGAAAAGAGCAGAAACGGATTTCTTGAGCATCAGGACAACGACCTTTGAGTAGTCTCTCGCGAGCCCGCTTCGGCTCGCGCCACGGGATCAAGTTGATGCGTCACGCACGAGCTCGTCGATCGCTTTCAGCTTTTCCAGCAACGGCTCGAGCCTGTCAAGCGCCAGGTTGTTCGGCCCGTCCGAGAGCGCGCCAGCCGGATTGTCGTGCACTTCCATGAACACGCCGTCCACGCCGCAAGCCACGCCCGCCCGCGCCAGAAACTCAATGAACTCGGAATCGCCGCCGCTTGCAGCCCCCAGTCCACCCGGCCGCTGAATGCTGTGAGTCACATCGAACACTACGGGATAACCGAAGCTCCGCATCACCGGCAAGCTTCGAAAATCCACGACCAGGTTGTTGTACCCGAAGCTGGTGCCGCGTTCGGTGATGATCACTCGCTCGTTGCCTTGCGAGGTCGCCTTCTCCACCGCGTGCTTCATGTCGTGCGGCGCGATGAACTGGCCTTTCTTGATGTTGACCGCGCGGCCCGACCGGGCGGCCTCGACGATCAAGTCGGTCTGCCGCGAAAGGAACGCCGGAATCTGCAAAACGTCGGCCACTTCAGCCGCCGAGCGCACTTGAGCAGGCTCGTGAACGTCGGTCAGGACGGCGACGCCGGCTTCGTCGCGCACGCGCCCGAGTATTCGCAGCGCGGTTTCTGTTCCGATACCGCGTTCGGAGTTGATTGAGGTGCGATTGGCCTTGTCGTACGACGCTTTGAAGATGTACGGGATGCCGAGGCGATCGGTTATCTCGCGAATCGCATGAGCCATCTTCAGCGCGTGAGATTCGCTTTCAACGAGACAAGGGCCGGCGATCAGGAACAGTCTTCCGCCACCGACAGTGATATTTCCGACCTTGAAGGGCTTGGTAGCAATCGGCATAAATGAAGCGTTATTCTACACGGCGCGGATGGAAATAAGAAAGAGACCGCTTCGCAGGGTGCTTCTCCTGTGGAGTGCGCCGCCCATCTTGCAATCCCGTCCTTCACGAATCGCGGCGGCGCTTTGGCTTGATTCGCGTCTCACCAGATGGGATGACTATTCAAATCCATGATTCACGAATCGTCGTGGGGCTTTGGCTTGATCTAGTCGCTCAGAATTCGAAGTTGGCGATTATTCTCCATCGGCGCGGTCAAACACTGCTTGCACCCTCCCAACTTCTCCGCTTGCCAATCGTACTTTGATCCCGTGCGGATGAAAGGAAGATCTAGTGAGGACCTCTTTGACTACACCGCGCGTCAGTTTGCCGGAGGCTTGATCCTCCTTCAAGATGATATTCACCTCGACCCCGGCGCGTACGTCTTGTCGGTGTTGGCCAGTCATTCGAACTAGGATGTGCCTGGATTCTATTAGCGCATTGTGCCGCTTTACTTCTTGATCTGAGGCGCGGCCGGCGCCCGCGACGCCTGTATTTGTTTGAGGATCTCGGCGGCCATTACGGTGGCGGCGCTGTGGCCGTCCCACTTCAGGAATTTGCCGCTCGTGACCAGGATGCCCGTCTCGAGGTTGAAGACGGAAAAAGTGTAGAAGAAGCTTATGGGCGAGGTGCGGTCGAGCCGAATCTCAACGTCCGCGAATTTCTTGTCGCTAACGATTCTCAGCCCCAAGGTCTTAAACTCGGGCCTTTTGCGGATCTCATTTTCGAGCTGAGAGGGCTTGAGATATCTCGTACTGGACGAGATAACGATGGTTCGAACTGAGCTCAGCAATTTGGTCGGGTCGGCGCTGGCCGCTCTGACTTTCATCTGGTCCGCGGCGGGAGTAGCGACGCTAGAAGCAACTTTGAGCGGCGCGAGCGCAATCACCAACTCGTCAGCCTTGTAGCCTTCGATCACCGCAAAAGGGCGCTGTTTTTTGTCCTTCCCCAGGTCCCGAGAGATTTGCTTCGGCACCATCTCTTCCAGATAGCTGACAAGGCGCCCCAGCGTAACTTCCCCGTTCTCATTTGCGGCGCCGCCCTTCAAACCTTCAATCAGTGCGGAGGTAAAATATCCCAGTTTCCTATCGCTGTTTTCATAGGCCCGGTGGCCGATATCGGTCGCATACAAAGTGGCGAACGCGCTCACCTCCTTGTTCCGCAGGTCGAAGCTGAATCCGCGGGCATACGCTTCGGTCAACACGTTCTCTCCATCGCCGCGCCCCGCTACTGGGTCGTTGCGGCACGCATCGATAATCATCACTACTTGTCCTACGCCGGTCTGTCGGATCCATTTCTTTATTACGTCCACTTCTATTGCAGTCTCTTCAAGCAACTTCAGGTTCTCGCTCATTTGGGCGTCAGTCGGCAAAAGGTAGGCGCGGCCGCCGCGCTCGATTCCATGGCCCGAGAATGCCACGACAAGTAACCCGTCAGCCGGAACCACGCCCTGGAGATTCGACAACTTGCGGAGGATGTTCCCTCGTGTGGGCCGATTCCGCGGCGGCCCATCGGAGGCCAAAGTGGTCACCTGGTCTCGGGGGAACCCGCCATGGGAAATGAGAGCGGATGCAAGTTCCTTTGCATCATTGGATGCCGCTTGAAGCCTGTTTATCTGGGGATCTTCGTACGCGTCGATACCTATGATAAGCGCCCAGCGCTTCTCGGACCCCGGCAGCGCAGCGATCTTCTCCGAGGGCTTTACAGTCAAGCTCCGCTCATCCGTCTGCGCCTGAGCGGTCATGGCTAGAACGCAGCCAATGACTGCAGCCGTGCTCGCAGCACGAAAGCCAGGCCAGAATCTGTTTCCTTTCATATATGAACAGAGCCTACGGCGGGGCGGGCGACCTGTCAATTCATCGTATCGACTCGATGAAGGCGCGTTGAATGATGCTGAGCAGTAAGTAAGGTCGGGGTTGCGGCTCACGTCAAAGGATTTTGAGCACAAGGGGTATCCTTGCGTAACTGCTATCGAAGGACACAACCCCTTCGGGGTTGGCATCGACTATGAACCGGTCTGGGCGCACCGCGGTCACCCATGGTAGCCGAGTACGGCAACCCTGGGCTGTGAGACCCAACCCCTTCGGGGTTGCCATCTACTTGATTGCGAACCCACTTGCGTCAACGCCCCCGCGACACGAGCCGGCGTTCCCGAGAAACCGGAAGCTGTACGATGTCGCGCGCGAAGAACAGATCCAGCGTCCAATCCATCATCACCCTCAGCCGCTTTTCCAACAGCGGGACCCGCAACAAGTAATAGGTCCGCCACAGGAACCAGGCTACAAAACCCGAGAACTGAAAGCCCATTACATCCGCGACGCCGGTGCGCTCGCCGACGATAGCCATCTGTCCCAGCGTTCGATACGCGAAAGGCCGCCGGGTGCCGACGCCTAATCCCGCGGCGATGTTCCGGGCGAGCCGTTTGCCTTCGCGGATCGCATTTTGAGCGGTCGGCGGATAAGGCTTGCCCGTGGCGGCGTCCAGAATGAAGGCGCTATCGCCGGCAGCCCAGATACCCGTCACGCCTTCGACTTCAAGGAACTCGTTCACTCGAACGCGGCCGCGCTCCTTCGGCAATTCGAGGCCGGCAATCAGCGGATTAGGGGTTACACCCGCCGCCCATATCAACGTTCCGGTTGAGATCCGCTCGCCGGTTGAAAGCTCGAACGCGGTTGTCTCAACCTTGGTCACCGCGGTGTTGGTGCGCACGTCGACGCCTCGCGCGATGAGTACTCGCTCGGCAAATGCCGCCAGCTCTTCTTTCATCTCAGGCATCAGACGCGGACCGAGTTCGACCAGCATCACTCGAATCTGATCTCGCTTGATCTCGGGATAGAATTTCGCCGCTTCGCGAACGAAGTCGTTCAGCGCTCCGGATACTTCAACGCCCGTCAACCCGCCGCCCACGATTGCGAAAGTCAAGAGCTCGCTCGCACGTTCCGGTTCGACCGCGGCTTCTTCGAGCTTGTCTATTGTGTGATTGCGCACGTAGATCGCATCGCCGAGCGTCTTGAACGGAAGAGAATGCTCAGCCGCGCCTTGGATGTTGAAGTAATTAGTAACGCCGCCAAGCGTCAACACCAGATGATCGTAGGGGAACTCGCGCGCGCCGCCGGTCAGGCTGTGACGCGCAAACACGACTCGCGAGCTCAGATCTATCCTCTCAATGGCCACCTCCGCAAAGCGAACCCGGCGAAGCAGCTTCCTCAGAGGACTGACTATGTGGCGGGTGCCGATGCTTCCGGCTCCGGTCTCGGGCAGCATCGGAGTGAACAGGAAGAAGTTCTCGTCGTTGAGCAGTGTGATCGATACCCGCTCGTCCCGTTTGAACAGCTTTTGGAGTTCGAGCGCAGTATACAGGCCCGCGAACCCTCCGCCGGCGATAACGATGCGGCTCTCCGGCATTCACATTCCTCGATATCGCTTGTAGGGGCGGCCCACCGTGGGCGCCCCA